>NZ_QUZT01000007.1 GCF_004682045.1 Pseudomonas nabeulensis
GGGGGGCGAAGCCGCCCTAAAACCAGGCGCCGTGGTGTGTCAGTTGGACCGAGGTGTATGGATTTGGGGCGGCTCCGCCCCCCAGCGCGGGGCAAGCCCGCTCACTACATCAGACGACGAGATCATTCATCTCGCAATATTCGTCCCACTCGACACCCAGCACCTCGGCTGCCTCTTTGTGCAAGGCCAGGCGTGCGGCTTCGAATTCTTCCGCTGTCGAGGTGTACTTGAGGGTCAGCTCCCAAGGCTGGTAGCCCTGGCTCTCGGCCTCGTCCTCAAATGCCCACTGGATCTGGTCACGCTGATCATCAGCGCTCAGGTCTTTGATCTCTTCTTTAAGCTGCGGCGATTCCTCGAGGTATTTTTCGAGGGCTGCTTGATGCCGAACTTCCTGGGTCATTTCAGTCGTGGTCATGTTGTTCTCTTTGGATCGAGGAATGGGGATGCATCTGGGACATCAGGTTGCGCAGATACAAAAGAGCAGGCACGAATGCCGGCACGTCTGGCCTTCAGAACCATTCTTGGGATCATCTGAAAACATTGCCTTTGAAGCATTGCCTTTGAAACAGTGCTGCCTTTTTGCCCGAGACAGGAATCGAACCTGCGACCTTCGCGTTACGAGTGCGCTGCTCTACCAACTGAGCTACACGGGCGGTGGGCTAAAGCTAGCACCGCATGGGGCGTCCGGCAACTTGCGGGCTTTAGCGGGCAATCACGCCCTGGGCCCAAAAGCGCGGCTGCAGCAAGTTGTCATGGGTGTCGAGGTACTGCTGCTGGGCTTGCGCGATATGTGGGACATCACGAACTGCGATAACGATCAGCAGACCAACGGCTATCACACTCAACGTTTTCCATGCGCCCCAAGCCAACGGCAGCGCAGCCGACGCCGGGGTTCGCCCTACATGCAGTGCCATCAGCCAGCCCACAACCAACGCCAACCACACCTGGGAATTGGGCATCACAATGACGCCGTCGACCATCGCTTGCACCAGCGCACCGATCAACGCCGCGAACAAGCATAACCGCAGCAGGTCCACGCGCTCACTGGACACCGCCCCGTCGCGCAGCTCTCCGACCGTGGCCCAGCCACCCCGCCACGCCAAAACCGCCACGCACAACGCCGAAGGCACGCCCCATTCGCTGGCCCATTGCAGGATGGCTTGATGCGGGTGAGCGGCAATCTTGTTGGCAATATCGGCAAAGTGCATAGGCCCGAAGCCCAGCCAAGGGCGCTCGACGATCATGTGCCACGCCTGCCACCAGATCGGCCCACGGCCCGACAATGAAGTGGTGAGGCGATCGCTGGCAGCGCTGACAACCTCAATGCCCAGATGGTCCGCCAACACGGTAAACATGAGCCAATACAGCATCAGCCCACCGCCTAACGCCGCCAGTTGCCAACCCACCCAACGCCGGCCCCAGGGCCCAATGACCGCCAGTATCACGCCCGCGATGCCCATTCCGAGCCAGGTACCGCGCGTGCCGCCGCTGATGGCGATCAACCACCAGACACACAGCAGCGTGAACACCAAGCCCTTGAAGGGGCGGGAAACAGTCGGGATCAATAAAGGCAGTGCCAACAACGGCAGGGTGAATGTCTGGAACTGGCCGTAAAACCGTTTATTGGAAAAACTCGATAACAATAGGTCGGTGTCCAGCGTCGGCTCGCCACTGCTGAACGCAAGCCCCGCCGCGTACAGATATTGCGTCGATTTGATCAGGCACAGCGCCGTCACGACTAGGATCAGGGTCCGGTCCAGACGTTCACCGCCACGACGCCGAAACAAGGCGAAGGCCACCGCGATGGCTCCACAACTGATAAACAGCGCCACTTCGGTGAAGGCCCAGAGCGGCTGGTGCGCCAATAACGAGGACACCAGCCCCAGCACGATGATCAGCACCAGACCCAGGGCGGTAGCCCGGTCCACCAAGCGCTCGACAGGAGCAACCGACAGCCCATACAGCACCGCGCAAAGCCCAATGGCAATCTGCATCACTCGCTGCACGTCGTGCCCGCTGAACGGTGCACATACGCCAATGACCAGCAAACAAGCCGTTACTGCCAGGAAAATACTGCCGCGCTGCTGTACGGTTAACGCCATCGACCACCTCTGCGTCCATGTGAAAGGTGTAGCAGTTATGCCCCGTCGACGCCGCATCCCTTGGCGACATATTTTTCTTCAGCTGTCGTGGTGCATTTCCAGCCGGTGGTGGCGCTGCGCGTCAGGGTGATGATCTTGTTCAGCACCGGCGCGGGAGCGTCGAGGATTTCGCAACTGATGGTGCCCGCGCCGGTGGCCACGTCGCCGGTGACGTCGATAGCGCAATTGGCGGTGGTCTTGCTGGTGCCGCCGATCAATTCCAGGGTCGGCACCGTGCCTTGGTTGATGGTGGACTCATACCCGGCCTTCAACGCCGTGATTTCAGCCAGGCCGGCGGTGAACTTGGCCTTGGCCTGGTGTGTGGTGTACATCGGCAGGCCGATGGTGGCCAAGATGCCGATGATTGCCACGACGATCAACAGCTCGATCAGGGTAAAACCTTTTTGACGTATCACATTCACTCTCCAGGATAGAACTCATGACAAGGCGCATCCTGCGCCCCGTGTTGTGCCGCGGCGCCAGTGTACTCATCCGCACGCAGCCAGGCGCCTGCAAGACGCACATTCTGACATTTTAACCACCGCCATCGGCCTGCCCGAATCCGTCACCTGACTAAGCTATAAATCTTCGACGATCTCTGTGCAGAACCACGACATGGACAACGCTTCAACGATCTACGCCTGGGAAGGCATCAACCGCAACGGGCGCCGAGTGGCAGGGCAAATCAGGGGGCACAACCCCGCCTTGATCAAGGCACAACTGCGCCAGCAAGGCATCAGCCCCGACCGGGTTCGCAAGCAGTATCCCGCGCTGCCGAGCCTCACCCGCCCGATCAAAACGACGGATATCACGCTGTTCACTCGACAATTGGCCACACTGTTGCGGGCCGGGGTGCCGCTGTTGCAGGCCTTCGACATTATCAGCGAAGGTGTCGACAGCCGCCCGCTCCGTGAGCTGGTGCAAGGGCTGAAACAAGAGATCGCCAGCGGTCTTGCCCTGGCAGACGCGCTGCGCAAACACTCGCGGCATTTCGATGAGCTGTATTGCAACCTGGTGGCCGCCGGCGAACAGTCCGGAGCGCTTGAAACGCTGCTGGAGCGTGTGGCAATCCACAGGGAAAAGAGCGAACAGCTCAAGGCCAGGATCAAGAAGGCCATGACTTACCCGATTGCGGTCCTGTTGGTTGCAGGCATTGTCACCAGCATTCTCTTGATCCATGTCGTACCGCAATTTCAGAGCCTGTTTGACGGGGTCGACAGCACACTGCCCGAGTTCACCCTGCACGTCATCGCCTTGTCGGCGTTCATGCAAAAGGCCTGGTGGGTGTTGGGGTTTGGCCTGGGCATAGGTGCCATGGGGCTGCGGCAGGCCTACAAGACTCACCCCCGCTTTCGCCATTGGCTGGATGCAGGTTTGTTGAAAGCGCCCCTGGCAGGCAAACTGCTGAGACATTCTTGCGTGGCCCGCTTCGCCCGCACGCTGTCCACGACTTTCGCCGCCGGTGTGCCGCTGGTGCAGGCGTTGGACTCGGCGGCGGGGGCCGCGGGCAACGCACCGTTCAAACAGGCAATCGAGCATATGCGTCACGATGTATCTACCGGCATGCCGTTGAATCAATCCATGGCCAGCAGTGGCCTGTTCCCGGGCATGGCGATCCAGATGACGGCGATTGGTGAGGAGTCAGGCACCCTTGACCGCATGCTGGAAAAAGTCGCCAACCATTTCGAGACCGATGTGGATAACCAGGTCGACAACCTCACCAGTCTGATGGAACCACTGATCATGGTGGTGTTGGGGGGTATTGTCGGCGCATTGGTGATCGCCATGTACCTGCCGGTATTTCAGTTGGGGAGTGCATTGTGAGCCTGCTGTTGAGTGAACATCCGCAGGCGTTTGTCTGGCTGGCGTTGGTGCTGGGGTTGATCGTCGGCAGCTTCCTCAATGTGCTGGTGTGGCGCCTGCCAAAGATGCTCGAACGCGAATGGCGCGCCCAGGCCCATGAAGTGCTCGGCTTACCGGCAGAACCCGCCGGGCCGACCTACAACCTGATGCACCCCAACTCCCGCTGTCCGCACTGCAATCATCCGATCCGTCCCTGGGAAAATATCCCGCTGCTCAGTTATCTGGTGCTTCGGGGCCGCTGCGCCCATTGCAAGGGGCCGATCAGCGCCCGCTATCCGCTCACGGAACTGGCCTGTGGGCTGATCACTGCGTTCGTGGCCTGGCACTTCGGGTTCGGCTGGCAAGCGGGAGCAGTCATACTGCTGAGTTGGGGCTTGCTGGCGATGAGCTTGATCGATGCCGATCACCAATTGCTACCCGATGTGCTGGTGCTGCCTTTGCTGTGGCTGGGGCTGATCGTCAATGGATTCGGCTTGCTGACCACATTGCCTGACGCCCTGTGGGGCGCGGTGATCGGCTATATGAGCCTGTGGAGCGTGTTCTGGTTGTTCAAATTGCTCACCGGCAAGGACGGCATGGGCCACGGCGACTTCAAGCTGATGGCATTACTGGGGGCATGGGGCGGCTGGCAGATTCTGCCGATGACACTGCTGATGGCGTCGCTGGTGGGCGTGATTGTCGGGTTGGTCCTGATGCGTGTGCGCAAGACCCACGCATCGACACCCATGCCATTTGGTCCGTATCTGGCCATTGCCGGCTGGATTGCATTGCTCTGGGGTGGTCAAATAACCGACTTCTATTTGCAGTCTGTCGGTTTCAGATGACCACTTCTGTTGCAACACCCTGGATTCTTGGCCTCACCGGCGGCATCGGCAGCGGTAAAAGCGCGGCGGCCCAGCACTTTATCGACCTGGGCATCGACCTGGTGGACGCCGATCATGCTGCCCGCTGGGTGGTGGAGCCTGGCCGGCCGGCCCTGGCCCGTATTGCCGAACACTTTGGCGATGGCGTGCTACAGCCCGACGGCCAGCTCGACCGCGCCGCGTTGCGTAAACTGATCTTTGAGGTCCCCGATGAGCGCCGCTGGCTGGAAGCCCTGCTGCACCCGCTGATTGGCGAGGAGATTCGCAGCCACCTGGCGCGGGCGCGCTCGCCTTACGCGATCCTGGTGTCACCGCTGCTGATCGAGTCCGGCCAGTACAGCATGACCCAGCGCATTCTGGTGATCGACGTGCCGCAATCCTTGCAGATTCAGCGTACCCTGCAGCGCGACGGCATCAACGAGCAGCAGGTGCAGGCGATTCTCAAGGCCCAGTCCAGCCGCGAAGACCGTCTGAAACATGCCGATGATGTGCTGGTCAATGACAGAGACCTCGCCTGGTTGCACAGCGAGGTCGAGCGACTGCACCACTTTTACCTTACTTTGCGTGGAGGCCGATCATGAGCCAACCCTTGACCGTCGACTGCCCAACCTGCGGTGCACCCGTGGAATGGAAAGCGACCAACCTCAACCGGCCGTTCTGCTCGGACCGTTGCAAACTCATCGACCTGGGCGCCTGGGCGGCGGAAGAACACAAGATTCCGGTGGCCCCGGATGCCGAAGACGAACTATTTTCCGAAGACCTGACGCCGCGCCATTAAGGCCGCATAAAGGCGTATTCCTGCTGGTCGTCGAGGTTCTCTGCAAGGTATTGCAGCTCGTCGGCCAGGTCTTCAAAGGTGCGCACGCCCTTGCTTTGCTGCACCACGGCGCTGAGCATGGCGCGCAAGGTCAAACCCGGGTCGAAACCGATTTCCTGCGCTGCGTCCTGGCTTCTGCGTAACTCCTGCCGTGCCCACTCGTACACACTCATGATGCCGCGCTCCTGGAAAATTTCGCAGAGCATGGACCTGCACGCCCGCCCGGGATTTGATCTGGATCAACGCTGCGAATCGTCGTCCTTCCAGGGCGCCGACAGATATCGGGTACGGTTGAACGTCTCCAGCCATTCCGGGCAAAACACCACCAGGGCACTGATCACCATGCCGTTGATAAAGGCTTCCGGGAAGATGATCAGCCATAGGTAGCCGACAAAATCTTCCAGCCACTCCGGCATAGCAAAGCGCCCGTCGAACCACAGCAGTCCCAGCCCAAATAACAGGCACAGCAGCGCAGACAATGCCGCGGCAAAAAAACCGGAACAGAAGATATAGATGAACGGATTGCGCGGTTGCGCACGCTCCACCACCAGCGCACAGGCTTCGGTCACCAGCACCGGCAGCCCAATCAGCAACAGGCCGTTGACGCCGAGCGCGGCCAAGTCCTGGCGACCCAACAGCATCAAACCCAACTGGGCAGCGAAGCCCCCGACAATTGCCAGGGGCCAGTCCAACAGCAGGGTTACGGCGGTCATGCCGATAAAGTGATAGGAAACCCCGGTATCAAAATCTCGCCGCACCAGCCATAGCATGAACAACGCGAATACCGTGCCGAACAATAAATGCTGGCGACGCCGGTCGGCGAACAACTCCACCCACGGCGAACGCAGGGTCGCCCACAGCACCAGCGGCACATACAACAGCCATCCGATGCCGAGGGTTGACGGCGCCAGCACTGCGGCACTGATCACGGTGGCACTCTCCCTGTTGGTTGATCAATCGGACAGCCAGTCTACACCGACCTTTCTCAACGGAACTTCCTACGGTCATGATTTGAACGCTAAGCTGGTGACATGGATGACTCAGATTACCTGCGCCTACTCACCGTAGCGGCCGAACAAGCCAACGCGTTCCTGTCCAATGCCCGCAAATGGGAGCGCGAGCGTTGGGTCTGCCAGCGCCTGCTGCAAGGCTTGAATGTGCCCTACCGTGCCGAAGAGTTTCACGCCGCCGGGCAAGAGCCGCCGGACGTGCTGTTTCGCGATGCCAGTTTCGAGGTGTTTTTCGTGCTGGATGAAGGCCGGCGCCTGAACGACGAATGGCGCGATGAGCTGATGCGCCGACGCAGCGCTTTTTCCCTGAGCCAACTGGTGCGGCGCGAAGCCAAGCCGCGACGCATCCCGGCCCATGAATTCCTGCTGCGCCTGGCCCCCACATTGCGCAAAAAAGCGCACAACTATAAAGAGCGCGGGATGGACCTGGGCGAACTGGACCTCGTCGCGTTCACCAGCCTCAAGCGCGAAGTGCTCGACCTCAACAGTCATTTTCCACCCCCGACGGAATACCTGCGCCAAGGCTGGCGCTCGCTGTCACTGGTGGGGCCGACCTTTGCACGGGTGCTGTTCGCCCATCCGGATGCGCCGGATTTCTTGCGCAACAACCTGGGCCGCAGCATAGTATTCGACGTGGGCATCAGCCTCTGATCCCCCGGACTGTAACGTGGCGCCCTTTTGCAACGTCTACCTGACGAGGCCTTTATGACCAGCCGCCTGAACCCCGATGACCAACAGCATGTCGAAGAGTACCTGCAACTCTCCCAAAACCGAGTCGAGCGCAAGCCTTTCCGGCCGTGGCTGCTCCTTGGCGTGGTGCTTGTTGCCGTGATCGGCCTTGGTCTGCTGAGCCGCCTTTTGAGTTACCTGACGCTATGAGCTGCCTGGCGCTCGCGAGGGTAACTGCTCCGATTTCTTTTAGCCTTGCGAGATATCCCCATGACCCATCGTATTATTATCGTCGGCGGCGGCGCCGGCGGCCTGGAGTTGGCTACCCGCCTGGGTAAGACTCTGGGCAAGCGCGGCACTGCCAGCATCACGCTGGTGGACGCCAACCTGACCCATATCTGGAAGCCCCTGCTGCACGAAGTGGCCGCCGGTTCGCTGAACTCTTCGGAAGACGAACTCAATTATGTCGCCCAAGCCAAATGGAACCACTTCGAGTTCCAACTGGGGCGCATGAGCGGGCTCGACCGTGAACAGAAGAAAATCCAACTGGCTGCCACCCTCGATGAAGAAGGCCGCGAACTGGTGCCCGCGCGCGTGCTGGGCTACGACAGCCTGGTGATCGCAGTCGGCAGTACTACCAACGACTTCGGCACCGAGGGCGCGGCGCAACACTGTCTGTTCCTCGATACGCGCAAACAGGCCGAGCGCTTCCACCAGCAGTTGCTCAACCACTACCTGCGCGCCCACGCCGGGCAGACCGATGTAGAAGAAAAGATCAGCGTCGCCATCGTCGGCGCAGGTGCCACCGGCGTTGAGCTGGCGGCAGAGCTGCATAACGCCGCCCATGAGCTCGCAGCTTACGGCCTGGACCGCATCAAGCCGGAAAACATGCACATCACCCTGATTGAGGCCGGCCCACGGGTGCTCCCTGCCCTGCCGGAACGTATCGGCGGGCCTGTGCATAAAACCCTGGAGAAACTTGGGGTGACGGTACTGACCAACTCGGCCGTCAGCGAAGTGACAGCCGACGCGTTGATCACCAGCAGTGGCCAGGTGATTCCCGCCAGCCTCAAGGTATGGGCCGCCGGGATCCGTGCACCGGGCTTCCTCAAGGACATCGACGGCCTGGAAACCAACCGCATCAACCAATTGCAGGTGTTGCCGACGCTGCAAACCACCCGCGATGAAAACATCTTCGCCTTTGGCGACTGCGCCGCCTGCCCGCAACCGGGCACCGACCGCAACGTGCCGCCACGGGCCCAGGCGGCTCACCAGCAGGCTTCGTTGTTGGCAAAATCGTTGAAGCTGCGTATCGAGGGCAAGGACCTGCCGAGCTACAAGTACACCGACTATGGCTCGCTGATTTCGTTGTCGCGTTTTTCCGCTGTGGGTAACTTAATGGGTAACCTGACCGGCAGCGTGATGCTGGAGGGATGGCTGGCGCGGATGTTTTATGTGTCGTTGTACCGCATGCACCAGATGGCGCTGTATGGGTTTTTCCGTACGGCCATGCTGATGCTGGGCAGCAAGATTGGGCGCGGGACTGAGCCGCGTCTCAAGCTGCACTAACAGCATCGTCCCTGGAGAAACTCAATCAATGTGGGAGGGGGCTTGCTCCCGATAGCGGTGGGTCAGTGGAATCATATACCACTGATACACCGTCATCGGGGGCAAGCCCCCTCCCACATTTGATCTCCAGTGGATTGGGAGTTTTTCACAGACAAAAAAAATCCCCGTATCTTTCGATACGAGGATTTTTAATATGGTCGGGGTAGGGGGATTCGAACTCCCGACATCCTGCTCCCAAAGCAGGCGCGCTACCGGACTGCGCTATACCCCGGTAAAAAAAAGGCGACCTTTCAGTCGCCTTCTTCGATCAGCGCTTTTGGCCTCTGATCTTAAGATTCGATTCCAGCCTGAACTGGTCTCAAAAATGGTGGGTCGTGTGGGATTCGAACCTACGACCAATTGGTTAAAAGCCAACTGCTCTACCAACTGAGCTAACGACCCAAATATGGTCGGGGTAGGGGGATTCGAACTCCCGACATCCTGCTCCCAAAGCAGGCGCGCTACCGGACTGCGCTATACCCCGATTTGAAATTGGCTCCGTGACCAGGACTCGAACCTGGGACCCAATGATTAACAGTCATTTGCTCTACCGACTGAGCTATCACGGAACTACATATTTCAAATGTACAACTTCTACTGCGATGCAACCTTCTCTTCGAGTCTTCCGTATCGCTACGTTGTCATGTCTGAGGCGCGCTATTCTACAATCTTAAAAACCCCTGTCAACCCTTTAAATTGCTTTTAAGACAATGATTTGCGCTTGTTTCTGATTTCTTCTTGGGGAGAAGAAACCCGTGGGCTGACGTTGTTGCGGGGCGCACTTTACAAGCCTTTTCCTTACAGTTCAACGCCCTATCGAAAAAAAAAGGCCCCGCAATGCGGGGCCTTCTTTTATTGCGCCTCTGGCAGGCCTTAGTGGAAGACGATTTCGTCGTTCTCCACCGTCGCTTCGACGCTGGTGCCCGGCATAAAGCTGCCCGACAGGATCAACTGCGCCAGCGGGTTCTCGATCCAGCGCTGGATCGCACGTTTCAGAGGCCGTGCGCCATACACTGGGTCGTAACCGACCGCGATCAGCTTGTCCAACGCCTCGCTGCTCAACACCAGGTCCAGCTCGCGCTCGGCCAGGCGGCCACGCAGGCGACCCAACTGGATCTCGGTGATGCCCGCGATCTGATCCCGTGCCAGAGGCTCGAAGATCACCACTTCGTCGACCCGGTTGATGAACTCCGGACGGAAGTGACTGGTCAGCGCATCCATTACAGCAGCGCGCTGGCCTTCACGGTCCCCTACCAGCTCCTGGATCTGTGCGGAGCCCAGGTTGGAGGTCATCACGATCACCGTGTTGCGGAAGTCCACGGTACGCCCGTGGCTGTCCGTCAGGCGGCCATCTTCCAGCACTTGCAACAGGATGTTGAACACATCCGGGTGCGCCTTCTCGACCTCATCCAACAGGATCACCGAGTAAGGCTTACGCCGCACGGCTTCGGTCAGGTAACCGCCCTCTTCGTAGCCCACATAGCCTGGTGGTGCACCGATCAGGCGTGCCACCGAGTGTTTCTCCATGAACTCGGACATATCGATCCGCACCATGGCCTCTTCAGTATCAAAGAGGAACTCGGCCAAGGCCTTGCACAGCTCGGTCTTACCTACACCGGTCGGGCCGAGGAACATAAACGAGCCGCTTGGACGGTTCGGGTCGGACAAACCGGCCCGCGAACGCCGTACCGCGTTGGACACCGCCACCACGGCCTCTTCCTGACCGATCACACGTTCGTGCAACAGGCTTTCCATTTTCAGCAGTTTGTCGCGCTCACCTTCGAGCATTTTCGACACCGGAATGCCGGTCCACTTCGAGACGACTTCGGCGATTTCCTCCTCGGTCACCTTGCTGCGCAGCAATTGGTTCTCGGGTTTGCCATGCTGGTCGACCATTTGCAGGCTGCGCTCCAGGTCCGGGATCACCCCGTACTGCAACTCGGCCATGCGGTTCAGGTCGCCTTTACGGCGTGCCGCTTCCAATTCCTGGCGAGACTGCTCGATCTTTTGCTGGATCTGCGCAGAGCCCTGCACTTCGGCTTTTTCCGAGGTCCAGATTTCTTCCAGGTCCGAATACTCGCGTTCCAAGCGGACGATTTCTTCCTGGAGTTTTTCCAGGCGTTTCTTCGCCGCGTCGTCTTCTTCTTTCTTCAGGGCCTGGGATTCAACTTTCAGTTGGATCAGGCGCCGATCCAGACGGTCGAGCACTTCCGGCTTGGAGTCGATCTCCATGCGAATGCGGCTGGCTGCCTCGTCGATCAGGTCGATGGCCTTGTCGGGCAACTGCCGGTCGGTGATATAGCGATGGCTCAATTTGGCCGCAGCAATGATCGCGCCGTCAGTGATCGCCACCTTATGGTGGACCTCATAACGCTCTTTCAGGCCACGCAGGATCGCGATGGTGTCTTCTTCGCTCGGTTCTTCCACCAGCACTTTCTGGAAGCGACGTTCAAGGGCCGCGTCCTTTTCAATGTACTGGCGATACTCGTTGAGCGTAGTGGCACCGACGCAGTGCAATTCACCCCGCGCCAATGCTGGCTTGAGCATGTTGCCCGCATCCATGGAGCCTTCGCCTTTACCGGCGCCGACCATGGTGTGCAGCTCGTCGATAAACAGAATGATCTGCCCTTCCTGCTTCGACAGTTCGGTCAGCAGGGATTTCAGACGCTCTTCGAACTCACCACGGAACTTGGCACCGGCGATCAACGCCCCCATGTCCAAGGACAGCAGGCGCTTGCCTTTAAGGCCGTCCGGCACTTCACCATTGATGATGCGCTGGGCCAAGCCTTCGGCAATCGCGGTTTTACCCACGCCAGGCTCACCGATCAGCACCGGGTTGTTCTTGGTGCGACGTTGCAATACCTGGATGGTGCGACGAATTTCGTCGTCACGGCCGATCACCGGGTCAAGTTTGCCGTCTTCGGCGCGCTTGGTCAGGTCGACGGTGTACTTATCCAGGGCTTGGCGCGACTCCTCATGGTTGGGGTCGTTCACCGCATCGCCGCCACGCAGGTTGTTGATGGCGTTCTCCAGGGCTTTCTTGCTCACGCCCTGGCCCAGCAACAACTTGCCGAGCTTGCTGTTTTCGTCCATCGCGGCGAGCAGCACCAGTTCGCTGGAGATGAACTGGTCGCCCTTTTGCTGGGCCAGACGGTCTGCTTGGTTGAGCAGGCGCGCCAGGTCCTGGGACATATTCACGTCGCCGGTCGGATTTTGGATTTTCGGCAGTTGGTCGAGCTCTTTGCTCAACTCCTTGCGCAGGCTATTGACGTCAAAGCCCACCTGCATCAGCAAGGGCTTGATAGAACCACCTTGCTGTTCCAGGAGTGCCTGCATCAAGTGCGCAGGCTCAATGGCCGGGTGGTCGAGGCCCACCGCCAATGATTGGGAGTCAGATAACGCCAACTGCAATTTGCTGGTTAAACGATCAATACGCATTAGTCACCTTCCTTTTGAGCAGGCCGGAGCTATAAAACTTCCTGAATAGAGAAACCTGCCAGATACCCTTATAGATGGGGTGGATTCTGGGAGTTTCAAGCGTCGGACAGTTGACGCAGGTCAGAAGAGTCTAGCGCTCAAGCCAGATAAGGGAGGCGAACCGACCCGTGCGAGGGCTGCGGCGGTAAGAAAAGAAGCGCGGGTCGGTCACGGTGCAGAAACCGCCACCATACACCGCGGTGACACCCCGTGCGGCCAGGCGCAGACGCGCCAGCTTATAGATGTCAGCCATGAACTTGCCGGGATTGCGGCTTGGCACGAAGGCTTCGGCGCTGGCCGGCAGTTGCTGCATAAAGGCTTCACGCACTTCCGGGCCGACTTCAAAGGCTTGCGGGCCAATGGCCGGGCCCAGCCACACCAGAACATCGGCAGGCTCGGCGTCCAGGCTTTCATAAGCGGCTTCCAGCACGCCAGCCGCCAACCCACGCCAACCGGCATGAGCGGCGGCGACGCGGGTGCCGGCACGGTTACAAAACAGTGCTGGCAAGCAATCGGCGGTCATGGACGTACAGGCGATGCCGGGGGTACTGGTCCAACTGCCATCGGCTTCGGCCGTTCGGCCTGGATCAGCCTCGACCACGGTCACACCGTGGACCTGGCGCAACCAGGCCGGTTGAATAGTGAAAGCATCACTAAGACGGCGGCGATTCTCAAGGACAGCCTCCAGGCTGTCCTCGACATGATCGCCCAGGTTGAGGCTGTCGAACGGCGCCAGGCTGACGCCGCCCGCACGGGTGGTGACGCAGGCTTTGACCTGAGCCGGCGCAGGCCAGTCAGGAATCAGCCAGTCACTCATCCGATAAACGCCTCGCGATCCTGCTTGAGCAGCGACAACAACCAGACCAGATCGTCCGGCAGTGGCGATTCCCAGCTCATCCGCTTACCGCTCGTCGGATGATCCAGTTCCAGGAAACGTGCATGCAGTGCCTGGCGCGGGAAATTCTTCAGCGATTCAACCATGGTCGCGCTAGCCGCCGGCGGAATGCGGAAGCGTCCACCGTAGGCCGGATCGCCGACCAACGGGAAGTTGATGTGGGCCATGTGCACGCGAATCTGGTGGGTACGGCCGGTTTCCAGCTTGACCCGCACGTGGGTGTGGGAGCGGAAACGCTCGAGCACACGGTAGTGGCTCACCGCCTGCTTGCCGCCTTCCATCACCGCCATACGCTGGCGTTGCTGGCCGTGGCGACCGATTGGGGCGTTGATCTTGCCACCCGCCACCACGACGCCGATCACGATGCACTCGTAGATCCGGCTGACGCTGCGGCTCTGCAGTTGTGTGACCAACTGCGTCTGCGCCTGAATGGTCTTGGCCACCACCATCAAGCCGGTGGTGTCCTTATCCAGACGGTGCACGATGCCGCAGCGCGGCACATTGATGATGTCCGGCACGTGGTGCAGCAAGGCATTGAGCAAGGTGCCATCAGCGTGCCCGGCCGCCGGGTGAACCACCAGGCCTGCGGGTTTGTTGATGACCAGGATGTCGTCGTCTTCATAGACGATGTCCAGCTCGATGTCCTGGGCGACCCATTCTCCCTGGGCTTCCTGCTCGGCAGTCAGCTCAAGAATCGCACCACCATGGACTATGTCTCGCGGGCGGATAACCGCTCCATCCACAGTCAGGCGGCCGTCTTTGATCCAGGCGGAAAGGCGCGAGCGCGAGTGCTCAGCGAATAATTGTGCGGCGACTTGATCGAGGCGTTGGCCGCCCAATTCGGACGGCACCTCTGCGCGAAGTTCAATTTTATCGGACATGCTCAGACTAGGCGTGGCACAGCCTTTGGTTTCGGCTGCGCGCTTGTGGTTAAATACGGCGTCTTTTGCCCCGTGGCTTTCAACGGGGCGCTCATCATAACAGGACGGCCCCGCCCAAGACAGCGGCCGTCATAGGGACGCAAGCCGCCATGCAAGTGAAACACCTGCTGCTGATCGCCATCCTCGCCATGACTGCTGCTTGCTCGTCAACAAAGGAAGTCGTCGACGAAAACCTGAGCGAAGTCGAGTTGTACCAACAGGCTCAGAAAGACTTGGACAATAATAGCTTCACCAGCGCCACAGCGAAGCTGAAGGCCCTGGAGTCGCGTTATCCGTTCGGCCGCTACGCCGACCAGGCCCAACTTGAGTTGATCTACGCCAACTACAAGAACGCCGAGCCGGAAGCCGCCAAGTCTGCCGCCGAGCGTTTTATCCGCCTGCACCCGCAACACCCGAACGTGGACTACGCCTACTATATGAAGGGCCTGACCTCGTTCGACCAGGACGTTGGCCTGCTGGCGCGCTTCCTGCCGCTGGACATGACCAAGCGTGACCCGGGTGCTGCCCGCGACTCCTACAACGAGTTCGCCCAGCTGACCAGCCGCTACCCCAACAGCCGCTACGCGCCGGACGCCAAGCAGCGCATGATCTACCTGCGCAACCTGCTGGCCTCCTACGAGATCCACGTGGCTGACTACTACCTGACCCGTCAGGCCTACGTCGCCGCCGCCAACCGTGGCCGCTATGTAGTTGAAAACTTCCAGGAAACCCCTTCCGTGGGTGACGGCCTGGCCGTGATGACCGAGGCTTACCAGCGTCTGCACCTGGACGAGCTGGCCGCCACCAGCCTGGAAACCCTGAAACTCAACTACCCGGATCACCCAAGCCTGAAAGACGGCCAGTTCGTACCTCAGGTCGCCGAAGCGGACAACCGCTCGTGGCTGAGCAAGTACACCTTGGGCCTGATCGAATCCCGTCCACCGCTGCCGCCGGGTGAAACCCGCGCGAACCAGGACGTGATCAAGCAGTTCCAGGACGCGAAAGACGCCATCCCTTCGGACCTCAAGCCGCACGACGAGAACGGCGACGTGATCGAAGAAGAAGAGCCGCAAGCCCTGGGCAACAACCAGGACCGCTCGTGGTTCAGCTACATGACCTTCGGTGTGTTCGACTGATATCTGTCGGTGCAACGCAAAAAGGGAGCCCCTCGGGGCTCCCTTTTTTGTGGGCAAGCATTATTGCGCTGTGCGCCTGCAATGTCCTTGGCTAAACTGGCGCATTCCTTGTCGAGAAGCTCACCCTCATGGTTCGTCTACTGTTCTGGATTGCTGTTATTGCCGCTGCGGTATGGTTTTGGCGCAAATTCAAAAGCCCGGCCGCCAAGCAGCAACGCACCAGCGAGCCCGGCGCCGCGTTGATGGTGCGTTGCGCCCACTGCGGCGTGCATCTGCCGCAGGATCGCGCCTTGAGCTCACGCCAGGAGTGGTACTGCACCCAGGCGCACCTGGAGCAGGGGCCGAAGTCTATCCAGCGTTGATCCGACCTTCGGGCGCATAAGGTGTAGGGTCGATAATCGGCGCCTGCCCCAGCAATAGGTCTGCAAACAGCTGGCAGGACGCTGGCGCAAGCACCAGGCCATTGCGGTAATGCCCGCAATTGAGCCAAAGGCCTTTATAACCGGGTACTTCGCCAATATAGGGAATGCCCTCCGGTGAGCCCGGCCGCAAACCAGCCCAATGCCCCACCACTTCGGCATCAGCCAGGGCGGGAATCAACTCTACCGCCGAGGCCTTGAGGCTTTCCAGCGCAGATTCGGTAGGCGTCTTGTCGAAGCCCTCATGTTCCAGGGTGCTACCGATCAGGATGTGTCCGTCACGCCGGGGAATCGCATAACGTCCCTTCGCCAGCACCATGCTCGACAAAAAGTCTGAAGCGCATTTGTACAGGATCATCTGGCCTTTAACCGGCTCCACCGGCAGTGCCAGGCCCAACGTACCGAGCAACTCACCACTCCAGGCCCCCGCCGCCAACACGACCTGATCACCGCGGATCGATCCTTGCGACGTATTCACCCCCACCACACGGTCGCCCTCCAGGACGAACCCGGTCACTTGGCACTGCTCGTGAATCGTCACGCCTGGCAACGCCAACAGTGCCGCCTTGAGGGATTTGACCAGACGAGGATTGCGCACATTGGCCACATTGGCCATGTAGATCGCTTGGGAGTAACCGCCGCCCAGCACCGGCACCGCGTCATGGGCGGCCGAGACATCCACCTTGCTCAGCGGCCGGCCTTCACGGGCAGCCCAGGCCAGTGCTTCGGCTTCATCATCCAGGTCCAGCCAATACAGCCCGGTAGTGTGAACCTCGGGATCGACACCCGTGGCCGCAAACAAGCGCGCCGCCAATTGCGGGTAAAAATCCTGGGACCAATGGGCCAACGCAGTGACCGCCGGGCTGTAGCGCCACGGATACAGCGGCGAAACAATGCCACCGCCAGCCCAGGATGACTCCTGCCCCAGCCCTGCGCGCTCCAGCAAGGCAACTGTCTGCCCCCGAGAGGCCAGGTTGAACGCCGTCAACAAGCCGATGACCCCGCCACCGACAATCACTACCTGCTGTTGCTCTGCCATCATTTGATCCAGCCGAAAAATAGGAACAAGCGCACCCGGCGCCCAGTCGTCCAGCACTCTCATCATTGCCCCCAGCACAGCTTGCGCGACACGTCAGGTGCAGCACCTGGGTTGGCCCGCGCGCCGGCGCTGGTGAGGCTGAATTCGCCGCAAGGATCACCGGCCATCACCGACTCGACGACCGGCGAGGCCAGCAGATGAAAATCCTGGGGGTTCAATGCTGCGGTGATTCTATAGCGATCATTGCCCGCGCTGACGCCGCCTGCATCAATAAAAGTGCCGTTCCTCGTATAAAAGCGCTCCAGCACCTGAGCCTGCTCGGTCAGCAGCCCGACAATTTCCGTGCGATAGACCTTTTTCATGTGAGCGATGTATCCGGGGTAAGCGATCCCGGCCAACAGCGCAATAATCGCCACGGCGATCAGTAACTCGATCAGGGTAAAGCCCTGGCATTCCTTGCCCATTCCCATTGCTCCTTATTGAAGTTGTCGCCATGCCACGCGTCGAAACCGCACGCCGCCCTCTGCCTCCACCTGCGCGTACAGACTTTCCAAGACCGTACGCGACTGACCACTCAGCCCCACCGACGTCACCCGGTACAACATGGCCGGGGTTTGAACGGGTGAATTGACCAGCCCCAAGGCTGGCCCCAGAGACTGAATAGCGTAGAGACCGCCCTTAAGCCCAACCCATGCAATACCTGAAACTGGATTCACCCCGGCGCCCATCACCGTAAATGCCTCAGCCGGCGGCGCGCAGGCAATCATCGACGGGCACAATGGCAACGCTGCAGATGTACGCCGCACACTCGTCTCCCCCTGCCTCAGACCGCTCTCGGCACTTTGAAATGACTGGTTCCCATGCCAGAGGCTGCCGGCCATTTTTTGCTGGGTAAAAGCACCTTGCATTGATGACAGCCCCATCAGCGATAACAACAGTAAGAACACAAGGCTGATCAGCAGGACCATGCCCGCCTGCCCCATGGAATCTGTCTTGATAACTACCATGGCCGCCCTACCCCAAACGGTTTCGCAACGCCGCGACGACGCTGTAGGTTTGGTCCCTGACCCGCCTGTCCGGATCCTGCAAGGTCATCTTGATACGCACAGTGCGTATCAAAGCCCCATCGGCCGGGCTGGTGTCGTAGCGCACCACGGCGGCTGATGTCGACGTGGCCGCCACGCCAAAACTGATATCGAACGCCTGCACGTTATCCAGCAACACCGTTTTGGCGGGAGTGGCAGGCGTACTGAGCTTCAACTGGCCCGATTCGAAGGTGTAAGTCAGCTGGCGTATTGCAAAACGTAGCTGCCCAGGGGCTGGCACAGGTGAATGCCCAGCGTAGGCCTGGGCGACTCTCAAGCAGTCGGACAGCACTGTCCAATCAGGCCTGCCCCCGCCGTCGGCGTCAGCCGTTACCAACGTCAATGCTTTTGAACTGCCTCCATCGCTCCAGCTCACGGGCTGGTCAAATACCACGGGGGCATTGTCGATAAAGGCCGTCGCCTGGCAGCCAAACATGCCAGCCTGGCGGATATCCCGGATCATCTTGCCAAGGGCAAAGCGCGCATCATCCTGCAGCGCCATTGCCGCCTGCTGGCTTAAATGGGTCGCTCGCGAGCTGATCGTCACTTGACTGACCCCGAGCATCAGCACCAGGCCAAGAGCCATGGCGAGCAACAACTCCAGCAGACTGAAACCTCGCGCATCGCACCTCATTGCACCGCCTCCAAGCGACTGCTCAACGTGAAGGTCTCCCTGGCGCCCCGGCGGTCACTCCAACTGATACTGACGGTCGCCTCGCCTGCACTGATTTGCACCGAACCCCTGGCGCTCTCCCCGGCAAAACCGAGGATATTGGCCTCGAAGTCGTGCAAGTCCAGGTCACGCACGCTGGCGTTTGCCGAGCTTGCCGGGGCGCGGTCGGCTCGGCCCCAAGCGTAATCCGCCCCCGCATTGGCACGAATCCGGTCCAGCATGTCGTAGGCGATAAAACTCGCCTGGCTGGCCATCCTGGAACTGTCGGTGTAAGTGAGCGCATTGAGCTGAATCACCGCTGCGCCCATCAGGCCAACGGCAAGAATCAGCACGGCCACCAGCACTTCGATCAGCGTCATGCCGGTTTGGCCCCGAGACAAAGCAATGGGAGAACATGTAGTGAGACAAGCCAGCATTACCGTCGTCATCCGTGTCGAAGGCCAAAGAAAAAGCAGGAAAATCCTGCTGTGCGGCCCAAGACTAGCGTCGGTTTTTCACCTGCGCTGCTCCCGGAACAAAGGGAAATACTTTGGACATAAAGGCCATCATTCAACGCCACGGGCCGGGCGCTATACCTATGTCTGTGCCGGGATCTATGGAGGGATGGCCCATGAAACAACTCGGTTTTACCCTGATCGAACTCTTGCTCGGGCTCATCGTGAGCGGCCTGTTGGCGAGCCTGGCAGTGCCCAGTTTCATGAGCCTGCTGGACTCACAACAACGACAAAATGCAGCGCACTCGCTTGCGCAAGGCCTACGTTTGGCGCGCATGGAGGCCATCACCCGCAATCGGCCGGTGGTCATTTATGCATTGGGGGAGGATTGGAGCCAGGGCTGGCGCGTCGTCCTGGATTTGAGCGGGCGTGGCCATCTGGATGATGACAACCCCGTGCTGCTGGAGCGGCAAGCCAGTGGCCGCGTTTCGATTGTCGGCAACGGGCCAGTCAAGAGCCAGGTTCGCTTCAGCGGCTTGGGTGAACCAGTGTTTTCAGGCGGGGGATTCCGAGCCGGCACCGTGCATATATGCGCCACGGAACACGCTCAAAGCCTGCATCAGGTGGTGCTGGCGCCCAGCGGGCGCATCAGCCTGCGCAGCGACAAGGCCGAGCAGGCACTGTGCCGGGGTCAACCCGGCACCCTGGCACTCAGAGCAGTGAGCGAACCCGCAGTTCCTTGGGCATCGAGAAGGTGATGTTCTCTTCACGACCGGCCAGCTCTTCGGCCCCCGTGGCGCCCCAGGCGTGCAGTTGCTGGATCACGCCACGCACCAGGACTTCTGGAGCCGAGGCGCCGGCGGTGATACCGATACGCTCGACACCATCGAACCAGCTGCGCTGCATATCTTCAGCGCCGTCGATCAGGTACGCCGGTGTGGCCATGCGTTCAGCCAGCTCACGCAAACGGTTGGAGTTGGAGCTGTTGGGGCTGCCGACCACCAGAACCACATCGCATTCATCGGCCAGTTGCTTGACCGCATCCTGGCGGTTTTGCGTGGCGTAGCAGATATCATCCTTGCGCGGCCCGCCGATGGCCGGGAAACGCGTGCGCAGCGCATCGATCACGCGGCTGGTGTCGTCCATGGACAAGGTGGTCTGGGTCACGAATGCCAGGCGCTCGGGGTTGTGCACCTGCAGGTTGGCGACGTCTTTTTCATCTTCCACCAGGTAGATCGCGCCGCCATTGCTGGCGTCGTATTGGCCCATGGTGCCTTCGACTTCCGGGTGCCCGGCGTGGCCGATCAGGATGCACTCGCGGCCGTCACGGCTATAGCGCGCGACTTCGATATGCACCTTGGTCACCAACGGGCAGGTCGCGTCGAAGACTTTCAGGCCACGGCCTGCCGCTTCGGTACGCACTGCCTGGGAAACACCGTGGGCGCTGAAGATAACGATGACGTCGTCCGGCACCTGGTCGAGTTCTTCGACAAAGATAGCGCCGCGAGCGCGCAGGTCTTCGACCACGAACTTGTTGTGGACAACTTCATGGCGCACGTAAATCGGCGGCCCGAAGACTTCCAGGGCGCGGTTGACGATTTCGATCGCCCGGTCCACACCGGCGCAGAAGCCACGGGGGTTGGCGAGTTTGATTTGCATGCTGTGCCTCGTGTCTTGCAGCAATTTGGGTCAGGTGTGACGCTAACCCAACTGAAAATGAAGATCAAAGGTGGGAGGGGGCTTGCCCCCGATAGCGGTGGATCAGTCAAAAAATTGATGACTGATCCACCGCTATCGGGGGCAAGCCCCCTCCCACATAAGCCACACCAGCCATTAATTCGTGGTGTGCTGATCAGATTGCTTTAACGTCAATGATTTCAACGTCAAAGGTCAAGGTTTTACCGGCCAACGGGTGGTTGAAGTCGATGGTCACTTGGGTGTCATCGAAGGTTTTCACCACGCCTGGCAGCTCGGTATTCGCCGCATCATTGAAGATCACCAACAGGCCTTCCGACAGGTCCATGCCTTCGAACTGCGAACGCGGGATGATCTGCACGTTTTGCGGGTTGGGCTGGCCAAAGGCGTTTTCCGGCAGGATCTGCAGGGTGCGCTTGTCGCCGGCCTTGAAGCCGAACAGGGCCGCTTCGAAACCCGGCAGCAGGTTGCCGTCGCCCACTTTAAACGTGGCCGGGGCTTTGTCGAACGTGCTGTCGACCGTGTCGCCATTCTCCAGGCGCAGTGCGAAATGCAAGGTGACTTCCGTGTTCTGGCCGATGCGTTGCTCAGCCAATACCTGATCAGTCATTGACGGTCTCTCCGGTTTTCTTACTTTTGAACATATCCAACGCCAGCATGATTGCACCGACGGTGATGGCGCTGTCGGCAAAGTTGAACGCCGGGAAGTACCAGCGGTTCTGCCAATGCACCAGAATAAAGTCGATCACATGGCCCAGGGCAATGCGGTCGTACAGGTTGCCCAACGCGCCGCCCAACACCAGTGCCAAGGCGATCGCCAGCCAGGTGTCATCGCGACCCAAACGCTTGAGCCACACCACCAGCACCGCACTGACCACCACGGCGATCAGGGCAAACAACCAGCGTTGCCAGCCGCCACTGTCAGCCAAAAAGCTGAAAGCGGCGCCAGTGTTGTAGGCCAGGGTCCAGCTGAAGTAATCCGGGATCACCACGATCTGCTGGAACATCTGCAGGGAGCCTTCGAAATGAGCCTTGCTGACCTGGTCGATGACCAGGACCAGCAAACTCAGTACGAGCCAGCCCAGACGTCCGAAACGACTGGCTTTAGGCATAGTGGCGAACCTCACCGCTACCGCTGATGTTGTCGACGCAACGACCGCAGATTTCCGGATGCTCAGGGTTCACACCGACATCTTCACGGCAGTGCCAGCAACGGGCGCACTTGGCGAAAGCCGACTTGACCACCTTGAGTTTCAGGCCTGGGACTTCGGTCGCGACCGCATCTGCCGGGGCTTGGGCGAATGGCGCCAGGCTCGCGGTGGAAGTGATCAGCACGAAGCGCAGTTCGTTGCTCAGCTTGGCCAGGTCCGCGGTCAGGCCGTCCTCGGCGAACAGGGTGACTTCGGCTTGCAGGTTGCCACCGACGGCCTTGGCCGCACGCTGTACTTCCAGCTCCTTGTTCACCGCAACCTTCACGGCCATCACACCTTCCCAATACGCACGGCCCAGTTCGAAGTCGGCCGGCAGTTCGGTCAGGCCTTCGTACCAGGTGTTGAGCATCACGGACTCGTTACGCTCGCCCGGCAGGTACTCCCACAGTTCGTCGGCGGTAAAGGCCAGGATCGGTGCGATCCAGCGCACCAGCGCCTCAGAGATGTGGTACAGCGCGGTCTGCGCCGAGCGGCGTGCCTTGCTGTTTGCGCCGGTGGTGTACTGGCGGTCCTTGATGATGTCGAGGTAGAAGCCGCCCAATTCCTGCACGCAGAAGTTGTGGATCTTCGAGTAAACGTTCCAGAAGCGGTATTCGCCGTAGTTTTCCTGCAACTCACGTTGCAGCAACAGGGTACGGTCCACGGCCCAACGATCCAGCGCCAGCATGTCTTCGGCCGGCAGGATGTCGGTGGCCGGGTTGAAGCCGGTCAGGTTCGACAGCAGGAAGCGCGCGGTATTACGGATACGACGGTAGGCGTCGGCGCTGCGGGCCAGGATCTGGTCCGAGACGGCGATTTCACCCGAGTAGTCAGTCGACGCCACCCACAGACGCATGATGTCGGCGCCCAGGGTGTCGTTGATCTTTTTCGGCTCGATCACGTTTTTCAGCGACTTGGACATCTTGCGACCCGTCTCGTCGACGGTGAAGCCGTGGGTCAGCAGTTCGCGGTAAGGGGCGTGATTGTCGATGGCGCAACCGGTCAGCAGGGACGAGTGGAACCAGCCACGGTGTTGGTCCGAACCTTCCAGGTACAGGTCGGCACGCGGGCCGCTCTCGTGGCCCATCGGATGCGAACCGCGCAGGACGTGCCAATGCGTGGTGCCGGAGTCGAACCATACATCGAGGGTGTCGCTGATCTTGTCGTACTGCGGCGCTTCGTCGCCCAGCAGTTCGGCGGCGTCCAGCTTGAACCAGGCTTCGATACCTTCCTGCTCAACGCGCTGGGCCACGATTTCCATCAGCTCGACGGTACGTGGGTGCAGCTCGCCGCTTTCCTTGTTCAGGAAGAACGGGATCGGCACGCCCCAGTTACGCTGGCGGGAGATGCACCAGTCCGGGCGGTTGGCGATCATCGAGTGCAGGCGCGCCTGGCCCCAGGCCGGGACGAACTTGGTGTCTTCGATGGCCTTGAGCGAGCGAACACGCAGGGTGTCGCCGCTGGTTGGCTCTTTGTCCATGCCGATAAACCACTGCGCGGTGGCGCGGTAGATCAGCGGGGTCTTGTGGCGCCAGCAGTGCATGTAGCTGTGCTTGATGGTTTCGGTGTGCAGCAGCGAACCGACTTCCTTCAATTTGTCGATGATCGGTTCGTTGGCCTTGAAGATGAACTGGCCGCCGAAGAACTCCAGCGACGGCGCGTAAACGCCATTGCTCTGCACCGGATTGAGGATGTCATCGTTGACCATGCCGTAGGCTTTGCAGGTCACGAAGTCGTCCACGCCGTAGGCGGGCGCGGAGTGAACCACGCCAGTGCCCGAGCCCAGCTCGACGTAATCAGCCAGGTACACCGGCGACAGACGGTCATAGAACGGGTGACGGAAGTTGATCAGCTCCAGCGCCTTACCGGTACTGGTGGCGATCACCGAACCTTGCAGCTCATAGCGCGCCAGGCAGGCTTCAACCATTTCCTCGGCCAGCACCAGCAGGCGATCACCCACGTCCACCAGGGCGTAGGTGAATTCCGGGTGCACGTTGAGCGCCTGGTTGGCGGGGATGGTCCACGGGGTGGTGGTCCAGATCACGATGGCGGCGGGCTTGGCCAGCGATGCCAGGCCAAACGCCTCGGCCAGCTTGGCGTCGTCGGCAATCGGGAAGGCCACGTCGATGGTCGAGGACTTCTTGTCTTCGTACTCGACTTCCGCTTCAGCCAGGGCCGAACCGCAGTCGAAGCACCAGTTCACCGGCTTGAGGCCCTTGAACACGAAACCGCCCTTGACGATTTCGGCCAAGGCGCGGATTTCACCGGCCTCGTTCTTGAAGTTCATGGTTTTGTAGGGGTTGTCCCACTCACCCAGCACACCCAGGCGGATGAATTCGGACTTCTGCCCTTCGATCTGCTCGGTGGCGTAGGCACGGCACAGTTCGCGGGTTTTGTCCGCGCCCAGGTTCTTGCCGTAGGTCACTTCGACTTTGTGTTCGATTGGCAGGCCGTGGCAGTCCCAACCCGGCACGTACGGTGCGTCGAAGCCCGACAGGGTTTTCGAGCGCAGGATCATGTCCTTGAGAATCTTGTTCAGCGCATGACCGATGTGAATGGTGCCGTTGGCATAAGGAGGGCCGTCGTGCAGGACGAATTTCGGACGATCCTTGCCAATTTCGCGCAACTTTCCGTACAGGCCAATACTGTCCCAGCGCTGCAGGATCTGCGGTTCGCGCTGTGGCAGGCCGGCCTTCATTGGGAAGGCGGTGTCCGGAAGGTTTAGCGTGGCTTTATAGTCGGTCATTTAAGGCTCTTCGGTTAGCGATGGGCGCTAGGTGCGGCTAGTGCACGGGCGGCGGCGACATCCGCATTGATCGCCGTTTTCAACGCCTCAAGGGAGGCGAAACGCTGCTCTTCACGCAGCTTCTGGTGGAAAACCACCGTCAAACGCCGGTCATATAGATCACCGGCAAAATCCAAAAGGTGAACTTCCAGGTGGGCCTTGCCATCACCTGCAACCGTGGGCCTGACGCCTATGTTGGCGACTCCCGGCCACGATTGGCCGTCAATATCGACGCTGACCAGGTAAACCCCGGTGAGCGGCACACGACGGCGCTTGAGTTGCACGTTGGCGGTCGGCGTGCCCAATTGGCGCGCCAGCTTCTGGCCGTGCAATACCCGCCCGGCGATGCGGAACGGGCGACCGAGCAAGCGCTCGGCCAACGCGAAGTCGGCAGCAGCCAGGGCGTTACGCACCTGGGTACTGCTCACACGCAGGCCGTCCAGTTCGACGGTTTGCGCGGCTTCGACGGTAAACCCCTGGTTGACGCCGGCGTGTTGCAGGAAATCGAAATCGCCTACGCGGTCGCAACCAAAGCGGAAGTCGTCACCGACCTCCAAATGCTGTACGCCCAGGCCATCCACCAGGATCCGGTCGACGAACTCGGCGGCGCTGAGGCTTTGCAAACGCTGGTTGAAAGCCAGGCAGAGAACGCGGTCCACGCCTTCTTCGGCCAGCAGTTGCAGCTTGTCCCGCAGGCGGGCCAGGCGCGCCGGCGCGGTCTCGGGGGTGAAGTATTCCCGCGGCTGTGGCTCAAAAATCACCACGCAGCTGGGCACGCCCAACTCGACCGCACGCTCGCGCAGCCGGGCCAGGATAGCCTGGTGGCCACGGTGAACACCGTCAAAGTTGCCAATAGTGGCGACGCAGCCCCGATGCTGGGGGCGCAGGTTGTGGAGACCTCGAACCAGCTGCATAACGCGCTTCTTGCTCATAAAGTGGTCGATTATAACCACACCCGGCCCCGGACGACAGGCAACAGAACAGGCCAAATGGGTCGAATCGATAAAACAACGGTTTTATCGCTGGAATGTCTCTATCCCAACGACTTGCGATTGAAATCCCGTAGACGGAAGCCTTGCAGCAGCAACATCCCGAAGTACACCACCACGCCAGCCACGACCAATACCCCCAAACGCATGAAGCGCTCCAGCATATGGCCCTCGTCCCAGGCGGGCATAAAGTGCATCAGGCCCAGCAACACTGCCGACATCGCACCCACTGCCACCAGCAGCTTGAGGGCAAACAGCCCCCAGCCCGGCTGCGGCTGGAACATCTGCTGCTTGCGCAGTTGATAAAACAGCAGGCCGGCGTTGATGCACGCACCCGCACTGATCGCCAGCGCCAGGCCGGCATGGGCCAGCGGGCCGATAAACACCAGGTTGAGCAGTTGCGTGACGATCAGCGTGAATATTGCGATTTTCACCGGCGTACGGATGTTTTGCTGCGCATAGAAGCCTGGGGCCAGCACCTTGATCACGATGATACCCAGCAGGCCAACGGAATACGCAATCAACGCACGCTGGGTCATGGAGGCGTCAAATGCACTGAATTGGCCGTATTGGAACAGCGATACCGTCAGCGGCTCGGCCAGAATCCCCAAAGCCAGGGAACACGGCAACACTAGCACAAAGCACAGGCGCAGGCCCCAATCGAGGATGCGCGAGTATTCCTGGCGGTCCTTGCTGGCGTAGGTGCGCGACAGCGTTGGCAGCAAAATCGTGCCCAGCGCCACGCCCAGCACGCCGGACGGCAACTCCATCAGACGGTCGGCGTAGTACATCCACGACACCGAGCCCGAGACCAGCAGCGAGGCAAATGCCGTATTGATGATCAGGGAAATCTGGCTCACCGACACGCCAAGGATCGCCGGCAACATATTGCGCATCACGCGCCATACGCCGGTGTCCTTGAGGTTCAGGCGTGGCAGTACGAGCATGCCGATTTTTTTCAGGTGCGGCAGTTGGTAGAGCAGTTGCGCCAGGCCACCGGCCAGCACGGCCCAGCCCAAAGCCATGACTGGTGGATCGAAATAAGGCGTCAGGAACAGCGCGAAGATGATCATGCTGACGTTAAGCAGGGTCGGCACGAACGCCGGCACCGAGAAACGGTTCCAGGTATTGAGGATCGCCCCGGCCAGCGACGACAGCGAGATCAGCAATATATAAGGAAAGGTCACCCGCAACAGGTCGGTGGTCAGCGCGAATTTTTCCGGGGTATTGGCAAAACCGGGCGCCGTGGCCCAGATCACCCAGGGGGCGGCGAGCATGCCGAGGATGGTCACCCCCATCAACACCAGGGTCAGCAGGCCCGAAACATAGGCAATAAAGGTGCGGGTCGCCTCCTCGCCCTGCTGGGTCTTGTATTCGGCCAGGATCGGGACAAACGCCTGGGAAAATGCACCTTCCGCGAAGATCCGTCGCAGCAGGTTGGGCAATTTAAAGGCAATAAAGAAGGCATCCGTGGCCATGCTGGCGCCAAAAATGCGCGCCAACAGGGTGTCGCGCACGAACCCCAAAACCCGGGAGATCATCGTGATAGAGCTGACGGCAGCCAACGATTTGAGGAGGTTCATTGAAAGAGTTTGCGCCTATTAGATAAACAGCAGGCGAACAACGCGCCTACTTATGCGATACTGCGCGCCTGCAAAACAGCACAGAGCCAAAGCTCGCGAGTTTACAGGTCAAGCGCCGGAAATAAATCACCCGCCTCTTCAGATCGACCACTCAGCAGTTCGCATCAGCCGCCCTTGACAACACATCAAGTCATCGGCATGATTCGCGGCCTATTTTGTTTGCTATTTCCTAAAAAGTCTTTCGAGGAGCTCGACGGTGGCCAACACACCTTCCGCCAAAAAACGTGCAAAACAGGCTGAGAAGCGTCGCAGCCACAACGCCAGCCTGCGTTCCATGGTTCGTACCTACATCAAGAATGTAGTTAAAGCCATCGACACCAAAGACGCTGAAAAAGCACAAGCTGCTTACGTTCTGGCTGTGCCTGTTATCGACCGTATGGCCGATAAAGGCATCATCCACAAGAACAAGGCCGCTCGTCATAAGAGCCGTCTGAATGGCCACATCAAGGCTCTGAGCGTCGCTGCTGCAGCCTAAGTGGTAACAACTGCAACACAACCCAGGTTGTGAAACAGTTAAGAAATGCCCCGGATCGAAAGGTCCGGGGCATTTTTGTTTGTTCACGAAATCACCACAACTCTCCTTGTGGGAGGGGGCTTGCCCCCGATAGCGGTGGGTCAGCTACAAATGCAGTGACTGACACACTGCCATCGGGGGCAAGCCCCCTCCCACACAAGCCCCCTCCCACATTTAGACCCCATACTTTTTTGGGGCACAAAAAAAACGCCCCGAACCAGTCGGGGCGTTTTTGCAACCAGTTGATCAATGCATCAATCAGTGCTGGTGACCGCCTTCACCGTGAACGTGGCCGTGAGCCACTTCTTCTTGGGAAGCGTCGCGGATGGCCACGATCTTCACTTTGAAGTTCAGGCGCTGGCCAGCCAGTGGGTGGTTGCCGTCGACGGTTACGTCGTCGCCGTCCAGGTCGCGGATGGTCACGATCTGCATTTGGCCGTCCGGCGCGGAAGCGTGGAACTGCATGCCCACTTCCAGCTCGTCAACGCCTTCGAACATGCTGCGGCTCAGGGTGCTGACCAGTTCGGCCGAGTACTCGCCGTAGGCATCTTCTGGTTCTACGGCAACGGTCAGCTCATCACCGACGCTCTTGCCTTCCAGGGCCTTTTCCAGGCCTGGGATGATGTTACCTGCACCTTGCAGGTAGACCAGCGGCGCGCCGCCGGCGGAGCTGTCGATGACCTCACCAGCGTCGTTGGTCAGGGTATAGTCGATGGAGACAGCCTTGTTAGCGGCGATCGTCATGGGGCGAGACCTTTTGCATAAGAATGAAGAACGGACAAGTCTAAACAAGGATTTGCCCGAAAGCGAACACAACCCGGACAGACGGGGTCACACACGCGACTCGACGATCACCGGTTTCCATCAGGACGACGACCAACACTGGGTCGCCGAGCTGTCCTGCGGCCACACCCAGCACCTGCGCCATCAGCCGCCATGGCAGTCCCGCGCCTGGGTACTCGACCCCGCGCAACGCCTGGAAAAAATAGGCCAGCCCTTTGCCTGCGGCTGGTGTGCGCAAGCACTCGAATAACGATAACCTTGGCGCCTGATTCGCGGTAGACGCTCAGCCATAGAGCGCCACCCAAGCCATGCACCTCCAGAGAATTCGCATGCAGACTTTTTTTATCGCGCCCACCGATTTTGGTGTGGGTCTGACCTCCATCAGCCTTGGGCTGGTGCGCACCCTTGAACGGGCCGGGCTCAAAGTCGGTTTCTTCAAACCCATTGCCCAGCCGCATCCTGGCGACACTGGCCCCGAACGCTCCACCGAACTGGTGGCACGCACCCACGGCCTCAAGCCGCCACAGCCCCTGGGCCTGGCCCACGTAGAGCGCATGCTCGGCGACGGCCAGCTCGATGAGCTGCTGGAAGAAATCATCACGTTGTATCAGCAGGCCGCTGTGGGCAAGGACGTATTGATCGTCGAAGGCATGGTGCCGACCCGCAACGCCAGCTATGCCGCACGGGTCAATCTGCACCTGGCCAAGAGCCTGGACGCAGAAGTAATCCTGGTCTCGGCGCCGGAAAACGAAGTGCTCACCGAGCTTTCGGGCCGCGTGGAATTGCAGGCCCAGCTATTTGGCGGCCCGAAAGATCCAAAAGTCCTCGGCGTGATCCTTAACAAGGTGCGCACCGACGAAAGCATGGAGGCTTTCTCCGCACGCCTCAAAGAGCATTCGCCATTGTTGCGCAGTGGCGATTTCCGCCTGCTCGGCTGCATTCCCTACCAACCCGAACTGAACGCCCCGCGCACCCGCGACGTGGCCGACCTGATGGGCGCGCAGGTGCTTAACGCGGGCGACTACGAAACCCGGCGCATGACCAAGATCATCATCTGCGCCCGCACCATGCGTAATACCGTGGAGCTGCTCAAGCCCGGCGTGCTGGTGGTCACCCCCGGCGACCGCGATGACATCATCCTCGCCGTCAGCCTGGCCGCGATCAATGGCGTGCCCTTGGCCGGCCTGCTGCTGACCAGCGACACCCTGCCCGACCCGCGCATCATGGATCTGTGCCGTGGCGCCTTCCAGGCCGGGCTGCCGGTGCTGTCGGTGAGCACCGGCTCGTTTGATACCGCCAACCAACTCAACAGCCTGAACAAAGAGATCCCCATCGATGACCGCGAGCGCGCGGAGATCATCACCGACTTCGTTGCCAGCCACCTCGATGCGCGCTGGCTGCACCAACGCTGCGGCACGCCACGGGAGATGCGCCTGTCGCCGGCGGTGTTCCGCTATCAGTTGATCCAGCGCGCCCAGGCCGCCAACAAGCGCATCGTGTTGCCCGAAGGCAGCGAGCCGCTGACCGTGCAAGCCGCCGCCATCTGCCAGGCCCGCGGCATCGCCCGCTGTGTATTGCTGGCCAAACCTGAGGATGTCGAAGCCGTCGCCCGCGCCCAGGGCATCGAATTGCCCGAGGGCCTGGAGATTCTCGACCCGGACCTGATTCGCCAGCGCTATGTCGAGCCGATGGTGGCCCTGCGCAAGAGCAAGAGCCTCAATGCGCCGATGGCCGAGCAGCAACTGGAAGACACCGTGGTGATCGCCACCATGATGCTCGCGCTGGATGAAGTGGACGGTCTGGTCTCAGGCGTTATCCACTCCACCGCCAACACCATCCGCCCTGCCCTACAACTGATCAAGACCGCGCCGGGCTGCACCCTGGTGTCGTCGGTGTTCTTTATGCTGTTCCCCGAGCAGGTGCTGGTGTACGGCGATTGCGTGATGAACCCGCACCCCAGCGCTGCGGAATTGGCAGAGATTGCCCTGCAAAGCGCCGACTCGGCGGCCGCGTTCGGTATTACGCCGCGCGTGGCGATGATCAGCTATTCCAGCGGCGACTCGGCCAGCGGTGAAGAAGTGGAGAAAGTCCGCGAAGCCACCCTGCTTGCCCACGAACAGCAAAGCTCGCTGCTGATCGACGGCCCGCTGCAATACGACGCCGCCGCCAACGAAACCGTGGCTCGCCAACTGGCCCCCAACAGCCAGGTCGCCGGCAGGGCCACGGTGTTCGTGTTCCCCGACCTCAACACCGGCAACACCACTCACAAGGCCGTGCAACGCAGTGCCGATTGCGTCAGCCTCGGGCCGATGCTCCAGGGCCTGCGCAAACCGGTGAACGACCTGCCACGCGGCGCCCAGGTGGACGACATTGTGTACACCATCGCGCTCACCGCGATCCAAGCCGCCAACCGACCGATGGATATCTAAATGCTGGATTTTCTACCTGCTGCCGTGCGCGGCGTGATCGCATCGCTATTGTTGGCGCTGAACACGATCCTGTTGTGCTCGTTCCTGTTTATCGTGGCGCTGTTCAAGGCGCTGCCGTTTGCCAAGCGTTTCAGCGAATGGCTGATGAACCACACCCACGAGGCCTGGGTCACCAACAACAAGGGCTGGATGAACCTGGTGCGCCGCACCCGCTGGCACATCACCGGCCTCGAAGGGTTGGACTACCAGCACTCGTACCTGGTGACCAGCAACCACCAGAGTTGGGTCGACATCATGGTGTTGCAGTACGTGCTTAACCGCCGGATTCGCCCGCTCAAGTTCTTCCTCAAGCAGGAACTGATCTGGGTGCCGGTGATTGGTTTGGCGTGGTGGGCCCTGGGCTTCCCCTTCATGAAGCGCTACACCAAGGCGTACCTGGAGAAGCACCCTGAGAAGAAAGGCAAAGACCTGGAAACCACCCGCCGGACCTGTGCGAAGTTTCGCGACAACCCGGTGGGGATTTTCAACTTTGCCGAAGGTACGCGGTTTACGCCGGGCAAGCATGCGCAGCAGAAGTCGCCGTTCCGTTATCTGCTCAAGCCTAAGGCCGGCGGTATCGCGTTCGTGCTGGATGCGATGGGGGAGCAGTTGAAGTCATTGGTCAATGTGACCATTCACTACCCGGCCGGGCGGCCTGGGTATTGGGATTTGCTGTGCGGGAATGTGCAGGACGTGGTGGTGCAGTTTGAAGAGGTGCAAATCCCGGCTGAATTCATTGGCAAGAATTATGAGCAGGATGGGGAGTACCGGACGGCGTTCCAGGGTTGGATCAACCGGCTGTGGGAGGAGAAAGATCAGCTACTGGAAAAGCTGCACACTGAGTTCCCAGGCAAAAAGTGATCAAAATGTGGGAGGGGGCTTGCCCCCGATAGCAGTGGGTCAGTAAAAGATGTACTGACTGACACACTGCCATCGGGGGCAAGCCCCCTCCCACATTTGATTGCGACCGGCTTTAGATCGCGCCGCGCTGACGCAACAGCTCCAGCACTTGCTTGACGCTTTCTTCCAGCGACAGGGCCTGGGTGTCGATGACCAGGTCGGCATTCAACGGCACGTCGTACGGGAAGGATTCGCCAGGGATGTTATCCCCACCGGCCGCGTACAAACCTTGCGGATCACGCTCGGCGCATACCAGCGGCGAGGCTTGCACGTAGACCGTCAGCAGACGGTCGCCGCCGATCAACGCCTTGGCCTGTTCACGGCCTTCGGCATCCGGCGCAACGAACGCCGCCAGGGTCAGCAAGCCCGCTTCGTTGAATTGGCGCGCCACGTGAGCGGCACGACGCCAGTTCTCGGTGCGACCGGCACGGTCCTGCGGCAACCCTTTGTTCAGGTCGTGACGCAGATTCTGGCCATCCAGCACGAACACCGCACGGCCCATGTCGAACAGCTTGCGCTCAACCGCATAGGCCAGGGTGCTCTTGCCAGCGCCCGACAGGCCGCTGAACAACACGGTGGCCGGCTGCTGGCCAAAACGCTGGGCGCGTTCTTCGGTGGCCACGTGGGCCAACTTGCCGTGCTGCGCCGAGCTGCCGTGGGTTACCGGTGGCGCGATGATCATGCCAGCGGCCACGGTGCCATTGGTCAAACGGTCGATGACGATAAACGCACCGGTGGTGCGGTTGCTGTCGTAGCCGTCCAACGCGATAGCGGCGTCGAGGCTGACTTTCACGCGGCCAATCTCGTTCAACTGCAGCGAACTCGCCGGGCCTTCGGCCAGGGTGTTCACGTCCACGCGGTGCACGATGCTGGTGATGGAACCCGGCACGTAGCTGGTGGCGCGCTTGATGTCGTATTTCTTGCCCGGCAGCATCGGTTCTTCGGCCATCCACACCAGCATAGCGTCGAAGGCGTCGGTCACTTGCGGCACGTTATCGGCGTGTACCAGCAGGTCGCCACGGGAGATGTCGATCTCGTCTTCCATGGTCAGGGTCACGGCCTGGCCAGGGCCGGCGTTCTCCAGCTCACCTTCGAAGGTGACGATGGATTTGACGCGGCTGCTCTTGCCCGACGGCAGCACCACGACTTCGTCGCCCTTGTGCACGACGCCACTGGCCAGGGTGCCGGCGAAACCACGGAAGTTCAGGTTCGGACGGTTGACGTACTGCACCGGGAAACGCAGGTCGGTGTAGTTGCGGTCATTGGCGATCTCGACGGTTTCGAGGATCTCCATCAGCGACTGGCCGGTGTACCAGGGCGAACGCTCGCTCTTGTTCACCACGTTGTCGCCTTTGAGCGCGGACATTGGCACGAAGGCCAGGGTGCTCGGCTTGAACGAAATACCTTCGGCGAACTTCAGGTAATCGGCCTTGATCGACTCGAATACGCTTTGGTCGAAGCCGTTGATGTCCATCTTGTTGATGGCCACCACGATGTGCTTGATGCCCAGCAACGAGGCAATGTAGCTGTGGCGACGGGTCTGGGTCTGCACGCCGTAGCGGGCGTCGATCAGGATGATCGCCAGGTCACAGGTGGACGCACCGGTGGCCATGTTGCGGGTGTACTGCTCATGGCCGGGGGTGTCGGCGATGATGAATTTGCGCTTGGCGGTAGAGAAGTAGCGGTAGGCGACATCGATGGTGATGCCTTGCTCCCGCTCTGCCTGCAGGCCGTCGACCAGCAACGCCAGGTCGATGTCGTCGCCGGTGGTGCCGGACTTCTTCGAATCGCGGGTGATGGCTTCCAGGTGATCTTCGTAGATCATCTTGGAGTCGTGCAGCAGGCGCCCGATCAGGGTGCTCTTGCCGTCGTCGACGTTGCCACAGGTCAGGAAGCGCAACATTTCCTTGCGCTCGTGCTGGCCCAGGTAGGCGAGGATGTCCTCGCTGATCAAATCAGATGCGTGCGACATGACAACCCCTTAGAAATAACCCTGACGTTTTTTATCTTCCATCGAGCCTGCACCATCGTGGTCGATGACACGGCCCTGGCGCTCGGAAGTTCGCGTGAGGAGCATTTCCTGAATGATGTCCGTCAGCGTCTCGGCTTCGGACTCCACCGCGCCCGTCAACGGGTAGCAGCCAAGGGTACGGAAACGTACTTTCTTTTTGACGATGCGGGCTTTGTCTTCGTCGGACAGGTGCTCGAGGATGCGGTCGTCGTCGATCATGATCAACGTGCCGTTCTTCTCGATCACTTCGCGTTCGGCGGCGAAGTACAGCGGAACGATCGGGATGCCTTCGAGGTAGATGTACTGCCAGATGTCCAGCTCAGTCCAGTTGGACAGCGGGAACACACGGATCGACTCACCCTTGTTGACGTTGCCGTTGTAGACGTTCCACAGCTCCGGGCGCTGGTTCTTCGGGTCCCAGCGGTGTTTGCTGTCGCGGAACGAGTACACGCGCTCTTTGGCGCGGGATTTCTCTTCATCGCGACGGGCACCGCCGAACGCGGCGTCGAAACCATGCTTATCGAGGGCCTGCTTGAGGCCTTCGGTCTTCATGATGTCGGTGTGCTTGGCGCTGCCGTGGGTGAACGGGTTGATGCCCTGCGCCACACCGTCCGGGTTGACGTGGGTGATCAGGTCCAGGCCCAGTTCTTCGACCATCTTGTCGCGGAACTTGTACATTTCCTGGAATTTCCAGCGGGTGTCGACGTGCATCACCGGGAACGGCAGTTTGCCCGGGAAGAAGGCCTTGCGTGCCAGGTGCAGCATCACGGCGGAGTCTTTACCGATCGAGTAGAGCATCACCGGGTTATCGAACTCGGCGGCGACCTCGCGGATGATGTGGATGCTTTCCGCCTCCAGCTGTTTCAGATGCGTCAGTTTGTCGACCATGGTTACTCACGGAAAAACGATCTTATGGACGGCCAGCGGGCCGTGTTCGAGCGGGGCATGCTAGCACAGCACCTGCTTCTATTCAGGGAGCTGGCTAGATCGAAACGGTATATGAATATACCCCTGAGTTTGGGGTGAAACACGTTCAAGTGTGGGAGGGGGCTTGCCCCCGATAGCTGTGGATCAGTCACTGATGGGTTGAATGACACACCGTAATCGGGGGCAAGCCCCCTCCCACATTTGCTACTCGGAGCTTGTTAAATCGGGTTTGGGCAATCGATAAACAGATGCTCAAGGGCAAAACGCCGCGCAAGGTAATCACCCAAGGCCTGCACACCGTAGCGCTCGGTGGCGTGGTGACCGGCGGCGATGAAGCTGATGTCGTTTTCACGGGCGCTGTGGAAGGTTTGCTCGGACGCTTCGCCACTCAGGAACAAGTCCACGCCAGCGGCAATCCCGTGGTCGATGTAGCCCTGGCCACCGCCGGTGCACCAGCCGACGCGGCGGATCATTTCGCTGCCTTCGATCAGCAGTGGCTCGCGGCCCATGACTTCCTGCACACGACGGGCGAAGTCGCGGGGTGACAAGGGCTCGGCGAGGGAGCCGACCAGGCCGACGATCTTCGGGTTGCTCGGGTCCAGCGGGCCTTCCACGGTGATGTCCAATTGGCGTGCGAGCTGCACGTTGTTGCCGACATCGGGGTGCAGGTCCAACGGCAAGTGATACGCCAGCAGGCTGATGTCGTGCTTGAGCAGGGTTTTCAGGCGACGCTGCTTCATGCCGGTGATGCAGGGGTTTTCGCCCTTCCAGAAGTAGCCGTGGTGCACCAGGATCAAATCGGCCTGGGCCTCGACGGCGGCGTCCAGCAGCGCTTGGCTGGCGGTCACGCCGCTGACGATGCGCATCACCTGTGGACGCCCCTCCACTTGCAGGCCGTTGGGGCAGTAATCGGCAATTTTTGCGCTGCCGAGGTAGCGGTCCGCTTCCTCGACGAGGGTAGTAAGGGGGACGGCCATAAAAGACTCCTAAATATCCCGTTCGAAGGCGCTCGCAGCCTCGTATAATGCGCGACATTATGGGCGCTCTCCCGCCCCCTGCAACCTGTCAGGACTTACTTGATGCTCAAGGCGCTGCGTTTTTTTGGATGGCCATTGTTGGCTGGCGTGCTGATCGCGATGTTGATTATTCAACGTTTCCCCGGGCTGGTGGGTCTGCCCAGCCTGGATGTAAACCTGCAACAAGCCCCGCAAACCAACGCGGTGGTGCAAGGCCCGGTGACCTACGCGGACGCAGTGGTCATCGCCGCCCCTGCCGTGGTCAACCTGTACACCACCAAGGTCATCAACAAACCGGCGCATCCACTGTTTGAAGACCCGCAGTTCCGCCGCTATTTCGGCGACAACGGGCCCAAGCAGCGCCGCATGGAATCCAGTCTGGGTTCCGGGGTGATCATGAGCCCCGAGGGCTACATCCTCACCAACAACCACGTGACCACCGGCGCCGACCAGATTGTGGTGGCCCTGCGTGACGGTCGCGAAACCCTCGCCCGTGTAGTCGGCAGCGACCCGGAAACCGACCTCGCGGTGCTCAAGATCGACCTGAAAAGCCTGCCATCGATCACCATCGGCCGTTCCGAAGGGCTGCGCGTCGGTGATGTGGCATTGGCCATCGGCAACCCGTTTGGCGTAGGCCAGACGGTGACCATGGGCATCATCAGCGCCACCGGGCGTAACCAGCTCGGCCTTAACAGCTATGAAGATTTCATCCAGACCGATGCCGCGATCAACCCCGGCAACTCCGGTGGTGCGCTGGTGGATGCCAACGGCAACCTGACCGGGATCAACACCGCGATTTTCTCCAAGTCCGGCGGCTCCCAGGGCATTGGCTTTGCGATCCCGGTAAAGCTGGCGATGGAAGTGATGAAGTCGATCATCGAACACGGCCAGGTGATTCGCGGCTGGCTGGGGATTGAAGTACAGCCGTTGACCAAGGATCTCGCCGAGTCGTTTGGCCTGACCGGACGCCCAGGCATCGTGGTGGCCGGGATCTTCCGCGACGGCCCGGCGCAGAAAGCTGGCCTGCAACTGGGCGACGTGATCCTGAGCATCGACGGCGAGCCCGCTGGCGATGGTCGCAAGTCGATGAACCAGGTGGCGCGGATCAAGCCAACCGACAAGGTGACGATCCTGGTCATGCGTAACGGCAAAGAGATCAAGCTGTCGGCGGAAATTGGCCTGCGCCCACCACCGGCGCCGGTGAAAGAAGAGGAATAAGCGCTTCGTTCGGGTGCCCGTTCGCGGGCACCTGTAAGGCAATGTTTCAAAGCAATCCATTCTCATTAGACATGTTATATTGTTTCAATATTGCACTTGGAACGCTCTATCATGCCGTCTCGAAGAATCGCCCCCCTGGCTGGCCTGGCCTTGGGTTTATTGCTGGACCCCGCCCTCGCCGAAGAAAACACCGTAGAACTCGACACCATCAGCGTCACCACCGACGCCTATGAATCTGCCTCCGGCCCGGTCAAGGGCTACCGCGCCACTCGTTCTGCCAGCGCGACCAAGACTGACACCGCCCTGCGCGATATCCCACAGTCCATCAGCGTGATTCCTGCCACAGTCCTCAAGGATCTGGGCAGCACCAACGTGGAACGCGCCCTGGAATTTGCGGGCGGCGTGTCCAAGCAAAACAACTTCGGCGGCCTGACCCTGTACGAATACAGCGTGCGCGGCTTCACCACGTCGGAGTTCTATCAGGACGGTTTCAGCGCCAACCGTGGCTACCCGAGTACGCCAGACGCGGCGAATATCGAGCGCATCGAAGTACTCAAAGGCCCCGCCGCCAGCCTGTATGGCCGTGGCGATCCCGGCGGCACGGTGAATATCGTCACCAAGAAGCCCCAGCCCGACGCCTTCACCACCGTGCAAACCAGCGCCGGCAGTTGGGACCGCTATCGCACCGCCCTGGACGTGAACACCCCGCTGGACAGCGAAGGCAACGTACTGTCGCGGGTCAACCTGGCGGTGGAAGACAACCATAGCTTTCGCGATCACGTGCAGAGCAAGCGCGTGTTCGTCGCGCCTTCGTTCAGCTGGCAACTGGACCCGGACACCCACCTGCTGGTGGAAAGCGAATTCGTGCGTCACCGCTCCACCTTCGACCGTGGCATCGTCGATGCCCCCGGCGTCTCGCGCAGAACCTTCCTTGGCGAGCCCAACGACGGCGATATCCGCAACCATAACAACCGCCTCCAGGCCACCCTCGAACATCACCTCAACGATGCCTGGAAACTGCGCCTGGCCAGCCACTACAAACAAGGCAGCCTGTGGGGCGACGCCTCGGAAAACCGCGCACTGAACGCCGACGGCCACACCCTCAACCGTCGCTACCGCGAACGCTCCATGGGTTGGCACGACAGCATCACCCAGCTGGAACTGCGCGGCCTGTTCGACATCGGCAGTTGGCAGCACGAATTGCTGATCGGCACCGAATACGAGGACTACCGCAAGAAGGAGCGCGTGACCGCCATCGCCGGCAGCCCCTACGCCATCGATATCTATAACCCGGTCTACGGCCAACCCAAACCCAACGGCTTGCGCTCCGGCACTGATTTCTTCGAACAGACCAAAAGCCACGCGCTGAACCTGCAAGACCAGATCATCTTCACCGACCGCCTGCGCGGCATGCTGGGTGTACGCTTCGAGCATTTCGACCAAAGCATCGAGGACTACACCGGCGCGCCCAAGAGCCACCAGACCCACGACGCCTTCACCCAACGCGCCGGCCTGCTCTACCAACTCACACCGCAAGTCGGCGTGTTTGCCAACGCCTCCACTTCGTTCAAGCCCAACAGCGGCCTCGACGCCAACAGCAAAGCCTTCAAACCGGAAGAAGGCGTGGGTTATGAAGTGGGGATCAAGACCGAACTGTTCGACGACCGCCTCAGCGCCACCCTCGCTGCATTCCATATCGAGAAAGAAAACGTGCTCACGCTCGACCCGGCCACCAACCTCAACCGTGCCATGGGCAAGGCACGCAGCCAGGGTTTTGACCTGCAACTGACGGGGCAAGTGAACGAGGCCGTACGGGTGATCGGGGCGTTTGCCTACATCGATGCTGAAGTCACCAAGGGCGATACCACACTTCCTGCGGGCAGCCGGATTCTCGGCGTGGCCAAGCGCAGTGGCAGTCTGTTGGGGGTGTATGAGTTTCAGGATGGGGCGTTGCGTGGGTCTGATCTAGGTGCAGCGTTTACGTATGTGGGGGACCGCTCCGGGGAAGCAGGAACGCGCTTCGAGCTACCGGCCTACCATACCGTGGATTTGTTGGCGCATTACAAAGCCACGGAAAACGTCACCGTCGGGCTGAACCTGAACAACCTGTTCGATGAAAAGTATTACGAGCGGTCTTACAGCAGTTATTGGATAAACCCCGGCGAGCCGCGAAACCTCACGGTCAGCCTGACCCTAAACCTGTAAACACGGTCAAAAAAAATGTGGGAGGGGCGGTGCGACGGTTCGACTTGCCCCCGATGGCGGTGTGTCAGTCAGTTTATCTGTAGCTGACCCACTGCAATCGGGGGCAAGTCGAACCGTCGCACCGCCCCTCCCACATTTTGATCTTCACTGAATCGAGGCTTTTTCACACAAGGTATTGAGCGCCACCGCCCACTGCGGCTCATCATTCAAACACGGCACCAGCACCAACTCCTCGCCCCCCGCTTCACGGAATTGCTCCGACCCGCGATCACCGATCTCTTCCAGCGTCTCGATGCAATCGGCGACAAACGCCGGGCACATCACCAGCAACTTCTTCACACCTTGCTGAGCGAGCGCTTCCAGGCGTGCTTCGGTATAGGGTTCGATCCACTTCGCCCGGCCCAGGCGCGATTGGAACGCCACCGACCACTTGTCCTCCGGCAAGCCCATGCGCGCGGCAAAGTCACGCGCCACGCTGAAACACTGGCCGCGATAACACGTGGCGCGCACTTCGGGCGATGCGTTCACACAGCAATCCGTCGCACCGTCAAACGTGTGCCCAGGGTTGAGCTTTTGCAGGTGGCGTTCCGGCAGGCCATGGAAGCTGAACAGGAGGTGATCGTAGTCCTGCTGCAAATGCGGTTTGGCGCTGGCCACCAGGGCGTCGAGGTATTCGGGTTGATCGTAGAACGGTTGCAGGGTGGCAAATTGCAGGTCGAGCTTGTTGTCGCGCACGACCCGCCGTGCTTCTTCCACGACGGTGGTCACAGTGCTGTCGGCAAACTGCGGATACAACGGCGCCAACGTGACCTTGCGAATACCCTGGGCGGCGAGACGGGTCAGCACGCTTTCAATGGACGGCTCGCCGTAGCGCATTGCCAATTCCACCGGGCCGTGTTTCCACTGCGACATCATTTGCTGTTGCAGACGGCGGCTGAGCACCACCAACGGTGAGCCTTCATCCCACCAGATGGACGCATAGGCATGGGCCGACTGCTCGGGACGCTTGATCAAAATCAGCGACACCAGCAAACGCCGCACCGGCCATGGCAGGTCGATCACATAAGGGTCCATCAGGAACTGATTGAGGTAGCTGCGCACATCGGCCACCGAAGTGGACGCCGGTGAACCCAGGTTGACCAGTAACAACGCGTGATCCGTCATGCAACATCCTATCTCTAGAGGCGGCTGGACAAATCGTCCAGAGCCGCACGCAACTCAGTGAACTGGAAAGTGAAACCCGCAGCCAGCAACCGCTCCGGCTGCGCCTTCTGCCCGCCCAATAGCAAGCCGGACAACTCACCCAGCCCCACCTTCAACACAAAGGCCGGCAGCGGCATGAACGCCGGGCGGTGCAGCACCTGGCCCAACGTCTTGGCAAACTCGCGATTACGCACCGGGTGCGGCGCGCAGGCATTATAAGGACCGCTGGCGTTTGGCTGGTGCAGAAGAAAATCAATCAGGGCGATTTGATCCTTGATATGCACCCACGGCATCCACTGCCGACCATTGCCGATAGGCCCGCCTAGCGCCAGTTTGAACGGCAGCAACAGCCGCGACAAAAAGCCGCCCTCCGCTGCCAATACCAGGCCGGTACGCACCAGCACCACGCGGATGCCCAGCGCTTCGGCGCGCTGGGCGGTTTCTTCCCAGGCGATGCACAGTTGGCTGGGGAAGTCGTCCTGCACCGGGCCGCTGGCTTCGGTCAATTCACGCTCGCCGCCGTCGCCGTACCAACCCACCGCCGAACCGGAAATCAACACCGCGGGTTTACGCTCCAAACCGTCGAGCCACGCCAACAGGGTTTCGGTGAGGCTGATGCGACTGCTCCACAACAATGCCTTGCGCTTGTGGGTCCAGGGGCGGTCTGCAATGGGGGCGCCCGCCAGGTTAATGACCGCGTCCACCGAGCCGATAACCTGTTGTAGGCGGTCGACTCCTGACACCTGAGCGCCGCATACCTTGGCGACCTGTTCCGGGTGACGGGTCCACACGGTCAGGCGATGGCCCTGCGCGAGCCAGTGTTGGCACAGTTGACGGCCGATCAAGCCCGTACCGCCGGTCAGCAAAATATGCATGGGACGTTCCTCATGTAACGTTCGCCGCCCGTCACTGGTCTATTTTATAAACAGGGACAAATTTTGTTACTCGGCGTCACGTTGGTTTGGACCTCTGCCTTAACCATAGGTCACGCCGTTAGAACAGGTAAGCCAAAACTTATACCAAAAAACAACATTGTACAGCTATTGGTGTCCGCGTAGTCTGTACTCAACGGATAAACGAGGCGTCCCATGACTGTTCCCATCGCGATCATCGGCACCGGCATCGCCGGTCTCTCCGCCGCCCGAGCGTTACGAGACGCGGGGCATGTTGTACAACTCTTCGATAAAAGCCGCGGCAGTGGTGGCCGCATGTCCAGCAAGCGCAGCGATGCCGGCTCCCTGGACATGGGCGCGCAGTACTTCACCGCCCGCGACCGGCGCTTCGTCAACGAAGTGCAACGCTGGCAAAGCAACGGTTGGGCCGAGCAATGGAAGCCCCAGTTGTACAACTTCAAGTCCGGCCAGCTTACGCCCTCCCCCGATGAACAAATCCGCTGGGTCGGCACCCCGCGCATGAGCGCCATCACTCGCGCCCTGCTGGATGACCTGCCGGTGCAGTTCGGTTGCCGTATCACCGAGGTGTTCCAAGGCACCCACCACTGGAACCTGCTGGACGCCGACGGCGAAAACCATGGCCCATTCAGCCACGTCATCATCGCCACCCCGGCGCCCCAAGCCACCGCGCTGCTGGCTGCCGCGCCCAAGCTGGCGAGTGCCGCCGCCGGCGTGAAGATGGACCCCACCTGGGCCATCGCCCTGGCGTTTGATAAACCCCTGGATACGCCGATGGAAGGCTGCTTCGTACAAGACAGCCCCCTCGACTGGCTCGCACGCAATCGCAGCAAACCGGGGCGCGACACCACCCTCGACACCTGGGTGCTGCATGCCACCAGCGCGTGGAGCAAGGCCCACCTGGACCTGCCCAAAGAAGCGGTGATCGAACACCTGCACGGCGCATTTGCCGAGTTGCTGCACAGCGCCATGCCCGCGCCGTCGTTCAGCCTGGCGCACCGCTGGCTGTATGCACGACCGTCCGCCAGTCACGAATTCGCCGTGCTGGCTGATGCGGATCTGGGCCTGTATGTGTGTGGCGACTGGTGCTTGTCGGGCCGCGTGGAAGGCGCATGGCTCAGTGGCCAGGAGGCCGCGCGACGCTTGATTGAGCACCTTTAAAAAACCTGTACAAAAAAATTGACTTGTACAGTATCAAACCTATGATGAGATTAGTTGTACAAACTTACGTGTTTGTATAGGAATCTCACAGAGGTTGGCTTATGCCTGGCATCACCAAGCCAAAAATCGCAGTCAGCGCCTGCCTGCTCGGCGAGAACGTGCGCTTCAACGGCGGCCATAAACAATCGTTGCTGTGCAGCCAGACCCTCGCCGACTACTTCGAATTTGTGCCGCTGTGCCCGGAAGTCGCCATTGGCCTGGGCATTCCCCGCGAACCGATCCGCCTGGTGGGCGACCCCGCCCACCCGCAAGCCGTCGGCACCGTGCACCGCGAACTTAACGTCACCCAGCCGCTGGACGACTACGGCCAGCAAATGGCCGAGGAACACACCGACCTGTGCGGCTACATCTTTATGCAGAAGTCACCGTCCTGCGGGCTGGAGCGGGTCAAGGTGTACCGCGACAACGGCACCCCGGTAGACGGCGGCGGGCGCGGTATTTATGCCCAGGCCTTTTGCGCGCGCCACCCCAACCTGCCGGTGGAAGAAGATGGTCGACTGCATGACCCGGTACTGCGGGAAAACTTCCTGACCCGCGTGTTCGTCTACGCCGACTGGCAGCGGTTAATGGCCGAGGGGCTGAGCCGTTATTGCTTGCTGGCCTTTCACTCGCGCTACAAATACCTGCTGATGGCCCACAGCCCCGCGCACTACAAAAGCCTCGGCCACTTGCTGGGCAGTATGGGCAAGGGCATCGACCTCAACGACTTGGCCTCCCGCTACTTCAGCGAACTGATGACCGGCCTGAGCAAATGCGCCACCCGTGGCACCCACACCAACGTGCTGCAACACATCAGCGGCTACCTCAAGCAAGTCATCAGCGCCGATGACAAACAGGAAATGCAGACCGTCATCGGCCAGTACCGCCACGGCATCGTGCCGTTGGTGGTGCCGCTGACCTTGCTCAAACACCACTTTCGCCAACACCCGGACCGCTACATCGCGCAGCAGGCCTACCTGCAACCGCACCCGGAAAATCTCAGCCTGCGAAATGCGATCTAATTCATGAAAGCTGCCCTGCAAGAAGACCTCACCCAAGCCATCGAAGACGGCTGGCTGCCCATCCGCGAAGTGGCGCGCCAGACGGGCGTCAACGCCGTGACCCTGCGCGCCTGGGAACGTCGCTATGGCCTGATCGTGCCCCAGCGCACGCCCAAGGGCCATCGCCTGTTCAACGCCGAACATGTACAACGCATCCACACCATTCTCACTTGGCTCAATCGCGGCGTGCCGGTGAGCCAGGTCAAAAGCCTGATCGACTCCGCCCTGAGCGTCCCCGATGTCGTTGAGAGTGAATGGCACAGCCTGCGCCAGAACCTGGTGCAGGCCATCAGCGAACTGAACGAGCGACGGGTCGACGACACCTTCAACCAGGCCATGGCCCTGTACCCGCCGCGCACCTTGTGCGAGCAACTGCTGTTGCCGTTGCTGCGGGAGTTGGAGCAGCGCTGGCAAGGCCAGTTCGGCGCGCAGATGGAACGGGTGTTTTTCCTGTCATGGCTGCGCAGTAAATTCGGCGCACGCATCTATCACAACAATCGCCAATTGCAGGGTGCGCCGCTGTTGCTGGTGAATCAGTCCGACCTGCCAATGGAGCCGCACCTGTGGCTCAGCGCGTGGCTGGCCAGCAGCGCCGATAGCCCGGTGGAAGTCTTCGACTGGCCACTGCCGGCCGGTGAATTGGCCCTGGCGGTGGAACACCTGAAACCACGCGCCGTGCTGTTGTATTCCAGCAAGGCGCTCCACCTGTCGGCATTCGCAAAACTTCTGGGCGGCGTCAGTTGCCCAAAGTTGATCGTCGGACCAACGGTATGCATCCACCAGGCCGAGTTGGCCGTATTAACCCGTGACACTCCTGAATTGTTCGTGGCCGAAGATCCACTGTCGGCCCACCAGCTACTGATCCAGCGTGGACTTGTTTAAATGCATTTGATCTGGCTGCGCACCGACTTGCGCCTGCACGACAACACCGCCCTCGCCGCCGCCTGCCAGCGCGGCCCGACTGTGGCAGTGTTCCTGCTCACGCCCGAACAGTGGCTGGCCCATGATGATGCGCCGTGCAAAGTGGATTTCTGGCTGCGCAACCTTAAAGAACTGAGCACTGCACTCGGCAAGCTGAATATCCCGTTGCAGATCCACTCTGCGCCGACCTGGGACCAGGCACCCGCCGTCTTGAGCCAGCTGTGCCGTGAGTTGTCAGTGGAGTCGGTGCACGTCAACGAGGAATACGGCATCCACGAAAGCCGACGCGATGCGGCGGTGTCCAAGGCGCTGGACGCCGACGGCGTGAGCTTCCACAGCTACCTGGACCAATTGTTTTTCCAACCCGGCAGCGTGCTGACCAAGACCGGCACGTATTTCCAGGTGTTCAGCCAGTTCCGCAAGGTCTGCTACACGCGCTTGCACAGCAGCCTGCCGCGCCTGGTGGCGACGCCTAAAGCCCAGGCCAAACTCCCGCTCAAAAGCGATCCGGTCCCACACACGGTTGACGGTTTCGAGCCACCCAGCGATACGCTGCGCGCCCTCTGGCCAGCCGGCGAAGAGGAAGCCCGTCGTCGCCTCGATGGGTTTGCCGACCAGCAGATCAGCTACTACAAGGATGAGCGCGACTTCCCCGCCAAACCCGGCACCAGTCAGCTTTCGGCCTACCTGGCTGCCGGCGTGGTATCGCCGCGCCAGTGCCTGCATGCCGCACTGCAAACCAACCAGGGGGAGTTTGAAAGCGGCGACATGGGCGCCATCACTTGGATCAACGAGCTGCTCTGGCGCGAGTTCTACAAACACATTCTGGTGGGTTACCCACGAGTTTCTCGCCACCGTGCATTTCGCCCCGAAACCGAGGCAGTCGCCTGGCGCAATGCGCCAAAGGAGCTTGCCGCCTGGCAAGAGGCGCGCACCGGCCTGCCGATCATTGACGCGGCCATGCGCCAACTGCTCGAAACCGGCTGGATGCATAACCGCCTGCGCATGGTGGTGGCGATGTTCCTCACCAAAAACCTGCTGATCGACTGGCGTGAAGGCGAGCGTTTCTTTATGCGCCACCTGATCGACGGTGACCTGGCCGCCAACAACGGCGGCTGGCAGTGGAGTTCTTCCACCGGCACCGACTCGGCACCCTACTTCCGGATTTTCAGCCCGCTGAGCCAGTCCGAGAAATTCGACAGCGAAGGGGTGTTTATCAAGCACTGGCTACCGGAACTGGCGGCACTCAATAAAAAAGAAGTGCACAACCCCGAAACGGTTGGCGGCCTGTTCGGCGTGGCCGATTACCCGCGCGCCATCGTTGACCTGAAAAAATCCCGCGAGCGTGCGTTGGCGGCTTTCCGCAGCCTGCCCTCACGCCAAGCCATGGGAGGCGACAATGAGTGACGTAGCCCCTCGTCGTTATTGGCTGACCGGCGCCAGCAGTGGCATCGGTGCGGCACTGGCGATCGAACTGCTCGAGAGCGGCGCTCACGTCGCCGTCAGCTCGCGCACCAAAGCGCCGCTGGAGACCCTCGCCGAACACTATCCAGGGCAAGTGCTGGTAGTGACGGGCGACTTGACCGACAGCCAGACCGTACGCGAAATCGGCGAACACATCGGCGCGGCCTGGGGCGCGGTGGACACGGTGATCCTCAATGCCGGCACCTGTGAATACGTGGATGCGCGGCAGTTCGATGCCTCCATCATCGAGCACGTGGTGCGCACCAACTTGCTGGCCAGCAGTTACTGCATCGAAGCCGCCCTGCCGCTGTTGCGGGCAGGGCAAACGCCGCACCTGGTGGGCGTTGCCAGCGCCGTGACCTACCTGCCGATGCCACGCGCCGAAGCGTATGGCGCGTCCAAGGCTGGTTTGCGTTACCTGTTCGAATCGTTGCGCATCAGCCTGTCGCCGGAAAATATCGACGTCACCGTGGTCAGCCCAGGCTTTGTCGATACGCCGCTGACCGAGCGTAACGACTTCCCCATGCCCCTGAGCTGGCCGGCGGACAAAGCCGCGCGGCACATCTTCGCCAAGCTGGAAAAACGCCCGCTGGAAATCGCCTTTCCGGCGCTGTTTATCGCCACGTTGTGGCCACTGTCGAAATTGCCCAACCGCGCCCAACTGGCCATTGGCAAACGCATGCTGCGCAGCCCACCGCCGAAGAAGGACACGCCGTGAAGATCGCCATTATCGGCAGCGGTATCGCCGGGTTGACCAGCGCCTACCTGCTTAGCCGCCGGCATGAAATCACGCTGTTCGAGGCGGGCGACCGTATTGGTGGGCATACCCACACGGTCAACGTCACCGTCGAAGGTGAACGCTACGCGGTGGACACCGGTTTTATCGTGTTCAACGACTGGACCTATCCCAACTTTATTCGCTTGCTGGAGCAGATCGGGGTCACGTTCAAACCCACCGAAATGAGCTTTTCGGTATGCGATGAACGCACGGGGCTCGAGTACAACGGCAACAACCTCAACAGCCTGTTTGCCCAGCGCCGCAATATTCTGTCGCCAGGGTTTTGGGGCATGTTGCGCGATATCCTGCGCTTCAATCGCCAGGCGCCGCTGGACCTGCAAGAGCAACGGATCAGCGCCGAGATGACCCTGGGTGAATACCTGGAGACCGGGGGTTATGGCCCGCGGTTTGTGCTGCATTACATCGTGCCGATGGGCTCGGCGATCTGGTCGATGTCCCAAGCCGAGATGCTCGCGTTCCCACTGCAATTCTTTGTGCGGTTTTTCAAGAACCACGGCTTACTCTCGGTGAACAACCGCCCGCAGTGGTGTGTGATCGAAGGCGGTTCCAGTCGCTATATCGAACCGCTGACCCGCCGCTTTCGCGAGCATATTCGCCTCGATTGCCCGGTCCATCTGGTTGAGCGCGACGCCGAAGGCGTTGTTATCCACAGCGCCAGGGGCACCGAAGCATTCGACAAGGTGGTTTTCGCCTGCCACAGCGACCAGGCCCTGGCCTTGCTGGGTGACCCGAGTCAGGCAGAGCAAGAGATCCTCGGCGCCCTGCCCTACGCCGACAATGACGTGGTGCTGCACACCGACACCCGCCTGCTGCCCGAGCGCAAACTGGCCTGGGCCAGTTGGAACTACCGGCTCAGCGGCAATACGCAGAGCCAGGCGGCGGTGACCTATGACATGAACATCCTGCAAGGCATCGACAGCCCCACCACGTTTTGCGTGAGCCTCAACCAGACGTCGATGATCAACCCGCTGAAAGTCCTCGCCCGCTACACCTACGCGCACCCGCAATACAGCCTGGCCGCGGTGGCGGCACAAGCGCGTCGGGATGAAATCTCCGGCGTACGCCATACCTTCTATTGCGGCGCCTACTGGGCCAACGGTTTTCACGAGGACGGCGTGGTCAGTGCGCTGCACGTGGCGCAAGCCTTCGGAGAAACCCTGTGAACAGCGCCCTGTACAGCGGCTGGATCGCCCATCGCCGGTTTGCGCCCAAGGCCCACGCCTTTCGCTACCGCATCGGCCTGCTGTACCTGGATTTAAGCGAAGAACACGACGTGCTGGGGCTGTCGCCCTTGGCCGGGCGCAGCCGGTTTGCGCCCTTCGGTTTTCGCCAGCAGGACTACCTGCGTGAATTGACGCGTAACGGCATGAGCTTGAGCGATGCCGTACGCCAGGAAGTCGGCAAGGCACTGGGGCGTACACCCCGGGGCGTTATCTGCCTACTGACCCAGGCCCGCAGTTGGGGCCTGGCTTTTAACCCTGTGAGTTTCTTCTACTGTTTCGAGGCCGACGGACAATTGGCCGCGATCCTGTGCGAAGTGACCAACACCCCATGGCGCGAGCGCTATCACTACGTGCTACCGGCCCAGTCCCTGGGCGCGGATGAGCATCAGCATTTCGCCGTGGCCAAGGCATTCCATGTGTCGCCGTTCCTGCCCCGCGACCTGGAATACCGCATGAGCTTCAGCCCACCCACCGCCAGACTCGGCGTGCATATGGCCGACTGGCAGGGCCCGCTGAAAGTCTTCGATGCCACCTTGAACCTGCAAAAACAACCCCTGACCCGCGCCAGCCTGCATCGCTACCTGTGGCGCTTTCCCTGGATGACCGCCAAGACCTGCTTGGCAATCTACTGGCAGGCCCTGCGCCTGTTGCTCAAACGCACGCCGATTTTTCCCCATCAGACCGCCGATGGCGCCGCTCGCACCGCAGTCGGGTATACCAAGGATCGCCGCCATGAAAACCCCTAGTTTATCGGTCAAGGCCAATCGCCTTAACATCAACGGCATGACCAGTGCACTGCTGCGCAAGGCCGTGCTGCGTCAACTCAGCCAACTGCGCCATGGCCAGTTGGTGGTGATCGAGGACGGAGAGCGCCGGGTCTTCGGCGCACGGGAAGCGCACCTGCTGGGGGAAATCCAGATCCTTGATCCGGCGGTGTGGGGCCTGGTGGCCGCCAGCGGTTCCATCGGCGCGGGCGAGGCGTTTATCCACGGTTATTGGAGCAGTCCGGACCTGACCGCGGTGGTGCGTGTGATGGTCAGCAACCTGGACGTGCTCGACGCCATGGAAGGCGGCCTCGCGCGCCTGGCCCGGCCGCTCACCCAGGGCCTGCATTGGCTCAACCGCAACACGCGCAAAGGCTCACAGAAAAACATCGCCGCCCACTATGACCTGGGCAACGACCTGTTCGAGCAATTTCTCGACCCGACCATGATGTATTCGGCGGCGCAATTCCTGACCACCGATGACACGCTGGAACAGGCGCAACTGAACAAGCTGGAGCGCATCTGCCAGAAACTGGCGCTCACCCCCGACGACCACCTGCTGGAAATCGGCACCGGCTGGGGCAGCATGGCGCTGTATGCCGCGCAGCACTATGGGTGCAAGGTCACCACCACGACCTTGTCCAAAGAACAGTTCGCCTATACCGAGAAACGCGTTGAAGCCTTGGGCTTGCAGAGCCAGGTCACCTTGCTGTTACAGGACTACCGCGACCTCAGCGGCCAGTACGACAAGCTGGTGTCCATCGAGATGATCGAAGCCGTGGGCCATCGCTTCTTGCCGACCTACTTCAAGCAATGCGCGCACCTGCTCAAGGACAATGGCCTGATGTTGCTGCAAGCCATCACCATTCGCGATCAACGTTATGAACAGGCCAAGCACAACGTCGACTTTATCCAGCGCTATATCTTCCCCGGCGGCGCGTTGCCCTGTGTGCAAAAAATGCTGGAGATCGTCAGCCGCGACACCGACATGAACCTGCTGCACATGGAGGATTTCGGCCTGCACTACGCGCGCACCCTGCGCCTGTGGCACGAGAACTTCCGGCGCGCCCATGGCCGTCTTGGGGAGTTGGGCTACGATGAGTACTTCCTACGGTTGTGGGAGTTTTACCTGTGCTACTGCGAAGGTGGATTCATGGAACGCACCATTGGTACCGCGCAACTGCTGCTGGCCAAACCCGCCGCGCTCAACCCTCCTTTACTCGGGCGCTTCAGTGCTTAAATCGCTGGCCAATGCCGTGCTGTTCCAGTGCGGCTGGTGGGCCTGTGTGCTCGGTGGCAATAGCCGATGGCTGCTGGTGGGGTTGGCCGTGCTGGCCGTGCACCTGCTGTGGATAAGTGCCTGGTCCAGGGAAGGCCAAGTGATCCTCGCCGTGACGCTGTTGGGGACCGTGGTCGATACGTCATTACGTACCTTCGGCGTGTTCCATTTCAGCATGCCAGGCCCGCTGATTCCGTTTTGGCTGATCCTGCTGTGGGCATTGTTGGCGACCACGTTGCGCCACTGCCTGGCCTGGAGCGCGCGGCCCTGGTGGCGATCCAGCCTATTGGGCGCGGTGGGCGGGCCGTTGTCGTATTACGCGGGCAGCCAGTTGGCCGGGGTGAGTTTCGGCTACGGCACGCCGGCGACCCTGATCGGTCTGGCGTTGCTCTGGGCGATACTGTTTCCCCTGCTGCATTGGATCGCCGAGCAATTGGGGCATTGACGTCCGTCAGCGCTTTATCCGCTTGCCACCGGCTTGCCTTACACTGCGCGCCTATGACCAACATCCCCCACACCCAAATCACCGAACCCGCCGTCACCTGCTCAACGTGCGCTGCCTGCTGCTGCCAGTTGGAAGTGATGTTGATCACCGACACCGGCGTGCCCGAACGCTACATCGACACCGACGATTGGGGCGGCGAAGTGATGCTGCGTCTGGACGATGGCTGGTGCGCCGCGCTGGATCGGGACACGATGATGTGCACGATCTACGAGCGACGGCCGCTGATCTGCCGGGAGTTCGAGATGGGGGCGCCGGAGTGTTTGGAGGAGCGGCAGGGGATTGCAACGGCGTATCGCTGATCGTCAGATGAGTGGAGATTCTAATGTGGGAGGGGGCTTGCCCCCGATTGCAGTGTGTCAGTCTCAGATGTGCTGACTGAAACACCGCCATCGGGGGCAAGCCCCCTCCCACATTGGATTTGCGATGTTATAAGGGCAGTGTGTAATGCAGCGAATAGCTCTCTACCCCATCGTTATTGCTGCTAATACCCGCATTGGAATAGTGCGTCGCCCGAATCCCCACTTCATGCCCACCGGCAAAGCGCAGACCAAAGCCCAAGCGGTCTTCGAACTGAAAGGCCTGGCCGATGTTGTTGTCCTCGACTTTGGTACGCGAGAACACCGCCACACCAATCCCCGCCTCGATGTACGGCTTGACCTTCTCCCCGGCAAACTCATACACAAACACCGGCGAGAACGACAGGCTGCTCACGCTGGAGCGCTTGTCACCGTCCCAATAGGTGTAGGCGCCGCTCCAATAGCCGGTCAGGCGACCGGTATCGCTCTGCCACCAGCTTTTATCCCAATCCGACGTCAGCCCCAGTCGATAGGTCATGGTCGAATCACTGGTGCTCCCCACCCCCAATTCCAGGCCAGCGGCCTGGGCTGAAACAGAGTGTCCTACCACTGCGGCCGCAATCGCAGCCAAACAGAACAAGCGCTTCATAAGAAACATCCTTTCCGAACGAAGTTATATGGTTTTGTACAAGCTAACTCGGTATAGAAGCTGGCGAATAGTCGGAAGTTCCAGCTTATTCCCCCGGTATTTCACGAATTTTTCACGCGTCGAAGCTTCGCACAACGCCGGGATGTTTCCATAGTGTCGGTAGGATATTTCTTAGGTGATACACATCGCCGCTGGTCCAGAACCGCGCAGGCTCAGGATTGCCATCGGCCAGCAGGTCGCGCTCGCCCAGCAAACGCTTGAGCTGGCGGGCCACGGCGGCGCCGGTGTCGATAAGGATAATGCTGGGGGGCAGCATCTGCGCCAGAAGCGGCTTGAGGAAGGGATAGTGGGTACAACCGAGGATGATGGTGTCGCACCCGGCGCTGAGCAGCGGGTCGATATAACCCTGCAACCGTTGGCGCAGGGCCGGGCTGTTCAGGTCACCGGTTTCTATCAACTCAACCAGGCCTGGGCAGGGTTGGGTGATCACGCGTACATCCGTGGCGAAACGGTCGAGCAGGGCCGCGAACTTAGCGCTTTGCAAGGTGCCGGTGGTGGCGAGTACGCCCACTACGCCGCTACGGGTCGCGGCAGCCGCAGGTTTGACGGCGGGCTCCATGCCTACCAGCGGCCAGGTCGGGTAGTCCTGCCGCAGATCGGCAACAGCGGCAACGGTGGCCGTGTTGCAGGCGATCACAAACGCCTTGGCGCCGTTGTCACGGAAAAACTCGGCAACCCGTCGCGAACGCTCAAGAATAAAGGCCGGGCTTTTTTCGCCGTAGGGAATATGCCCGCAATCGGCCACGTACAGCAGTGACTCATGGGGCAGCAACTGCTGGATTTCGTCCAGCACCGTCAACCCGCCGATGCCGGAGTCGAACACACCGATAGGTGCGTCCTTAACCATGTTGCGTACCGCACACGCTGCAACCGGGATCGCGCTTGACGCGCAATTCACGGAAACGGGTGCCCAGGGCATCGATCAGCAGCAAGCGACCCACCAGCGGCTCGCCGAAACCAGCCAGCAACTTCAAGGCTTCCAGCGCTTGCAGGCTCCCCACCAACCCCACCAATGGACCGACTACGCCCGCTTCGCTGCAGGTGAGTTCGGTATCGCTGCCATGACCGTACAGACAGTGGTAGCACGGGCTTTCGGCGCGGCGCGGGTCAAACACCGACAGTTGGCCTTCCAGGCGAATCGCCGCACCGCTGATCAAAGGCTTGCCGGCGGCCACACAGGCCGCGTTGACCGCTTCGCGAGTGGAGAAGTTGTCGCTGCAATCGAGCACCACGTCCACCGCTTGCACCGCCGCCGCCAGTGAGTCGGCATCCAGCGCAGTGCGATGGGCAATCAGCGTGATCTCGGGATTGATCGCCGTCAGGCGACGCAGGGCCGAATCGACCTTGGTCTGCCCCACGCTGTCGGTGTCATGGATGATCTGGCGTTGCAGGTTGGTCAGGTCGACGGTATCGAAGTCCGCCAAATGCAACTCACCCACACCGGCAGCAGCCAGATACAGCGCAACCGGTGCGCCCAAGCCGCCCAGGCCGACGATCAGGGCGCGGCCATTTTTCAGGCGCAATTGGCCGTCGATATCGACCTGTTGCAACAGGATCTGTCGGCTATAGCGCAACAGCTCCTGATCGGTCAGCACGGGCGGCGCCCCAGCGTGATGCGTTCGTGATTGCCGAGGTCGATACGACTGTGGACCTCTTCGAAACCTTTGCTCAGCAACAGATCACGCACCGCCGGGGCCTGGTCGTAACCGTGTTCGAGCAACAGCCAGCCACCGGCATTCAGGTGGGCCGGGGCTTGCTGGATGATCAGGCGCAAATCGTCCAGGCCGTCATGCCCCGCCACCAACGCGCTGGCCGGTTCGAAGCGCACATCCCCGGCCACCAGGTGTGGGTCGTTGGCGGCGATATACGGCGGATTGCTGATGATCAGGTCGTAGGTATGGCCTTGCAGCGCACTGAACCAATGGCTGTTCAGCACGGTGGCGTTGTTCAGGTGCAGACGCTGGCGGTTGCGCTCGGCCAGGGCCACGGCTTCCAGCACACGGTCGACGGCGGTGACCTGCCACGTGGGGCGTTCGCTGGCCAGGGCCAGGGCGATGGCGCCGCTGCCGGTGCCCAGGTCCAGCACTTGGGTGGGCGTGGCGGGCAACAACGCCAACGCGGCTTCCACCAGCAGTTCGGTGTCCGGGCGCGGAATCAGCGTATGAGGCGCCACTTCCAGGTCGAGCTTCCAGAAGCCTTGCTGACCGAGGATATACGCCACCGGCTCACCGCCACGACGGCGTTGCAGGTAGCCGGCAAAGGTGAGTGCAGCTTCGCTGCTGACGATTTTCTCGGGCCAGGTGTGCAGGTAGCTGCGGGACTTGCCCAAGGCCGCTGCCAGCAACAACTCGGCATCCAGGCGCGCGGTGGGCGAGTCGGGCAGGTCGGCGGCGCGCAGCAGGCTGGCGATGATGGTCATTTATTCACCTATCGCCGCCAGTTGATCCGCCTGGTATTCGGCGAGCAACGGCTCGATCACCGCGTCAACGCCACCGGCGAGAATCTCGTCGAGGGAATAGAGGGTGAGGTTGACCCGGTGGTCGGTCACCCGGCCCTGGGCGAAGTTATAAGTACGAATACGCTCGGAACGGTCGCCCGAGCCCACCAGCAACTTGCGCTCGCTGGCAATCGCATTGGCGGCGGCGCTGGTTTGCTGGTCGTTAAGCTTGGCCGACAACCACGACATGGCCCGCGCACGGTTCTTGTGCTGGGAACGTTCTTCCTGGCACTCCACCACGATGCCCGATGGCAAGTGGGTGATGCGGATAGCGGAGTCGGTCTTGTTCACGTGCTGGCCACCGGCGCCCGACGAACGGTACGTGTCGATGCGCAAGTCCGCCGGGTTGATCTCGATGGCTTCCTGCTCGTCCGGCTCGGGCAGCACGGCCACGGTGCACGCGGAGGTGTGGATACGGCCCTGGGATTCAGTGGCCGGCACGCGCTGTACGCGGTGGGCGCCGGATTCGAACTTCAGCTTGCCGTAGACGTTGTCGCCTTCGACCCGCGCGATGACTTCTTTATAGCCGCCATGTTCGCCTTCGTTCTCCGACAGGATCTCGACCCGCCAACCGCGACGCTCGGCGTAACGCGAATACATGCGGAACAGGTCGCCGGAGAAAATCGCCGCCTCGTCGCCGCCGGTGCCGGCGCGGATTTCGAGGAACACGTTGCGCCCGTCGTTCGGGTCTTTGGGCAACAGCATGCGTTGCAGGTCACCTTCCAGCTCGGCCAGTTTTTCCTTGGCTTCGCGGACTTCTTCCACGGCCATTTCACGCATGTCCGGGTCGCTGTCCTTGAGCAGGGCCTGGGCGCCTTCAAGGTCGGCCTGCACTTTCAGCAGGTGTTTATAGGTGGCCACCACCGGCTCAACTTCGGCGTATTCCTTGGAATAGGCGCGGAACTTGGTCTGATCGGCAATGACTTCGCCATCGCCGAGCAAGGCGGTCAGTTCTTCGAAACGGTCCTGGAGCACGTCCAGTTTATTGAGCAGTGACGCTTTCATTGCGGTTTTTTATCCGAAGAGCTGTCTGACGCGCCCTCACCGAGGGCAAAGAGTTCTTGGGCCATGGCCAGCGCATCGAGGCGGCCTTCGGCGGTCAATTTTTTCAGCTGTACGCTGGGGGCGTGGAGCAACTTGTTGGTGAGGCCACGGGCCAATTGCATCAGCACTTCTTCGGCGCTGCTGCCGTTGGCCAGCAAACGCTGGGCCTTGCTCAGTTCCTCGTCACGCAGGCGTTCGCCTTGCTGACGATACGCCTTGAGCACGTCCACCGCTGCCAGCTCGCGCAGGCGCACCATGAAATCTTCGGCGCCGGTACTGACCATTTCCTCGGCGGCCTGAGCAGCGCCCTGGCGACTCTTGAGGTTTTCGGCGACGACTTCGTGCAAATCATCGACGCTATAGAGGTAAACGTCGTCCAACTCGCCGACTTCTGGCTCGATATCCCGTGGGACGGCAATATCCACCATGAAGATCGGCTTGTGCTTGCGCAGCTTCAGCGCGCTTTCCACCGCGCCTTTGCCCAGGATCGGCAATTGGCTGGCGGTGGAACTGATGACGATATCACTGCGCACCAACTCGGCCGGAATATCGGCCAACAACACGGCGTGCGCGCCAAATTCTTCAGCGAGGATACTCGCGCGTTCAAGCGTGCGATTGGCCACGACGATGCGCTTAACACCCAGGTCATGCAGGTGGCGGGCGACCAGGGTGATGGTCTCGCCGGCGCCAATCAACAGGGCCTGGCTGCGTTGCAAGTCGCTGAAAATCTGTTTGGCCAGGCTGACAGCGGCAAATGCCACCGACACCGGGTTTTCACCAATGGCCGTATCGGTACGCACCTGCTTGGCAGAATTGAACGTGGCCTGGAACAGCCGCCCCAGCAGCGGGCCGACGGTGCCGGCCTCGCGGGCCACGGCGTAGGCGGACTTCATCTGGCCGAGAATCTGCGGTTCGCCCAACACCAGCGAATCCAGACCGGCCGCCACACGCATCATGTGACGAACTGCCGCATCCTCTTCATGCACATAAGCGCTCGCGCGCAGGTCGTCGAGGCTTAAATGGTGGTAATCGGCCAGCCAGCGCAGCACCACATCCGCTGAAAGATGTTCCTGCTCTATATAAAGCTCGCTGCGATTGCAGGTCGAAAGGATCGCAGCTTCGCGACTGTCGGTGAGCCGGCAGAGCTGCTGCAAGGCCTCAACCAACTGCTCGGGCGTAAACGCCACGCGCTCGCGCACGTCTACGGAGGCAGTCTTGTGGTTAATACCGAGTGCGAGGAAGGCCATTCAATATCGCTGATGATGTCGGGAAGCCGACAATTGTCCTACTTCGAAAGATTCAGAACAACCACCGTAAGCTATTGTCCTAATGTCTTGTGTCTATAAAAGGCATCCATGTAGGAGCGAGCTTGCTCGCGAAAAACGCCCCGGCAACGCGTTTAGCCTGACTGCACGCGTTATCGTTGACGCCCTTCGCGAGCCAGCTCGCTCCTACAGAAAGCATTTAAAGCAATACGGGTGCCCCGGTTATGTTTGGCCGAAGGCTTGTGTCATGATGATCCGACCGCAGGTTAGTCGTCCTTTTCCTATATGAATAGATCTTCCGCGTTGCTCCTTGCTTTTGTCTTCCTCAGCGGCTGCCAGGCTTTGGCCCCCGTGTCGCCGGACGGTACGCCGCCGGTAGAAGACAACACCCCCGCCCCTGAAAAGCCCAAGGTTTATTCCTCGTTTGGTGAAGAAACGGTGTTCAGCCTGCTGAGCGCGGAGCTGGCCGGCCAGCGCAATCGTTTCGATATTGCCCTGGATAACTACGTGACCCAGGCCATCAACACACAGGATCCGGGGATTTCGGAGCGCGCATTCCGCATCGCCGAATACCTGGGGGCTGACCAAGCGGCGCTGGACACCTCGTTGATCTGGGCGAAAAACGCCCCGGACGATCTGGAAGCGCAACGGGCAGCCGCCATTCAATTGGCCCGCGCCGGGCGCTATGACGACTCCATGCTTTATATGGAGAAAGTCCTGCAAGGCAAGGGCGACACCCATTTCGACTTCCTTGCGCTGTCGGCCGCCGACACCGACCAGGACACGCGCAATGGCTTGATGAAGAGTTTCGACCGCCTGCTGCAAAAGCATCCAAACAACAGCCAGCTGATTTTCGGCAAGGCGCTGCTGCTGCAACAAGACGATGAAGCTGACGCCGCACTCAAGCTGCTGGAACAAAACCCGCCGGAAGAAGGCGAGATCGCGCCGATCCTGCTGCGCGCGCGGCTGTTGCAGAACCTTAATCGCGGCAAGGAAGCGATTCCACTGCTGGAAAAAAGCATCAAGAAGTACCCGGACGACAAGCGCCTGCGCCTGACCTACGCGCGCACCCTGGTCGAGCAGGACCGCATGGAGGACGCCAAAGTGCAGTTCGCCAACCTGGTCCAGCAATACCCGGACGACGACGAACTGCGTTACTCCCTGGCGCTGGTGTGCCTGGAAGCCAAGGCCTGGGACGAGGCCAAGGGTTACCTGGAAGAGTTGATCGAGCGCGACAGCCATGTGGATTCGGCGCACCTGAACCTCGGCCGTATTGCCGAGGAGCGCAACGACCCGCAAGCGGCTTTGCTTGAATACGCCCAGGTCGGTCCCGGCAACGATTACCTGCCCGCCCAGTTGCGTCAGGCCGACATCCTGATGAGCAATGGCCGCACCGACGAGGCGGAAAAACGCCTGGCGGCGGCTCGCGATGCCGAACCGGATTACGCGATCCAGCTCTACCTGATCCAGGCCGAGACGTTGTCGGCCAACAACCAGGGCGAGCGCGCCTGGAAACTGCTGCAACAAGCCTTGCTGCAATTCCCCGATGATTTGAACCTGCTGTACACCCGCGCCATGCAGGCAGAAAAGCGCAATGACCTGACACAGATGGAAAAAGACCTGCGCCTGATCATCAAGCGCGACCCGGACAACGCCATGGCGCTGAATGCCTTGGGTTACACCCTGTCGGACCGCACTACGCGTTATGCCGAAGCCAAGGTGTTGATCGAACAGGCCCACGCGCTCAACCCGGAAGACCCGGCCGTCCTCGACAGCCTGGGCTGGGTGAATTACCGCCTGGGCAACCTGGACGAAGCCGAACGCCTGCTGCGCCAAGCCCTGGAACGCTTCCCCGACCAGGAAGTCGCCGCCCACCTGGGTGAAGTGCTGTGGGCCAATGGCAAACAGCGCGAAGCGCGTCAAATCTGGGAAAAGTTCCTCAAGGAACAACCCGAAAGCCCCATCCTGCGCGGCACCATCAAGCGCCTGACCGGATCCGAGACCCTTTAAGCTTATGTTCTTGCGCCACGTTGTCGTATTCAGTTTGATCGCTCTGCTCGCCGGTTGCGCGGGCATTGGCAGCCGTGAATCCGTTGAAGGCCAGGGCAACCCGGCGCAATGGAAACAGCACAAGGACCAGCTCAGCAGTATCGATGGCTGGCAGATCGACGGCAAAGTCGGGGTGCGGGCGCCGAAAGACTCCGGCAGCGGCACCTTGTTCTGGCTGCAACGCCAGGACTACTACGACATTCGCCTGTCGGGCCCGCTGGGGCGTGGCGCGGCACGCCTGACTGGCCGCCCGGGCCAGGTCAGCCTTGAAGTGGCCAACCAGGGGCGCTACGAGGCGACCTCGCCCGAAGCGCTGCTGGAAGAACAGATTGGCTGGAAGTTGCCAGTGTCCCATCTCGTCTGGTGGGTGCGCGGTTTGCCAGCTCCAGATAGTAAGAGCCGCCTGAGCCTCAACGGCGACAGCCGCCTGGCCACCCTCGAACAGGATGGCTGGCAGGTCGAGTATTTGAGCTACGTCGAGCAAAGCGGCTATTGGCTGCCCGAACGCATCAAACTGCATGGCACCGACCTTGACGTCACCCTGGTGATCAAGGACTGGCAACCACGCAAGCTGGGGCAATAACGTGACTGTAGAACGCTTGACGCTACCCTCCCCCGCGAAACTCAATTTGATGCTGCACATTCTCGGTCGCCGTGAAGACGGTTATCACGAACTGCAGACGCTGTTTCAGTTTCTCGATTACGGCGATGAGATGACCTTCGCCATTCGCGACGATGGCGTGATCAAGCTGCACACCGAATTCGAAGGCGTGCCCCACGACAGTAATCTGATCGTGAAGGCAGCGAGAAAACTACAGGCGCAATCCGGCAGTTCGCTCGGCATCGACATCTGGATCGATAAAATTCTGCCCATGGGCGGCGGCATCGGTGGTGGTAGCTCGAATGCCGCGACCACATTGCTGGGCCTGAATCACTTGTGGCAACTGGGTTGGGACCCTGATCGCCTCGCGGCGCTGGGCCTTTCCCTGGGGGCGGACGTGCCGGTTTTCGTGCATGGGCACGCCGCATTTGCTGAGGGTGTGGGGGAGAAACTCACCCCGGAATACCCCGAAGAGCCGTGGTATGTCGTGCTTGTGCCGCAAGTATCTGTAAGTACAGCAGAAATTTTTTCAGATCCGTTGTTGACACGTAACTCTTCTCCCATTAAAGTGCGCCCCGTTCCCAAGGGAAACAGTCGAAATGACTGCTTACCGGTTGTAGCAAGGCGTTATCCAGAGGTACGTAACGCTTTGAATTTGTTAGGTAAATTTACCGAAGCAAAATTAACCGGAACTGGAAGTTGTGTGTTTGGGGGCTTCCCAAGCAAAGCTGAAGCTGATAAAGTCTCGGCCCTTCTTACAGAGACCCTTACAGGGTTTGTAGCAAAGGGAAGCAACGTTTCGATGTTGCATCGCAAGCTGCAAAGTCTGCTCTAAAAGGAACCGAGTGTTAGGCACTCGTTGCAACAGATACAGGGGCGTCGCCAAGCGGTAAGGCAGCAGGTTTTGATCCTGCCATGCGTTGGTTCGAATCCAGCCGCCCCTGCCATTTTCTAATACTCATCCAGGTTACCCTCAGCCTCTAGGTACTGCGCGTGTCCAAGATGATGGTCTTTACGGGGAATGCTAACCCCGATCTGGCTCGACGTGTCGTACGTCAGCTGCATATCCCTCTCGGTGACATCTCTGTCGGTAAATTCTCCGACGGCGAAATTACTGCCGAGATCAATGAAAACGTCCGCGGTAAAGACGTCTTCATTATTCAGCCGACTTGCGCTCCGACCAACGATAACCTGATGGAACTCGTCGTGATGGCTGATGCCTTCCGCCGCTCCTCAGCGACTCGAATCACAGCTGTAATCCCTTACTTTGGTTATGCCCGTCAGGATCGCCGCCCGCGTTCCGCACGTGTAGCTATCAGCGCGAAAGTCGTTGCTGACATGCTGACCGTGGTAGGCATCGACCGTGTTCTCACGGTTGACCTGCACGCTGACCAAATCCAGGGGTTCTTCGATATCCCGGTAGATAACATCTACGGCTCCCCTGTATTGGTGGATGACATCGAAGACCAGCGCTTTGAAAACCTGATGATCGTGTCCCCGGACATTGGTGGCGTCGTGCGTGCACGGGCTGTTGCCAAATCCTTGGGCGTGGACCTCGGGATCATCGACAAACGCCGTGAAAAAGCCAATCACTCTGAAGTGATGCATATCATCGGTGATGTCGAAGGGCGTACCTGTATTCTGGTTGATGACATGGTCGACACCGCCGGCACCCTGTGCCACGCGGCGAAAGCCTTGAAAGAGCACGGTGCAGCAAAAGTCTTCGCCTACTGCACACACCCTGTGCTGTCGGGCCGAGCGATCGAGAACATCGAGAACTCTGTGCTGGACGAACTGGTGGTGACCAACACCATCCCGTTGTCCGCTGCCGCTCAAGCCTGTGCGCGTATCCGCCAACTGGATATCGCACCGGTAGTTGCCGAAGCGGTCCGCCGCATCAGCAATGAAGAATCGATCAGCGCGATGTTCCGTTAAGGGTCAAACCTTCGGACTATCCCACTGACGAAAAGCGCCCCGCCCCGACATGTTGTTGGGGCGGGGCTTTTTTGCCCATGTCGAGTTTGGCGCTGGTCGCAAACGCCGCTCGATGATGGCTATTTTGGAGATACAAAATGACTGATTTTATCCTGAACGCCCAAGCGCGTACTGACCTGGGGAAAGGTGCGAGCCGCCGCCTGCGTCACGCCGCCAACATCCCTGCCGTTGTATACGGTGGTGACAAAGCCGCTGAATCCCTGACCATCGTGGCCAAGGAAATCGCCAAACTGTTCGAAAACGAAGCTGCCTACAGCCACGTGATCGAACTGAACGTTGACGGCAAGAAGCAAAACGTCATCGTTAAAGCGATGCAGCGTCACCCGTCCAAGCAATTCATCATGCACGCTGACTTCATTCGCGTTGTAGCTGGCCAGAAACTGACCGCTACCGTGCCTGTGCACTTCGTTGGTGAAGAAGCTCCGATCAAGAAAGGCGGCGAAATTTCGCACGTTCTGAACGAAGTCGAAGTAACTTGCCTGCCGAAAGACCTGCCTGAGTTCATCGAAGTCGACCTGTCGGCTCTGGAAATCGGCGCAATCGTTCACCTGTCCGACCTCAAGGCCCCTAAAGGCGTTGAGTTCGTTGCACTGGCTCACAACGATGACAAAGCTGTTGCAAACGTACACGCTCCACGCGTTGCTCCAGAAGCTGAAGAAGGCGCTGCAGAGTAATTCACTCTGTATGGCCGGAGCTTGAGGAAACATCGCGGACCGGAACGTAGCGAGAAAGCGGGCGATAACGCGGCGTTTACTCTTGAGTAAATGATGTACTGTCGTCCACTTTCGCCGCACTCAGGTGTCGCGATGTTATCCACAACTCCAAAGGAAGGGCCCCTGTCGTGACTGCCATTAAACTGATCGTTGGCCTGGGAAATCCAGGCGCCGAATACGAACAGACCCGGCATAACGCGGGGGCCCTTTTTGTTGAGCGCATCGCCCACGCGCAAGGTGTGAACCTAGTGGCCGATCGCAAGTATTTTGGCCTGACCGGGCGCTTCTCGCACCAGGGTCAGGATGTTCGTCTACTGATTCCCACCACCTACATGAACCGCAGCGGCCAGGCTGTCGCGGCGCTTGCGGGGTTCTTCCGGATCAAGCCCGAAGAAATCCTGGTGGCCCATGACGAACTGGACCTGCCACCCGGCGTTGCCAAGCTCAAGCTCGGCGGCGGGCACGGCGGGCACAATGGCCTGCGCGACATCATCGCGCAGTTGGGTAATCAGAATAATTTCTACCGTCTGCGGCTCGGCATTGGCCACCCAGGCGTTGCCAGTATGGTTTCAAATTTCGTCCTGGGTCGTGCGCCACGCGCCGAACAGGAAAAACTCGATGCCAGCATCGACTTTGCCCTCGGCGTGCTGCCGGATATCTTCGCCGGTGAATGGAACCGCGCGATGAAAAACCTGCACAGCCAGAAGGCCTGACTCTTACCGAGGGGAAACACCATGGGATTCAATTGCGGCATCGTCGGCCTGCCCAACGTCGGCAAATCCACCCTGTTCAACGCCCTGACCAAGTCCGGTATTGCGGCGGAGAACTTCCCCTTCTGCACCATCGAACCCAACAGCGGTATCGTGCCGATGCCGGACCCACGCCTGGACGCCCTGGCGGCCATCGTCAATCCAAAGCGCATCCTGCCGACCACCATGGAGTTCGTCGACATCGCAGGCCTGGTAGCTGGCGCGTCGAAAGGTGAAGGCCTGGGCAACAAGTTCCTGGCCAACATCCGTGAGACCGATGCTATCGCCCACGTGGTCCGCTGCTTTGAAGACGAGAACGTGATTCACGTCTCCAACAGCGTCGACCCTAAACGCGACATCGAGATCATCGACCTGGAACTGATCTTCGCCGACCTCGACAGCTGCGAGAAACAACTGCAGAAAGTCGCGCGCAACGCCAAGGGCGGCGACAAGGATGCAGTGGTCCAGAAAGGCCTGCTGGAGCAATTGATCGCACACTTCACCGAAGGCAAGCCGGCACGCAGCCTGATGAAGAACATGGGCGCTGACGAGAAAGCAGTGATCAAGGGCTTCCACCTGCTGACCACCAAGCCTGTGATGTACATCGCCAACGTGGCCGAAGACGGTTTCGAGAACAACCCGCTGCTCGACGTGGTCAAGGCCATTGCCGACGAAGAAGGCGCCATCGTGGTTCCGGTGTGCAACAAAATCGAAGCGGAAATCGCCGAGCTGGATGACGGCGAAGAAAAAGACATGTTCCTCGAGGCCCTGGGCCTGGAAGAACCAGGCCTGAACCGCGTGATTCGCGCCGGTTACGACATGCTCAACCTGCAGACCTACTTCACCGCCGGTGTCGAAGAAGTTCGTGCATGGACCGTCAAGGTCGGCGCCACCGCGCCACAGGCTGCCGGTGTTATCCACACCGACTTCGAAAAAGGCTTCATCCGCGCCGAAGTGATCGCCTACAACGACTTCATCCAATACAAGGGTGAAGCCGGTGCCAAGGAAGCCGGTAAATGGCGCCTGGAAGGCAAGGACTACATCGTTAAAGATGGTGATGTCATGCACTTCCGCTTCAACGTGTAAGTCTCACTGACGATTCAATAAGCCGATGCACTGCATCGGCTTTTTTATGGGCGCCATTTGCGCCTCGCTCGGCAAACACTCAACTAAACATAATAAACACTCAACCGATTCACTCTACAATCAAGAATTAACCTACATACTACAAGTGCAACCACAACACACTTAGCCTTGCGCTTGACGAAATACGCCCAGCCAGACTTATCAGCGATCATCCCTACCTGCAAACACGGTGACAACGGTGTTAGTTTCCGGTTTACTTGCGCTAACTTCACCACCCTCATGAAGTTGTAACCGTGTTGGAGCAATAGCAGTATGTCGGCCCTTGATCAAAATAGACCTATTATCGACAACCCCTTCATCGACTGCCCAGCCATCGAAACCACCGTCAATAACACTGCCGCATTGAATATTGACGTTCTGTTACTCGGTGAAACCGGAACGGGCAAGGACACCCTGGCACAACGTATACATTATCTGTCCGGGCGCAAAGGAAACTTTGTGGCGGTCAACTGTGCCGCCATCCCGGAAACCCTCGCAGAAAGCCAACTCTTCGGTGTGAACAGCGGCGCCTATACCGGCGCGATGCAGTCGCGGGCTGGCTTTGTAGAAGCTGCCAACCTGGGTACCTTGTACCTCGACGAAATCGACAGTATGTCCCTGCCACTGCAAGCCAAACTGTTGCGAGTGCTGGAGTGCCGAGGGGTTGAGCGCCTGGGCTCGACGCGGTTTATCCGGGTGGATATGCGCGTCATTGCCTCCGCCCAGCAATCCTTGCATGACATGGTGGAGCGAGGGGCGTTCCGGCGGGATCTGTATTTTCGTCTCAACGTCGTCAGCATCCACCTTCCGCCTCTGCGCGAGCGCCGTGAACGCATCATTCCCTTGTTCCTCGACATGATCAGGCAAGAGTCCGACGCCTTTAAATGCCTGGTGCTGACGCCTGCCGGTACGTTGTTGCAGCAACTGATCTGCCACCGCTGGCAGGGTAATGTCCGCGAGCTGCGCTCAGCCGCCAAACGTTTTGTATTGGGCTTGAGCCCGCTGCCCTTGAGCCACGTGCCACACACGGAAACAAGCTTAAAGACGCGCCTGCAACAAATCGAAAAAGCATTGATTGAAGAGTCACTGCTACGCCATGAGCACAGTGTTGATAGCGCTGCCGCGGAACTGGGGGTCGCCAGGCGCACCCTCTACTACCGAATGAAACAACTGGAAATATCGCTGGAATGACGTAATAGGGAACGCGTGCCTGGAAAGACCTTACTGAGTGTTTTATGCCTTGCTGCTTTCACGCCATCCAAGCTCAACCTACGACGGGCAAGGTCATGGCTTTAAGCCAAAGTTTCTTCATCCCAATCAATCAAACGCAATAACAGGGCAATAAGACCAGGCTCGATAGATATGCCCCCATAAACGTATCGATCATCAAGAAACATCTTCATATAAATGTTTTTTATCGATCTGGAACGCTACTCACACCAATCACCACGCAGAACATGAACAAACTAAAGTTTGCTCGATCGCTGCTGGTGTTGAACAAGCGCCATCAGCACCTCAATTAAACTGCACACAAAGGTGACCCTATGTCCTCTATACCTTCTGGCGGCGCTGGCCTGAGCGCCGGTGCCCAGGCACAACTGGACCAAATCAACGCCAACAAAGAAAGGAAAGTTGTCGAAGAGGCAGCAAAGACTGCTGAGCAAGAACTCACGACAGCAAAAGCGGGACGCGTGAAGTCTTTACGGTTCGCTTAAGCAAAACCGGCCTCCTCGTCTGATCGGGTCGAGGAGGTCGTGGCGCCATCGCCCACTGCAGCCGACATCGTCAAAGGAGTTTCATTTGTACATTACCCACACGGGGCTCCCGGGAAACGGGCCTCACTCTACTCAGGCCGAAACGCCGGATGCACTCAACGGAGCATCGGATATCAACTTCTTCAATGCGCAACTGAGCGCCAGCCGACAGCCCCTCAGCGAAGGTGCTACCTCCACGGCCGCGAATCTGTTTTCCCTGAGTGCAACTGAATCGACTGCGGCAGCCAAGCGCGTGCAAAGAGGAATACGGGACACCCTGTCGAACAAGCAGACCAAAGAAGCGCATGCGCTACCAGAGGCCCTTGCAGCGGCGAACCTTGGCGTAGTCGCCCAGGTCAAGGTTGTCGGCTTGCTGGTCAAAGGCGTCGATAAAATCGCCACCATGGGATAGCCGTATGTACCGCTATCTCTGCATCGCCTTATTTCTCTTATCGCCGTTGATGCTGACCGGCTGCGGCGAAAGCGTGGAACTGCATCGCCAACTCTCGGAGCAGGAAGCCAACGAAGTGATTGCCGAGCTGGCAGACAAGCAGATCCGCGCCCAGAAAATTCCGGCCAAAGACGGCGTGGTTGTTCGCGTGCGGGCCAATGACATCAGCCGAGCGGTGCGTACACTGGAAGCCGTCGGCCTGCCCAAAGTGGCCCGCTCTACCTTGGGCGATATCTTCCGCAAGGAAGGGGTGATCTCCACACCACTGGAAGAACGCGCACGTTACATCTACGCGCTGTCCCAGGAACTGGAGGCCACCTTGTCGAATATCGATGGGGTGATCGTTGCACGCGTGCATGTGGTGCTGCCTGAGCGGGTGGCACCCGGCGAGCCTGTGCAGCCGGCATCTGCATCGGTGTTCATCAAGCATGACCCGCGGCTGGACCCTGACAACATTCAACCCCGTGTGCGCAGAATGGTCGCCAGCAGCATCCCCGGCATGGCTTCGGCCCTGGAAAACACACAAAAACTGACCGTCGTTTTCGTCCCGGCCACTGCCTACCAGGAGCAACAACAGCTTAGCTTTTTCGGCCCCTTCCTGGTGCCGGAGCAAGACCTGGGGTTCTGGCGCGCCAGTTCCATGCTGCCTCTGGTCGCTCTGGTACTAGGCGCTACCGGCTGGCTATTCTGGCGCCGCCGGGGCACGGACACTCACCCGGCAGGCACTGCGACCGCACTCAACCATGAGTAAGGATCTTGCGTGGGTAAGATGGTGGGCTTGCCCGTGGCAAAACGCCCACCATGACTGGCACACGCACAAGGGTTTCGCAGAAACCGCAGCGCTTTCACGCAGCCATCATCACCAGGTGAGCCACCTCTTCGGGATCGAGCCACAGCTCCCTCCCCATCCTTGCGTACCGGTGTTGCAGTTGGTACTGGCCCGCGCCTGGCAACGAGACCTCGTTCTTCAATTGGTCAAAGAGATCGGCAACCCCAGCCCTGATAGCCCGTTAAATGAGGAACATCGCCTCTGGTGTCAACGCCTGACCAAGGCATTGTCACCCGACCCGATCCCAGTGAGCGTTGAAGACCCACTGCATTGCCTGCGCGCTTGGGTTCCCCCCGCCGTCTGGCAGCGATTGCGCTTGAGTTTTGCGTACCACCGGGTACTTGAACTGGAAAAGCACCCCCGGTTGTCCTCTTCCCATGGCCGCTCGGACACGGTGTGGCAAGCCGCGCTCTGGCGCGCGACGTCAACCACCTTCAATGAATCCTTACCGCCGTATTCGTGAGACTCCCACCATGTTTTGCACCCAGAAAATAGAGCTGTGTGCGGTGACCACTGACGTTCCAGTAGACCTGATTCCCAGGGAAATGCTCGCCGACTACACCCACGCCCAGCAGTTGCTCGAACAGGCCCAAGCCCACGCACAGGCGCTCATACGCCAAGCCGAATCCCAGTGCGAGCGCATGCTGGAAAAGGTCGGTCATCAATTCTGGCAACAGGCCAATACCCAATTGCAGCGCTGGGAGTCTGAGCGCCAGGCGATGCATGACCAGTTGGAACAGGTCGCCACGGCAGTGATCAACACAGCCCTGCGCAATTTCCTTGATGAGACGCCTCCTGCCCAACGTCTGACGGTACTGCTCAACAAACTGCTGGACGCCCAGATGCCCCCAATCGAGGCGACCTTGCGCTGCCATCCACTGGACCGCGAGCCCATCGAGCAATGCCTCGCACGTCTGCGCGATGTGCCCTGGAAACTCAAGGTCGATCACGACTGCACCGCCCAATCGTTGATGCTCGAAACAGAAGACGGTGGTTTTCATATCAATTGGGCCAGTGCGCTGGAGCACCTGATACTCCCTGATGGTCGATGAGCGCGCGTTTACGATGGAACCTGTTACACATACGCAGCCACACACGAGGTAGCAACCTACTGGAGAAACCCCGTGATTGGTGATGACCGTCTACTACCAAGGCTTTACCGGCAAATGGCCTCTGCCGAAAAACATTTCGATGAGATCAGTACCGCTGCCCGCGATGCTGAGGACAGCGAAGAGAGAGCAATGCTCTTTCAACAGATGATCGAAACAAAATCCAGCCTCGTTTCCGATATGGCGCTGAGCTCGTCCTATCAAACCTACCTGCAAGAAACCTTGAAATTCGCGCTCACTAACAGTGCCTAGCGACTGCCCCCGCTCACGTGATTTACCAGGCTTCCAGGCCCTCTGCCCGTAAGCGACTGCACTGAAACAGAGAACCTGCCATGTATAACAAGACCCACAAGCACAAAGGCTTGCGCTCATGCACGCCTGCTGCTGTTGTAAAACGCGCTCACTGGCCTTGCCTGATCGCCCTGCCCCTGCTGCTGTTACCGCTGCAACACAGCTTGGCGGCTATCCCCGCCGAATGGAAAAACACCGCCTACGCCTACGAGGCAGAGCACAAACCCCTGAGGGACGTGCTCGAGGATTTCGCCCAGACATTCGGTACGCAATTGCAGGTCGAGGGCCTGCTCGAGGGCAACGTCAACGGAAAAATCCGCGCAAACACGCCGCAGTCGCTGCTCGACCGACTGGGTATGGAACATCGATTTCAGTGGTACCTGTACAACAACACGCTCTACATCAGCGCCCTGGACCAGCAGGAATCTGCACGCCTGGAAGTGTCGAGTGAAACCGTGGCCGACCTCAAGCAGGCGCTCACTGATATCGGGTTGCTCGACAGCCGCTTCGGTTGGGGCGAATTACCTGAGGATGGTGTAGTCCTGGTCTCCGGCCCCAAGCGTTACATCGAACAGATCAAGCAGTTCAGCAGTAAGCGTCGCTCCGCCGACGAAAAACAGAGTGTGCTGACTTACCCCCTGAAATTTGCCAACGCAGCCGACCGCCAAATCGATTACCGCGGTGAAAAGATGGTTATCCCCGGAGTGGCCAGCATGCTGCGCGGGCTGCTTGAGCCTCGCTCTGCAACCGCACAGGCCACCCAGGCCCCGTCTTCCGGCGCAGCAGTGGTTTCGCCCCTGGCCCAACCCCGGCTTGGCAACCCGCTGCTGGGCCAGATGCTTGCCTCGCCGCCCCAGGCTCTCGCCAACAACAGCATGTCCCTGACACCGCGCGCACCGACGTCGACCAGTCGAATTCGGGTTGAAGCCGATGTGCGTAACAACGCGGTGATGATCTATGACCTGCCAGAACGCCACATCATGTATCGCGACCTCATTACCCAACTTGATGTGGCGCGCAAGCTGGTGGAAATCGACGCGATCATTCTTGATATCGAGCGCACTCAACTGCGCGAATTCGGGGTCAACTGGGGCTTTCAGAACGGTAACTTACGGGGCGGGGTGAATAACATTTCACCGGGCACGTCCTCGCAATTATCCATCGCCAACCGCGACGGTTTTTTTGCCGATGTACAGGCGCTGGAGCGACGTGGCCTGGCGACATTGGTATCGAACCCAACGGTACTGACCCTGGAAAACCAGCCCGCAGTGATTGACTTCAATCGCACGCAATACCTCACGGCCGGCACTGAGGTCGCGACTATTTTGCCGATCACCGTCGGCACCAGCTTCCAGGTGATACCCCGGGTGATCACATCACGGGGCAGCCATCAAATTCATCTGGCGATTGATATCGAAGACGGAAATTTCGATGAGTCCAATCCCAACCGCACCGGGCCCGATGTGCGCAAGGGCGCGGTCAGCACGCAAGCGGTGATGGCAGAAAAGCGTTCGCTGGTCGTAGGCGGGTTTCATGTCACGGAAAATGCGGACACCCTCAACAAGATCCCCCTTCTTGGCGATATTCCTTTGCTTGGGAAGGCGCTGTTTTCATCAACCGAGCGCAAAAACAATCGGCGCGAGCGCCTGTTTATCCTCACCCCTCGCGTTATCGGCGACCAGGCCGACCCTTCACGCTACGTCCCCCAGGCCGATCAGGCAGAACTGCAGGCAGCCCTCAAACCCCTGGCGCGACGCGTGGCCCCGCACGCCCCCGAGGTCAAGCGCAACGACCTGATCCACGCGCTGGCCACCCTGGTCAGCGGGCAAGTCCCTACGGCCTTCAAGACGGCACCGATGCCCGTGGGTCTCGATACCTTGTGTTCAACCCGCGACCTGCTCGCACTCAATACCGAGCGCAGCCAGTGGTACACCGGGCCGCAGTTCAATGTCGCCGTCGTGGTACTGCGCAACCAGTATGACCGCCATGTGCGCATCGATGAGAAAGAGTGCAGTAACTCCCAGACACTGGCGGTGACTGCCTGGCCACGCGCCTGGCTCAAGCCGGGTGAAGAAGCCGAAGTGCTTATCGCCATGCGCCCGGTGGTGAAAGACGAACACATCGGCGTCTCGCGCCCCTCCTTGATCGCACCAACCGGGAAAAAACCAGAATGACCCGCCTACTCTCGAGCCTCACCCTGATAAGCCTGCTGGTTGTGGCCGGCTGCACCCCCACCTGCCGGGGCGACTCCTGCTCGCGCCCATAATCGAGTGCCGACAAGATGGTGATTTGGTGGCCGGAACACATGCGTACGCAGCCCGGCCCCTCCGGTGAGCGTTCAGACCATCAGACAATTTCACTGGAGAGATAACCTTCAAGGTGGGTGGCCCAGCCACTCACCTGTTGCTGTCAGATCAGCGCTGATCCAATTCAGGCAGTTCCAGGGTTTCGCGCTTGGCATCCTCATCCAGTTCACGCAAGGTGCGATAGATGAACGCCACCGCCTGCAACGTCTCACGCGGAATATTCGCGCCGCGCTTTCGCTTATAGAGCGTGCGCGCCAACCACACGCATTGAATCACCGGAATGTCCGCCGCCTTGGCCCGGTCAATCAATTTCCGAGCCTCGGCGTCGGTGCCTTTTTCGACCAACAGCGGCAGCGGCGTTTCACCGGGACGGTAGTACAAGGCGACTGCAAAGTGAGTCGGGTTGACCACCAGCATGTCGGACTCTTCCAGCTTCGGCAGCTTGACCTTCGGCTCCTCGTTCGCCAACTCATAAGCCAACTGGCGACGCTGGCCCTTGACGTGAGGATCGCCCTCCATCTCCTTGTACTCCTTGACCACCTCCACCTGGGTCATGCGCATGCGCTTGGCAAAAAAGTATTTTTGCAGCGCCAGGTCGATCAGCGCCATCACCAGCAGCAAGCCCAGGCATACGTGCAGCAAGTGTCGAAACAACACAATCAAGGCTTGGACATAACTCGGCAGGTCACTGCTGGCCAGGCTGATCAGCGCGCCCAATGCCGGGCCGATCACTACGTACAGAATCAGCCCCAGCAGCACAGCCTTGGTCAATCCCATCAACAGGTTCATTACCGACTGGCCGGAAAACATCTGCTTGGCTTGATTGAGCGGGTTGAGCCGATTGAAATCGGGTTTTAACGTGTGCGGGGCGACCAGCATGCCGAACTGCAGCCAGCTGCTGATCAGTTTCACCGCAATTGCCACGCCAGCCATCAACAAGGCAAACGAGAAAAACACCCACAGGCCCTCCAGCAGCACCTCCTCCAACGCGCGCACGAAGGGTTGGTCCATGCGACGCATGGGCAGCACCATCAATTGTTGGAACCGTTGCATGCTGGGCTCGGCGGTGAACAGCGCAATCTCGCTCAAGGCGGTCAGCACCAGCAACTTGCCGACATCCTGGCTTTGTGCGACCTGGCCCTTCTTGCGCTGGTCACGCAGTTTCTTGGGGGTGGCCGCGTGTTTTTTCTCCCCGGAATCACTCACGCGCCAGCCCCCCGGAACATCAGGCCAAGGGCAGGCTTGAGATCACCCAGCAAGCTCATGCGGCCGACAATCAGGTCTTGCAGCAACGGCAAATACAGCAGCAAAAACGCCACGCCGGCCAGGCACTTGACCGGCATCGCCAACGACGACACTTGCAACTGTGGGCTGTACAGACTCAGCAGCGCCACGCCGAATTCCAGCAATAGCAACACGGCAATAAAGGGTGCCGCGTACAGCATCATATGGGTGAAGGTATCGCCCATCAGTCCCAGAAACACGGCGAAGCCATCGGCCGACGGCAGGGGCACCCAGATGGTGGCAGGCCAGATCAGGTAGCTGTCCCAGATGACTTGGGTGAGCACGCCCAAGCCCAGGGTCACCATCAACAGGAAAATCGCCAACTGCTTGAACATATGGCCGATGGGGGTGGCATCCGGTCCGAGGGACGGGTTGATCTGCCCCCCCGTCAGCGCGCCGCGCTGGTTGTCCAGTAGCGCCCCCACCGACTCGAACAACCAGAACGGCATGGACAACAACACGCCGAGCAGCACACCCAGGGCGGTTTCCTTCAACACCAGCCCGGCGATCATCACTGCCGAATATTCCTGGCCCTGTAGGGCGGCATGAATGGCCGGTGTCGGAATCAATGCCATGACCATCACGATGACGTGTCGGGGCATACCGCGAATATGCTGGAAACAAAACGCCGGCACCAGAATCGCACAGGGATAGATACGCGCCATGCCAATCACCAGGCTGGGCAGATACTCAAGATAAACCTGCATAGGTGTTGCCTCAGGAGAGTGCCGAGCGGGCGATCATGTCGAAGGTCAGGTTGATCAGCTGGATCAGCTCCACACCAATCCAGCGGCCTGTCATCACCAGCGTGACGCCCACCGCCACCAGCTTGATACCGAACGGCAGGGTCTGGTCCTGGATCTGCATCAAGGCCTGCACCAGCGAGGTCAACACACCGACAATCACCGCCACGATCAGCGGCGGCGCCGACAGCACTACCACCAGCAGCATGCCCTGTTTGAACAGGATGATCGGGTCCATAAGCGCCTCAGAGGTAGGACAGAAACAGGCTGTCGAGCAACCGCGACCACCCGGAGACCAACACAAACAGCAGCAACTTGAGGGGCAGTGAAATGGTCATGGGCGAGACCATTTGCATCCCCAGCGCCAGCAACAGGTTGGACACGATCAAATCGATGACGATAAACGGGATGTAGATCAGGAACCCGATCTCGAACCCTGACTGCAACTGCGACAACACGTAGGCCGGTATCAGCAGGACCAGGTCGTCGCGATGGGTGGACTCGGCCAGTTCCGCCGGCCACATGCGCACGCTGTTTTCCACCAGGTGCGTGAGGATGTCAGGGTCGGTATTGCGCTTCATGAACGTGCGCAGCGGCTGGATCGCGTGGGTGCTGGTGTCCTGGAAAGCCTGCACGCTGCTCATGTCCACCGGGGTTACCTTGACCGCCTGCGCGATTTCATAGCCGACCGGCGCCATGATGAACAGTGTGGCCGCCAGGGCAATGCCGTTGATCGCCATGCTCGGCGGCACCTGCTGCACACCCAGGGCATTGCGCGTAATCATCAGCACAATCACGATTTTCAGGAACGCCGTGCACACGATCAGCAACATCGGCATCAACGACACGGCGCCGAGAAACAACGCCAACAGGAAGGGATCGATCCCCTGGAAACTCATCGCGTAAAAATCACACGGGACAACTGCAAGCCCAGCCGCCCATCCACATCCACCAGCTTGCCCTGACCGATGGGGCGTTCACAGTAATACAGGCCCGCCATGCCCGGCGCGTATCCGGACACGCCCACCACCGCACCAGGCGCCAGCTGGCGCAACTCCCCCAGGGACAACTGCAGCGTGCCGCAGCGCACGCTCAAGTTCATCTGCAATTCGTCGAACGGCTCATGCCCGAGCACATCGACCGCTGCCGGACTCCCCTCAGGGGAAGACTCGCCCCAGTCGTAGCCCTGGCCCTGATTAGCTAACACTTCATCCACACCTAAATCCTCGATAGAAAAAAGAGTAAAGCGCAACGGCCCACTGTCATCGGCCAAGCGCCCGTGCAGGCGATAGAGCCCCAGGCATACATGGCCTTCGCCGCGGGGATTGAATAGCGCGGGGTTCAACATCAGCACGTCCCCCGGCCGCAGGTTGCTCACCTGCCCGACAGGTAATTGCGAGCGCCCAAGCAGCAGCGACACCGAGAGCGGAAACAACCCAGGAAGCGGCTGCGCCAGCGCTTGCCAGGGACCGGCAGCACATAAAGCAAGGAAGGCATCCGGTGCCATCTCCAGGCGGTCGACGACCCGTGACGCGCCCAATGTCACCGTGAGTCGACAGCAGAATGCGGCCGGCGGCACGCTCGGCTGCAAGCGCAGGAACCCCAGCAGCGACTGCACTTGCGGGCTGAGCTGATGCTGGAAGAACGCCCAGAACCACGCGTCCGGGTCATTACCTTGTGCGGCTAATGTCACAGGGCATTCACCGAGCAAGCTCAGAACGGGGCCCGGCTCACCGAACGCCAACACGCCACAGGCGGTTTCGAAGCCTACGGCGGGCTGCCCAATGGGCGCATCACCTGGCTCCAGGATTAACTCGCCGTGCTGTCCAGCAGCCTCGAACGACAGGCGCAAGCCACGCCCTAACCGACGCACGGCGGCTGCGGTAGCGCTGTCGACAGCCGGTAATGTCAGCGGTGAAATCATCATGAGTCGTTTGAGGCCGTCAACGACAGGTAAACGGGCTGCCGCAGATCGGCGCTCAGGCGATCCTGACAGCGTTGGCGTACGTGACCCAGCCACACCCGTGCATGCGCGTCCTCGGGATCCAGCTCCACGTGCCAGGCGCCTCGCTCATGCCGAACACTGACGTCGACCCGCCCCAGGCGCGGCAAGAAAAACGCAGCCTGCAGCGGCCATTGGGTGGTGGTATTCAGGCGCGACACCAGTTGCTCGGCAAAGGCCTCGACCTGCGCCTGGTCACTACGCGTCATGGGCGCCCTCAAGGAACTGCCGCGCTCCTCCCCGCCGCCCTCGTGGCCAAACAATTGCGAAAAGAACCGCCCCGGCTCCCATGGCAACACTGCACCGGGCGTCGACTCGCGCTCGTCACGGGCTGGGCGCGGGCGTTCGGGCTTGCTGGACGAAACCTGGGTCATGGCAGCTCCTGGGCCAGCAGGGTCGAAAGCTCCTGCAGCTTTTCGACTTGGCGCAGGCATTGGCTGACCTGCTTTTGTGCGTTTAGTACATCGATCAACTGGGCGTCTTTTTGCTCATGCAGGGTGAGTAAACGGTCCTCCTCACTGCGGGTATCGGCGCACAGCCGATGTTCCTTGGCAGTCCAGGATTGGAGCGTCTGTAACGTCATGACCTGCCCCTGGTGTTCGCTCAATAACTGCGCGCTTTGTTCGGCCTGCTGTTGGCGTCTCTGCACCAGTGCGCCCTGCGCATGCTCGATGTGCTTCACCAACGTTTGCTGCTGGCGCTTCGCCTCGCGCAACGTGCGCTCGGCGCGATCGGCACGGTGCCTGCGCAGACCCCGTAGGGTCTCCAGTTCAGAAAGGGACATAGGCCGTCAGCTCCGTCAGTTGCTCAAGGGTGGAGGTCATGGGTGAGGGCTCGCGCAAGTCCTGGCGCAGGAAACCGTCGACGGCCTGCCGGCTCTCCACCGCACGGTCGGTGAGCGCGTCGTTGCCGGCCTGGTATTCCCCCAGCTTAAGCATCAGTTCTATCTGCTGGTACGCCGACAACAGCCGCCGTAGCGCGGTGCCCGCCTGTATGTGCGCGGGCTCGGCCACATTGCCCAGGATTCGCGAGAGGCTGGCCAGCACGTCCACTGCCGGGTAGTGCCCGCGTTCGGCGAGCTTGCGCGACAGCACGATATGGCCATCCAACAATGAGCGAACTTCATCGGCCACCGGATCACTCATGGAGTCCTGCTCGATCAGTACGGTGTAGATCGCCGTGATCACGCCCTCTTGGGTCAAGCCGGCGCGCTCCACCAACCGTGGCAACAAGCTGTAGACCGACGGCGGCAAACCGCCCCGGCCCAACGGCTCCCCCGCTGCCAGGCCGATTTCACGTTGCGCCCGCGCAAAACGGGTCAGCGAATCGATCAACAGCAGCACCCGCTGGCCCTTGCGACGGAAGCCTTCGGCGAGTGCCGTGGCGGTAAACGCGGCACGTGCCCGCTCCATGCTGGACCGATCAGAGGTGGCACACACCAGCACCGCCTTGGCGCGCAACGTGTCGTCCAGTTCATGATCAAGAAACTCGCGCAGCTCCCGCCCGCGTTCGCCAATCAAGCCAAACACGATCACATCACAGGCAACGTTACGGGCGATCTCGGCCAACAGCGTGGTCTTGCCGCAACCGGCACCGGCAAACAGCCCGACGCGCTGGCCTTCGCCCAACGTCAGCAAGCCATCGATCGAACGCACGCCAGTGGCCAGGGCCTGGCTGATGCGCGGGCGCTCAGTGGGCAGCGGTGCTTCACACAGTACGGTGGTCGCGTCCGGCGTGTCGCCCTCGACAAACGCACCGGGGCCCTGCCCCGCAATCGGCCGCCCGAAACCATCAAGCACCTGGCCCAGCAAATCATCACCCACCCGCACGCGATGGGGCACACCCAAGCGCTGCACGCTCGCACCGACCTGCACCCCTTCGAGGTTACCCAATGCACTGAGCACCGCATCCTGGTGGTCGAAACCGATGATCTCGGCGAGCATGCTGTCACCGCCGGTTTTATCCACCTTGCACAGGTCGCCGATGCGCGCCTGGGGCAATCGGCATTGCAACAACATGCCGTTGACCCGCTGGATACGCCCCCGCACCGCCACTGGCGAAAAACTCGCCAGATGCCCGGCTTGGCGCAGTTGCCAGGCGTCGAGGCGGGCCTGTAGATCGTCGGTCACCAACGCACCTCGTAACGCTGCTGGCCGTCGAAAACCAGCCGACCGTTGTCGATGGAAACGAGGCGCAAACCGTCTACCTCGTCCCCCAGAAACAAGCGCTGCCCGCCTTCCAGGACGACGTGCCCATTCGGGCCGCCAACGATCTGGGTGATCTTGAACGGCGGTTGGTTGCTGGTCTCACGCACCCGACTCATAACCGGCACCGCACTGTCGAACTGCTCGGCAAAACGGGCGAGCATGCGCGACAGCAATGCCATTTGCTCCTGGGAAACATCGCCATTGAGTGAAATCTGCCCGTTGACCACCTGCAAGGTGACCCGCTGCGCCAAGTCGCGCTCGTTAAGCATCTTGAGTAACTGCTGGCGTACTTGCGGGGCCGTGGCCAGATCGGTTTTTGACGAAGAAGCCTGCATCAGTGACGCTTGGGGCTGACGCTCATCGGTGTTCATCATGCCCACCACCGTGATCAGCACAGCCACCACCAACAGCCCGCACATCAAACGTTTTTGGGTCGACGGCGCCATCGTACTCAGCGGCAAGGCCGGCGACGCGTCGTGGGGTTTCTGCGGGGCAGGTTCACTCGGCCATGGTTGGTCGGTGAGCGACACGCACAATCGAATGCCGCTGATGGAAAACGGTACATCCGCTGCCAGGTCGGCAATCTGTGCCACCCTCTGCCCGGAGTAGTCCTGTATCAACCCTTCCTCGGCCTGCACGCACCAGCGCTCACCCATCCGGCGCAACCCAATGTGGCGGGCGGCTATCGCCGTATCGTTGAGCACCAGATCCGCGTCCGGGCTTGCACCGACGCACCATTGCTCGCCAAACAACGGTAAGGCAGCGCCCTGCTGCGAACCATTGAGCACACGCAGCTCAAACATCAGCGTACTCATGCCACGGCCTCATGCAATTGACCGTCACCGTCCAAATCAAAACGCCCCAGCACCTTTACCTTGGAGGCACTGCTCAGTTCCGCAAACGACAGCACGGGCACATGGTTGAACTCTTCCAGCAACAGGGTTCGCAAGGGGCTGCGCAGATCCTGCGCGACCAGCAGCACGCTCTTGCTTTTGGCACGCAGGGGGAAGGCCTGCTTGAGCAGGCCGATAAGCACCGCGCTGCTATCGTTGTCGAGGGCGAAGAACACCCCGGTCTGGGTCTGGCGCAGGGCCTCGCGCAGGATGTTTTCGGTCTGGGGCGACAGCAACCAGGCGTGCAGGCCGTCATCTTCGCAGTGCTGGTGGAAGATATGCGCCTTGAGGGCAACCCGCGCATAGTCGGCCAGCGCTTCCGGCTCACGCTCGTGCTGGCCATACTCGACCAGCGACTCGACAATCAAGCGCACCGCACGCAGTGGTACGCCCTCACTGGCAAGCCGCTGCAACACCGCCGAAAAACGCGACAGCGGCATGATGCGTTGCAGCTCCTGCACCAGCTCGGGCTGACTGGTCTCCAGCCAGCTGAGGATCGATTTGCTCTCTTGCACGCCCAGAAACTGCGGACCACTGAGCATCATTGCCCGACTCATGCGTTCAAGGATCAAGGCCTGTGCGGTGAAGCGCTCCACCTGCTCGTCATCGAGCACAGGATGGTCCGGCGCCAACCATATCCACGCATCCTCTTCCCGTGATGCGTGGCCTCTTGTCCCCTCCTCCACCGTCGTTTTCAACGCGGCGTGTTCCACGGCTACCCACGGTCCGACTGTCGCCTTGAGTACCGGTATTTCATGCACGCAGAAACGCAGCTCGTCGTCCTCAAGCGTTGGCGAAAACTCGACTTCAAACGCCGGAAGCGTCAGGCCCAGGTTGGCCACCAGGCCATTGCGGGTCTGGCGAATGCGTTGCATCAATTCGGTGGCGATGCGACTGCCGTGCAACTGGACGGGGAACTGCAGCAGGTAAGGTCGAGAAGGGTCGAAAGCGCGCAGGTCTTCATCGCCGTTTTCCTGTGCTGCAACGGTATCGGTGTCGGCGCCCTCAGGCAGGCTTTGTCGTTTGCGTTCCTGCGCGAGGTAATACCCCAGGCCGCCGGTTGCCAGCGCAATCAGGATAAACACCAGCGTGGGCATCCCAGGCAGCGCGGCAAACGCCAACATGCCCACCGAAGCGATCATCCAGCTCTTGGGCTCGCTGGTCATTTGCCGGGCGATTTCAGTGCCCATATTGGTCACACCCCGTCGCCCATCCGGTGCGACGCGGGTGATGATCATGCCGGCGGTCAGGGAGATAAGCAGTGCCGGGATCTGTGCAATCAGGCCGTCGCCGATGGTCAATACCGAATACAACGCCATGGAATCGCCGGCGCTCATGCCGTGCTGGAACATGCCGGTGGAAAATCCGCCCAGCAGGTTGATCACCACGATTACCAGGCCAGCAATCGCATCGCCCTTGACGAATTTCATCGCCCCGTCCATGGCGCCGAACAGCTGGCTCTCGCGAGATAACTGTTCACGTTTGTCCCGTGCCTGTGCGCCATCGATCAGACCCGCGCGCAAATCGCTGTCGATGGACATCTGCTTGCCAGGCATCGCGTCCAGGCTAAAACGCGCAGCCACTTCGGCCACCCGTTCCGAGCCCTTGGTGATCACCAGGAAGTTGACGATGGTGAGGATCATGAAGATCACCAGGCCCACAGCCAGGTTGCCACCCACCACGAAATTACCGAACGCCTCGACGATATCACCGGCGTCCTGTTCCAGCAGGATCAGGCGCGTGGTGGCGATCGACAGTGCCAGGCGGAACATGGTGGTCAGCAGCAAGATCGACGGAAAGGATGAGAACGCCAACGGCCCGGGCAGGTACAGCGCCAGCACGATCAACAGACAGGAAATACAGATATTGAGCGCAATCAGAATATCCACCAGCCAGGTCGGCAGCGGCACGATAAAGATAAACACGATGGCCATGACCACCACCGCGCCGAGCACTTCGGCCCGTTGTGCCACCTTGAGCAGTAACCGATTGACGGTCGCCAGCGCCGTCACCCGTTGGCCCTCGAAGCATCACCCGTACGCGGGGAGAGTCTCTCCAGGCGAGTGAGTTCTTCCATCACCAACAGCACGTTGTGCAAACTGTCCTGGCGCCCCCGGTTGTCGCGCCACAACGCCAGCGGCAGGCCCTTGAGCAACGGATAAAGCCCGTTCAACGACACCAACTGACCGGTGGACGACTCCCCCGTCAGCTCCGAGGCCAGGCGCTGGACCTCGGCACATGCAATGCCACCGCCGGCATATCCCAGCAAGCGCTGCAGCAATACCACTGCGTCATGTTCGACCTTGAGGCGCTGGATCAACCCTTCGCAGTTGCTCAGCACACTGCCCAACTGCCCGCAGCTTTGCAGCCCCAGCAACAGTGTGCGCAGTTTTGCGCAGGGAATCGATGCGGCACGTGCCGCGATATCGTCAGCCAAGGCCCGGCGCATCACATTAAGACCCGCGGCAAATTGCTCGCCGCCATACACCCCCAGCAGTGACTGCATCATGGCCGCCAGGGATTGGCGTACCACCACACTGGCGTAGTAGAGCGCGCGCACCGCTTGGCGCTCTTGAGGGTCGTCAGTGGCGGCCTGCAACGCCATGGCAATGTTCAGGCCTGCACGGATTTCCCGCTCATAACGCACCTCGAGCCTGGCCAGGGCATCACGCGCCAATGCCACGTCGGCCCTGCGCACCTCGGCTTCTGCCTGAGCCGTCACCTGACGGAGTACGACATACGTACGGGCAGGGTCATTGCCGGTCAGCTCCAGCAACTTGTCGACGCTGGGTTGTTGCAACAATTGCAGGCGTACCTGGCGAGAGAGGGCTGCCAGACTCGTTTGGGCCGGATGCCCTAATTGGTCATACAGTTGTGGCAGCTGTTCAAGGGGCGTCACGCGAACCCCCATCGAACGGGGGTTGAGCGCCGTACCGTTAGCCACCACTTCCTGGTTGAACCGATTGACCAAGTCATCGACACCCGATGCCGTAGCTGGCGTGCGTGTGCTCGCTGCAGCACGTTGACCCAGGCTGTGGAGCGCTTGCACATCGGAAACGGATTCGACTTTCATGGGCGGGCCGGTACAGGAAGTGTGTGCTTGTGTGGCAGGCCCTCCTTGTTCGGTTCCATGAATATCGATATCGCAGGGCATTTTGAAAGACCCGGCACAGCCCCGGACCCACTTGTGCAAGTTGCTGCACAAAAAACACCGATTTCAAGATATTTATTTATATAAATCAGCTAGTTAAATGATTTTTTAGCTTGGCACATCCAGTGCTAAAGGGCTGTGCGTCGACACCATTTCGATCGCGTCTACCCTGAGGAAAAAATCATGGATATCCCTATTGGTGCCTTGGCTCATTTTGTTGGCGGCTCGCCCCAATTCATGCTCCACCTGACGGACGACCATCAAAAAAAGCTCCGACGCTTTATCCACAAACGCGTGCTCAACCCCGAGGATGCCGATGACATCCTGCAACTGACCTACCTGGAAGCCTGGCGCAACCGCGAGCGATTCAGTGGCCAGGCCACACTCAGTACCTGGATGTGCGGGATTGCCCAAAACCTGATTCGCAACCACTTCCGGCGCTTGTATGCCAAACCGGTGCACTGTGAGTTCGATGAAGCCCTGTGGCACGGCCAAGAGGAAAGCAACAATCTGGATTGGGAGTTCGAGATCAACCGCCGACTGGAAAAAACCCTGATCGCCATCAAGCATTTACCGGTGGAAATGCGCAAAACGTTGTACGCATCCCTCGAGACCGACGGCAGCTACCAGGACACTGCCGACGCGTTGGACATCCCCATTGGAACCGTGCGCTCGCGTCTGTCGCGGGCACGTGAACAGCTCAAGCGCGTCACCCACAACCCGCCGCATCCGTAGGCCCGGCGAACCCGCCATTGTTGGGCGGCAGGGATATCTGCCCAACTTGCCTCTAGAGACTGAACAACGGTACCGATGCACTCTGTTTTGTGGTGAGCGGGCTTGCCACTCGTCGCTCATCCGCCCGTTTTCGCTTAAACAATTGAAAGCGTAGATAAAAATTCAAAATAAATGCTTGACGCATTGCCGTTCTACGCGAATAATGCGCGCCACTTGGCTACATAGCTCAGTTGGTTAGAGCATAGCATTCATAATGCTGGGGTCCGGGGTTCAAGTCCCTGTGTAGCCACCAAGTACCGATCCATAGATGTCTACAGCAGTCTATGAATCACCTCAAGAAGCCCGCCTAGTGCGGGCTTTCTTGTGTCTGGCCATCTCTGTTTGTATTGCCCTGTACCCTCTCTCCCTGTCGCGCGGAAGCAGCCCTGCCCCTAGCGCCACTGATCCGCAATGATGCTGGGGCGGGGAACTGGCCAGAACGCCTCTGGTACGCCACTCACTCCCGCCGCAATGAAGACGCTACCAACAAGTCCCGCGTATAGGGGTGCTGCGGCGCACCGAACAGTTGCTCCGTACTCCCTGCTTCCACAACCACGCCGTCCTTGACCACGATCAGGTCATGGGCCAGGGCGCGGACCACGGCGAGGTCGTGGCTGATGAACAGGTAGGTCAAGCCGTGCTCTTCCTGCAAGCGACGCAGCAGGCTGACCACTTGTTTTTGCACGGTACGGTCGAGGGCCGAGGTGGGCTCGTCGAGCAGGATCAGTTCGGGCTTGATCACCAACGCCCGTGCGATGGCGATGCGTTGGCGCTGGCCGCCGGAGAATTCGTGGGGGAAGCGGTGCCGGGTATCCGGGTCGAGTCCAACATCCTTCAGGGCCGCAATCACTTCGGCCTCCCGTTGCGCCGCGTCCAGGCTGGTGTGCACGCGCAAGCCTTCCTCAATGATCTGCTGCACGCTCATGCGCGGGCTGAGGCTGCCGAACGGGTCCTGGAACACCACTTGCAGTTGCCGACGCCACGGGCGCAAGGCCTTGCCCTTGAGCCGGTCAAGGGCCTGCCCCTGGAAGCGGATGCTGCCTTGGGCATCGATCAAGCGCAGGATCGCCTGGCCCAGGGTCGACTTGCCCGAGCCGGACTCGCCGACAATGCCCAGCGTCTTGCCGCGCTGCAGGCGCAGGTCAATCCCGTCTACGGCTTTGATCGGCGGTTTGCGCCGCAACAGGCTGCCCTGGGCAAACCACACCCGCAACGCGTCCACTTCCAACAGGTTGGGCGCCGGTGCACGACTGACCGCACGCCCCTGCGGCTCGGCCTCCAGCAGTTGGCGGCTGTAAGCATGCTGCGGCGTAGCGAACAGCGCTTCACACTCGGCCTGTTCGACGATCTTGCCCGCCCGCATCACCGCCACGCGCTGGGCGATGCTGCGCACCACATTGAGGTCATGACTGATCAGCAGCAACGCCATGCCCAGGCGCTGCTGCAGGTCTTTGAGCAACGCCAGGATGCGCCGCTGCACGGTCACGTCCAGCGCCGTGGTGGGCTCATCGGCGATCAACAACAGCGGCTCGCACGCCAGCGCCATGGCAATCATCACCCGCTGACGCTGCCCGCCAGACAATTGATGCGGGTAGGCATTGAGACGCTGACGCGGTTCGTGGATGCCCACCAGTTCCAGCAATTCCACTACCCGTTCGCGCGCGCCACCGCCGCCCATCCCTTTGTGCAGCGCCAGGGTTTCGGCCACTTGCCGCTCCACGGTGTACAGCGGGTTGAGCGAGGTCATCGGCTCCTGGAAGATCATCGCGATACGATCACCGCGAATCTGCCGTAGGCGTTCCGGCCGCGCTCCGAGCAGTTCCTCGCCCTGATAGCGAATGCTGCCACGGGTTTGGGTGATGTGCGGCGGCAACAATTGCAGGATCGAATGGGCCGTCACCGACTTACCCGAGCCGGACTCGCCCACCAGCGCCAGGCACTCGCCCGCGTGAATATCCAGGTCAATGCCCCGCACGGCTTTGTGCCCTTCGAAGGCCACCTGCAAGTTACGGATTTGAATCAGTGCATCGCTCACAAACACGCTCGCTTATCAGGATCGAGGGTCGAAGGCATCGCGACAGGCTTCGCCGATAAATACCAACAGGGACAGAATCAGCGCCAACGCAAAAAACGCGGTCAGCGCCAGCCACGGGGCTTGCAGGTTGTTTTTGCCCTGGCCGATCAACTCGCCCAGGGAGGCGGTGCCCGTGGGCATGCCAAAACCGAGGAAATCCAGGGCGCTCAGCGTGGAAATCGCACCGGTCAAAATGAACGGCAAGTAACTCAAGGTGGCCGTCATCGCATTCGGCAGGATATGCCGCAGCATCACCTGAAAGTCGCCCACACCCAACGCCCGCGCGGCCTTCACGTACTCCAGGTTGCGCCCACGCAGGAACTCGGCGCGCACCACATCCACCAGGGCCAGCCAGGCAAACAGCGCCATGATCCCCAGCAGCCACCAGAAACTGGGCTCTACAAAACCCGACAGGATGATCAGCAGGTACAGCACCGGCAGCCCGGACCAAATCTCGATCAGGCGTTGGCCCAACAGGTCGATCCAGCCCGCGTAGTAGCCTTGCAGGGCACCGGCAGCAACACCGATCAGCGTGCTCACCACGGTCAACGCCAGGGCAAACAACAACGACACCCGAGTGCCGAAAATCACTCGCGCCAACACATCCCGTGCCTGATCGTCGGTGCCCAGCCAGTCCTGCGCGGAGGGTGGTGTGGGCGACGGTGCGTTGAGGTCGTAGTTGACCGTGTCATAGCTGAACGGTATCGGCGGGAACAGCAGCCAGCCACCCTGCCCTTCAATCAGTTCACGTACGTAGGGGTCGCGGTAATCCGGTTGAAATGGCAGCGTGCCGCCAAAGTCCTGTTCGGTGTAGCGCTTGAAGGCCGGGAAATACAGCTCGCCCTGATACGACACCACCAGCGGTTTGTCGTTGGCCGCCAGCTCGCCGCCCAGGCACAGCGCAAACAGCGCGGCAAAGATCCACAGCGACCACCAGCCCCGACGGTTGCGCTTGAAATGCAGCCAGCGCCGCCGGGTGATCGGAGAAAAAACCGGCATCATTGGGACCTCCCGGCAAAATCCAGGCGCGGGTCCAGCAGCCGATAGCACAGGTCGCCCAACAGCTTGATCACCAGCCCCACCAACGTGAAGATAAACAGCGTGCCAAACACCACCGGATAGTCCCGCGCCACCGCTGCTTCATAGCTCAAGCGCCCCAGCCCATCGAGGGAAAAAATCACCTCGATCAGCAGCGAGCCGCCGAACAGCATGGTCGTCAGCGCCTGGGGCAGGCCGACCACGATCAATAACATCGCGTTGCGGAGCACGTGCTTGTACAGCACCTGCTTTTCGCTGAAACCCTTGGCACGCGCGGTCACCACATACTGGCGGCTGATCTCATCCAGGAAGCTGTTCTTGGTGAGAATCGTCAGGGTGGCAAACCCACCGATCACCAGCGCCAGCACCGGCAGCACCAGGTGCCAGAAGTAATCCACCAGCTTGCCTGCCCACGACAGCGAGGCGAAGTTTTCCGAGACCAGCCCGCGCACTGGAAACCAGTCCAACAGGCTGCCGCCACCAAACACCACGATCAGCAGCAAGGCGAACAGAAACGCCGGCATGGCATGGCCGATGATAATTGCCGTACTGCTCCACACATCGAAGCGGCTGCCATGGCGCACCGCCTTGCGAATACCCAGCGGGATCGACACCAGGTAACTGATCAGCGTGGCCCAGATGCCCAGGGACAAGGTCACCGGCAGCTTTTGCAGGATTAGGTCGATGACCTTGGCGCCGCGAAAAAAGCTGTCGCCAAAATCCAGCCGCGCGTAGCTGCTGAGCATCAACCACAGGCGTGCGCCCAAGGGCTTATCAAAGCCATATTGGCGCTCGATATCAGCGACCAGCGCCGGGTCCAGGCCCCGCACCGAGCGCGACTCCCCACCGACGCTTTCCACATGGCCACCGGCCAACGAAGCCTGGCCGCCAATGCCCTGCAAGCGCGCGATGGCTTGCTCCACCGGCCCGCCGGGCGCGGCCTGCACGATAAAAAAATTCACCAGCAAGATGCACAACAAGGTGGGCACAATCAGCAGCAATCGACGCGCACTATAGGCCAGCATGTTGGCGCCCCCCGGTGTGTTGGCGCATTTGCGCGGTGGTCAGCGGGCTTGGGCTGATTTCCCACCAGGTATCAATGCCCACATCGTTAAGCGGCGCGGTCTGCGGGCGGCCGAAGCGGTTCCACCACACCGACGACGTACCCGGCGGGTAGTAGTTGGGAATCCAGTAGAAGCCCCACTGCAGCACGCGATCCAACGCATGTGCATAACGCACCATGGTGGGCCGGTCGTTGGCGCGCACCAGGCCATCGATCAAGGCATCCACCGCCGGGTTGCGCAGCGCCATGAAGTTGTTGGAGCCCGGATCATCGGCACTTTCCGAGCCGAAATAATTGGTCAGCTCACGGCCCGGCGAAAGGCTGACCGGATAGCCATTGACGATCATGTCGTAGTCCCGCGCACGCACGCGGTTGGCGTATTGCGCTGCATCGATCAGGCGGATATGGAAGCCGATGCCGATCTGCGCAAGGTTGCGTTTATAGGGCAACAACAAGCGCTCGAAACCTTTCTGGCTACTAAGAAAGGTGAACTGCAACGGCTCACCCTGGGCATTCACCAACTGGTCCCCCCTGGGCGTCCAACCCGCCGCCTCCAGCAGCTTTAACGCCTGCGCCTGTTGCGGGCGTATGCGCCCGCTTGCGTCGGTGTGCGGCGGCTCGTAAACGCGGTCAAACACCTCATCGGGGATTTTTCCGCGCCAGGGTTCGAGCAGCTTGCGTTCCTCGCTATCCGGCAGTTGGCTGGCGGCCAGTTCGCTGCGGGAAAAGAAGCTGCGCTGGCGCAGGTACATGCCGTGCATCATTTGCCGATTACTCCAGTCGAAATCCCACAGCAGGCTCAACGCCTCTCGCACACGGCGGTCCTGGAACTGCGGCTTTTGCAGGTTGAACACAAACCCCTGAGTGCCCTGCACCGCTTTAGGCGCCAGGTGTTCACGCTGGAGGCGGCCGTCGCGCAGGGCATCACCGTCGTAACCGACGGTGTAACTGGTGGCCGAAAACTCGCGATTGAAGTCATAGCCCTGGGCACGCAGGATCTGGCGCGCCACGTCGGTGTCGCCAAAAAACTCCAGGCGCAAAGTGTCGAAGTTGTACTGCCCTCGATTGATCGGCAGGTCGTTGCCCCACCAATCCTTGACCCGTTCGAAAGTCACGCTGCGGCCGTTGTCCACCGCACTGATGCGATAGGGGCCGTTGCCCAGCGGCGCTTCGAAGCCACCACCGTTGGCGAAATTGCGCGACTGCCACCAATGCTGCGGCAGTACCGGCAATGACGCGATGTCCAACGGCAAGGTGCGGTCGGCCGTGGTTTTGAAGGTGAATCGCACCTGGTTGGGCGACTCCCGCAGCACTTGATCGACATCGGCGAAACGCTGGCGGTACACCAGGCTGCCTTCGCGGCGCAGCAGGTTGAAGGTGTAGATCACATCCTCTGCCGTCACCGGTGTGCCATCAGCGAAACGCGCCTTGGGGTTGAGGTAAAAGCGAATCCACGAATGGTCATCTGCCAGTTCCATGCTCTGTGCGACCAGCCCATACACGGTGTAGGGCTCATCCTGCGAGCGATAGGCCAATGGGCTGTAAAGCCAGCCTTGAATCTGCGCGACACCGGTGCCTTTGTCGACATAGGGAACCAGGTGATCAAACGCGCCATCCTCCATTGACGAACGTCGGAACGTGCCGCCCTTGGGGGCCTGTGGGTTGACGTAATCCAGGTGACCGAAACCCGCCGGGTACTTGGGCGCCTCGCCATACACCGTCAAGGCATGCACCGGCTTGGCCAGCAGCGACGGTGCCCACAGGCCCCATAACAACGCCCAAACCACTGAACGAAACAGAATCACAGACGCAGCTCCACGCAAGGATGGCCGACACCCACGCGAGTATCGGCCATGACCTGATCAAAAGTTGTAGGAAACCCGGCTGTATAACGTGCGGCCGAAGGGGTCTGAGTAACGCGGGTCGTAGCCGCTCTGGAAGGTCGAGGTCTGGTTGCTGAACGGCGGTTCCTTGTCGAACAGGTTCTGCACGCCGACGGTGATCTGCGCGGTGTCCCGCCAAGTGTAAGTGCCAGCCAGGTCCCATACGCTCCAGGCGCCGACCTTGTCGTGGAACGCACGGTTGTAGTCGTTGTAGCCACTGGTGTAGCGGTTAGTCAGGGTTGCGCCGAGCGGGCCTTTGTTCCAGGTGCCGTTCCAGCTGTGGCGCCAGCGAGCCACGGCGCCGGCCGATGCAAAGTCGCCACCGCGATAATCACCGGCCTTGTCGATGTAGGCGCCCTTGATCTGCTGCTGGTACACATAGCGGTCGACATAGGTGCCTTGCAGGTTGGTGCCGAACTGGCCCAGCTTGGTTTCGGGAAAGCGGTAGTCAAAGGTCACGTCGACACCGTTGGTCTTGACCTTACCCAGGTTGGCCAGCCCGGTGACGATGTGATCGATGGAGCCGTCCGCCTTGCGTACTATGCGGTCGGGGTACAGGTCCGGCTGTTCAAACACCGCGGATTCCGGGAATTCGGCGATCTGATTGGCGATCCTGATCCACCAGAAATCCAGGCCCAGAGACAGGTTGTTGATGGGCTGGTAGACAAAGCCCAGCGTCACGTTGCGTGCGGTCTCGGGATTGAGGTCCGGGTTACCGCCATTGCGACTGAAGAACTGTTGCGCGCAATCGCGGTTGGCCAGGCCGCCGTTGCTCGGCGTGCCGCCGGCACACAGGCGCGGGTCGTTGTAGTTGGCCACGGTGAAGGTGGTGGCGGTGGGGTTGTAAAGCTCATAAAGGGAAGGCGCGCGGAAGCCTTCGCTGTAGGCGCCGCGCATCACCAGCTCGCGGAACGGCTGAAAGCGGAACGAGTATTTCGGGTTGGTGGTGCTGCCAAAGTCGCTGTACTTGTCGTGCCGCACCGCTGCGGACAGCTCCAGGCTATCGAGTACCGGCACGTTGACCTCCGCGTATTGCGCCGACACCGAACGGTCGCCGGCCACGCTGGCGGCGGGGTCGATGCCAAGGCTTTGCACATTGGCGGCGAAGTCTTCGAAGTTTTGGTGGAAATCCTCCTTGCGGTACTCACCGCCCAGGGCCAGGGCCGATGGGCCCGCACCGAACCAATCACCCATGTCGCGACTGATGCGGCCATCGATGCTTTTGACTCGGCCAACACCGGTGGCGTAGTCGCCGTCCACCGCATTCGCCGCCAGCAACGCGGCACCCGCCGCCGACTGTGGCCCGAAGGGGTTGATGATGCCGTTGTTGATGCCATCGGTGACGGCACGGTCATCCACATAACCGCTTTTGATCGTGTTGGTGACCTTGTTCTGGTTGTAAGCGGCACCGACGTTGTAGTCCCAGCCAAGCAGCGTGCCCTCGAAGGTCAGCAAGAGGCGCTGGCCGACGTTATCGTCTTCATGGCGACGCGGGCCCACTTCGCTTTCACGCCAGTTCGCGTCCACCGGTTGAGTGGGGTCGAGAGCAAAGGTGGTGGGACCTGGGGTAATGCCGTTGCCAGGGTAGTAAGGCGTACCGGGTTGCACTTGCAGCCCTTGCAGCAGGCCGGGGCCGATCTGGGTACGGTTCTGGTTGCGTGCCCAGAAGTATTCGAGGCTGACGCTGTGGTCGTCAGCCAACTGGCCGGTAGCCTTGCCGAAAAACGAGGTCTTTTCGGTCTCCGGCACCAGGTCCAGATAGCTCCACAATGACTGCCGGCAAATACCGCTGCGTGAGATAAGACCTGGCGCATTGCAACCGGACGCCGCCAACGGGTTGCTGGCGTTCGAGCCCTGGCTGTAGTTGGCCGGCGAGGCGATCCCGGAGGAATAATCCAGGCCCTTGCCCGGCTGATAGTTGTAGGTGTAGTCGCGGTCGCGGGCCTTGAGGCTTTGCTGCTTGTCATGGCTGACCACGCCGAACACGTTGAAACGATCGGCTTCCAAATCACCAAAACCCCAGCTGCCGCTGAAGTTGCTGGTATCACCGCCGCCCGCATGGGTGGGGGAGCTGCCGCCTGCGGTGAGCTGGCCCTCGGTCACACTCTTTTTGGTGATGAAGTTGATCACCCCACCGATGGCATCGGTGCCGTACAACGCTGAGGCACCGTCACGCAGCACTTCCACGCGATCGATGGCGGCAAACGGGATGGTATTGAGATCAACCCCAGAGCCGTTGATGGCGGTGGTGGCGTTGTTGCTCAAGCGCCGCCCATTGAGCAGCACCAGGGTTTTGTTCGGGCCGATACCGCGCAGGTCCGCAAACGACGCCCCGCCACTGCTGGAGCCCACCGAGCGGCCCGAGCCGACCGAGGACTGGTTGGCGGAAATGCGGTTAATCAATTGTTCGGTGCTAGTGACGCCCTGCTTTTTCAGCTCTTCGGTACGCAGGATCGTTACCGGCACTGCCGTCTCGGCATCCACGCGGCGGATCGCACTGCCGGTGACTTCAATCCTTTGCAACTGCGGAATTGCCGCAGCAGGCGCAACACTGTCCTGCGTGCTGGCTTGGGAGGGCACGGCGCTCACCACAATGCCGTTGGCGCCTTCGCTGTCGCGCAGGTCGGTGCCTTGCAACGCAATCTGCAATGCCTCGCCCGCGCTCAGTTCACCTTTGATCGCAGGCGCATTCAAACCGTCCACCAGCGATTGATCGAACGAAATGCGCTTGCCGCTTTGCTGAGAAATACTCAACAGCGTCTGGTCCAGCGACCCGGCGGGAATATCCAGCGGGCTGGCGGCTACCGTACCCGCGGCAATCGCGGCGGCGAGCGAAAGTAAAAATCGGGGGGGTCGTGCATTCATCATGGCGTCGCGGGCTCCCTGCTCTTTTGTGTGGGTGTGCAGGGTTGTGCGTCGATGTCGGCATTTTTATAGAGCGGCCGTTAGATCGATAACGCATGTCCTTATGCGTTGCTCAACCGTCAGTTGCCGAAGTGGTAGCTCACGTCCAACCAGAACTGGCGACCGTAGGGGTCGTAGTTGCCCGTGGGGTAATACGGCCATCCGGCAGAGTCGTCGTGCTTGACCTGATTGAGCAGGTTGTTGACGGTCAATCCGATACTGGCTTGGTCATTGACGCGATAACGCGCACTCGCGTTGAAGGTCGTCCAGGGCGACAAGCGCCCATCACCGGCGCCGTTGGTCACGCTGCCGTAGCGAATGCCGGTGAGGGTCGTGGTCAGGCGCTGGTAATCCCAGGTCAGGCTGGCGTTGACCTTGCTGCGCCAATCGTGATTGTCGGTGCTGGTGCGCAGGTCTTGGGTTTGCGAGTCATCCGACTCCTTGAGGTAATGGGACAACACAAGGCTGTAGCCAATGGCTGAACTGAACGCGCCGTACTGGCCAGCGCCCCAGCGGATATTGCTTTTCAAGTCCAGGCCACTGACCCGTTCGCTGGCGGCGTTGATCGCGTTGATCTGCACACGTTGCAGCGCGTTCGGGTCGACCGCTGCGGTACTGGCGTTACGCTGAATGCGCGCCAGCACGTCCTCGCAGGTCGCCGCATCCAGTTGACCGTTGCGGCATTGATTTTCCTGTTGCAGCAAACGGTTGATATCGACCGTGGTCAGCAGGTCTTTGATTTCGACCCGCCAGAAGTCCGCCGAGAAATCGAATTGGCGCGAAGGCGACCAGACAAAACCATAAGTCCACGACTTACCGCGCTCGGAAGCAAGGTTGGCGTTGCCACTCTGGGTGTAGTCAACCCGCCCGCGATCACAGGCGCCCTCCACGTTTTTGCTGCAACCGTAGTAGTCGATCTGGTCCGGCGTATAGCCGTTGGTGTCGGCCTGGTATAGGTAATTGAGGTCTGGCGCGCGGAAACTGGTGCCATAGCTGCCTCGCAGCAAGAGGCTGGTGACCGGGCGCCATTCCAGGCCTAGGTTATAGGTTTTCTGCTGCTCGGTGCGGCCGCTGAACTTGTATTGGTCCCAACGCCCGGCGGCAGACGCCAGCAGTGTGTCGGTCAACGGAATGCTGAACTCGCCACCCGCCGCGTAACGGTCGCGAGAACCGCCGGAGTTGGAAGCCGGCGTGGTGTTGTAAAAGCTGCCGTCATTGAGATGATCATCGACGTTGACGCTGTAGGACTGGCGCCCCACTTCGGCCACGCCGGCAAATGACACTGGACCCGCCGGCAGCTCGAACAGGTCACCGTTGATACTGGCGCCGAAGGTCTGGGACACCGACTTGCTTTTTTGCACCAGGTTGCCGCGAAACTGGCGCCACTCGTCCTCAGTGAGTGGCCGGTCCAGCCGCGATGGATCCGGCGCGTACACCGGGTGACCGTCCTGGGTGCCGAGTTGGGGCCCCAGGAAGTAGTCGCGAATACTGCTGAGGGGGGTGTATCGGGTCGAACGCGTGCTGATGTATTCCGAGCGATTGGCCGCCAGTTGATATCCCCAGCCGCTGTCGCCGATCTTATCTTCCAGGCCCAGGCTGCCGGTCCAGGAAACCTCTCGCCATTTGCTGTTATTGCTGGTCTTGCCGCCGATTTCTTCGCTGGCGAAATTGCGCGACCAACGCTCCAGGTTTCCGGTGTTCTGGTTGATGAAGTCCGGCGAGGTAAAGCTCGGGCCTCGCGTATTGTTCTGGGTGTGATCGAAGCCAAACATCAGGTCGGCAAATACCTTGCCGGTATCGCTGAAGTGCCAGGTGCCACGGGTGTAGCCATCGTAGTTTTCCTTCTGGGCCTGCAGGGTCCAGTAGTCGTTGTAGTACTGATTGGTGGTGCAACGGTTGCCACTGCCACCCAGTTTGCCGTTGTAGATACCGCCATAGGCACCACAACCGGGGCCCAGGTATTCGCCGCTGTCGAGGTTGCGCCGGTAGCCGACGTCCTTGGCCGGCCCATCATTCATAAAGCCCCGCTGGTCCGCCCAGATCGGCTGACGGTTAGTCAGCTCCAGGCCGAACACGCCGTCAAAGTCACCCCAACTGTCGCCGCCGCTGATTTGCAGACGCTGGTTATCACCCCCGCCGCGCTCGGTGGTGCCGCCACGCAGGTTGACGTCAACACCACTGATTTTGTCTTTGAGGATGATGTTCACCACCCCGGCAATCGCGTCCGAGCCATACACCGCTGACGCGCCGCTGCTGAGGATTTCGATGCGATCAATCATCACTGACGGGATATTCGCCAAGTTGGTGAAATTGACATTGCCATCGTAGGCCGTGGGGTAATCAGCGACACGCCTGCCGTTGATCAACACCAACGTGTGATTGGGCCCCAGGCCGCGCAAGTTGAGGGCGCTGGCGGCGGGTTGGAAGGTATTGCCGTAGTCTTCGCCCTGGGTCATGCCGGTGTTTTGGGTTTGCGACGCGATCGCGTCATACACATTTTTGTAGCCGCGATTGGCGATCTCTTCAGAACTGATCACTGTGACCGGTGAAGGGCCCTCGACCTGGGCACGCGCGATACGCGAGCCGGTAACCACCACCTTCTGCAACGCTACATCGCCCGGCTCCTTCGCCGCGGCGACAGGCTTCACCGCCTCCACCGGGAAACGCTGCAACACCCAGCCGCCTTCGCTTTGCAGCGCCTCCAGTCCCGAGCCACGCAGCGCCTGTTGCAGCGCTTGCTCAATGCTCAGACGCCCGCGCACGGCCGCACTATCGAGCCCCTGCACCAGCTCTTGCTGGAACGAAATACTCAAGCCGCTTTGCCGAGAAATGCTCAGCAGCATGTGGTCCAGTGGCCCGGCGGCAAGGTCGAACTCGAAGGTCTGGATTTGGCCTGCATGCGCTGGTGACGGCGTCGAAGCAGTCGCACCATGGGTAAAAAGCATCGCGCCAATGGCCAGGCACAGCGCCGCCAGCAACGAGCGGCGGCGGTAGGGGGTATACATGATTGAGCTCCCATCATTGTTGTTGAGTTGATGGGTTGAACAATCCGAAGAGGTTTTTTATAGGCCCGCGCTAGGCCGTTTAAGCATGAGTTTATAACGGGAAATGGCGAGCAATACCCTTGGGCGAAACCGTGCTTGCATGCTGTTGTGCAACAACCACGGCGCTTTTATAGGGCGGCGTGCATTTATTTTTCAACGCAACTCGATACTGACCCAGTACGCGCTGTGATAGTCGATCTGCACTGGCAACGATTTGGCCAGCAATTGCAGGGCGCTATTGGTGTCGTCCAACGGGAAAATCCCGCTCAAGCGCAGGCTTGCCGCCGCCGGGCTGACGCGGATAATGCCGTGCCGATAGTCACGCAGCGTCTGCACCACCTCCCCCAGGGAACGGTTGCGCACTTCCAGCAGCCCTTGGCTCCAGGCCGCCTCATCACCCGTCGCCGCGTGCAGCGACACAATGCCCTGCGCATTGAACGTGGCCTGTTCGCCTGCCTGGATGACTTGCCTGGCGCCATTGCGTGTGGTGATTTCCACCTGGGAATGCAGCAGAGTGATCTGGGTCTTGTCCGACTGCTGCTGCACCAGAAAACGCGTGCCCATGGCACGCATGAATCCGTCAGCGGTCTCCACAATGAACGGCCGGGCATTGTCCTTGGCCACGTCCACCAGCAATTGCCCATCGAGCAATTTCAGCAGCCGCCGCTGACCATCAAACAACGGCACCACCTTGCTGCGCGGGGCCAGCGCCAAGGTACTGCCGTCGTCCAGTGTGAGGTTCATACGCTCACCGGTCCCGGTACTCAGCGTTCCTACCGGCGCCCAACTATCCGACAACCGCGCGACCAACCCCGCCAGCGAGAAAAAGCCCGCCACTGCCAAGGTTGTGCGCAAAAAATTTCGCCGCCCCGATGGCGCATTCAAGGTGTGCAGTAAGCTGTCTCTGGGCATGCGTCGCAAGTCGTCATTGCCTAACACAGCAAAGCCCGCGCCCATGCGATTGAAAATTTCCTCGCGTCGGGGGTCTGACTCGCGCCAGCGCCGGAACGCTACCTGCTCCTGCGCACTGGCATGCCCCGACTGCAACAACGCCATCCACTGCGCGGCCTCGTCGATCATCACGTCATCTGGTGCACCGCTGTTCATGGCTGCTCCATCGCCAGGTAGCAGCGCTTGAATGCATCGGCCATGTACTGCTGAACCCGACTCACCGACACCTGCAAGCGCTCGCCGATCTGTGCATAGGTCAAGCCGTCCAGTTGGTGATACAGGAACGCCGCCTTGGCCTTAGCCGACAAACCATTGAGCAGGCGGTCCACCTCCAGCAGCGTCTCGATCAACAACAAACGCTCCTCCGGCGATGGATGCACCTGCTGAGGCGCCAGGACCAGCGTCTCCAGGTAAGCCCGTTCCAGGTCCTGCCGACGCCACCCCTCATACATCAACCGCCGCGCAATCGTGGTCAACAACGCCCGTGGCTCACGAATCGCCGAGGGGTCCGGCAACGCCAATACGCGCAAAAACGTTTCCGACGCGATGTCCTGGGCGCCATGGGGACAGTCCATCGCGCGGGTGACGCGCGCGCATAACCAACGGTAATCGCTCTTGAACATCTGCCCAATCAGACCAAGGTGCAGGTTCTGATTCACACTCATTGCGTGCTCCGTGCGCAAAGCGGCCATTCAGCCTTGCCATTAAGAAATGTTGAAAAACCATCGCATAAAGACGGACTCTGCATGAAGGGCGCGTAGATGAGGAAAGAATAAAAAATTGCAAAGACCTTCACAATTGGCATATGACCTGCGCGCAAAAAAACTCCCCATCTGTATCGCGACGCTCGTGCGCCCCACTGTTAGTGTCTAGCCTCCCCCACACACGGAGTGCCCCACGGTGCAATTGGACATCTACCAAGTCGACGCTTTCAGCCAACAGGTTTTCGGTGGTAACCCGGCCGCGGTCTGCCCGCTCACCGAGTGGTTGCCCGACGAACAACTGCAACGCATCGCCGCCGAAAACAATCTCTCCGAAACCGCCTATTTCGTGCCTCGTGAAGGCTTCTACGAACTGCGCTGGTTTACCCCGGAAGTCGAAGTCGACCTGTGCGGCCACGCCACGCTGGCAGCGGCGTGGGTATTGATCCACAAACTGGCGGATGCACCGCAGGTATTGCGTTTCGCCACCCGCAGCGGGGAGCTTCGGGTCACGCGCAACGGCGATGAACTGGCGATGGATTTCCCGGCTAAACAACCCGAACGGTGTGAGCCACCCGCAGGCATGTTGAGCGCATTGGGCATCGAAACCGCCGACGTCTATGGCACCGACGACTACATCGTGCTGCTGGACGACGAGGCTCAAATCGCCGCATTGAAACCCGACTTCGCCCGGCTCAAGGGCCTGCCCAAACGCGGCATCGCCGTGACCGCCAACAGCACGCGGTTCGACTTTGTTTCCCGCTGGTTCGGCCCGAACGTGGGCGTCAATGAAGACCCGGTCACCGGCTCGGCCCATACGTCGCTGGCACCGTTCTGGGCTGCGCGCCTGGGCAAGTCGCTGTTGACCGCCGAGCAAGGCGGCCAGCGCCGTGGCCAACTGCGTTGCGAGCTCAAGGGCGACCGCGTGATCATCTCCGGGCATGCCGTGCTCTATCTGCAAGGCACGATTTACCTGTAAAAAGAACGGCCCAAGGACAACAGATCATTCTCAAAATGAACGGAGTTCAGCGCGTGCTTTCAATTTCCCGCCGGCCATGGTCGGTGATTGCGGTAGCCCTTAGCCTGGTTGCCTGTCATACCCCGGTCAACGAACAACCCCCGGCACCGGAACTGGGCTCGGGCTATCGCACCGACCTCAGCACACGCCACGCCGAGCGTCATATGGCCGCCGCCGCTAACCCGCTGGCGGCCGAGGCCGGGCGGGAGATGTTGCGCCAGGGCGGTTCGGCGATTGATGCGGCGATTGCGATGCAGGCGGTGTTGACCCTGGTGGAGCCGCAATCGTCGGGTATTGGCGGCGGCGCGTTCATCATGCTGTGGGATGGGCAAAACGTGCACGCCTATGACGGTCGCGAAACAGCGCCAGCGGGGGCAACGCAACGGTTGTTCCTCAGGGGCGACGGCACGCCGATGGCCTTTCCCGAAGCGCAGATCGGCGGACGTTCAGTCGGTACACCAGGGGTTTTACGCGCGCTGGAAATGGCGCACAAGAAAACCGGGCACCTGCAATGGGCCAAGTTATTTGAACCGGCGATTCGTTTATCGGAACAAGGCTTCGCGATTTCCCCGCGCCTGCATGCGCTGATCGCTGCCGACCGTTATATCCCGCAGTCGCCCGATATGGCGGCGTATTTCTTGAATGTCGATGGCACTCCCAAGGCCACCGGCACCCTGTTGAAAAACCCGGCGCTGGCCGCCGTGTTCAAACGCATCGCCCAGGAAGGGCCGGATGCGCTGTATCACGGGCCGATTGCCGATGAGATCGCACGGAAAGTCCAGGCCCATCGCAATCCGGGCAGCCTGTCCCAAGCCGACCTCAAGGGCTACGCTGCCAAGGAGCGCGCGCCGCTGTGCACCGACTACAAACAATGGAAGGTGTGCGGCATGCCGCCACCGTCGTCGGGTGGCATTGCCGTTGCGCAGATCCTGGGCACATTGCAAGCGCTGGAAGCCCGCGACCCGCGCCTGGCCATTGCGCCCATGAAGCCGGTGAAAAGCCCCTCGCCTGCCGGTCTTGAACCCAATCCCGAAGCCGTGCACCTGCTCGCCGAAGCTGGCCGCCTGGCCTTTGCCGATCGCGGACTGTATGTCGCCGATGCCGACTTCGTGCTGGTGCCAGTCGCCGGTCTTGTCGCGCCAGACTACCTGGCCAAACGTGCGGCCTCGATCGGCGAGCGCAGCATGGGCGTTGCCAAACCGGGCACGCCTGCGGGCATCCAGGTGGCGTATGCGCCGGACCGCTCGCCCCTGCGCATCTCCACCTCCCAAGTGGTGGCGGTGGATGACCAGGGCGGCGCGGTGTCGATGACCACCACGGTGGAGGCAGCGTTCGGTTCCCACCTGATGGTCGAGGGCTTTTTGCTCAACAACCAAATGACCGACTTTTCGTTTATCCCCGAGGAAAACGGCCAGCCGGTAGCCAACCGCGTCGAACCCGGCAAACGCCCGCGCTCGGCCATGGCGCCGACGCTGGTGTTCGACCGCAACAGCGGTGAACTGTTGGCCACGGTGGGTTCGCCCGGCGGTTCACAGATCATCGAGTATGTGAGCAAGTCCCTGGTGGCGATGCTCGACTGGAACCTCGACCCGCAAGCGGCCATCAGCCTGCCCAACTTCGGGAGCCGCAATGGTGCGACCGAACTGGAAAAAGGCTTGTTCAGCCCGGCGTTGAAACAAGCCCTCAAGGACAAGGGGCACGCGTTGAGCGAGATCGATATGACCAGCGGCATCCAGGCCATCGTGCGTACCCGCGATACCCACGGCAAGGTGTCGCTGAACGGCGGCGCAGACCCTCGGCGCGAAGGCGAAGCCGTCGGCGACTAACCCCCTGATCAACGGAGAATCCCTGTGCAGCACGCAGACAACCTCGGTGCCATTGCCGGCGTCGAACATGGTTTTTGTACGATTGATGATCCACAGTGCCCGGCTGACGTGTTCATCGCCAAGCAAGTGCACAGCGCATCGGTGATTGACTGGCAGGCCGGCCTGGAGAGCAATACGGTTCCGGCCGACGGCGTGTTCAGCGGTGAACATCAACCGATTGCGGTGATCACCGCAGACTGCTTGCCGATTCTTATCGCCGCAGAAAACGCTGAGAAAGTCGCTGCGGTGCATGGCGGTTGGAAGGGACTGCAAGGCGGGATCATTGCCAATACCGTGCAACGTTTTGCCGACGCCGGGATTGCCGTCGACCAGTTGCGAGTGGCCATTGGGCCATCGATCAAGCCGTGCTGTTATGAGGTGAGCGAAGCGTTCATCACGCAGTTCCCGGCAGAGCAGAGACATCTTTGGAACGTCGTTCAACCCGCGCCATTGCTGACGCCGCAGATCGCACCACCCCATGCACGGCAAGCGGGAAGTGCATGGTTTGACTTGAGTGCGTACGGGGTGAGCCTGCTACAAGCGGCCGGGGTTTGCCGTGAGCAGATTGAGGTAAGCGAGGTGTGTACCTACTGCACCTCACCGGCGTTTTCCAGCTATCGTCGCAGGACGCATAACCCTCAGGAAGCGAAGACGTTGATCTATTCGTGGATTGTTCGAAAACCCTGACCGAACACCCCGTATCGGTGGCGAGGGAGCTTGCTCCCGTTGGGCTGCGCAGCAGCCCCAAAGCGGCCAGCGAAGTTTCCCTGACAGAACGTGCCAAACCAACTGGGGGCGCTTCGCGCCCCAGCGGGAGCAAGCTCCCTCGCCACAACGTTCCAGCGAAAACCCGGAACGCTCAGCGACTGATCTTCAACCCCTTGCGCCCCGCATGCCGCTCCAGCGCCAGCTCGATCAAGCGGCTGACCAGTTCGCTGTAGCTCATCCCTGCCGCCTGCCACAGCTTGGGGTACATGCTGATGCGGGTGAAGCCAGGGAGCGAGTTGATCTCGTTGATCAGTACTTCGCCATCCTCGGTGAGGAACACGTCGACCCGCGCCAGGCCGGCGCAGCCCAGCACTTCAAACGCTTCGATGGCCAGGTGCCGGATTCGCTCGCTGGCCTCGGTGCTGATGTCAGCGGGTACCACCACCTGCGCCGCCTCGCCGTCGATGTACTTGCTGTCGTAAGAATAAAAGCCACTGCTCACCACGATCTCGCCACAGCCGCTGGCGATAGGGTTGTCGTTGCCCAATACGGCGCATTCGATTTCACGGCCCTGGACAGCCGACTCCACCAGCACTTTTTCATCGAAGCCCAAGGCCAGTTCGACGGCAGCGTGGTACTCGCTTTCATTGGCGACTTTGCTCACCCCCACCGACGACCCCTGGTTCGCCGGTTTGACAAACATCGGCAAGCCGAGGGTGTTCACCGCCGCATCAAAGGACGTACGCGCAGCATTGCGGCGAGTCAGGGTGATAAACGGCGTGACGGCAATCCCCACATCGCGCAGCAGGCGCTTGCTGATGTCCTTGTCCATGCACACTGCCGAGCCGAGTACGTCGGAGCCGACGAAAGGCAAGTCGGCCATGCGCAGCAGACCTTGCAGGCAACCGTCTTCGCCGAGGGTGCCGTGGACGATGGGGAAGATCACGTCGATGTGTTCCAACAGGCCGCTGCCAGCGGTTTCCACCACTTGCTGGTTGGCCTTGCCGGGTACGACCGCCAATTCGCGGTTGGATTGGTTGAGCGCGATCAGGGCCGGGTTTTCCTGGTTGATCAGGAAGTTCGAGGTGTCGTTGAGGTGCCAGTGGCCAGCCTTGTCGATGCCGATCAACACCGGCTCGAAGCGCGTGCGGTCCAGCGCATCAACGATATTGCGCGCCGATTGCAACGAGACTTCGTGCTCCGCCGAACGGCCACCAAAAATAATCCCTACGCGCACCTTGCTCATGACCCTGCCTCACGGTTGAAAGTAAGGCTTCTTACCACGGGCCGTCAGCGATTTGCTACCAGATGTGCGCCGAACAGCACGTAGCAACCGCCGGCAAAACGGTCGAGCCACTTGCGCGAACGGCTGTAGAGGCTGGCCATGCGCTCACTGGAAAACACCAAGGCCACGCTGGAGTACCAACTGAACGACAAGGTAGCCATGGTAAGCACCGCCAGGGTCAGCAGCATCGGCGACGGCGAAGGCGGCATGGTTGAGGCAAAGATAGTGGCGACGAACAGCGCGGCCTTGGGGTTGGACAGGTTGCCCAGCAATCTCAGGCGCCACGCGGAAAACAGTGAGCGCCGGGGCTCGTCCGGCAGCAGGTTCTGGCCCATGGCCGGCGCCGAGCGCTTGAACAGTTTCAGCCCGAGGTAGATCAGGTAGCAGCCACCGATGATCTTGAACGCCAGGTACAGCATCGGCGCGGCGGTAAACAGCGACTTGATGCCCAGGCCACCCGCCAGCCCCCACAGGATCGTGCCAGTGGCCACGCCAGCCGACGCCACTACGCCATGGCGACGCGAGCAACTGGCGGCCAGTTGCGCGGTGTTGAAGAAGTTGGGACCGGGCGTCACCACCGCGACTGTCCAAAGTAACGCCAGTGACAGCAATGGTGCAGCGTATGGCCAGTTGGAGAGCAGCATCGATAGTCCCTTGTGATCAGGTTTATAAGCCGTTAGCGCTCGGTTTCTGGCGCCGGTACGTGTACCAGAAGATCGCCGGGTTGGCACTCGAGGTAGACGCAGATCGCATCCAGGGTGCCAAGCCGTATGCCCTTGACCTTACCTTGTTTAAGCAATGACAGGTTCTGTTCGGTAATCCCGATGGCAGCCGCCAAATCCTTCGACTTCACCTTGCGCCGGGCAAGCATGACGTCTAGTTCAATCACAATGGGCATGTCAGTCTCAAACAAAAGTACGGTTTTCAGAGTCCACTTCGCTGGCCTGCCTCAAAATACGCGCTATCACCGAAATACAGGCAGCGAGAAAAAGAGCGACGAAGCTGGGCGCGGTAACACTCAAGGAGATCATTCGCTCGCCGGCCGGCGCGTTCATTGTGACCCACACACTCAGCAAAGGCTCACATAAAAAATCCAGTAAGACCCATAGGACAACCGCGCGTCCCACCTTCCCCAGATGCAGCGCCGCCGCACTGGAAAAATACTCTCCCCGGGCATAGCTCTGAAACAATCGCCGCAAGTGATTCAAGCCATTCGCCAACGCGACCAAGGGAATGCTGGAAAGCACGATGCTGCCCAACGTCTGCCACCAGGGGAACAAGGCAACCTGTTCGGCTCTGCCCTCGATTTGACGGTCACTCAAGGCAAATCCGAACCCAAGCCCGTCGGAAGAAGAACTCAACACCGGGAACAACCAGACAGCAGCGTTAAGCAATAGCATGGCGATGATCAGTGACAACGTGACAATCGACATGCGCTGGCTGTACAGGGCAAGACGTTGGGTATTCATGCAATGGCCTCACTTATTGAAAGTCGAAGCAAAATAGCCATTAAATTATCGTAAAACAATAATTAATCATTGCAAAACATTATAAAACCCCATTTATCTCAGCGCATCACGCACAGCCAAAGACGCACAATCGTTCAAGACCGCCACAGACAACCCCCTTCAGACTGGGTTAACGTATTTCCATCTCAATTTGTGACAAGCCACCATGGGCCATCCCACCTCGACACTCGATTGGATGCACCGCGCCCCGCACGCCAGCGGCATGGACCGCATTGAGGCGTACTTTGCCGGCTTCGCGTTCGACCCCCATCGCCATGACACCTACGCCATTGGCCGTACGTTGTTCGGCGTGCAGAGTTTTCATTATCGCGGCTGCATGACCCACAGCCTGCCCGGCACGACCATGGTGATTCACCCCGACGAGACCCATGACGGCCGCGCCAGCAGTGTGGAAGGCTTCCGGTATCGCATGATCTATGTGGAACCGGCGCTGATCCAGCAGATCCTCGGTGGCAAGCCGTTGCCGTTTATTCCCAATGGGCATACCAACGACCCGCGCCTGTTTCGCGCCAGCGAAGTATTGCTGCAGGGCCTGGATTGCCCGATAGATCCACTGCTGGAGCAAGATGCACTGTATGACGTGGCACAGGCCCTGAGCGAAGCCTCTGGGGTGATCACCACCCGTAAGAGCTTCGATTATGTTGCTGCCGAACGTGCGCGGGAGTTTATCCACAGCGCCCTGGGCCGCAGCATCACTCTGGATGAAATGGCCGACCATGCCGGTCGTGACCGCTGGGCGTTGTCGCGGGATTTTCGCTTGTTGTTCGGCACCAGCCCCTACCGCTACTTGACCATGCGCCGGCTGGACCTGGTGCGCAGCCTGCTGGCCCAGGGCGTCTCGTTGGTGGATGCGGCAATGACCGCCGGTTTCACCGACCAGAGCCATATGACCCGGCAGTTTCGCAGCACCTACGGCATGCCGCCGTCGCGGTGGGTGAAGATGCTCGGGCGCTAAGGTCTCAATTTGACAATGCAATCCAATGTGGGAGGGGCGGTGCGACGATTCGACTTGCCCCCGATAGCAGAATGTCAGCCAATAAACATGTAGCTGACCCACCGCCATCGGGGGCAAGCCCCCTCCCACATTTAGATTCATGGTGCTTTCAGCATCGGGGCCGCTGGCTTAAGCGCTGGCAAGGCTTACAACTGACGCCCGGTAATCGGCTCGCCGATGCTCAGGAAGTTGCCGCCCGCAATGTGGTGCAAGGTGCGCAATGGGTCGTGCCCTTCGAAGTGCCAATGCCCTTCGCTGAACACGCGCTCGTCGGCATAGGCCGCAACCACTTCGCCAAGGAACAGGTCGTAGGTGTCCTGATTGTGGGGCTCGGGCAGCAGGCGGCATTCGAGCCAGGCCACGCAACCTTCCAGCAACGGTGCTTCGGTGTGCTCGCCGGCGAAGGTGTGCAGGCCGTAGGTGGCGAATTTGTCCGTCTCGGCGCCACTGGTGTTACCGACTGTTTGCACCAGGTCGGCCTGGGCCACGCACGGCACTTGCAGCACGAAGGTGCCGGCGCCTTCCAGCAGTTGGCGGGTCCAGGTGGACTTGTCCAGCACCACCGCGACTTTGGGCGGTTCAAAGTCCAGCGGCATAGCCCAGGCGGCGGCCATGATATTGCGTCGGCCATCGTGCGCGGCGCTTACCAGCACGGTCGGGCCGTGGTTGAGCAAACGGTAAGCCTTGGACAGCGGAACGGGGCGACGATGGTTAGGGCTCATGGACAGTCAGCTCTTCAAGCGAGAAAAAACCTACGATACCTGAGCCCTACGCTCAGCTCGACAGTTGATTGGCGAACTGGCCAACGGCACTGACGACTTTTTGCGCGCCGTCCTGGATCTCCACGATCACCGTTCCCGCCTCCGCCGCCAGGGCCAGGCCTTGCTCGGCTTGCAGTCGACCGTCGGTCATCAGGGTGACCGCATCGCGGGCCATGTCCTGGTTCTGGCGCACCACGCCGACAATTTCCTCGGTGGCCTTGCTGGTGCGCGAGGCCAGTTGGCGAACTTCATCGGCCACCACGGCAAAACCCCTGCCCTGCTCGCCAGCACGGGCCGCTTCGATGGCCGCGTTGAGCGCCAGCAAGTTGGTCTGCTCGGCGATGCCGCTGATGGTTTTGACGATGCTGCCGATCACCTGGGATTGGTCGTTCAGCGCCTCGATGCCCTCGCCCGCCTGTTGCATGTGCTTGGCCAGGTCGCGCATCACATCCACCGCCTGGGTCACCACCGTGGTGCCGCGCTGGGCGCAGCTGTCGGTTTGCAGCGAGGTGCTGTAGGCGATGTTGGCCGCTTCGGCAACGGCCTGTTCCTGGTTGACCTGGTCGGTGATCACCGTGGCGAACTTGACCACTTTGTACAGGCGATCCGTGGCGTCCATGACCGGGTTGTAGGTCGCCTCCAGCCACACCACACGGCCACGGGCGTCGACGCGCTTGAAACGCGCCGCCACGAATTCACCTTTGTTCAGGCGCTTCCAGAAGTGCTCGTACTCGGCGCTGTTGTACTCCTGCGGTTCGCAGAACATCCGGTGATGTTTACCCTGGATCTGCGCCAGGCTGTAGCCCATACCGGCGAGAAAACGCTCGTTCGCCGTGAGCACATGCCCACCCAGGTCGAACTCGATCACCGCCGTGGAACGCACCAGCGCCGTGATCAGGTTTTCATGCTCGCGCGATGCCTCGATGGTGCGGGTGAGGTCGCTGGAGTAAATCGAGAAATGCTTGATGCGCCCATCGGAACTGCGCACCGGTTGCACGATGGAGCGCAGCCAGGCTTCCTGGCCGTTGCCGCGCATCAGGCGCACAGTGCCGGCGAAATGTTCACCGCGCACCAAGGCATTCTTGAAGCGCTGCTGGAACTCATCCTTGCGTACGTGGGCAGGCGTTAGGTCATCAATATGGCGCCCCAATAACTGCGGGCTCTGGTAGGCCAACTCCTGCAAGAAATTGGCATTGGCCCATTCCACCCGGCCTTCGGCATCCAGCGTCAGGCACAGCATTTCGCTTTCCAGGCTCTCCTTGACCTGTTGCAAGCTGGACAATTCTTCGCGAAGAGCCGACAGCTCCTGCTTCAAACGGGTGTTGAACATTGGGCACCGAGGGTCAAATGGAGAGAAGGATCTGACCTGCATCGGCCCTGCGAAGGTTTTCTGAAGAGCGTTTTGACCCAGTGCCCCACTCTTTTTTTGGATCCATTAACCGCCGTTGTTTCGGCATACCCCCATCACCTGGTATTCCAGGGTATTGAGCTTGCCGCTGGAGTCTTCGTAAGTCATGCGCGACGGCACTGGCTTACACGCCGGGATCGGTGGCGTCACGTTGACCACCTTGGCGATGTCCAGCTTCATGCCGTAGCGGTAGGCCTGGACCACAGGCGCAGGCTTTCCATTCCTGGCGGCATAGGTCGCCATGGCCTGCTGATTGCGCTCCATCATCAGGGCAAACGTCCGGTCCCCGCCGCCCTCGGCCAATGCACCGAATGACAAGCAGGCCGTTAATACACCCAGGGTCAGTTTGTAAAAGTTCATCACAGGTTCCTCGACTGAAAGTTCAGTGCCGAGGTTAACCAGCCAACCCTGACGCAATGTTCACCGGCAGATTACTTATTCGTTAGGTAGCGGCCTGCACCTGTCAGAACTGTAAGGTTGCCCTCACGTTGGCGTTACGTTGCGGTTTATACACTGCCCACCGTACACCTCATCTCTGGTGTTTTTGTGCAGCTCCTTTGGAACAGAGATGGATTTTTCAGCGCCCCGTCCGGGGCGTTTTTTTGCGCCCCCGCTTGAGCGACGAAACGTCGCACCCCCATGACCTGGCTTGACCCTGAAGTGACTTCAAGGCCCAGAGTTTTCCTACAGCCGATTCCAATTCTTTATGAGGCCATGCCTCTTTCTGCTCCTTTTGAAGGTAAATCCCATGCGTATCCTAGTGGTTGAGGACGAGCAAAAAACCGCCGCCTATTTGCAACAAGGCCTCAGTGAAAGCGGCTATGTGGTCGACTGCGCCGGCAACGGCATCGACGGTTTGCACCTGGCCACGCAACAGGCCTACGAGCTGGTGATCCTCGATGTGAACCTGCCCGGCCAGGATGGCTGGCAAGTGCTGGAAAACCTGCGCCGCAGCGGCACCCAACGGGTGATGATGCTCACTGCACGGGGCCGGCTGGATGACAAGATCAAGGGCCTGGACATGGGCGCCGATGATTACCTGGTCAAGCCGTTCGAGTTTCCCGAACTGCTCGCGCGGGTACGCACCCTGTTGCGGCGCAGTGAGCATATCCCGCAGCCGGAGGTGTTCCGGGTGTCGGATCTGGAGCTGGACCCGCGTCGCCATCGCGCCTATCGCGGCAGCCGGCGTATCGACCTGACCACCAAGGAATTCGCCCTGCTCCAGGTGTTGATGCGCCAGACCGGTGAGGTGATGACCCGCACGCAAATCATCTCCCTGGTGTGGGACATGAATTTCGACTGTGACACCAATGTGGTGGAAGTCTCCATCAGCCGCCTGCGGGCCAAGGTGGATGACCAGAGCGAGATCAAGTTGATCCACACCATTCGCGGCGTGGGCTACGTGCTGGAGGCACGTCCATGAAGACCAGCAGTTTGTCGATGCGCCTGGGGCTGACCGTCAGCCTGATGGGCGCGGGGCTGGTGGTGTTGCTGGCAACCCTGGCCTACCTGGCGCTGACCTTTGAGCTGGAAAAGCTCGCGCGCAAGGGCCTGGAAAGCAAGATGGAACAGATCCAGCACAGCCTGTCACAGGGCCTTGACGCCCGCGCCATTCGCGCGCGCCCGCATTCACTGATGGATCTGGTGATGGGCCATGACAACTTCTACCTGACCATCGTCGCCACCGCCCCCGATAACCGTGTGCTGCTCAGTGTCGGCGCCAAACCCCAGGAGCCCTTGCTCACCGACTATGCCCACCGGGAAACCCTGGGTTACCTCAACTGGGAAGACAGTGACGGCAACCAGGTGCTCAGCGCGTCCAGCCTGATGCGCCTGGCCAGCGGTGAACGTGTGCGGGTGTTGCTGTCCCTGGACCGCATGGACGATCAAGCGTTGCTCAGCGCCTACCTGCGGGCCACGGTGATTGCCTTGCCGATGCTGCTAATCCTGATCGGCATGGGCGCGTGGTGGCTGGTGCAGCGCGGATTGGCGCCGTTGAAGCAGTTCAGCCAGGTGGCGGCCAGAGTCACCACTCAAGACCTGACCCACCGTTTGGCCGTCGACAATCTACCCTTCGAACTGGGCGAACTGGCGCGGGGCTTCAACGTGATGCTCAAGCGCCTGGACGCGGGGGTGCAGCAGCTCTCGCAATTCTCCGACGACCTCGCCCACGAACTGCGCGCACCGTTGACCAACCTGATGGGCAAGGCCCAGGTGACGTTGTCGCGCCCGCGCCCGCCGGATGAATACAAGGCCGTGCTGGAGTCCAACACCGAAGAGCTGGAGCGCCTGGCACGCATCGTTTCCGACATGCTGTTTCTGGCCCAGGTCAGCCACCCGGCGGCGCGGGCTTCGTTCACCGCCGTGTCGCTGGCGGACGAAGCCCAGCGGGTGATGGAGCTGTTCGCCCTGAGTGCCGAAGACAAGCAATTGAGCCTGACCTTGAGCGGCGAGGCACAGGTTCAAGGCGACCGCCTGATGATCCAGCGCGCCCTCTCCAACCTGCTGTCCAACGCCATCCGCCACAGCCCGCAGGGCGCGCATATTTCGCTGTTGGTGGAAACCTACGACAACCACGCGTCGCTCTCGGTGAGCAACCCTGGCGCAGGCATCGAAGCGCAGCACTTGCCGCATCTGTTCGAGCGTTTCTACCGTGTCGACAGCAGCCGCGCCCGCACCGAAGGGGGTACGGGCCTGGGGCTGGCCATTGTGCAGTCGATCATGACCTTGCATTTGGGACAGGCCGAGGTCCGCAGCCTGCCTGGTGGGTTCACGTTGTTTCGGCTGGTGTTTCCCCATTAAGGGCGAGCACTGGACCTGTGGCGAGGGAGCTTGCTCCCGCTGGAGTGCGCAGCGCACCCAAAGAGCCGACTCAAGCTGCGCTGTCGAACGGGAGCAAGCTCCCTCGCCACAGCAAGCTCCCTCGCCACAGGATATTTTCATTCTTCCTGGCGATGTGCCCACTGATACAGCGCCGGCAGCACCAGCAAGGTCAGCAACGTCGAGGAAATAATCCCGCCGATCACCACCGTCGCCAGTGGCCGTTGCACTTCGGCGCCGGTGCCGGTGGCGAGCGCCATGGGGATAAACCCGAGGGAGGCTACCAGCGCCGTCATCAACACCGGGCGCAAGCGGGTCAGTGCGCCTTCGTTGATCGCTGCCACTAACGAACGGCCCTCTTCACGCAGGTTGCGGATAAACGCAATCATCACCAGCCCGTTGAGCACCGCCACGCCGGACAACGCAATAAAGCCCACCCCCGCCGAGATCGACAGCGGGATATCCCGCAACCACAGCGCCATGATCCCACCGGTCAACGCGAACGGAATCCCGGTGAATACCAACAGCCCATCCTTGAGGTTGTTGAACATCATGAATAACAACCCGAACACCAACAGCAAGGCCACCGGCACCACGATGCGCAAGCGTTCGGAGGCTTCTTTTAACTGTTCGAACTGGCCGCCCCAGGTGGTCCAGTAACCGGCCGGCACCTTCACTTGCGCAATGATCGCCGCCTCGGCCTCGTCCACGAACGAGCCGATATCACGTCCACGCACGTTGGCGCTGACGATCACCAGGCGCTTGCCGTTTTCACGGCTGATCTGGTTCGGGCCGAGCACCAGGTCGAGGCTGGCCACTTGCGACAAGGCGATAAAGCCCAACTGGCCAGACGCATTACCGGGCACCGGAATCAACAGGCGCGACAACCCGTCGATATCGGTACGCAACGCGTCGGACAAACGCACGACCATATCGAAACGCCGGTCGCCTTCGTACAGCGTACCGGCCTGCCTCCCACCTACGGCAACGGCAATGGTGTCCTGCACATCGCCCACATTCAGGCCAAAACGTGCGGCCTTGTCACGGTCGATATTGATGGTCAGCACCGGCAGGCCGGAGGTCTGTTCGACCTTCACTTCCGAGGCACCGTTGAGTTTTTGCAAGGTCTCGGCGATCTCGGCGGCGGTCTTGTTGAGCACCGCCATATCATCGCCAAACACCTTCACCGCCACATCGCTGCGCACCCCGGAAATCAACTCGTTGAAGCGCAGCTGGATCGGTTGCGACAGTTCGTACGCACTGCCCGGCACAAGCGCACTGGCACGCTGGATATCGGCGATCAGCGTCTCACGGGATTTGTTGGGATCGGGCCATTGGTCCTTCGGCTTGAGCATCACGTAGCTGTCGGAAATATTCGGCGGCATGGGGTCGGAGGCAATTTCCGCTGTGCCGGTACGGGCGAACACTCGCTGGATTTCCGGCACTTGGGCCATCAGGTTTTTTTCCAATTGCTGCTGCATCTGCACCGACTGCGTCAGGCTGGTGCCGGGCACCCGAAGGGCCTGCTGGGCGAAGTCGCCTTCACTGAGGCTGGGGATAAATTCACTGCCCATGCGGCTGGCGACCAACCCCGAGGCGGCGATGGTCAACACCGCCAAACCAAACACCAGCGGTCGGCGCGCCATCACCCAATCCAGCACCGGTGCGTAGGCCCGACGCGCCGTGCGCATCACTGCATTGTCTTCCTCCTTGACCTTGCCGGTGACGAACAGCGCAATCGCTGCCGGCACAAAGGTGACCGACAGGATCATCGCACCGAGCAAGGCGATGACCACGGTAAACGCCATCGGGTGGAACATCTTTCCAGCCACCCCAGTGAGGGCAAAGATCGGCAGGTACACCACCATGATGATCAGTTGCCCGAAGATCAGCGCCCGCCGCGCTTCCTTGGCCGCCGAGAACACTTCGTGCAGGCGCTCGCTGCGGGTCAACAATCGGCCATGACGCTGTTGCGCATGGGCCAGGCGCCGAATGGCGTTTTCGACGATCACCACCGCACCGTCGACGATAATGCCGAAGTCCAACGCGCCGAGGCTCATCAGGTTGGCGCTGACCTTGTTGGTGAACATGCCGGTAAAGGTGAACAGCATCGCCAGCGGAATCACCATCGCCGTGATCAACGCAGCGCGGATATTGCCGAGGAACAGGAACAACACCGCGACCACCAGCAGTGCGCCTTCGAAGAGGTTTTTCTTCACGGTGGCGATGGCTTTTTCCACCAGGTCGGTGCGGTCATACACCGTGACCGCCACCACACCCTCGGGTAATGAACGGTTGATTTCTTCAAGTTTTTTCGCCACGGCCTGGGACACGCTGCGGCTGTTTTCGCCAATCAACATGAACACGGTGCCCAGCACCACCTCGCGGCCATTTTCGGTGGCGGCGCCGGTACGCAGCTCGCGGCCGATCTCGACCTGTGCCACGTTGCGCACGCGAATCGGCGTGCCGTCCGAACTGGTGATGACGATATTGGCGATGTCGTCGATAGACGCCACCTGGCCCGGCGCGCGGATCAGCAACTGTTCGCCGCTGCGCTCGATATACCCGGCGCCGACGTTGGCGTTGTTGCGCTCAAGCGCGGTGACCAGATCATTCAAGGTCAGCTTGTAGGCCGCCAGCCGCTTGGGGTCGGGGGCAATCTGGTATTCCTTGGCGAAGCCACCGATGGTGTTGATTTCGGCCACGCCGGGCACGTTACGCAGTTGCGGCTTGATGATCCAGTCCTGGATCACCCGCAGATCGGTCGGCGTGTAGGACGTGCCATCGTCCTTGAGCGCGCCGTCCTCGGCCTCGACGGTCCACAGGAAAATTTCCCCCAGGCCAGTGGAGATCGGCCCCATCGCGGTTTCGATACCGACGGGCAATTGCTCGCGGGCAACTTGCAGGCGCTCGTTGACCAGTTGACGGGCGAAGAACAGGTCGGTGCCGTCCTTGAAAATCACCGTCACCTGGGACAAACCGGAGCGCGACAACGACCGAGTCTGCTGCAATCCCGGCAACCCGGCCATCGCGGTTTCAATGGGAAAGGTAATACGCTGCTCGGTTTCCAGCGGCGAAAACCCCGCCGCCGCCGAGTTGATCTGCACCTGCACATTGGTGATGTCAGGCACCGCGTCGATGGGCAACTTCTGATAGCTGGCGATGCCGATGCCGGCCATCAACAGCACCGCCAGCAGCACGACGATGCGCTGCTCGATGGCGAATTGGATAAGGCGCTCAAACATGGGGAATCACTCGCAGGATCAATGGGCGTGCTCGGCCGAGCCTTTGCCCAGTTCGGACTTGAGGATGAAGCTGCCAACCGTGGCCACCTGCGCGCCGGCGTCGAGGCCCTGGCGCACTTCGACGTAGCCGTCTTCGCTCGCGCCCAGTTCGAGGTGGCGCGTGACAAAACCGTGTTCGGTGCGCTCGAACACCGAGGGCTTGTCCTCGACGGTCTGGATCGCGGCCTGGGGCACGGTGACCTTGGCCTGGTAGGTGTCCGTGGCCAATTGCACGCTGACAAACAAGCCGGGGCGCCAGGCATCGTCGGGGTTGGGCACCGTCACGCGCACCGTGGCGGTACGCGTTTGCTCACCCAACAGGTTGCCGATGTAGGCCACGCGGCCATTCACTTCGGTGCCCATTTCGGTGGAACTGACTTTCACCGGTTTGCCGACGCGCACCTTGTTCAGGTCCTTGGGAAACACACCAAAGGTCACCCACACCTGGGACAGGTCCGAGAGGGTGAACGCGTTGCTGGTTTCGCTGACCACTTCTCCGACACCGAGGTGTTTTTCCACCACCACACCGGCGAATGGCGCACGCAGTTCGTAGCGATTGCCGCCAATCAACACAGCGCTACCGCTAAGGGCGCTCATCTTCTGACGTGCGTTGTTCAAGGCGATTTCAGCTTCTTGCAGGGTTTGGCGCGCCAGCAGGTAATCCTGCTCGGCGGAGATCTTGTCCTGCCACAACTGTCGCTCGCGCTGGAAGGTGGTGCGCGCCAGCTCGACCCGGCGCTCGCTGGCGGCCAACTCGCTGCGCTGGTCGGAAATCTGCTGGCTGGCGATCACGGCCAATAGCTCGCCTTTCTTCACCGCTTGACCGAGGTTGACCTGCACCGACTCCACCACACCGGCTGCGCGGGGCACGATGTGCGAGGTGCGGTCTTCGTCGAAGCGCACTTCTCCGGGTAGCGTGAGCAGTGTGCTGAGCGTGCGCGATTGAGCCTGGGCCAGTTGAATACCGGCGGCCTGGATCTGCTGTTCAGTAAGTTCGAGTTCGCCTTCTTCTTCCTCGGCCTTTGCAAAACCGGACAGCATCAGGCTCAGGGCGACGGCAAGCGCCACGCCGTGTCGTTTGTTCATGGGTCACTCCTGGAGAAATCAAAACCGGGCGAGGTCGCCGTAGATCCGTTCGATGCGCACCCAGGCGTCGGTGGCCTGGGCGGTCGCCGCGAGGTATTGGGTGCGCGCAGCGATCAAGGTGCGCTGGGCGTCGAGCACGTCGAGGAAGTTGAACTTGCCCATCTCGAAGCCACGGGTGGCGCTGTCCACTGCGTTTTGCGCGGCGGGCAGGATTTGCTGGTTGAACGCCAGCACTTCGGTATTGGCGGTCTGCCACAGGTCCAGCGCTTGGCGGGTTTCGGTACGCAGGCGCAGTTCGGCGGCATTGCGCAGGTCGCGGGCCTGGTCGGCGCGACGGCTGGCGGCAAACACGTTGCCCTGGTTGCGGTTGAACAGCGGGATCGGCATCGACACGCCCACCAAGTTCACCCGCTCGCGCACGCTGGCGTCGTATTGGCTGCCGATGGACACGTCGAGATCGGGAATACGCTGGGCTTTTTCCAGGCCGACGCTGGCTTCGCTTTGCAGGATTTGCAGTTCAGCCAGGCGCAGCTCGGCGGTTTGCTCAAGGCGCTCCAATAGTTGCGCCGCCGATGGCAGCGCTGGGGTGGACTGCCTGTGCGGGGCGACCGCCTGGAAGTCCGGCGTAGCGCTGCCGGTGCTGGCGGCCAGGCGGCGATAGGCATCGGTGAGGCCGATCTGTGCACGGTTCAATTCCAGGCGTATTTCCGAGAGCTGCACTTGGGCTCGAGTGGCTTCCACGGGTGAAGATTTGCCGGCACTTACACGACCATCGGCAACGGCCAGACCGCGCTCGGCCAAGGCCTGGGAGCGTTGTGCCAGATCGAGGCGCTCCTGCGCACGCAGCGCTGCGTAATAACTGTCGATCACTTCGGCGCGCAGCCCGTTGCGGCGTTGCTCCAGGGTTAGCGCGGCAGCCTCTTGGGTGCGTTCGGCCACGTCGATGCGTGCACCGCGTTTACCGCCCAGTTCGAATGTCTGGCTGAGTTTAATCGCGGTGGTGCGGGTATCGCGGCGCGTGTCCTCGGCATCCCAGGAGGCTACCGGGTTGGGTATCAACCCGGCTTGCTGTCGACCGCCCTGGGCAATGTCGATTTCCCATTGCGCAGCGGCCAGGTCGGGGTTGTTGGCCAATGCACGTTGCAAGGCGGAATCGAGGGTGAGGAGTTGTGCCTGGGCACCGCTGGCGGCCGCCCACAGCAACGCCGCGCCCAGAAGGTTTCTAACGGAAATTGGCATAACGAGAGTTCCACGCCCATGAAGTGCAAGCGGGGGGCAATGTAGCGTTCGCGACTTATCAGGGCGGTGGAGCGAAGATTACAAATCCGACAGCAATGGCTCTGCGACGGGCATTAGCGCCGATGACCGCTGATCGCACCAAAACAGCCCACGGGCACTTGGCCAGTGCGGGATCAGGTATGCTTTTCGAGCAGGAAACAAAAAGAAACAATTTCCCTAACCTGTTCGATAAGGAGTCCCCTCTTGGAGTTATCGACTGCCGCGTGGATGGTTCACGACACCCGTCTCATGTTTTGCGTGCTGCTGGCCATCGCCAGCATCATCGTGCTGATCAGCGCGACCAAGTTACCGCCGTTTCTGTCGATTTTGATTGGTACCTTTATCGCCGGTGTCGGCGCCGGGCTGCCACCGGAAGAAGTCGCCAAGGCCTTCAGCAAGGGTGCCGGAGCGATCCTCGGTGAAGCCGGCATTATCATCGCTCTGGGCGCGATGCTCGGTGCGTTGATGGCCGAGTCCGGCGCGGCCGACCGCATCGCCACGACGTTGCTCGGGTTGGGCAAGGGCAAGTCATTGCCGTGGGTAATGGCGCTGGTGGCGATGGTGATCGGCTTGCCGCTGTTCTTCGAGGTCGGCCTGGTGATGATGGTGCCGATCATCTTCGTGATGGCCAAGCGCTCGAACCAACCCCTGCTGAAAATCGCGATTCCCGCCTTGGCCGGCATGACCACCCTGCACGCCTTGATGCCACCCCATCCTGGGCCATTGATTGCGGTGGGCGCATTGCACGCCGACCTGGGCCTGACCATGTTGCTGGGCTTTTGCCTGGCGGTGCCGGCAGTGATACTGGCCGGCCCGATCTACGGCAACTGGCTGTCCAAGCGCCTGCACGTGGATGAACCGGCCGACATCGGCGCACTGTTCAGCGCACCGCCCAAGGCACCGCGCCAGCCGAGTTTTGCTGTGTCGTTGCTGATCATTTTGCTGCCGGTGATTTTGATGCTCGGCAGCACTTTGGCCAAGGTCGCCATGCCGCCGGAAAGTGCGGTGGCACTGACCTTGAAGTTCCTCGGTGAGCCGCTGATCGCCCTCGGCCTGGCCGTGATCGCTGCCGTGATCTGCCTGGGTTGGGCCGCCGGGATGCCACGTGCCGAGGTCGGCAATACATTGCGCAAAGCCCTCGCCCCCATCGCCGTGTTGCTGCTGACCATCGGCGCCGGCGGCGGGCTCAAGCAAACCCTGCTGGATGCAGGCGTGAGCCAGACCATCAGCAAATTCGCCGAAGGCGCGCACATGCCCTACCTGCTGCTGGCGTGGCTGATCGCCGTCGCCCTGCGCCAGGCCACTGGCTCGGCCACCGTCGCCACCACCACGACCGCCGGGATCCTCGCGCCGATGATGGCGGGGCTGGCGGCAACACAAAGTTCATTGGTGGCGCTGGCGATTGGCGCGGGGTCGGTGTTCTTTTGCCATGTGAACGACGCCGGCTTTTGGATGGTGCGTGAGTATTTTGGTTTGCAGTTGAAGCAGACGATCTGGGTGTGGTCGGTGTTGCAGACGATTGTTTCGGTCGTTGGGTTGGTGGGTACGTTGTTGCTTTGGCACTTCCTGACCTGAGGATGAAGCTTTGAGGGGAGGTTCACTTCCCCTCGTTTGCTCAATGATGCAAAACGAAGCGTGCATCAAGCTTGCCGAGCAGCTCGAAGGTGTTCATGTAAGGCACACCAAACAGCGAACACACATTGGGGATCGTGAATTTGCGTTTGATGTCGAGGTTATAGACCTCATGGGTAACCACTACAGCGCCCGTCGTCATCGCTTTGGCAATCAACCAAGGATCAGCGCCCTCAAGGAACTCCTCAAGCGCTCCGGCCTTCATCACAGGCACTTGCTCAGCAATCTTTGCAACGATATCTGCAAATGCCGCCTGAGTCGGCTGATCGTTAGCGTCTTCGAAAAGGTGCGTGTTGCCTTTCACCCACTGGGTCAGATCATCATTGCCTCGAGCCAACTCATCCCGGACCTGCACGATACTGGCAATCTCCAGCGCTTGATGCTGTTGAAGTATCCATGCCCAATAGCCTGGGCAAATTGTCATCCCGTAATAACGGTTCTTGGCCTCGATCAGCGTGTTCGAATCCAATAAATGCTTCATGCCGATAGCTTCATCCCATAAGCCTTCAACTTCGCAGGCTGCACACCGAGCAGTTTTCCTGCATCACGCAGCAGAATCCGGCCGCTCTGCGCTTCGGCCAAAACCGCCTTGCTCAAGCGCGTACTGTTTCTAACAGCAGCGGTGCGGTAGTAGTCCCCTCCACTGCCCTCTTTATCTCGATAGGCCTGCAAGATCCGGCGATAGTAGGCGCCGTACTGGTCACTGTTGATATAACCGAGGTCGCGGGCACGACGAGCTATCACTAATGCACTGACGTGAAAGAGCGCGGTCAAGGGCGCCAGGTTCTCTTCCCAGTACACTTCCGAACTCCAGTGCGCTCGAAAAACCAGCTCCGGAGCCAGAAACTCTCCCGCCACCGCATTGCAAAACGCTTCTTCCTGACGGGCACCTGGACTGCCGCCATCAGACACGCCCGTGCTGCCAATCCAGATATGCGCCAGCTCATGCATTAATGTGAAAAGCCGGGCTGCAGGTGCATCTGCACTGTTGATGAACACCACAGGGGCCATGGCGTTGCTGATGGCAAAGCCTCGAAATTCGCTGACATCGAGCTTGCGGTGGGTGTTTCCCAAGGCAACGCCGCTGCGCATCACGAGAATACCCGCGTCCTCCGCGCCACTCACCAATGCCCTTACGTAGTCCTCATGCCCCATGCGAGCAAAAGCATCCGTCACGCCGAGGACGCGACGGATATCTGCAACAACGTCTTTTATGGGCGAGCGGCTACTGAAACTTCCTACGAACGGGAGCGGAGATCGTTCGTGATCCTGCAAGTATTCCAAGTACCAGTCTTGCTTGCGGAGTACGTCCCTGACGGTGTCCATCAAGTTCAAGCTGGGTTTGTCAGGGAGCGCACCACCCACAGTACGCAGGTCTGGAAGTGGAAGATGGTCCTGTGGTGGCGTTTTGAGAAAGAGAAAACCAAAAGGGACATGCACAATGGCAGCCCATTTTTGCGCTTGGTTGAAGGTAGGCAGGCTGTGGCCGCCCTCCCACTCAGCAACCCTTTCCAACTTTACCGTCATGCCTTTAGCAACTTGTACCTCAGACAACCCTGCCCGCTGGCGGGACCAGGACAGGATTTGCGGGTTGATAAAGGCGGTCTGAGTCATTGAGTAAAAGTCGCTAATCAGAAGTGGACGTGACTATAGGAGTGAGAAACCTACCCGTCAATTGATGGCCCCTAGGCCCTATTTGTAACCGTGCCCAGTGTATGTCGCTTACCAAACAGCGCCACACTCACCACCCCCACCGCCCCCATCACCAGGCAATAGCCCACGCAAATCCACGGGCTGGTCGGCATCAACGCAATCAACAACAGCGGGGTGGTACTCGCCCACAGCGCATACGCAATGTTGTAGGTAAACGAAATCCCCGACACCCGCACCTGCGCCGGAAACAGACCGACCATCACCGACGGCACCGCGCCCACCACCCCGCAACTCAAACCCGCCACGGCATAGGCTGCGCCGAGCCAGATACCGCCGCTGATCAGGCTGGCATACAGGATCGCAATGCCCACTGGCAGTAGCAGGCTGTAGACCAGCACCGCGCGCCAGGCGCCGATGCGGTCCACCAACAGGCCGGCGAGGACGCAGCCGATGTTCAGGAACACGATGCCCAACGCGCTCAAGGCGAAGGTATGGCTGGGGCTCATGCCGAAGGTTTTTTGCATCATGGTCGGGGTGATGACGACGAGCACCACCACGGCAGAGGTGAGTACGCAGGTGAGGATCATCGCCGGTAGCAACACGGCGCGGTGGTCGCGCAATACGGTGCGCAATGGCAGTTCGGCAGCGGCCTGGCGGCGGGCCTGCATTTCGAGGAACACCGGGGTTTCGCTGAGCCAGCGGCGCAGCCAGACGCCGATCACGCCGAACACGCCGCCCAGCAGGAAGGGGAAGCGCCAGGCGTAGTCGAGGATCTCCGCAGGCGTAAAGATTTGCGCCAGCAGCGTGGCGGTGAGTGCGCCAAGCAGGTAGCCGAAGGTCAGCCCGGCCTGTAGGAAACCCAACGCATAACCGCGATGATTCCTCGGCGCGTGTTCAGCGACGAAGGTCCAGGCGCTGGGCACTTCGCCACCTACGGCGGCGCCTTGCAACACGCGCAGCACCAGCAGGATCAGTGGGGCGAAATAGCCGATTTGCGCGTAGGTCGGCATGATCCCGATCAGCAGGCAGGGCAAGGCCATCATCAGGATGCTCAGGCTGAACACGCGCTTGCGCCCCAGGTGATCGGCAAAGTGCGCCATCAGGATGCCGCCCAACGGACGCGCCAGGTAACCGGTGACGAAGATGCCAAAGCTTTGCAGCAGGCGCAGCCACTCGGGCATTTCCGGCGGAAAGAACAGTTGGCTGAGGGTCAGCGCAAAGAATACAAAGATGATGAAGTCGTAGATTTCCAGGGCACCGCCCAGGGCGGCCAGGCCCAGGGTTTTGTAGTCGGAGCGGGAAAAACGCTGCGCCTGTGGAGAAAAGGTGGCAGTCATGGTGAGGCTCGGCAGACAAACAAAATGGCGTGCAGGTTATGAGCTGAGACCATTGATGGCAATCACGACAGATATATTTGTTTTCCTCATGGATCGATGAAGATAACTGCATTCCCATATCAATGGGCGTAGCGGAACATGCCGGAAAACTGCCTGAACCCTAATAACTATAAGAGGAATGACTCGTGGCCGATGCTATCGAAGAAAGCCGCTATGCCCGTTTTGCCCTGCGCTGCTCCAACTTCGCCGAACGCTGGTTCCCTGACTCCTGGGTGTTTGCCGCCCTCGCCGTGATCATTGTTGCCGTGGCGACCCTGGGCATGGGCGCGGCGCCGACCGAGGCTGCCAAGGCCTTTGGTGATGGGTTCTGGAGCCTGATCCCGTTCACCATGCAGATGGCTTTTGTGGTGATCGGTGGTTATGTGGTGGCCAGTTCGCCGCCGGCGGTGAAGCTGATTGACCGCTTGGCGCGTATCCCCAAGAACGGCCGTTCGGCGGTGGCTTGGGTAGCGTTGATCTCCATGGTCGCGTCCCTGCTGAACTGGGGTTTGTCCCTGGTGTTTGGCGGTTTGCTGGTGCGTGCGTTGGCGCGTCGTACGGATTTGCGCATGGATTACCGCGCAGCCGGCGCAGCCGCTTATTTGGGTCTGGGCGCGGTATGGGCGTTGGGGCTGTCGTCGTCGGCCGCGCAGTTGCAGGCCAACCCCGCAAGCCTGCCGCCGTCGATCCTGGCGATCACCGGGACGATCCCGTTCACCGACACAATCTTCCTGTGGCAATCCGGCGTGCTGTTGCTGGCGCTGATCGTGGTGTCGCTGATCATCGCCTACGCCACCGCGCCTGGCCCGAACAGTGCGCGTGACGCCAAGGCCTGCGGCGTCGACCCGGCGTTCAATCTGCCCAAGGTGCAAGCGCCGACCCGCCCGGGTGAATGGCTGGAACACAGCCCGCTGCTGACGATTTTGCTGGCGTTGCTCGCGGCCGGTTGGCTGTTCCACGAGTTTTCGACCAAGCCGGCGATCAGCGCGATCTCGGGGCTGAACACCTATAACTTCCTGTTCATCATGGTCGGCGCCCTGCTGCACTGGCGCCCGCGCAGCTTCCTCGACGCGGTGGTCCGTGCGGTGCCAACCACCACCGGCGTGCTGATCCAGTTCCCGTTGTACGGCTCGATTGCCGCGCTGATGACAGTAGTAAAGGGCGGCGACGGCCAGACCCTGGCACACCATATCTCCACGTTCTTCACCTCCATCGCCTCCCACGACACCTACGCGCTGTTGATGGGGGTGTACTCAGCGGTGCTGGGCTTCTTTATTCCGTCGGGCGGCGGCAAGTGGATCATCGAAGCGCCGTATGTGATGCAAGTGGCCAATGACCTGCAATACCACCTCGGCTGGGCGGTGCAGATCTACAACGCCGCCGAAGCGCTGCCGAACCTGATCAACCCGTTCTATATGCTGCCGCTGCTGGGGGTGCTGGGGCTGAAGGCGCGGGATTTGATTGGGTTTTCCTTCGTGCAGTTGCTGGTGCACACGCCGCTGGTGTTGTTCCTGCTGTGGGCGCTGGGGACGACGTTGAAGTATTTGCCGCCGGTGATGCCTTAAAGCAGCGGCAAGCTTCAAGTTGTTAGCCTCAAGCTTGCCGCTTGAAGCTTGCAGCTGTCTTCGTTCCGTCACATTGCGTTGCTACCGTCCTGCGAAATATCTTGTAATACCTCGCCAGGGACTCCCGCAATGACCGATGAGCACGAAGACCGCCCTACCCCCGACGCCGCAGCCCTGACACCGGTAGACACCAGCCGCCGGCGCTTCTTGGGGGGCGCGGCGGTACTGGGGGTCGGCGCGACGTTAAGTGCCTGCGGTAATACCAGCGAGGCACCGGGCAAACCGGTGGCGCGGCCGCTCACCCCACAAGAGCTGGACAAGGCCCTGCACGACCAGGTGAAAACCGTGGTGGTGATCTATGCCGAGAACCGCAGTTTCAACAACTTGTTTGCAGACTTTCCTGGCGTCGAGAAGCCACTGTCGGCCCTTTCCGTAAAAGATGCTCAGCAACGCGACCGCGACGGTAGCCTGCTGACCACCCTGCCCCCAGCCTGGGGTGGCGTGTTGCAAGTCGGTCCGCAAAGCGTGGACGGCGTGACTTATCCCAGCGAAGTGCAATACCAGGAAAACCTGCCCAACGCGCCGTTCGCTCTCAAGGGCCCGAACGCCGAAGACTTGCCCCTGAGCCTGGTCACCCGCGACTTGTGGCACGTGTTCTATCAGAACCAGATGCAGATCAACGGCGGCAAGAACGACAACTTTGTTGCCTGGGGCGATTCCGGTGGTCTGGTGATGGGCTATTACGCCCAGAGCCGTTATGCACTGCGCTTGTGGGACGTCGCCAAGGAGTTTGTGCTCTGCGATAACTTCTTCCAGGGTGCCTTCGGTGGCTCGTTCCTCAACCACCAGTACCTGATCAGCGCCACGGCGCCGTTTTACCCGAATGCCGCACAGTCGGTGGCCAAAGCGCAGATCGCCACGCTGCAAAGCGATGATCCCACCGACCCACGCCTTAAACCCTTGGATAAATCCCCGGCCAGCGCCATGACTGGCGCACCACAATTCGGTCCCAGCGCCCTGACGCCAGACGGTTACGGCGTGAACACCCTGGCGCCGCCCTACTGGCCGACCTGGATCCGCGACCCGGAAAACCCGGATTACTCCAAGCCCGACCTGCCCAACGTGCTGGTGCCGCAAACCCACGAACACATCGGCGACAAGCTGTCGAAAAAGAACATCGATTGGGCGTGGTATGCCGGGGCGTGGCAGGCCACGCTGGACCAGTTCAAGGATTCGGGCGGCATTCCGAAGATCCCCAACTTTCAGTACCACCACCAGCCGTTCAACTATTTCAAGCAACAGGGCCCGGAGAACCGCGCCGAGCGCGACAAACGCCTGCGCGACGGCGGTTTGGGCGATGAGTCCAGCACCAACAAGTTTTTCGCCGATGCCCAGGCCGGCAAGCTGCCAGCCGTGAGTTTCTATAAGCCCCAGGGCAACCTGAACATGCACGCCGGGTACGCCGACGTGGCCTCGGGCGACCGCCACATCGCCCGCGCCTTGAAGGTGTTGCAGGAAAGCCCGCAGTGGAAAAACATGGTGGTGGTGGTCACCGTCGATGAAAACGGCGGCTGGTGGGACCACGTGGCACCGCCCAAGGGTGACCGCTGGGGCCCTGGCACACGGATTCCGGCGTTGGTGGTGTCGCCGTTTGCACGCAAAGGCACGGTGGACCATACGGTCTATGACACCGCGTCGATCCTGCGCTTGATCACCCGCGTGTTCCAGTTGGAAAAACTCGACGGCCTCAAGCAGCGTGACGACGCCATGATCGCCCGCGGCCAGAAACCCATGGGCGATTTGAGCAACGCCTTGCAGTTCGACGTGTAGGTTTTCTTATCCAATAGCGACATGCCGGATGAATTAGCACGCGGTTTCGCGGGTCAGCCGCTACTGTGAGGGGGTGGGCTTTCATCCCGCGCAGACGGGCCTCGCTGACAAGGAATCACGCATGTTCAAACCGACCAGGTTGTCTTTCGCCCTGGCCGCACTGCTGACCAGTGCGGTCGTACAAGCCGATATCGAAGTGCCGCTGGGGAGCACGCAACGTGTCACCCAGCTGTTCGCGTTCCCCAATAACTGCAACGTCATCTGCTTTCGGCCCTGGTCGTTGGAGCAGACGGTCGAGCATTATCTGAACCAGAGCCTGCAACGGGACGGGTACAGCCGCGCCAAGGTCAACGTGAAGCACCACGACGGGCAGTTATCGGCGTTCTTCACTGGCGTGCCCGACGGCTACGGCCAGCCCTTGACGGCGCTGCTCAATACCGCCGATCTGGCCTATCAAGGTGCCAGTAAGCTAAACAGCGACGGCAAGTGGGCCTACAACTGGTATTTGTTCCTGCCGCTGGGCATGGCGCTGGAGAACCGCAAGAGCGTCGAATTGCTGCACTTCCCGCCGGATTATTCGCTGACCCAGGCTCAGGACTATCTGGAATCGGCCACCACCGACCGTTGGGCGGCACTGCTCACCGACAATGGCATCCCGGCCACTGAAACACCGGCCTACCAGACCATCATCGATATCGCCCCCATCGCCGCGCCGTCCAATGCGGGCAAGGACCTGGAAAACGTCTACAGCTACTTTGCCGACTATCAGACTCGCATGGTCAGGGAGCTGAGCCTGTCGTCCAAAGGCTCATTACCGATGGTCGCATTCGGCGCACCGGTACGCAGCTGGGTCAAACAACAATACGGGCAGACCGTGAACATTCTGGGCCTGGCGCAGATCAGCCCGGAGCCTGGCAAAACGGTCTCGGTATTGGGCGCCAACCACCCGAGTTACATCTGGTATGCCGCCGACCCCGCCAGCTATAACGGTGATGAGCAGAAAGCCGACGAAGCCGGTTTGAAGGTGATGGGTCAGGACTTGAGTGCTGCCTGCTGGCAGGCGGGGATGGGGCAGAAGCCCGCGAGCGACCCGAATGTGTTGCTCAAGGCGTGCATGAACACCTGGCAAGTCACGCGCAAGGAGCAGACCTGCGAATTGTTCTACACCTCGGTGCGCAACCTGACGCCGGAACAGGCAAACGCCAAATGCGCCACGCCGCCGGTCAAAACCCAGCTCAAACAACTGAAAGGTGAAGTCCCCGCGCCCGCCGTCGCAACTCCAGCGCTATAATCCAGACGGTTTTTGCATAGGATGTCAGCGATTTCTACTGTCAACTTTGACAGTAGAAATCGGATCCAACTTCAGTGAGTCTTGAGCCGCGTTCATTTGCTGCAAGACTGGCAGTCAGGCATTTCCGAAAAGTCGATGCAGCCCAACCCTGGAGAGTTATGAAAACTCAGGCCATGGATAAGGCTAAGACCGTCACGCCCGCCTGCCTCTATCCCTTCAAGTCCCTGACCGTTGAGCAGGGCTATCCCTCGACTCAGCAATTTCAGGTCGAGCGCGATGGCATCAAGGCGCGCGTCCACTTCGACAGTCGTGTACGTATTGCCAGGATCTCCGGTTGGGCGGTGGGCGAACGACGTCTGCATACCGTGCAATTGTCGCCACGCATTCACCTGTATGACAGCTGGTTCTGCGGCCTGCTACCACACTCTTGCGACCCGAACGTGTTTGTCGATACCACGTACCTGGAGCTTTGGACCTTGCGCCCTATCCTGCCCGGCGAGCCGCTGACGGTGGATTACGCCACCACCGAAGACATGCTGTCTCGGCAATTCGCGTGCGAATGCCATGAGTTGAGCTGCCGGCGCTGGATCACCGGCAGGCAGCAACAGTTAAACGCCGAGGGCCAGGCGTTCATGGCCCAGTGGCGCAACCGCAAACAACCTTAAGCTTCGCCCAGCGGACGCAGGCGATATTGCGGCGGCAATTGCTCGAAACCACTGATGGTAGTGTTCAAGCTCTTCCAGCGGCCGTCCTTGATGCCATAGATGCAGCCATGGATCGACAGGCTCTGCCCACGGTGCCAGGCGTTTTGCACAATGCTGGTGTGGCCGACGTTGGCCACTTGCTGGACCACGTTCAGCTCGCACAGGCGGTCGACGCGTTCTTCTTCGGTCGGCAATTGGGCCAACAGGTCGCGATTTTCGTAGTAAAGGTCACGAATGGTGCGCAGCCAGCCGTCGATCAGGCCGAACTGGCGGTCCTGCATCGAGGCGCGTACGCCGCCGCAGCCATAATGGCCGGTGACCAGGATGTGTTTGACCTTGAGCACGTCCACCGCGTACTGGATCACCGACAGGCAATTGAGGTCGGTGTGCAGCACCACATTGGCCACGTTGCGGTGTACGAACAGATCGCCCGGCAACATGCCGACGATCTCGTTGGCCGGTACGCGGGCATCGGAACAACCGATCCACAGGTATTCAGGGGTTTGCTGGCGGGCGAGCTTGGCGAAGAATTCGGGATCTTCCTGTTTGATCGCATCCGCCCAGCGTTCGTTGTTATCAAGCAGGTCTTGTAGTTCGTTCATCAGGGAAAGCCTCAGGAATGATGCGCAGCTTTGTGACTGACAACCCTTCGTCCGGGTCACGCTTAGCGTGAATTAGCTTGAATTTTTGGGGCTCGCAGCCTGTCCACACACTATAAGCCCCACAGTATGAGGATTGGCCATGACTGATTCACGACGCCCCTACGGTGCTACGCAGCCCGAACCTATTGATGACAACGAAGATCGCATGGGTTCGATGCGAGAGCTGGATTTTGACGAGCAGGAACCGACCGCCGAGATTGGCGATGAGATCCCGCGTCGCGAGCGCGAACACCGGATGCCCGACGAACGGGTGCGCGAGGCGGGGCTAACCGGTGCATCGACGGATGACCATGAGCCGACCGATGATGATTTGAGCCCGGAAACGCTGATCCATGAGGACGGTGCGCGGGATGCGCGGGAGGAAGGTGAGGATAGTCCGGCGGATTATGATTTGAGCATTGTGGATGAAGAGGGGATTGGCGGAGGGAATGGGTTGGATGAGGCTGAGCTGGCCGACCTGGACCCTGTAGGCAAAAAACGCTGATTCACCGCAGTGCTAGCAGTGCTAAATGTGGGAGGGGGCTTGCCCCCGATGGCAGTGTGTCAGTGATGAAGGTATCAACTGAACCACCGCTATCGGGGGCAAGTCGAATCGTCGCACCGCCCCTCCCACATTTGGATCGAGTTTAGTCGACTAAAGTGCAGGCCATCACGACTGCATCTTCACGCCCCCCCACCGCCGGGTAGTAATCCCGGCGCCGGCCAATCTCATTGAAACCATAACGCTCATACAGGCGAAACGCGCCGGTATTGCTGTCGCGCACTTCCAGGAAGCATTCCCGGGCGCTCGCTTCGTACGCGCGGGACATCAAATGCTCCAACAGCGCCAACCCCAGCCCACGGCCCTGGTTTTCGGGTTTTACTGTGATATTCAGCAAATGCGCTTCATCCAGGATGATCTGCACCACCCCATGCCCCACTTGCTGCTCACCTTCGAACATCAGCCAGATCTGGTATTTGCCCAACCCATCGAGAAAAATCCCACGGGTCCAGGGGTGGCTGAACGCCGCGTATTCGATTTTCAGCACGGCGTCGAGGTCGGCCTCGGTCATCGGGCGGAAGGATAAAGCCTCACTCATCGGTTGTTTTCCAGCGCGCCATCAGCCGGCGCATGGCTTGCCAGACATCAGCCTTACGCTGTGGCTCTTCCATTAATAATTCCAGGCCCGGCAGGGCCCACACCGAGCCCAGGCCTTCGACTTGCAGTTCGCGGTACCAGGCTTCGGCGTTGGCTTCGCCGGCAAAACGCACGGCAGGCAGGCCGATCAACCACAGGCACACACAGGGTTCGTCTTCCAGGCGTGCCGACACAAAACCTTGCACAAAATCTCGCGCCGCCTCCGGGCCCTGGTCCATATTGCCACGCACCAACAATGGCCAGCGCACTGGGTCGCCGACGATCTGCGGGCTGTCGGGCAGGCCGGCGGCGCGCAGCATGTCCTTGAGCAGCAGATAGGCCGGGTCGCGGGCCTGGAAACGCTCACCGGTGGGCAATTCCACCAGCAGCAGGCAACGCCCGGCCCGCAGCAGTTGCAGGGCAAAGCGCGGCGGCGGGATGACCAGGGCCTTGACCACCGGGGCAGCCTCTTCGGCCACCACGGCGGCCTTGGTCACCGGCGACGGGCGCGGCACTTCGATCTTGGCGCGCTCTACCACAGGCCGCACAGGCGCTGCGGCCTTGACCACCGCCACCGGCGCGGCCGCTTCTTCGCCCGATGGCTCGAACGCGTCATACGGCTCAAGCGCTTCCAGCAGCTCAGGCCGCGACGGCGCGGCAAACGGCAGTTCGGTGCGGGGCAGCCAGTTGACCACCTGCATGGCGGTCAAGTAAGCGCGACGTCGGGACTCGATAAGCACAGCTCGGCCACTTGTGGATAACTAAAGAGCGGGGATTCTACCGCTGTTCGGTAACAATCGCCCACTGCGCACTGACCGGCTGTGGATAAATCCCCCGCCTGATGCAGTACAATCGCGACTTTTCATCGCCAACCAACCGGCCATTCCCATGATCGAACCCAAGCGCGTCCTACGCGCCCTCGCCGAACACTGGGCCTTACTTGAGCCACTGTGCGAACACTTTGACCAAGGCACCCTGAGCCTGGGCGAACTGCGCGCGCAACTGGCCGCCCAACAACTGGACAGCACGCCACAGGACATCACCAGCCTGCTGGACGTGTGGATTCGCCTGGATATCCTGGTGCCTGTCGCCAAGAGCCCGAACCGTTTCGAGCTCAACGCACAGATCCACGACTTCCTGGCCTATCTTCGCAAGGAGCACCGGCTTGGCCTGTGCCTGGAAATCGAAGCCTACCTGCGCCACCTCGAGCGCCTGGCCGGTTATATCCAGGACGCCTTCGACATCCGTGATGGCCACGACCTGGCGCGCCAACTGCGCTTGCTGGATATGCGCGTGCGGGACGTGCTGAAAAAACTCGCCAACGACGAACAGGCCCTCGCTGCCGTGGCCGACCGCGCCAAGACCAGCGACCGGCAGATTCCATTGCGCCAGCGTTATGCCGAGGTATTGGCGACCTGGGACGAATACGTCGAACCGATGATCCAACTGGTGAACGCCGACGGCGCCTTCGAACAGGGCGTGCGCAAGGTGGAGAATGTGTTGCTGCGCCTGCTCACCGAGCAACAGCGCCTCGGCCATCTGGTGGACGACGACATGTTGCTGCGGACCCACGCACGCATTCTCGAGATGCAAACCAGCGCCCAGCTGACATTGCGCCATGCTCGCGAATTGCTGCTGCCGCTGCGTGAAGAAGCGCGCCGGCACAATGCCGTGACCCGTGGCGCAGCGCTGGCCCTGTCGGCCATCCGCCGCAAAGGCCTGGACGCAGTGCCGCAAGCGGCCATGCCGATGTTTACCCGTCCGCAAAGCACCTTCCTTGGCAGTGCCAGCCAAGTGGAAGCTTATGTGTATGCATTGGCGAATTTCGAGCCGAAACCGGCGCGTTTCCCCAAGGCACACAAATCCTACAAGGGCGAAGCCCAACGCGCACCGCGCACGGTCAAGGAGATGCTCGAACGCTGCGAAGATGCGCTGCCGATGCCGGACCTGATGACGTGGCTGCTGGAGCAGGAACCGGACGGCGCCACCGACGAATTGCTGTACTGGTTCTCGCGTTTGTCCCGCGAAAAACGCTTCAAGCGCGAACGCCTGGAACGCCGCGACTACCACACCACCGAGCACCAGGTCAGCCTGCGCTCCTTCGCCCTGCTCCCGGCCGCCGTTGACGCGACCGAGAATCCCGCGAGCACACCTCATGCATCTTGATCTATCCGAACTGTCCCAGCTGGCGCCGATCTTTCGCGAGCTGTTCAAGGGTTACCACGTCAGCCGCCGCGACCCGGAGCTGTACGCCCAACTGTCGAACTTCCAGGACCAGTACCGCACGCTGTTCAAGGCCCTGGGCTTTGAGTTGGTCTGCGATACCCGCGGTTTCTACTACTTCGTGCCGGACACCGCCGCAGCCGCCGCGCAGGTGAACAAGACTGCCCAGCGCCTGGCGTTGTTCACCTTCATCATCGTCGAGCACTTGGCTGACCAGGGCCGCGACCCGATCGCCGTGCTCGACGGCGGCAGTCTGGGCCGCGATGAGTTGCCATCGCTGCTGGAGAAATATCGCGACCTGTTTATCCAGGCCGAAGTGCAGACCCAGGAAGAACTCGAAGAAAAGATCATGCGCCGCATGACCCAACTGGGTTTTGCCAGCGAAGACAACGGCGTGTACCGCTTCTTGCCGCCGATGCACCGCTTTCTCGATGTGTGCCTCTCGGTGCAGCAGGACCGCGACTTGGCGGCCAGCGTGCACAGCGTGTTGCCACTGCCGGCGCCGGTAATCATCGACGAAGACAGCGATGAGAAATTGCTGAAGACCGATGACCCGCTGGACTTGAGCGACTTTGAGGACGAAAGCGAAGAAGATGCCCTGGCCCGCGCCATTGCCGAAGAACAGGAGACCGATGCATGAGCAAGGAACGCTACGGCATCCGCCGCTTCGCCCTATTGAACACCGCTGGCTACAGCCTGGGTTTGTTCCCGCTGGAAGAACCGCTGTCGGTGTATGGCGCGAACAACCTGGGTAAATCCGCGTCGATCAACGCCTTGCAGTTCCCGATCCTGGCGCGCATGTCGGACATGAGTTTCGGCAAGTACACCCTGGAACAATCGCGCCGGTTCTACTTTGCCAGCGACACCAGCTACATCCTCGTCGAAGTGTCCCTGCCTCACGGCCCGCACGTGATCGGCGTGGTCGGTCGCGGCCCGGGCGGCGGTTTCGGGCACCAGTTCTTTGCCTATGCCGGCAAGCTCGACCTGGCTCACTACCAGAAAAACGACACCTGCCTGCGCCAGAAAGAGTTGTTTACCAACCTAGAGCGCGAAGGCCTGAAAGCCTACGAACTCAAGCCGGATGAACTGCGTCGTTTGCTGGTGGGCGGCCATACGTCGATCCCGCTGGACCTGACCCTGATTCCGCTGCGCTCTACCAGCGAGCAGAGCCTGAAGACCTTCCGCGCACTGTTTATCAACCTGCTGCACATGCGCGAAATCACGGCGGCCAAGCTTAAGCAGCTGTTCCTCGATGCGTTCGAACACAGCCTGCGCTCCGGTAGCGTGGATTACATCGCCGCGTGCGAAGAAGCCTTCCGCGATGTACGTCGCATGGAGCAGGACTACAACTCGCTGGTCGCCGCCGGCCCGTTGGTCGAAGCCCTGTCCAATGGTGTGCGTCAGCGCGACGTATTGCGCGGCAAATTGCATCGCCTGTCGCCGTTGCTCGATTCGTTGCTGGGCACTTGGTCGGACTACGCCAGTGCACGCAAGGAAGAGCTGACCATCCAGGCCGAGCACTACCGCAATGAGCAGGACGCGCTGCAGAACGATCAGCGTGGCGGCACCCAGGAGCTGATGCGCCTGGAGCGGGAAATCAGCGGTATCCAGCGTTGGTTGGGCGAGTTGTCGGTGCTCAAGCATCGCTTTGCGTTGGTGGATGACGTGAAAGTGCTGGAGCAACAATTGCTGGCGGCCAAGGACGCCCACGATGAACTGGCGGGCGCCCTGGCGCAGTCGCGGCAGTTCAGCGCCGAGGACTTGGACGAACGCCTGCGCGACCTGGAAAAACGTTTGAAGTCGGTCAAGCAGCAGCTTGATCACGCCGACAACAACAGCTACGCCAAACTGCGGGAAGAATTCTCACAGCAGGATGTCGAGCGTCTGATGCGCCTGTTCAACAGTTCGTTGTTCAGCCTGCCATTGGGCGAGCATGGCATCACGCTGGATGAAGATGGCCTGTGGGTTAAATCCCTGGAGCAGATCCTGGATGGCTTCAAGGGCGAACGTTTTGAAGTGCCGGGGCTGTCCATCGACATTTCCCACATCGAGCCGCCTGCACTGCAAGCCCTGGCGGATCGTGCGGCATTGCGCGACCAGAAAGAGCGTCTGGAAAAAGAACTCAAGCAGCTCAAGACTCAGCAAGCCGTAGCCTCTGACCGTGCCGCGAGCAAGACCCAGACCGAGGCGCTGTACCAGCAAGTACTGGACGCGCAGAAGGCGTTGGAAGACTTCCGTCGTGCGCAAACCCTGAGCGCGGAAGAAGGCGAGAAGCTGGAAAACCTGGCGCAGATGGAAGCGGCACAGGACGAGTTGAAGCGCTCCAGCGATGCGTTTACCGAACGCGTCCAGCAGCTGTCGGCCAAGCTGCAACTGGTGGGTCGTCAGATCGGCGACATGGAAGCCAAGCAACGCACGCTGGATGACGCATTGCGCCGTCGTCAGCTGTTGCCAGCGGACTTGCCGTTCGGCACGCCGTTCATGGACCCGGTCGACGACTCCATGGACAACCTCCTGCCGTTGCTCAACGACTATCAGGACAGCTGGCAAGGCCTGCTGCGCGCTGATGGCCAGATCGAGGCGCTGTATGCCCAGGTGCGCCTCAAGGGTGTGGCGAAGTTCGACAGCGAGGATGACGTTGAGCGTCGCCTGCAATTGCTGATCAACGCGTATGCGCACCGTACCGATGAAGCGCTGACGTTGGGTAAAGCGCGACGTGCGGCGGTGACCGATATTGCGCGGACCTTGCGTAACATCCGCAGCGACTACGACAGCCTTGAGCATCAACTGGCGTTGTTCAACCGCGAGATCAACAAGCGCCAGGTGTCCAACCTGCAAAGCTTCCGCATCGTGCTGGCGCCGAACAAGGAAGCCCTCAAACATATCGACCAGATCATCCACAGTGCCGGTCAGTATGAAGAAGGCGAAACCCTGTCGGTGTTCGACCTCAGCCAGAGCGCCGAGCAAGACAACAAGAACGAAGAGGCCAAGGAATACCTGGCCCGCCTGGTGGCCGCCAACCATAACCAGTTGGGTCTCAAGGATTTGTTCGAACTGGCGTTCGAAATCACCAAGGTGCACGGCCAGCCGGTGATTCACACCGACATCGACGGCGCAGCGTCCAACGGCACCACCATGACCATCAAGGCGCTGACCAACATGTACTTGTTGCTGCACTTGATGGACCGCGACCAGGCCGGGCGCGTGCGTTTGCCGTACTACCTCGATGAGGCGGCAGATATCGACGAGAAGAACCAGGCGGCATTGCTGGAAACCAGTCTGCAGTTGGGCTTTGTGCCGATCCTGGCCAGTGTGAAACCGCAGGTTTCTGCTCAGGTGGCGATTGACCTGGAAGGTGGCAGCGGGCCGAACGGGATCTATATCGATGAAGCGGACTGGAAGTACATTCGTCGCCACGATGTAGTGAAGGCGACGGTCAATGTGCAGGCGGATGAGCCGGAGTTGGATGAGGTCTGATTTTTTCGGCTGAAATGCAAAAGGCCCCTGGATGTGAATCCAGGGGCCTTTTTTGTTGTCTGTGTCGGCCTCATCGGGGGCAAGCCCCCTCCCACCTTGGAATGCAGCCCACTGTGGGAGGGGGCTTGCCCCCGATAGCCGCACCTCAGGCTATTTGCCCAACGGAATCTTGGGCGCCCAGGTCAACCATTCCTCTTCAAACTTATCGAACAACGGGAATGTCTGCTGCGGTCGCGCAATGTTGCCCATCCGTTCACCGTCTGGCGTCGCAAAGGCAATCCCACCCGCCACCAGGGTTTCCAGGGACTCTGTGCGCACCGTCGCACCTTTGAACAACCCGAAGTCGAGACCAAAGCCGCTGGTGTTCCAGAAACGGCTGCCGCTGCGGACCAGCGGCGCATATTTCGGCTCGATCAGAATGTGGATCAGCACACGGTCCGCCGTCTGGCCCAGCTCGTAGCCGGTGACTTTTCCGACAGTGACTTCACGGTAGGTCACCGGTACGCCTTCCTTCAGCGAACCACGACGGGCAGCGCTGAGGGTCAGGCTCAGGCCTTGCTCTTGGTGTACGGCCTCGGGCGGCTGATCCAGGGCGACGAAGTTCTTTTGTGGCCCTGCGTTTTTCACCGCGGGCTGCACTTCGATGTATTGACCGGTGACCAGCGTTTCAAGGTTCGAGGTTTTCATCAGGCCCAGTTCCGGCTTGACCACCCAGAACTGACTGCCGGCACGCGCAATGCGGTCAGCGACTTGGGTTATGCGAGCGCTGAGCAGCACTGATTGCATGTCGGCACTGAGATCAACGCTTTCGATCTTGCCCACGTCCAGGCCTTTGAAGCGCACTGGTGTCCCAGGGCGCATGCCGTCTGCGCGGTCGACCTTGATGGTCACCAAGGTGCCGTGCTGGTTGGCAGCTTCGCGGTCGGCGAACAGGCGGAATCGTGGAATGCGCTTTTTCAGCGGTACGTTCTGCTCCGGGGTTTCAAAAGCGATTCCGCCGGCCATCAGGCTGGCCAGGGATTCACTTTTCACTTGAATGCCGCCGGTGAGGCCGCCGGTCAGGGTCACGCCGCTGGCATTCCAGAAACGCGTAGAGCCGTTGACCAGGTTTTCGTATTCCTTCTCGATATGGACGCCGATCACCAATTGCTTGGTCTTGCGCGAGAACTGATAGCTCTGCACCGAACCGACCTTGACCTGTTTGTAGAGGATCGGGCTGCCAACATCCAGGGAGCCGAGGTTGTCGGTGAACAACACCATGTGCAGGCCAGGGGAGCGCAGGTCCAACGGCGGCGCCTTGGCTCGGGCGACGAATTCGCGTTGTGGCGCGCTACCTTTGTCGCCGGGGCGGATGGCGATGTAGTTACCTTTGACCAAAGCCTCAAGCCCGGTGATACCTGCCAGGGAGATCGATGGTTTGACTACCCAGAATTGGGTGTCTTGTACGAGATAGTCTTCGGCCAATGGGTCGAGGGTCAGCTCTGCGTTGGCGCTGGACAAGTCTGGGTCGATCTTCAGGGTTTTCAGGCTGCCGACTTGGATACCTTTGTACATGACGGGGGTACGCCCGGCTTGCAGGCCTTCGAAGTCAGTCAGCTTGACCTTGACCTTGATGCCGGCGGCGGCGGCATCGAAGTCCTCATAGAGGCGGAAAGGCAGGCTTGGGTCGGTCGGCGGGCTGTCCTTGCGGTTTTCTGGCGTGGCAAACGCGATGCCACCGGCGACGATGCTGGAGAGGGACTCGCTGCGCACCTTCACGCCGGAGAGGTTGGCATCGATGCTGATGCCGCTGGCGTTCCAGAAACGCGTGTGTTTGCGCACCAGGCTGGCGTAGGTCGGTTCGATATAGACCTTGATTTCGACGGTACTCTGGTCTTCAGACAGCAAGTAGCTTTTAACCTGGCCGACCTGGATCTGTTTGTAGAACACCGGGCTGCCACGGTTGAGCGAGCCGAGGCGGTCGGCTTTGACGGTCAGGTGCAGGCCGGGCTTGGCATCAGATAAAGGAGGCTCTTCGGAGAGCGCCTTGAACTTGCGTGTAGGCTCGCCATCGCCGGGACTGGCGGCGATGTAGTTACCCGAGACCAGGGTTTCCAGACCGGTGATACCGGCCAGGGTTACGCTAGGCTTCACCAGCCAGAAACGCGTGTTGGTCTTGAGGTATTGATCGACATCCTTGTTCATCTCGATGGTGGCAATTACCCCGCGGTTACTGCCTTCGTCGTCCAAAGCCAAAGCCTTGACCTTACCCACGGTCATGCCTTTGTAGACCACTTCGGTCTTGTTGACCTGGATGCCTTCGCCGCTTTCGAAACGGACCTGTATCTCGATGCCTTGCTGGGTATAGGCGCGCCATCCCAACCAGCCGCCAATAATCAAGGCAATCAGGGGCAATACCCAAATGGCCGACCAGTTGGAGGCCGGGCGGGTTTTAGCTTTTGGCAAATCACTCATGGTCGTCGTCCGACTCCGTGTTATCCCAAATCAGTCGGGGATCAAAAGTTACTGCGGCAAGCATCGTCAAGATCACCACACTGGCGAACGCTGCTGCGCCGAGATTGGCCTCGACACTGGCAAGCCGCCCAAAGTTTACGACCGCCACCAGAATGGCGATCACGAAAATATCCAGCATGGACCAGCGGCCAATGAACTCAATAAAGCGGTACATCACAATGCGCTGCTGCGCGGACAGCGGTTGGTGGCGCTGCACCGAGAACAGTAGCAGACCAATGCCCACCAGCTTGAACGTTGGCACCAGGATGCTGGCGATAAATACGACGGCCGCGATGGGATACATACCGTGCTGAACCAATTGGATCACGCCGGCCATGATGGTGCTGGGATCCCCTTGACCGAGGGAGTTGATGGTCATGATGGGCAGCAGGTTGGCTGGAATGTACAAGATGGCCGCAGTGATCAACAGTGCCCAAGTGCGGGTGAGGCTGTTGGGGCGGCGGGCATGGATCAGTGCACCGCAACGGGTGCAGAGTTGCTCATCACTGTCAGCATCTTGTTTGTTCAATTCGTGGCATTCGGTACAAATCAAAATGCCTGCATCAATCGCCCGCATGATCATCCTCTCCTGACAGTGCTTGCCAGATCTGGTGGGACGACATCACCACCTCAAGTAGTACTTGGACCATTAATAAGCTTATGAAACAGACCAGGCCCAAGCCGATGGTAATCGAGGCCATGTCGGCGAGCTTTACGATCGCCACCAGGACGCCCATCAGATAGACCTCCAACATTCCCCAGTCTTTCATATGGTGATAAATGCGATAGAGCAACAGGCCGTAACTGCGACCGACTTTCCAGCGAATACTGAGCAGCACAGCCAATTGGCAGAGCAGCTTAAGCAGGGGAATGCCCATGCTGCACAAGAACACTACGGCCGCCACGCCTTGCATGCCAGTGTCGAACAGGCCAACGACGCCGCTCCACACCGTATCCTCTGACGATTGGCCCAGTAGATTGAGCTGCATGATGGGCAAAAAGTTCGCCGGAATGTACAGCAATAGTGCAGCGATGACCAAGGCGAGGCTTCGCTCAACGACGTTGTGGCGGTGAGCGTAAAGCTCGTAACCGCACCGCGGGCATTGAGCTTTCTCGCCAAGGGCAAGCACCGGTTTGCGCATCAGCAAGTCGCACTCATGGCATGCCACCAGTTCGTCCAGCGGTAAATCCGACACCTCGAGGGCATCAACCGGGTCGGGCATAAGTAGGGCTCGGACTCTAAAAAAGGTTAGGTGCCTATTCTAGTGGTCTGGTTCAGAAATAACTGTGCAAATTTGTCGGCGCTGGGCTGACTTTTCTTGC
>NZ_QUZT01000008.1 GCF_004682045.1 Pseudomonas nabeulensis
GGGCTTGCCCCCTCCCCCTGACCGCAATTCGTGACTTTCAGTAAAAACTCCTTTCCGCATTCAGCGGTTTTTCCGAAGGAACGACAAGCAGATACTCGACTCCATTGCTTGTTCATTCCTTCCTGGAGTTACTGATGTCTACCCCTACGCAAAACGTCCCGGCCTTTGGCCTTGGCACCTTCCGCCTGCAAGGCAACGTGGTGATTGACTCCGTCAGCACCGGCCTGGAACTGGGCTATCGCGTCATCGACACCGCGCAGATCTACGAGAACGAGGCAGAGGTTGGCCAGGCCATCGCCAACAGCGGCATCCCGCGAAATGAGCTGTTTATCACCAGCAAGATCTGGATCGCCAATTTCGCCGAAGGCAAGCTGATCCCGAGCCTCAAAGAAAGCCTGCGCAAGCTCAAGACGGACTATCTGGACCTGACCCTCATCCACTGGCCGTCGCCCGAGGATCAAGTACCCGTCGCTGAATTCATGGGCCAATTGCTGGAAGCCAAGCGCTTGGGCTTGACGCGCCAAATCGGCATTTCCAACTTCACTATCGACCTGATGAAACAAGCGATTGCTGCGGTCGGTGCCGACAACATCGCCACCAACCAGATTGAATTGCACCCCTACCTGCAAAACCGCAAGGTGGTGGAGTTTGCCACCGCCCACGGTATCCAGATCACCTCGTACATGACCTTGGCCTACGGCGAAGTGCTCAAGGACCCGGTGATCCAACAGATCGCCGAACATCATCAAGCCACCCCCGCACAAGTGACCTTGGCCTGGGCCATGCAATTGGGTTACGCGGTAATCCCATCATCGACCAAGCGCACCAACCTGGACAGCAACCTCAAGGCCGTGCAGCTGACCTTGAGTTCAGCGCAGATGGAGCAGATTGCGACCCTGGAGCGCGGCCATCGCTTGACCAGCCCCAAGGGCATCGCACCGAAGTGGGACTAGACGCCCGCCACCGGCGTGCGGGATAACTCCCGCAGCCACGGTAACACCCGCAGGCCGGCGGCGGCCTCGGGTGGGTCGATGATGTCCATGAAGTGTTCGAGGTTGACGTTGTCCGGCACGCCGGGCAACCGCACCAGCACGGCCGGCGTTGAACCGGCCGGTGCCCCCAGGTCGAGGTGGTCGTAGACCAGCACATGCCGCACCTGGGGTTGGGGCTCACAGGTATGCACCGTAAGGCCCGCATTGATGATCAGTACGTCAAAGGGCTCGGCCGGAATGGCGGTGAGAATCTGCACCTCTTCGAAGGTCTGGACCGGGACAATCCGGTGATACCCCAGTTGATTGAGCATTTTTTCGATGTAGAGCCGTTGCAAGTGCTGTTCATCGGCGATCAGGATGGTCAGTGCTTTGTTCGGCATGGCAAACCCCTGGAAAGGCAGCGCTCGTCAGTGAGCGAGGCCCATTCTCCAGACATACTCCGATGAGAAAATCAGGCTTGTTCCCCTTTCACGTAGGACTTCTCCCAAGTACACCGAATGGTTACCCACCTCAGTCAAGCCTGCTTGCCATAACTATTCAAGCCGTGATCCAACGCCTCGATGGCCGCGCCCACTGCATCGACAGCAGCGCCCAGCGCTTTGCGATCGCGTAGCTCACAGGCGCGCTCCAACGTTTCACAGCAATCGGTCAATGCCTGGGCCTTGACCATGCGTGCCCCCCCTTTGACGCGGTGAGCAAGGTCATGCAACTTGGCGAAATCCACCGGATCCATCAGCGCAGGCAGTAACGCGCGATCGTCGTCGAGACTGACCAGCAAAGGTTCCAGCAACTCATTGAGGGCGGCGTGATCGGTCCCGGTCAATGCGATCAGCGAACTCAAGTCGAACAGCGGTCTAGCCGGTTCATCTTCGGCAGCGACCGTGCACACCGCCAAGGCTGAACGCAAGTCTTCAAGCCCGGTGGGCTTGAACAGGCAGCCGTCCATACCGGCTTGCTTGCAACGTTCGATTTCCTCCGGCTGGGCGTTGGCCGTAAACCCCAATAACAAGCATGGTTTCAGCCCGCGCTCGCGCTCATGTGCACGAATCTCACGCGCCAGGGCGTAACCATCCTTACGGGGCATATTGCAATCGGTGATCACGCCCTCAAAGTGGCCAGACTGCCACAGGGCAAGCCCCTGTACGCCGTCTTCCGCCGTGGTGATCTGGTGCCCCAGAAAGCCCAGTTGACGTGCCAGCAGCAGGCGGTTAGCCGGGTAGTCGTCCACCACCAGGATGCTCAACCCACACACAGGCGCAGTATGCGGCACAGGTGACGCAGTACGTGCCACGCTGGTCAGTGCCAACGTTAGCACCACATCGACCCGCGTACCCTTGCCGAGCACACTGCTCAAATGCAGTTGCCCCCCCATCATCTCGCACAGGTTGCGGCTGATCACCAAGCCCAGGCCCGAACCACTGCGCGCCGACTGCCCATGGTTGCTACCCTGGATAAAAGAGTTGAACAAGCGCTGCTGGTCCTCGGCGCTGATGCCAATACCGGTGTCTTCCACCCACAACCGCAGGGTCAACGGCCCATCATTGCCCAATGATGTTCCTTGTGCCCCCAAGCGAATGTGGCCGGAGGCGGTGAACTTGATCGCATTGCCCAGTACGTTGGACACCACCTGTTTGAAGCGCAGTGGATCGATCAATACCGCCTGGTCGGTCGATGAATCGAGTTCGACTTGCAACGTCAGGCCCTTGTCCCGCGCCAGCCCTTCAAACACCCGCACCAACGACGCCAGCAGGTCATGCAGGTTCGCGGGTTCCAGCGTCAGCGACAAATGGCCGGACTCTATTCGCGCAATATCCAGAATATCGCCGATCAACTCCAACAGACTGTGGGACGCCACCGACGCGACCTCCAACGCATCCCGATCGACACGGCCCAACTCGGCATTTTTCGCGGCCAGTTCGATCATGCCAATCACCGCATTCATCGGTGTGCGGATCTCGTGGCTCATGGTCGCCAGGAATGTGGTCTTGGCTCGGTTGGCCGAGTCGGCCTCCTCCTTGGCCTCCTGTAACTGGCCCAGCAAGCGTTGGCGCTCACTCACATCGACCCAGCCAGCGATCATGCCCACCACTTTTTCGTCGGCATCGCGATAAGGCAACATCCACTGGTAGATGGTCAGCACTTCGCCATTGGGCACCTTCAGCACGCGATCATGAATCTGCGGCTCGCCTCGCTCCATCAGACGCAAATAGTCGGCATGAAACGACTGGGCTTGGGGTGGGTTACCGGTGTCGGTTTCCACTACCGTCTTGCCGATCACGTCTTCCAACTTGAAGCCAAACACATCGAGGTAGGCGTTGTTGCAGGCCATCAACCGGCCCTGGCGATCACGCACATAGATGGGATGGGGCGTACCGTCGATCAGCACACTCATAAAACGCAACTGGTCGCTCAAGGCCCGCTCGGCCTGGGTGCGTTTGTGAATCAGGTTGCGCAGGTAAAACACCCAGCCCAGGGCCACCAGCAACAGCAATGCAGCCAAACCGAAGCCCTGGATGATCACGTTGCGGTGGCGCAACCAATAGCTGTCTTCGATGATGATCTCGCTACGCCAATGGTTGGTCAGCTCGTCCATTTCTTCCGGCGTGATGCTCATCAGCGCCTTATCGAGGATCGAATACAACTCCAACTCGCTGCGGTTGACGCCAAAGGTAATCCGCGCGGGTTCCGTGCCGACGGTGCTGGTGATACGCAGATGATCACGGTAATTGCGCGCGATCATATAACGCGCGCTGATCAGCGAGAGAACGGTCGCATCAGCGCCGCCCTTGGCCACCAACGCCAAGGCTTGCTCTGGATTTTCGACATCGACGAATTCAATGCCGGGGTAATCCTGCGCGATTTGGGCGGCGAGGCTGTTGCCGCCAATAAACGCCAGGCGCTTGCCGGGCAAGTCCTCCAACGTTACCAGGCGCTTGTCATCGTCACGCACCACCAACACGTAGGGATTGGACAGGTAAGGTCGGGTAAAGCGGATTTTTTCAGCGCGTTCAATACTCGGCGTAATCACCGCCAGCATATCCACCTGGCCCGTGCTGGCTTCGTCTATTTGTCTGGGCAGCGAATCGCCCTGTACCACATCAAACTTCAACCCCGTGCGCAAACTGATGCGCGACAGCACTTCGGCGCTCAACCCTTCGAACTGCCCGCGCTCGTCGAAGAATGACAGCGGCGCGAATTTATCGAGCACTGCCACTTTCACCCGAGGGTGCTTGTCCAGCCAACGCTGTTCGTTGGCGCTCAAGCGCAATTGGCTCGCTTCCAGCATGCCGCCGGCGCCCGCGCTCCAGCGTCGCAGGATTTCCATTTGCTGGCTGGCCGGCACGGCCGCCAGGGCAGCATTGACGATGTTCAACAGACGCGTATTGCTCTGGGTGAACGCGAACCCGAACGGGTTAACCTCCAGGGCGGAAAAGTCCGCCATGCGCACATTGTTTAGGTGATTCTTGTTGATCAGGTAACGCGTGCTGATGGCGTCGCCGAGGTACACATCCGCCCGTCCAAACGCCACGGCGCCGAGCGCCTCGAAGGTCGAGGCAAACAACTGCAGGTGTGCGCGCGGGTAGAAGGCCTGGACGGCGTCAGGCTGCATGTAGTGGTAGAGCATCGCCACACGCTTGCCGGCAAGGTCGGCGCTCAGCGCCTGGCGATCGCCCGTACGAGTCACCAGCACCGGCTGGTCATTGGCGTACGAGCGGGACAACACTAATTGCGGGTCGGCCGCTTCATAGCCATTGGCCGACCCCACGAAATCCACTCTCCCTGATTTGAGGGCGTCGATCACTTCGTCACGGGTGTCGTAACGCTGTACCTGTATGGAGATATTCAATGCCTGGGCGACCAGCGCGGCATAGTCACCGGTGATGCCCTCGAACTCGTCATAGTTATTGGTCTGGTCAAAGGGCGCGTAATCGGGGGCCGATACGCCCATCACCAACGTGCGCCGCTCACGTAACCAGCGCCAATCGGCCTCATCCAGCGCCACCGCTGGACTCTCAAGTGTGGAGTGGCCCAACAGCCGCAGGGTATGCGGCTGATCCTGGGCCATCACTGATTGAGCCCAACAAACCAACAGCAGGATAGCCGTCAGATTCAACAGCCGGAGGGTGATCATTTCAGATCAGATGATTGCGTTGGGCAAACTTGGACAAGTGCACCACCGAAGACATGTGCAGCTTTTCCTTGAGCCGGGTCTTGTAGGTACTGATGGTCTTGTGGCTTAGCAACATTTGCTCGGCAATTTCCTTGTTGCCCAGGCCAAGGGCGAGCATCTGCAACACCGTCAGTTCTCGATCCGACAACGACTCCACCAGCGCCAGCTCCGTGGTCTGTAAGTCGTCGCGACGCACCGAACTGGTAGCCACGTTTGGGAAGCAACTGTAATTGGACATCACGGCCTTGATTGCCTTTTGCAACTCGTCCAGCTCACCGGTCTTGGCCACAAACCCCATGGCCCCGGCGCGCATGCACCGGGTGGAGAAGAACACCGCCAAGTACGAGGTAAGGACCAGGATCTTGCAGTTCAGGCCCAAGGCCTTGATTCGACTGATGACTTCCAACCCGCCAAGCTTGGGCATCGCAAGATCAAGGATGACCAGCTCAGGGCGCTCCTCGCGAGCAATCTGCATGGCGTCCGCGCCGTTGCCCGCCTCAAAGATTTTATCGAAGCCTTCTTGCTTCAACAGATACTTCACAGTGGCGCGTATAAAAGGGTGATCGTCCACGATTAAAGCTTTGTTGCTCATAAGACTCCCCTGGGAGGATCAGTACGCTTACATATCACGCGGCACCTATCTACCTGTGAGAACTGACAGTGCCGACAAACGGTACTGATCACTCTGCACAACACTTCAGGCAGAACGGGCCCCTTCTCTTGAAAAAACACGGCAAACACGTAAAGCCGCACCGGCTGCCTGGGCAGGCGCAAGCGCGCAACCTTAACAACCGTGCGCGGGCTCAAATGAAGGGATAGTCTCGAATGCTTGTAGGACTTTTCCTCATAAAAGCATAGCCAGCTTTATGCAAGGCGATGTCTGACACCTGGGGACTACTCGGTCGTACTTGGACTCCAGAATGCCTGCACCACCAGCGTTGACATCGAAATGCGCGCGACCAGCGCATCCAGTTCATCACCGTCCACCGACGTCGCCACCAGGGTGGCTTCGACTTCCACTTCCTCATTACCGAACGGCCGTACGTCGACATCGCTGGCCGGGTAGTTGCAGCGCGCCAGCTCTGCCTCCAACAACGCCAATACGGCCTTTTGCTGAGTACGCCGAGCGATCACGTACAGGATATTGGTGACCTCCGCCGACACCACATCCAATGGCTGGCGGTTGATGTTATTGACGATCGGCCGCAGCAGCGTGTTGGCCGCCAGCACAAACAATGTGCCCAGCAGCGCTTCAAGCACCAGGTCGGCACCGGCGCAGGCCCCCACCGCCGCAGAGGCCCACAGAGTGGCGGCAGTGTTGAGTCCGCGCACATTGCCTTCTTCACGCATGATCACACCGGCCCCCAAAAAGCCGATGCCCGACACCACATACGCCACCACGCGCACCGCGCCTTCTGCGCCGCCGAGGCGGTTGGCCATGTCGACAAAAATCGCCGCACCCACCGCGACCAGCACATTGGTACGCAGCCCCGCCGTGCGCTGACGGTATTGACGTTCGAAACCGATCAATCCACCGAGGATGAAAGCAGCAGTGAGGCTCACCAGGGTATCGACCAGAGAATTGAGATTGATGTTATTGATTGCTTGCATGAAAAAGCTCCATGAATGCTGCTGGCTGAGAAAACCATCGCGCAGGTGTGCCCGTCGCTTCCCGGGGTCTATCCGGGGTGCTGGTCAGCGTCATGAGAGAGGATCGAAACAGGGCCAGGACTGGCCGCTGCCGGGATGCCGCTTCTCGCTTTATTGGCGAGACAACGGCATCGAGAAATGCGCGCTACCTTGCCAAGGATGGACCGGTTACCGAAACCGGCCGACAACTGTCACTCGAACAAGTACCCACAGAGGGTCTCCGCTATTGATGAAAACGCGCGAAGCTTACGCCGGGATGACAGGGGAGTAAATCGTAGGAAAGTTTCCCGTTGCGGGAATGAAAGGACTCTTCAGGGTAGGTTCAGGTCCACAAGTGCTTGGATTCACCAAGGGCCAACCTATGGAAGCAGGCTTTTTGTGGGAGCATGGCGTTGGGTCAGCTTGCAGGTGTGCTGACTGACACGCCGCCTTCGCGGGCAAGCCCGCTCCCACATTTGGCTTTGTGCCAGACTCAAGAAACAGTCACACCGCCAATCCCCTGTGGGAGGGGGCTTGCCCCCGATGACTGAGTGTCAGTCGGCACACCTGCCAGCTGACCCGCCGCCTTCGCGAGCAAGCCCGCACACACATTGTTGGCCGGTATACATTCATGACTATCGTGTGCCCGGTCGATCTCGCGCCACCAAGCTCAAGTAATGCTCAAGCGGCTGCCCCGCCACCCCCTTGACCTGAATCGACACCCTATTCACCTGGCCCCCCAGGGTGATCCCATCACGCGTACGCACCTGCACGTACCCACGCTTGGGCCAGAACCGCTCGGCTTTGGTATTACCGATAACCACCGTCAGTCGGAGCCATTGCGCACCGTTGCTGACGGCCCAAGCCTCAAGGTCTGCGTGCAATCGTTGCGCAATCCCCGTGCCCCGCACGCGCACATCCACCAGCAACAGCCCGATATGCCACACACCCACCGCCAGCATATCCGCCGCTATATTCACCACGGCAACCAGTTGGCCTTGAATGTCGCGATAACCCAGCCAGTACATTCGGCGGCAATGCCAACCCGCCGGTAACTCCCCGCGCAACTCCTCGCGCGCCTCGGTGGGTGTGGCCGGCTCGCCATTCACGGCGATAAAGTAATCCGGCGCACGCTCGAAAAACTGTTGCAGCTCGGCCTCGTCGCGACCGTCCAGCTCCACCACACGAATGCCGTCAACGGAACAACCCGGCAACCCAGCTGAATCCACATCCATGCTCAATCATCCCGCGTCAGCACTTCCAGCAATTCAATCTCAAAACGCAGATTGCTATTGGGCTTGATATGCGCGCCCATGGACCGTTCGCCATAGGCCAAATGCGCGGGCACGAACAATGTGCGTACGCCGCCCACCTGCATGCCCATCAGGCCCTGGTCCCAGCCCTTGATGACGCGGCCGGTGCCGATCACGCATTGGAACGGTTTGCCCCGCTCCCAGGAGGAATCAAATACGGTGCCGTCTTCGAGGGTGCCGGTGTATTGGGTGGTGATCAGCGCACCCTTGACCACGGTTTTACCGTCGCCAAGGCGGACGTCAGTGATCTGCAGTTCGTCGTTGTTCATCGGGGTTCTCGTAACCGGCATAAAGGCAGGGGTTTTCCCAGAATCGGGTGGGTTTGGCAAGCATCTGCACTATTCTGAGCCCCGAATGTCGTACGTCCATGCCCTCAACGCCGGAGCCCCCATGACCCAGGATGTACTCGCCAAGGAAACCAACCGCCGCCAGTTGCAGCAAATCATCTCCGGGCTCTCCGATGGGGTGATTCTGGCCGAAGTCGACCAAACCATTCTCTGGGCCAATGAAGCCGCGCTGACCATGCATGGCGTGGGCGACGTCATGGGCCTGGGCGCCAATGGCCAGCAATACGTCGAGCGTTTCGCCCTGCGCTATCGCAACAACCACGCCGTGCAGCCGGAAAACTACCCCTTGGCACGGGCGGCGGCCGGGGATGAATTCAGCGATGTGGTGGTGGAGGTCACCCCCACCGCCGACCAGGACAAAACCTGGGTGCATCGCCTGCGCAGCCTGGTGATCACCGACGCCAAGGGTGAACCGGAATTGCTGGTGCTGATCCTCAGCGACGCCACCGAATGGGCCAGCGCCGAGCAACGCTTCGAAAAAACCTTCAACGCCAACCCGGCGCCGGCGGTGATCTGCCGACTCAGTGACCTGCGCTATATCAAGGTCAACCAGGGCTTCCTGGAAATGACCGGCTACAACCGCGACCAGGTGATCGGCAAGTCCGTGTATGAGCTGGACGTGCTGGAACAAGCCGAGCGCAAGGACCTGGCCATCCAGCGTCTTGGCGAAGGTGCGACCATCCCGCAGATGCAGGCCGAACTGCGCCTGCCCGAAGGCGGCAGCAAACTGGTGATCGTCGCCGGCCAGCCGTTGGACATGAACGAGGAAGACTGCATGCTCTTCTCCTTCATGGACCTGGAGCCGCGCCGCAAAGCGGAAATTGCCCTGCGCCAGAGTGAAGAGCGCTTCGCCAAATCCTTCCGTCTTACCCCGGTGCCGACGCTGGTGTGCAGCGCGGACAACCGCCAGGTGGTGGACGTCAACGAAGCCTTCATGAACATCACCGGGTACATCAGCGAGGAGCTAATCGGCAAGGCCATCGAAGACATCGACTTTATCGACAGCCCCCAAGCCAGCGCGCAATTGTTCGCCAACCTGGAGAAAGCCGGCAACCTCGACGGTCATGACCTCAAGGTGCGCAAGAAAGGCAATGAGATCATCGACTGCGTGGTGTCCGCCGACACCGTGATCATCCAGGACATCCCCTGCTATCTGCTGGTGATGATGAACATCACCGAACGCAAGCGCTCGGAACTGGAGCTGGTTGCCGCCATCGAAGAAGTCATGCAGGACGCCTCGTGGTTCAGCCAAACGCTGATCGAAAAACTCGCCAACGCCAAGAGCGTCAACAGCCCCAGCCTGCCGAACGTGGCCTTCACCGACCTTACCGCCCGTGAACGCGATGTGCTGGGGTTGATCTGCGAAGGGCTGGCCGACAAAGAGATCGCCTCGCGCTTGAAACTAGCGCCCAACACCGTGCGTAACCATGTGGCCACGGTGTACTCCAAACTTGGGGTGCACAGCCGCAGTGCCGCCATTGTCTGGGCCCGAGAACGCGGGCTGTTTGCGGGGGATTTGCGGGTAAAAAAATGAGCACCGGCAGTGCAAATGCACTAGGTCGGCTAGTGCGAATTCGCCTTATTGCGGCGGGTCGCAATCAATAACCTTCAAGGCATCGAATATATGTCCTGAAGGAACCAGCATGTTTACCCTCGCCCAACTGCGAAACTGCATCGAAGAAGGCCTGTCGCCGCTGACCTGTGAGTTCACCCTGTGCCGGGATGCGTCACTGACCCTCAAGGTCTACGATGCCGAAACCGGCCGGGTTGACCTGGTGGTCACCGGCATCAGCACCAACCGGCTGCAGACCCCGCAAGAAGTGGAAAAGATGGTGGAAGAGTTGCGCTACGAACTGCAAAGCAACAACGTGGGCAAGCTCACGCTGGATGATTGGCCTTCAGCGACGCCCCAATGAAATAGAACACCCCTCCCCCCACGATAAACGCCCCCAGCATGTAGAACATATAGAGGGCCGGCAGGCTGGCCAGCACCAGCCCGCACAACACCGGCCCCAGGGCAGCACCAAGGTTGGACAGGTTCTGCGCACCGTAATACATGCCCCGCAGGTGGTCCGGGGCGATGCGGTCGATAAACATGTACTCGGCCGGAAACACGATGATCTCCCCCACCGTGAACACCGCCATCGCCAGCACCCACCACAACACGCTGGTGGACAGTGCAAAACCGATCAACCCCAGCATAAACATGCCCAGCCCGGCGATCAGCCACTGGCCCAGGTAACGGTGGGAGATACGCCGGCCGATCAGGTACTGCAAGGCAATCACCAACACCGCGTTGGTGGTCAGCACAGCGCTGACCACGGTGTAGGTGTATTCCGCCGTGGTGGTGGTCACCAGGTATTGCGACAGCCAGGCCGTGAACTGGCCGAACACCACCGCACTGAGCACGCCGCCGAGGGTGAAACACACCAAGCGGCGGTCCCTCAACAGCACGCCGCCGACGGCGAGGAACGACACGGGTTTCTGCGCCACGTCCACGGTGGTCAATGTGCGATCCCCCCAGCGTCCATACAGCAGGAAAAATCCCACACCCAATAGCGCCGACAAAATAAACGGCAGGCTGATATCCAGTTTGGCCACCATCGCCCCAAACGCCGGCCCGACCGCGTAGCCGATATTGGTCAGGGTGTACTTGATGGAAAACACCTCGCTGCGCGCCTCTTCGGGCAACAAACTGGCGAAGCCGGCCTTCACCGCGATATCAATCACCGCGTACGCCAGGTTGATCAGAATCAGGCAGCTGTAGAACACCCAGATAGTCTGCGCCAGCACCGTGCCGATAAAGCCCAGCACAAACAGCACGCTCAGGCCGAGCAATAGCCGGTAGCTGTTGATGCGGTCCACCAGGAAGCCGCCGTACACGCTGAGCAGTGAGCCGACAATCAACGAACTGCCGATCACCAGGCCGACCTGGGTGATGTCCAGGGCAAAGTGATGGGTGAGGTAGATAACCAGGTAGGGAAAGGTGATGGCCTTGGCCAGCGTCAGCAGCAACGTGGCGGACAGCAGCAAATTCACCGTGCGGGGATAGTTTCTTATTGTGGCAAGCATCCTGCTCTCTTTCATCGAAGGTAACGCGGCCTTTATAGCCGGTTACCTCAACGCAGGAAACAGGTCATTTTTTTACGGGGGTAATCTCGAGAATGGTGCCGTTGGTGGTCTTGAGCAGCACGAATTTATCGCCGACCCGCGCCCATTGGCTGTCAGCCTCGGGTTGCTTGAGGCCACGCTTTTTCCAGTCGCTGACCGCCGATTCCTTGCGCATCAACATATCCGGCGCGCGGTCGCCTTCTTTCAGCTCATGGGTGTTGATGTTGGAGGGTTGCACGGTTTCCTGTGGAGTATCCGCTGCCTGCACGACAAAGCTGGCGGTGGACAGGCTGGAGGCAACGAGCAGGCAGGCGGCTAGGGATTTGGCTTTCATGGGTACTCCTTCAAAGAATGATGCGTACCCAAGTTCCGACCGCCGACGCGCAGGATCATTCAACCCAAAACCCGTGGCGAGGGAGCTTGCTCCCGCTGGGCTGCGCAGCAGCCCCAAAAAGCTCAACCGAGAACCACCTGAACGAACGCGGTGTTTGGGTTGGGGCCGCTTCGCGACCCAGCGGGAGCAAGCTCCCTCGCCACGGGTGGATAGCCTTCATAACCAGGCGGCGTCCCATAGCGGGTAATCACCCACATGTTCGACCAAGCCTGCTCGTAAGGGGTTGCCGATGATGTAGCGGGCGATTTGAATAAGATCCTCTTCCGCGCGCGTAGCGCGGTCGTGGTATCCGCTTTGCCAGAACGCTCCCTGTGCGCCGATGGCCCGATTGATAGTCAACGTGCTTTTCGATTTAACCCGCTGCATTACTTGGGGCAACGACGCGCTCCGCAACTCAAACAACCAATGGAAATGATCCGGCATGATCACCCAGGCAAGCGAGTCGACCAGGCTTAGGTCATGGGTCTGCTTGAGCTCTGCGACCAGCAACCGCCCCAAGAAGAAATCGGTAAATACTGACCGCCGTTGATACACCACAGCAGTTACCAAATAGGCACGGCCCGATTCTGAGTAGCGACCACGGCGTAACAAATGAGAATTTGGCTTCTGACGCAACACACTGCTCCCGTGAATTGATATGAGTTCAACTCAAGCTAGCAGTCACCACCAATCTCTCTGCCCAATTCAATTTCCCCCTATTTCAAGCCACACACTGTGGCGAGGGAGCTTGCTCCCGCTGGGCTGCGCAGCAGCCCCAAAAAGCTCAACCGAGAACCACCTGGACGAACGCCGTGTTTGGGTTGGGGCCGCTTCGCGACCCAGCGGGAGCAAGCTCCCTCGCCACAATGTCTTCGCCAATACTGAACGTGCCAATTGCCAGAATGAAAATTACAATGTAATTTTTCATGAAATTATTCGACATAAATTTCATGACACCCCAAGAAGAACTCGCCACCCTCGCCGCGCTGATCCATGACCTGCGCAAGCACAAGAAGCTGACCCTCGCTCAACTCGCACAAAAGATCGAGCGTTCGGTGGGCTTTCTGTCCCAGGTCGAGCGCGGCCTGTCACGCCCGACCGTGGCGGATTTGACCGCTATCAGCCACGCCCTCGACGTGCCCACCACGTATTTCTACAGCCAGCCCAAACCCAAGGCAGTGGACTGGATTACCCGCCCCAACGAGCGGCGCACGGTGTATTACGCCAACGGCATCACCGACATTCTTGTGTCGCCGAGCATGAACGGCGCTTTTTCGATGCTCGACAGCCTGTTGGCCCCCGGTGCCAACAGCGGGGAGCAAACCATGAGCGACCGTGCCGAGCAGGCCGGTTTTGTGCTGGAAGGCGAACTGACGCTGTGGGTGGAAGGTGAGTCCGATTCGGTCACCCTCGGCCCAGGCGACAGTTTCCACCTGGCCAGTTTTGCCCATTGCCGCTACGCCAACCTGACCGACCTGCCCGCCCGCGTGCTGTGGGTTTACAACTAGGAGCTGCACCCGTGAAAAGCCATTCCTCAACGTTGCTGGCCGAAGTGCGGACCTTTCGCCAGAACCACCCTGACGTGCGTTACGTCGACCTGATCGCCCTGGACATTCCGGGGCATTTCTACGGCAAGCGCTACCCGGTGGAGATGCTCGAAAAAGTGGCTGCCGGCAGCCCGTTGAAGCTGCCGCAGAACGCCGTGTTGCTGGGGGCCCAAGGGGGGCTTTTCAAGATCGGCGACTACTGCTTCAACGACGGCGACCCGGATGCCAATCGCCGTCTGGTGCCGGGTACGCTCAAGCCGGTGAGCTGGGAGTCGCAGCCGCTGGGGCAGATGCTGATCACCTCGGACGGCACCGAAGGGCCCATCGAATTCGAACCCCGCGAAGTGCTGGCCAAAGTGCTGGAACGCCTGCAACACAAGGGCATTCACCCAGTGGTGGCGTTCGAGCTGGAGTTCTACCTGTTCGATAAAAAACTCGACGACGGCTTGCCGCAATTCGCCCGCGACCCGCTGAGCGGTGACGCCGACGACCAGCCCAATCTGCATATCGAACGCTTGTCGCGATTCAGCGAAGTGCTCGACGATATGGCGCAGACCGCCAAGGACCAAGGCATCGATATCACGGTGATCACCGCTGAAATCGGCCCCGGCCAGTTCGAGATCAATTTCGGTCATCTGGACGACGGCCTGCGCGCCGCCGACTGGGCTGCCCTGTTCTGCCGCAGCACCCGCGGCGTGGCGCTAAAACACGGCTATCGCGCCAGCTTCATGGCCAAACCGTACCTGCAATACCCTGGCAGCGGCATGCACGTGCATGTCAGCCTGTATGACGGCGCCGGCAATAATCTGCTCGCGGCCCATCAGCAGCAACCGTTGCGCCATGCGGTGGCCGGTTGCCTGGAATTGCTGCCCCACTGCATGCCGATCTTCTCGCCCAACCACAACGCGTTCCGCCGCCTGGGTGGTACGGTCAACGCGGCGACCCGCGCCAGTTGGGGATTTGAGGACCGCGACGCGTGCGTGCGCATCCCCGAATCCGACCCGCGCAACCTGCGTATCGAACACCGCCTGGCCAGTGCCGACGCCAACCCCTATCTGGTGCTGGCGGCGATCCTCGTCGGCCTGGAACACGGCCTTGAAGCCAAACGCGAACCCATCACCCCGCTGAACGAGGACCGCAACAGCGGCACCGACTTCCCCCTTGAAATGCTCGACGCCGTGCGTGCCATGCAGCATCAAACGGTATTGCGCGATAAGCTGGGCGCCGAATTTATCGACGTGTACTGCGAGAACAAACGCCAGGACCACCTGGCCTTCCAGCAAGAGATCCATGCGCGGGAATATCGCTGGTTTCTCTAACTTCCAAGGACTCACCGATGACCGACCAAAGCGCCCCGGCCCTCAAGGAAATCTTCAACGTCGAACGCCTGCAACATATCGCCACCGAAATGACGGCGGTGTACCCGGCATTCGACGCCAAGGGCTTCCTCAAGCACGCCAAGGCCGGGCTGGCCGAGTTGTCGGTAATGCAACGCATGGCACGGGTCAGCGAGAGCCTGCACGCGGTGATCCCGCTGGATTACCCGCAAACCCTCAAACTGCTTTACGCCCTGGCGCCAGGCATCAACAGCGGGTTTGTCAGCCTGTTCCTGCCGCACTTCGTGGCCAGTTACGGGCAGGGCGACTTCAAGCGCTCCATGGCGGCGCTCAACTACTTCACCACCTTTGGCTCTGCCGAATTCGCCATCCGGCACTTTCTGCTGCACGACTTCGAACGCACCCTGGCCGTGATGCACACCTGGTCGCTGGACGCCAACGAACACGTACGCCGCTTGGCCAGTGAAGGCTCGCGACCGCGCCTGCCATGGTCATTTCGCCTGGCCAACGTACAGGCCAATCCCCAATTGTGCGCGGCGATCCTCGACAACCTGAAGGCCGACCCCAGCCTGTACGTGCGCAAGTCAGTGGCCAACCACCTCAACGACATCACCAAGGACCACCCGGAGTGGGTGCTTACGCTTATCGAAGGCTGGTCCCTGGACAATCCCCACACCGCGTGGATCGCCCGTCATGCCCTGCGCAGCCTGATCAAGCAAGGCAACACCCGCGCATTGACGATTATGGGTGCCGGAGCCAAGGCCGAAGTGAGGCTGCATGGGTTGAGCGTGACACCCGCGGTGATCAACCTGGGCGAACGGATCAACCTGGCGTTCAGCCTGGAATCCACGGCCACCACGGCACAAAAGCTCGTGGTGGACTACGCCATCGACTACGTGAAAAGTGCCGGGCACAGTGCGAAGAAGGTGTTCAAGCTCAAGGCGTTTACTCTTGGCGCGGGGGAGCAGCACAACCTCAAGCGCGAGCAACATATTCGGGAATTGACCACGCGCAAGCACTATCCAGGGCGGCATGTGGTGCATGTGATGGTGAATGGGGAAAGGCTGGGCAGTGCCGAATTCGAACTGCGCGCCTGACACGATTCAAGCAACACTGCAATTCTAATGTGGGAGGGGGCTTGCCCCCGATGGCAGTGTGTCAGTCACTACATTCTCCAGCTGATACACCGCTATCGGGGGCAAGTCGAATCGTCGCACCGCCCCTCCCACAGTTTTGAGCCAGTTTTAGTCAGTTAGATTTCGCCGAGGAGCAAACTTTGCTCCCGCGCGCACAATTCCACCACGTAATCCCACAACACCCTCAACCGCACCGACTTGTGCAGCTCCCTGCGCGAGCTGATCCAGTAACTGCGCTGGATGCTCTCCCCCGGCAGCAACGCCACCAAATCCGGATCGCCGGCCGCCATGAAACAGGGCAACACCGCAATCCCCAACCCCGAGCGGGCCGCCTGGTGCTGGGCGATCACGCTGGTGCTGTGGAACACCACTTTAGGGTTGCGGCAGAAGCTGCTGAGGAATTTCAGTTCCTGGCTGAACAACAGGTCATCCACATAATCGATCCACGCGTGCACCGCCAGGTCCTCGCGTTTTTCAATCGGCGGGGTGCGGTCGAGGTAGGCGCGGCTGGCATACAGCGCCAGGCGGTAGTCGGTGAGTTTGCGGGTGACCAGTTGATCAACGCTGGGGCGTTCCAAGTGAATACTGATCTCGGCCTCACGGTTGAGGATGCTGACAAAGCGCGGCACGGCCACCAGTTCCACTTCCAACCCCGGATAGCGTTCGAACAACCCACCCATACGGCTGGCGAGAAACATCACGCCCAAGCCTTCGGCGACGCCTAGTCGAATCTTGCCCAGGGGCGCAGCGGAGTGAGTGAGTTCGTCTTCGGCCAGCAGCGCGACGTTTTCCATGGCTTCGGCGTGCTTGAGCAGGGCTTCGCCGGCGGGGGTCAGCTCATAACCCTGGGCATGCTGCACAAACAACGCGGTGCCCAGGCTCTTCTCGATGGCCTCGATATGCCGCGCCACGGTGGCGTGGGTGGTTTTCAGGCGCTGCGCGGCGGTGAGCAAGCGGCCGCTGCGTTGCAGTTCCAGAAAATACCGCAGGTCATTCCAGTCGAACATGACGCCTCCATTGCGTGAGCCTGGACCTCGCTGTTTAAAAACGCACAGCAGCTGGGTAAAAACTAACATTTTTAAGACGAAAACTAACAACTAGGATGGAGCCAATAAGAAAAACAAGCGAGACCTTAAATGACCATCGCAACTGCTGAGTACGATTACATCGTCGTAGGCGCCGGCCCCGCAGGCTGCCTGCTGGCCAATCGACTGTCCGCCAACCCCGCCCACCGCGTGCTGCTGCTGGAAGCCGGCGGGCGCGACAACTATCCCTGGATCCATATCCCCGTCGGCTACCTGTTCTGCATCGGCAACCCGCGCACCGACTGGTGCTTCAAAACCGAAGCCCAACAAGGCCTGCAAGGCCGTGCGCTGAGTTACCCGCGCGGTAAAGTGCTGGGCGGCTGCTCGTCCATCAACGGCATGATCTATATGCGCGGCCAGGCCCGGGATTACGACGGCTGGGCAGCAGAAGGCAACGAGGGTTGGGCCTGGAAGGATGTATTGCCGCTGTTCAAGCAGAGCGAAAACCACTTTGCCGGTGGTTCCGAGTTTCACAGCGACGGCGGCGAATGGCGCGTCGAGCAACAGCGCCTGCACTGGCCGATCCTCGATGCGTTTCGTGACGCAGCGGCGCAAAGCGGTATCGCCAACATCAATGATTTCAACCAGGGCGATAACGAAGGCTGCGGCTACTTCCAGGTCAACCAAAAGGCCGGCGTGCGCTGGAATGCGGCCAAGGCGTTTCTCAAGCCTGTGCGCCAGCGCCCCAACCTCACCGTGTTGACCGACGTGGAGGTGGACCGCGTGCTGCTGGAAGACGGCCGCGCGTCCCAGGTCGTTGCACGCCAGCAGGGCCAAGCGGTGAGCTGGAAGGCGCGCAAGGAAATCGTTCTATGCGCCGGTTCCGTGGGCTCGCCAGGGATTTTACAGCGCTCGGGCATCGGCCCCTCCAGCGTGCTCAAGCCGCTGGGCATCAATGTGCTGCACGAACTGCCGGGCGTCGGCGGCAACCTGCAAGACCATCTGCAACTGCGCCTGATCTACAAGCTGGAAAACGCCCGCACCCTCAACCAGATCGCCGGCACCCTGTGGGGCAAGATGGGCATGGGCCTGCGCTACCTGTATGACCGCAGCGGTCCGTTGTCGATGGCCCCCAGCCAGCTCGGCGCGTTTGCGCGCTCCAGCCCGGACCAGCCCTCGGCCAACCTCGAATACCACGTCCAACCGCTATCCCTTGAGCGCTTCGGCGAGCCGCTGCATGGGTTCCCCGCGTTTACCGCGTCGGTCTGCGACTTGCGTCCGCAAAGCCGTGGGCGGATCGATATCCGTTCGGCCAACCCGGCGGATGCGCCACTGATCCAGCCCAACTACCTCAGCCACCCGGAAGATCTGCGCGTGGCCGCCGATGCCATTCGCCTGACGCGCCGCATTGTCGCCGCGCCGGCCCTGAGCCAATTCAAGCCGGTGGAATACCTGCCCGGCGACTCGCTGCAAAGCGAAGAGCAATTGCAGGAAGCAGCGGCGCGCATCGGCACAACGATCTTCCATCCGGTGGGCACCTGCCGCATGGGCAGTGACAAGGATGCCGTGGTCGACGCCCAACTGCGGGTGCATGGCGTGCCCGGCCTGCGGATCGCCGATGCCTCGGTCATGCCGCGCATTACGTCCGGCAATACGTGTTCACCTACGCTGATGATCGCGGAGAAAGCCGCGCAGCTGATCCTTTCGCCGACTACTGTAGGAGCGAGCTTGCTCGCGAAAGACGCATCGGCGACGCGATCATCCAGGTCTCCCGCGTAAACGTTGGCGATTTTCGCGAGCAAGCTCGCTCCTACAAGGAAGATGTTGAAATAGCGGCGCCGAAACCGGCGCCGACAGTGGAACAACAATAAATAATCACTGTGAGGGCTACCCAATGTCAGAACATGCTCAACCCTTGGGCTCGGTCATAGACGCGAGCGCCGGCAACGACTCAAAGAAAGTCATCTTCGCCTCGTCCCTGGGGACGGTGTTCGAGTGGTATGACTTTTTCCTCTACGGCGCCCTGGCGGCCGTTATCAGCAAGCAGTTCTTCGCCGGGGTCAACGACACCACGGCGTTTATCTTTGCCTTGATGGCGTTTGCGGCCGGCTTTGTGGTGCGGCCATTCGGTGCGTTGGTGTTCGGACGCCTGGGCGACATGATCGGGCGCAAGTACACCTTCCTGGTCACCATTATCCTGATGGGCGTGGCGACGTTCTGCGTCGGGCTGTTGCCGACCTATGCCAGCATCGGTATCGCGGCGCCGATCATCCTGATCGTGTTGCGCATGCTGCAAGGCCTGGCGCTGGGCGGCGAATACGGCGGCGCGGCGACCTATGTGGCGGAACACGCGCCACCGGGCAAACGCGGCTTCCATACCAGCTGGATTCAATCCACCGCGACCCTCGGCCTGCTGCTGTCTCTGCTGGTGGTGCTGGCATGCCGTTACTTCACTGGCGACCAGTTCGAAGTGTGGGGCTGGCGTATTCCGTTCCTGTTTTCCATCGTGCTGCTGGGCATCTCGACCTGGATTCGCATGAGCCTGCATGAATCCCCAGCCTTCTTGAAAATGAAGGAGGAAGGCAAGTCCAGCAAATCGCCGATCCGTGACTCGTTCGGCAAGTGGGAAAACCTCAAAGTGGTGCTGATTGCGCTGTTCAGCATCAACGGCGGGCAGGCGGTAACCTTCTACGCCGCGCAGTTCTATGTGCTGTTCTTCCTCACCCAGTTCCTCAGAATGGACCCGGCCCTGGCCAATATGCTGCTGATCATCAGCGTGGTGATTGGCGCACCGTTCTTTATCTTCTTCGGCTGGCTGTCGGACAAGGTCGGGCGCAAACCCGTGCTGATGCTCGGCCTGCTGCTGGCGACCGTGTTGTACTTCCCGATCTTCAAGAGCCTGGCGCACTACACCAACCCGGCGATGGACCAGGCCAGCCAACAGGCACCGATCACCGTACTGGCCGACCCGGCCACCTGCACCTTCCAGTTCGACCCGGTGGGCAAGGCGAAATTTGACAGCCCCTGCGACAAGGTCAAGACCTTCCTGGTCAAGCAAGGCCTGCCTTATAGCAGCGCTGCGGCCCCAGCGGGCAGCCCGGTGCAGGTGAGCGTCGGCGAAGTGCGCATCGACGGCTATGACGAAGCGGCCCTGCGCGGTGCGGTGACGTTGGCGGGCTACCCCAGCTCGGCCGATGTGGCGCAAGTGAATAAAACCATGGTGGTGGTGCTGATCGTGGCGCTGATCCTGATTGCCGCCATGTGCTACGGCCCGTTGGCGGCGTTGATGGTGGAACTGTTCCCGACGCGGATCCGCTACACCTCGATGTCCCTGCCCTATCACATCGGTAATGGCTGGTTTGGCGGGTTCCTGCCGACGGTATCGTTTGCACTGGTGGTGTACACCGGGGATATCTTCTATGGCCTGTGGTACCCGGTGGTGGTGACAGCAGTGAGCCTGGTGGTGGGGATGGCTTGCCTTAAAGAGACCCGTCACGTCGATATCGATAACAACTGATCTTCCAGGCACCGAAGATCCCCTGTGGGAGGGGGCTTGCCCCCGATAGCGGTGTATCAGTTGAGGAATTTTTGACTGACACTTTGCAATCGGGGGCAAGCCCCCTCCCACACTTGTTTTGTGGTGCACTCACAAATTGCTGTATATCCATACAGATAAAGATTGATCAAATCCGTTCTTTTGCTCATGCTGCCCTCCATTCAACTGTGTAACGAATGGGCTGACCATGCGGCTGTACCTCTGTGAAAAACCCTCCCAGGCCAAGGATATCGCGGCCGTACTCGGCGCCAGTCGCCGGGGCGATGGCTGCTGGTTGGGCAATGGGGTCACCGTCACCTGGTGCATCGGCCACCTGCTGGAAACCGCTCCGCCCGACGCCTACGACGAAAAATACAAACGCTGGGTCCTGGCCGACCTGCCCATCGTCCCGGACAAATGGAAGATGCGCGTCAAACCCAAGACCGCCAGCCAGTTCAAGGCCGTCAAGCGCCTGCTGGGGGAAGCCCAGGAACTGGTGATCGCCACCGACGCTGACCGCGAAGGCGAGATGATTGCCCGTGAGTTGGTAGAGCATTGCCGTTATCGCGGGCCGATCCAGCGCCTGTGGTTGTCGGCGCTGGACGATGCCTCCATCCGCAAGGCCCTGGCCGCCCTCAAGCCCGGCGCCGACACTTTTAGCCTGTATCACTCGGCCCTCGGCCGCTCCCGCGCCGATTGGCTGATCGGCATGAACATGAGCCGGCTGTTTACCCTGCTTGGGCGTCAGTCCGGTTATCAAGGGGTGTTGCCGGTAGGTCGCGTGCAAACGCCCACCCTGCGCCTGGTGGTGGACCGCGACCGCAGCATCGCGGACTTTGTGCCAGTGGCGTATTGGGCGATTGACGTCGACCTGCACCACGACCACATGACCTTCACCGCCCAATGGCGCGCCGCCGAAGATGCCTGCGACGATCAAGGCCGTTGCCTCAACCCACAACTGGCTCGTGAAGCCGCCGATGCCATGACCCACGCCGCCCGTGCGCGACTGGTCAAGCTGCGCACCGAACGCATGCGCGAAGTGGCGCCCCTGCCCTTCGACCTCGGCACCCTGCAAGAAATCTGCTCCAAGAAGCTCGGCCTCGGCGCCCAGGAAACCCTGGATATCGCCCAGTCACTCTATGAGACCCACAAAGTCATCACCTACCCGCGCAGCGATTGCGGCTACCTGCCGGTGAGCCAGCACAGTGAAGCCCCCAAGATCCTCGCCGCACTGGGGCGCGCCGATACGGCAGTGAACGCGTTGATGCCGCATATTGATCCCCAACGCCGCTCGCGGGCCTGGAACGACGCCAAGGTCAGCGCCCACCACGGCATCATCCCCACCGGCGCCGGCAAGGACGTCGGGCAACTCACCGGCAAGCACCGCGCGGTCTACACCCTGATTCGCGCGCGCTACCTGGCGCAGTTCCTGCCCAATCACGAATACGATCGCACCCAGGCGGATTTCGACTGCGCCGGGCACGCGCTGCGGGCAGTGGGCAAAGTGGTGATCGAACCGGGCTGGAAGCGCGCCTTGCCCGAAGCCCTGGCGCCCACCAAGGGCCGTGAAGCCCCGGCCCCACAAGCCTTGCCAACCTTGGTGCAAGGCCAGGATTACGCGGTGGCCAAGGTCAACCTCAAGGACCTGTGGACGCAACCGCCCAAGCCTTTCACTGAGGGCGACCTGATCAAGGCAATGAAAAACGTCGCCAAACTGGTGGAAGACCCGCTGCTCAAGCAAAAGCTCAAGGACACCACCGGTATTGGCACCGAGGCCACCCGCGCCGGGATTATCCAGGGCTTGCTGGACCGGGGTTACCTGGTGAAGAACGGCAAGGCGCTGTCGGCGACCCCGGCGGCATTCAGCCTGATCGACGCCGTGCCCCGCGCTATCGCCGACCCCGGCACCACCGCGATCTGGGAACAGGCGTTGGACATGGTGCAAAGTGGCGAAATGAGCCTGGAAGAGTTTGTCGCCAAGCAGGCGGCCTGGATGAGCAAGCAAGTGGCACGCTGCAACGGTATGCGCATGACGATCACCGGGCCCGCCAGCCCGGCCGGGCGAGGAGCTGCTCCCTGGAAAAAGAAACGCAAGAGCGCCCCGCGCAAGACCACGGCCAGCCCAAAACGCGGCAAAAAGCCGACAACAGCGGGGTAATCATGGGAAAAACCCGGCGAATGACGTTTTTCGACGGGTTTAACGCCGCTTTGGACCTTGCCCTGGCGCAGGCCGTCTAGGATTCTTTAGGGGACCTGCTGACTTCCTAACAACAACACCGGAGTGGCCGCCATGAAAACCGTCGCACAAGTGCTTAAAGCCAAGGACCAAAAAAACCAGGACGTCCACACCATCAAATCGGATCACACCGTGTTTGAGGCACTGGTACGGATGTCGGAGAAAAACGTTGGGCCTTGCCGGTCGTCAAAGACGGTGTGGTGGTCGGTATCATCAGTGAACGTGATTACGCACGTAAGCTCATCCTCAAAGGTCTTTCGTCGGTGACAACCAGGGTGGATGAAGTCATGAGCACTCCGGTGATCACTGTCGACACCCACAAGAAGGTCGATGAGTGCATGAACATCATGACCGACAGTCATCTGCGTCATTTGCCCGTGGTTGAGGATGGCAAATTGATCGGCCTGCTCTCCATCGGCGACTTGGTGAAAGAGGCTATTGCCGACCAGGCCGACCTGATCAAACAGCTGGAGCAATACATTCGCGGCGAATAGGGGAACCCATGCTCGACACCCTGGAACATCAGGAAGACCACCTCGATACCCTGTACCGGGCCATGGCCGAACGACGCTTCCTGGTGTTGACCGGTGCAGGGATCAGCACGTCATCCGGGATTCCCGACTACCGCGACAGCGAAGGTGTACGCCGAGGCAAGGCGCCGATGATGTACCAGGAGTTCCTCGCCACCCCGCAGGCACGCCGCCGTTATTGGGCCAGGGCAATGCTGGGATGGCCGAGGGTGCGGATTGCCCAGCCAAACCAGGCTCACCTGGCGTTGGCAGCGTTGCAACAACGCCAACGCATCAGCGGGCTGATTACACAAAACGTCGACACCTTGCATGACCAGGCCGGAAGCCACGAAGTGATCGAGCTGCATGGCAGCCTGCACCGGGTGCTGTGCCTGGATTGCGGGCTGCGCAGTACACGCGATGTGATTCAACGCTTGATGGAAGTCCAGAACCCTTACCTGGCGGGCGTCGATGCCGTGCAGGCTCCCGATGGCGATACCCTGTTGGACCCGGCGTTTGAAGAACGCTTCCAGGTGCCCCATTGTCCCCATTGCAGCGGCCAACGGTTGAAGCCGGATGTGGTGTTTTTTGGTGAGAACGTGGCCCCCGCCACCGCCGCCAAAGCGATGACAGCGGTAGAACAGGCCGAAGGGTTGTTGGTGGTGGGCTCATCCTTGATGGCCTACTCAGCGTTTCGCTTGTGCAAGGCGATGGTGGAGCAAGGCAAGCCGGTGATTGCCATCAACCTGGGCAGGACCCGGGGGGATGAGTTGTTGCAAGTCAAGATTGAGGCGTCGTGTGAACGTTTATTGCCGTTACTCGCAGAACGCCTGCAATAGCCAAAACACCAAAAATCAAAATGTGGGAGGGGGCTTGCCCCCGATTGCGAAGTGTCAGTTACAGATGGGCTGGATGACACACTGCTATCGGGGGCAAGCCCCCTCCCACATAGGTTTCGTGTTGGATCTACCACTTGCAAACTACGACCACCCCCTCCAAAAAATGACGCCCAAGTCACATTTACCCGCATCTCCCCGCGCCCACGGCAATTTATGTAGTGACCAAAAATAATCACTACATAACCGTTGACGTAACGTTTTTGTCCTTGCATTATCGAGACGTCTCCCGGATCGGGAGCGTTGGTAACAAGCGTTTTGAACAAGCTCGTCTGACCGCCGAGCTGTTTTTTCCGGATGTGCACTGCCCACAAGGCAGATTGATGAAGCTGACCGGCCCGCAAGGTTCGGTACAAGGCGCTCAAACGCGGCTTGTCTTCGTTATGAAAGCATTGCGTAGCAGTTCATCAGCAAGACTACATGCATCAGGTTCAAGACCCTGCCCGTATTCGGCAGACCGTCGCTGACGCCCGGTTTTCGGAACCGGAGACAACTTAGTACTTAACGAATCAATTGATAGATCGCCAACTGGTCAAGGGGCTTACCTATGAATCTGAACAACCAACCAACTATCGATGAATTGGCTGAGATGTTCGCCGCGCAGAAAGACACACTCGACGACCATATCCTGTGGATTGGCAAATCGGGCGAAGTCAAAATGGACTGCCTGGAGCCCAATACCCAAGAAGCCGAGTTTGACCGCAATAACCGTGAACTGGCAGCGCGCCTTAAGGTGTACCGCCGTGGCCAGGGTTATGTCGGCAAGAAGGCCGCGGCTGATCGCAACTTTATCGAGCAAGTATTCGACACACTTAACACTGCCTGGGCGTCCTTCAAGGACAGTTCGCAAGTTAAGGTGATCGACCGCTACTACTAAAACCAACTCGATCAATGTGGGAGCTGGCTTGCCTGCGATAACGGTTTAAAGTTCAACACTGTTGTTGAATATTAAATAGCAATCGCCGGCAAGCCAGCTCCCACACTTGTTTGCGGTGTATTCAGAAGGTTGGAAACGTGCCCTTCCCCGCTTCATCCCGAAAAATATCAAACAGCACTTGCGCCGCCGCCGACAGTTCATGCCCTGGCTTGGTCAGTACCCCAATCGGTCGCTCGATCACCGGATCGTGCAACGTGATGCAATGGGCGCCAGCCTCTGCCATCTGCCTGGCGCACAACGCGGGTACGGCGCTGACACCCAGGCCACTGGCAACCATCTTGCCCACCGTCGCCAATTGATGACTCTCCAGCGCCACCGGCAATTTCACCTGCAACGCACCCAAGTGCTCCTCCAGCATCACCCGCACCGTAGACGGCCGTTGCAACGTGATAAATGGCTGCGCCAGCAGGGTTTTCCAATCGATGTCCGCACGCTGCGCCAACGATGAATCACCGGGCACCACAGCGACAAAGCGGTCCAGGTACAACGGTGTGAAAGCCAGTGAGGAACCTTCTGCCGGCTCAAACGCCACGCCCAACTCCACCTGACGGTCGCGCACCATTTCCAGCACCTGCTCATTGATCAAGTCATGCACCGTCACATTCACCTGCGGGTAGCGCTCACGGAAAATCTTCAGGATCGGCGGCAGCAGGTTGCCGGCAAACGATGGCATCGCAGCCACCGTCACCCGCCCACGCTGAAGGGTGAAGCGCTGGCGCAGTTCATCCTCGGCGTTGTCCCAATCCGCAATCAATCGACGGGCCAGGGGTAACAGGGACTCACCTTCAGGAGTCAGCGCAACGTTGCGCGTATTACGGCTGAACAGGCGCCCGCCCAGCCCCTCCTCCAAGCCCTTGATGGTCAAGCTCAACGCCGACTGGGAAAGGTGCAGACGCTCGCACGCGGCGGCAAAACTCAAGCTCTGGGCCACGGCGAGAAAGGCCCGCATCTGTTTAACTGTCATGAAGCGGCTCCGGACGGTTAGGCGACTATGCTGTTTTCTAAATCAATCAACCCTAAAAAACAACTTAACAAATCAATCCGTCGGCGCAACACTCGGTTCATTGGCTGGCCCACACATAATAAAAGAGGTGCATATGGCAGGTTTCGATAAACGCGTGGCGTCCTATGAAGAAGCGCTGGCAGGTCTGGAAGACGGCATGACCGTACTCTCCGGTGGTTTTGGCCTGTGCGGCATTCCGGAAAACCTCATCGCCGAGATCAAGCGCAAAGGCACCCGCGACCTGACCGTGGTTTCCAACAACTGCGGCGTTGACGGTTTTGGACTGGGCGTGCTGCTGGAAGAAAAACAGATCAGCAAGGTGATCGCCTCCTACGTCGGTGAAAATGCGCTGTTCGAGAAGCAACTGCTCAGCGGCGAAATCGAAGTGGTGCTGACCCCCCAAGGCACCCTGGCAGAAAAAATGCGCGCTGGCGGTGCCGGCATCCCTGCGTTCTTTACCGCCACCGGCGTCGGCACGCCAGTGGCCGAAGGTAAGGAGACCCGCGAATTCAACGGTCGCCCCTACTTGATGGAAGAATCCATCACCGGCGACTTCGCCATCGTCAAAGGCTGGAAAGCCGACCACTTCGGCAACGTGATCTACCGCCACACCGCCCAGAACTTCAACCCGCTGGCCGCCACAGCCGGCAAGATCACCGTGGTCGAAGTTGAGGAAATCGTCGAACCGGGCGAGCTGGACCCGGCGCAGATCCACACCCCTGGCATCTATGTCGACCGGATCATCTGCGGCACGTTCGAGAAGCGCATCGAACAGCGCACCGTGCGCAAATAATCCGCCCCCAGCCCGAACAATAAGAGGACACAAACATGGCGCTTACCCGCGAACAAATGGCTCAACGCGTTGCCCGCGAAATGCAGGATGGTTTCTACGTCAACCTCGGCATCGGCATCCCGACCCTGGTGGCCAACTACATTCCCGAAGGCATGGAAGTGATGCTGCAATCGGAAAACGGCCTGCTGGGCATGGGACCGTTTCCCACCGAAGAGACCATCGATGCCGACATGATCAACGCCGGCAAGCAGACCGTCACCGCCCGTATCGGCGCGTCGATCTTCTCTTCCGCCGAATCCTTCGCGATGATCCGTGGCGGCCATGTCGACCTCACCGTGCTGGGCGCATTTGAAGTGGACGTTCAGGGCAACATCGCCTCGTGGATGATCCCCGGCAAGCTGGTCAAAGGCATGGGCGGTGCGATGGACCTGGTGGCCGGCGCAGAAAACATCATTGTGATCATGACCCACGCGTCCAAGGACGGTGAGTCCAAGTTGCTCAGCCAATGCAGCCTGCCGCTGACTGGCGCCAACTGCATCAAGCGCGTGTTGACCGACCTTGCGTACCTGGAAATCGAAAATGGCGCTTTTGTCCTCAAGGAACGCGCACCTGGCGTCAGCGTTGAAGAGATTGTGAGCAAGACCGCCGGTAAACTGATCGTCCCGGACCACGTTCCAGAAATGCACTTCCAGTGAGGACAGATTCCATGCAAGACGTCGTGATTGTTGCTGCTACCCGCACCGCCGTGGGCAGCTTCCAGGGTTCGCTGGTGAATATCCCGGCACCGGAATTGGGCGCTGCTGTGATCCGTCGCCTGCTGGAGCAGACCGGCCTGGACCCGGCCCTGGTAGATGAAGTGATCCTCGGCCAAGTGCTCACCGCAGGCAGCGGCCAGAACCCGGCACGCCAGGCCTCGATCCTCGCCGGCCTGCCTCACGCGGTGCCGAGCCTGACCCTGAACAAAGTCTGCGGCTCCGGCCTCAAGGCCCTGCACTTGGGCGCCCAGGCCATCCGCTGCGGCGATGCCGAGGTGATCATCGCCGGCGGCATGGAGAACATGAGCCTGGCGCCCTACGTGCTGCCAGCCGCGCGCACCGGTTTGCGCATGGGCCACGCCAAGATGATCGACAGCATGATCACCGATGGCCTGTGGGATGCGTTCAACGACTACCACATGGGCATCACCGCCGAAAACCTGGTGGACAAGTACGGCATCAGCCGTGAAGCCCAGGACGCGTTCGCTGCGGCGTCTCAGCAAAAAGCCGCCGCCGCCATCGAGGCCGGGCGCTTTGTCGACGAGATCACCCCGATCCTGATCCCCCAGCGCAAAGGCGACCCCGTGGCTTTCGCCGTGGATGAACAGCCCCGTGCCGGCACCACTGCCGAGTCCTTGGCCAAGCTCAAACCCGCGTTCAAGAAAGACGGCAGCGTCACCGCCGGCAACGCTTCCAGCCTCAACGACGGCGCCGCTGCGGTGCTGCTGATGAGTGCCGACAAGGCCAAGGCGCTCGGCCTGCCGGTACTGGCGCGTATCGCCAGCTACGCCAACGCCGGTGTTGACCCGGCCATCATGGGCATCGGCCCGGTCTCGGCCACCCGCCGCTGCCTGGACAAAGCCGGCTGGAGCCTGGCCGACCTGGACCTGATCGAAGCCAACGAAGCCTTCGCTGCGCAATCCCTGGCGGTGGGCAAAGAGCTGGAATGGGACGCGGACAAGGTCAACGTCAACGGCGGCGCCATTGCCATCGGCCACCCGATTGGCGCGTCAGGCTGCCGTGTACTGGTGACCCTGCTGCACGAAATGATCAAGCGCGATGCCAAGAAAGGCCTCGCGACGCTGTGCATCGGTGGCGGCCAAGGTGTTGCCCTCGCCCTCGAACGCAACTGATCCAAAGAGCAACACGGAAAAGGCCCGGTTCCACGAAAACCGGGCTTTTTCTTTATGCGTTCCCTCTGAAACAACACAGTTCATATGTGATAGCGGGCTTGTGTGGGAGGGGGCTTGACCTAATGCCAGTCAGTTAAGGGCAAACACCGTACTTGTGGCGAGGGAGCTTGCTCCCGCTGGACTGCGCAGCAGTCCCATCTTTGGGGCCGCTACGCGGCCCAGCGGGAGCAAGCTCCCTCGCCACAGGTTACTTTCACACTTGCTACTTCTTAACTGACTGGCATTAGGGCTTGCCCCCGATGACTGAGTGTCAGCGACACACATGCAAGCTGACAAACCGCATTCGCCCGCGCCACCACCTTTCCCGCCACCTGCACCGCGCCCAGGTAGTCCAATGCTTTGCTTAAATCCACCAGACCCGCTTTAATCGCGGTCCAATTTTCCCCAAGGAACCGCAATGCGCCATCTGGACGGCAAACTAAAACCCTATCTTTTGTGCCTGTTGGCAGCCCTGACCGTTGCAGGTTGCTCCCCCAAAGACCACTCTCGCGCACGAGTCATCAACGGCGAACAAAGCCGGGCCGGTGCGCAATTGGCTTACGAGCATGAACTGACCCTGGCCCTGCCCGGCGCCCTGCTCGCGCCGCGCATGCAGGCCACGCGCGAGGCCTGCGAAACCGCACGCTTTGGCGCCTGTAATATCCTGGGCATCACCGAAGACGGCAACGGTGGCGAGATCATCCTGCGCATCGCCCCCACCGGGGTAGAGCCGATGGTCGCCATGGCCGCCGAAGGTGGAAAGCTCGGCCAACGCATCACCACCGCCGAAGACCTGGCCGACGCCGTCGCCGATGTCCGTCGTCGCCAGGATCGCCTGCAAGCCCAGCAACAACGCCTGGATGAATTGGCCAAGCGCAAGAACATCACCGTCAGCGACCTGATCGCCTTGAGCAAGGAACAGGCTGCCATCGAAAACGAATTGCAAGAACTGGCGCAAGTCGCTGCCAACCAACAACGTCGGCTGGATACCAACCGCGTGACCCTGAACTTCCGCTCCTCGGACGGTGCAAATCAACCGTCGCGGTTCAGCCGCATGTTCAGCAACCTGGGCGACAACCTGGTGAACGGCACCGCCGACGCCTTGGAGCGCGCCAGCTATGTGTTGCCGTTTGTAATCCTGGCATTCCCGGTGGTGTGGTTGTGGGTGTGGCTGTGGCGCCGTTTTGTCAAACGCCGCAGCTGATCAGCGCTTCATACAACGCTGATAACGCTCATCCACGCGCTGGGCAAACCACGCCGTGGTCAGGTTGCGGGTGATCTTCGGGCTCTTGAGCACGATGCCCGGCAAAATCGCCCGTGGCATCGGTTTACCGGCGGCTTTGTCGGCCAGGGCGAACACGCGCTTGTAGACAGTCGTGTCCTCGAAGTCCAACTGCCCACCCTGCTCCAATTGGCTACGGATGCTCGGGTTGCGCATATCCAGCTTCGCCCCCAGTGAACGCACCGCCAGCTCGGTGGTGCCGGGCAGCAATGAGCCGTAGCGAATCAAATCCCCATCCAACGCCAACGCTTTGCCGGAAGCACGGCTGACCGCCGCCTGGAACGCCGCATTGCGGCTGGCGTACCAACCGGCATTGAAGTCGGCGAAACGGTACAGCGGTTGATCGTAATTCACCGGATAACCCAGCAAATGGGCGATGCCAAAGTACATACCGCCACGCCGGGTGAAGACTTCACGTCGGATGGTGCCGTCCACGGTGTAGGGATAACCCCGTGCCTGCTTTTGCGCAAACTCGATGCTGACCTGCATGGGACCAGCGGTGTGCACCGGGTTGAATCCGCCAAACAACGTGTTGCCCAGGGGCACCATGCTGATGAAGTCGTCAAAGATGCCGCTGAGGTCCTTCTCCGTACGCGCCGCGTTCAGCCGTTCGGCGTAGGTTTTGCCGGTGGGTGAGCGCAATTGCAGGGTGGTGCGCACGACCACGGCAGGCACATACACCTTGGCGGCGCGGCGCAGCATTTCGTCCTGGGCGATCTTGCCCATGTTCGGCACGGCCGGGTCGACCTGGTAGGTGGATTCCTGTTCGGTGACCGCCAACACGGCGCAGATGTTTTCGGTGCTGGGGTAGATTTTCTGGGTGTCGAAGGCGGTGTAGATGTCCTGGGCCCAGCCGTTGCGGTCCGCCACCGTTGCGGGTAACAGGCGCACGATCTGCGCCTTCACCTCGGTTTCGCTGCGCTCTGGCTGCTGCGGGCCGCTGCGGGGAGTGGAGCAACCGGCCAGCACCAGCAAGGGAGTGAGGCACAGAATCAGGCGGCTTAGGGGCATGGGGCTTCCTTGGGTGACGACGGGCCAGGCATTGCAGATATCGACCGGTAAGTCTAATCAGGGTTCGCTAACTTGCTGCCCTGTTGTGAAACAGCCTGCGCCGAAATTTCCCACGTAACCGCCGGATAAGCTCTACTCCTCCATCCCACGAACCTCTGCAAAGTCCCTCGCCTGAATACACAGCGCGAGGGATTGCCGATGGATTTTCGTTTTAGTGCGTTGCTTGATCACGCGGCTCTCGCTGGGAGCCGTCAAGGATGATCAACGCGTCTCACATTGCCCATATCGAACATGAACTAGATGGTTTTCATCAGAGCCTGGCGCTGTATCGCCAGCAGATGAACGCCTGGTATTCCGGTGCGCTGGATTCGGCGAGTCATGCGTTGGATATGCCGTCGTTGCTGGGGATGGATCGGGTGTTGCGGGTGGGGGATTCGCAGCAGTCGGTGAGCATGACCGATGGCGATTTTTCGACTGTGGCCCGTTGCCCGGCGGGCGGCGAGTTGAAAATCGAGAGCCAGTTCGAGTCGGTGTATGACGTGCCGATTGGCGATATTCCGGTCGAGGTGATCGGGCTTGATGACGGCAGTTCCAGCGTGATCATGCTCGATGAGCACGGTAAGGGCTCGCACTTCTGCGCGGCGGGCGGGCGCTATCAGGTGCGGGTTCAGGGCGGCGTTTCTGCGGAGCAGGTGGACGCCTTGTTTGCCTCCTACGCAGGGCTGACGGCGGACCTGGAGCAGTGGCTTCGCGACCAATGGACGGATTTCAAACCCTATTGGCAGCAATCGACCGCCAGCGCGATTGGCAGCGGGTTGCTCGCTGGCAGTTGGGCCGCCCTTCGCGAGGTATGGGACAGCATCAAGCGCGTGCAGGCGATGCTTGACGATCCGCTGAAATTCGTCGAAGAACTCGGGGCCCAGGCGGCCAACCTGGCGCAGATCGCGACCGATGCGCCCAAGGTCATGGAACAGGCGATGTTGCTGGCCAGTGATGAGGCGGCGCTGTTCCTGATGTTGCGCACGGCGATGCTGTGGCTCGACGCGTTGCCGCCCAGTGCGCTGGCCGAAGTGGCAGCGGGGATGGTGGTGTCGTTGTTGATTGATGTGGTGATTGCGCTGGTGCTGACCATTGCATTGCCGGCGGCGGGTGTGGCGTATCTGGGTGTGCGGCTGGCCCGGTATGGGGCGCAGATTCTTGACGCGGCTGTGGGGTTTGTCAGGGGGCTGTTAGCGATTCTGACGAAGTTCATGCAGGCGGTGGATCGCTACAAGGCCGTGGCGGTTCGCGGGGTGGTCGGTGGGTTGAAGCAAGGCACGATGCGAATGCGCTGGAAGGCGCGGCAGAACGCGACGCTGAAGCAGAAAGAGCGTGTGGATGATGTGGCGGTTTCGGGGAAGAACCCGAACGGCTCAGTGGCTTCCAGTGCAGATAAAACCGCTACCAACGGCTGCCCGGTGTCGATGGTTACCGGGGAGGAATTGCTGACGTTAGTTGATGGTTCGCTGGACGGGATTTTGCCGTTCGAGTGGACGCGGCTGTATCGCACCAGTGCGGTGGAAATCGATTGCGGGTTGGGGTTTGGCTGGAGCCATTCGCTGTCGCATCGGTTGGAGGTGTCGGGAGATTCGGTGGTGTGGACCGATCATGAGAACCGGTCGACTGCCCTGCCCTTGCCTTCGTCTTCTCGTCCGGCGATTACCAATAGCCTGGCCGAAGCGGCGATCTACTTGGGCTCGGTGCCGGATGAGTTGGTGCTGGCGCAGGCGTCGCGTTTCTACCATTTCCGTAACGGTTTGCTGACAGCCATCAGCGACGCGTATGACAACCGGTTGCGCATTTCCCGTGACTATTCGGGGCGCATTGAGCGGGTGTCTAACAGTGTTGGGCGTTCGCTGTTCTTGCGCTATTCGTCAGATCGCATTGTTGCGGTTGAGTACCAGATTCAGCGGGCAAAGGGGCATGAGCCCTACATCTGGGTGACTGAGCAGACGGTTGTTTCCTACGCCTATGACGAACTTGGACGGTTGGTTTCAGCGACCAATGCCGTAGGCGAAAGCGAGACTTACCGGTACGACGATCAGCACGTGATTCTTGAACGCGTATTGGCCGGTGGCGCGAGTTTCTTCTGGGAGTGGGAAAGGTCCGGCAAGGCCGCGCGATGTGTCCGGCATTGGGCGAGTTTTTCCCAGATGGACACGCGGTATGCCTGGGATGACGAAGGCCGCGTCACGGTGTTTAACGCCGATGGCAGTCAGGAAATCTATGTGCATGACTCGCGTGCGCGGCTGGTGCAGCGCGTCGATCCGGACGGTGCCCAGCACTTCAAATCCTACGACGACAAGGGCCGCCTGACGGTTGAGCAAGATCCGCTCGGGGCAGTGACGGCGTATCAATATGACGAAGCCGGGCGTTTGGTGGCGCTGTTTCCGGGGGACGATGAGCCAACGTCCTACGAGCATGACAACGGCTTCGTACGGGTGGTACGGCGGGGTGAAGCGGTCTGGAAATATGAGCGCAATGATCAGGGCGATGTCACGCGCAGGATCAATCCTGATGGGCATATCACCGACTACACGTACAACAAATACGGGCAGCTGATTGGGGTTTGGTATCCCGATCACAGCCGCCAGCGGCTGGTGTGGAATGAGCGTGGGCAGCTAGTTGAAGAACAGCTGCCGAATGGTGGGATCAAGCGTTATCGCTATGACGATCTGGGGCGGCAGGTTGCCCGCGAAGACAAACATGGCGCGCTGACTCAGTATCAGTGGGATGGCGTTGGGCGCTTGGTTCGGGTGGTTCTTCCGGGTGGGGCTTGCCGGGAATACGGCTACAACGCTTACGGAAAAATCACTGCTGAACGGGACGAGTTAGGGAACGTCACCCGTTACGAATATGCGGATGGGTTGCACCTCATCAGTCGTCGCATTAATGCCGATGGCAGCCAGGTTAAATACCGTTACGACAATGTGCGTTTGTTGCTGACTGAAATCGAGAACGAAGTTGGCGAAATCTATCGGCTGGATTACCACTCCAATGGGCTGATCCAGCAGGAGATTGGGTTCGACGGTCAGCGTACGGCCTATGTTTATGACCTCAATGGCAACCTGCAAGAAAAGACCGAACATGGCGATGACGGCAGTCAGTTAGTCACCCGCTACGAGCGGGATCATGCCGGGCGGCTGGTACGAAAAATCCTTCCCGATGGGAAATCCGTCGACTATACGTACGACCGCCAAGGCAATCTCCTAAGCGTCGACGATAGCCACTGGTTTCTCGCCTACGAATACGACGCGCAAAACCGCCTCACCGCCGAGCACCAAGGCTGGGGCACCTTGCGCTATGGCTACGACGCCTGCGGCCAACTTCAAAAGCTGCGCCTGCCTGATAACAACCGCGTCGTTTTCAACCACGCCAAGGGCGGCCATCTCTCTACCGTCGAGCTAAATGGCAAAACCCTCACCTCTCACTTGTTCAAATCCGGCCAGGAACACCAACGCCAACAAGGCCAACTCCTCAGTCATTACCACTACGACGACCAACAGCGCCTGCACGCCCACGCGGTCACGCAGCAGGACCATTACCTTTTCCAACGCCAGTACGACTACGACAAATCCGGCAACCTCACTCGCCTGCTGGATACCCGCAAAGGCGAACACCACTACCACTACGATCCGCTAAACCGCCTCACCCGCGCCAACCATTCCCAGGACGTGCAAGAACGTTTCGGCCACGACCCGGCGGGCAACCTGCTGATGCACGACCGCCCCGGCCCGGACATCGTGGCGGGTAATCGTTTGATGAGTCAGGGTGATAACCACTATGACTACGATGCGTTCGGCAACCTGATCCGCGAGCGGCGTGGCAAAGGCCATGCACGGGTCACTGAATACCGTTACGACTGCCAGCATCGGCTGATCGGCATCACCCAACCCAACGGCCAAACTGCCAGCTATCGCTATGACCCGTTTGGGCGGCGTATCAGCAAAACCGTGGATGGCATCACCACGGAGTTTTTCTGGCAAGGTGACAAGCTGGTTGCCGAACATCACGCAGATCAGCATCGCAGCTATCTCTACGAGCCGGATAGTTTCAGGCCGCTAGCATTGCTTGAAGGCTTCGGCCAAAAAGCAGTAAAGCCCTACCACTACCAACTCGACCACCTCGGCACGCCGCAGGAACTGACCGATTCCGACGGCGAAATTGTCTGGTCTGCCCACTACCGTGCCTACGGTGAAATCTCCCGCCTTGATGCCGGAAAAGTCGACAACCCAATAAGGTTTCAGGGCCAGTACTTCGACCAGGAAAGCGGCCTCCACTACAACCGCCATCGCTACTACAATCCGGATATTGGTCGTTACCTGACACCGGATCCGGTGAAGTTGGCGGGGGGGATCAACGCGTACCAATACGTGCCAAACCCTACGGCGTGGGTAGATCCGCTCGGTCTGAGTTGCAAGAATACAAATTGCCCTGAAGGCCCATATAGCGCAATCGTTCCAGGGGGAGGGTTAGCTACACATGAGAAAGCAGGCGGACACTTGATTGAAAAACATGTCGGTAGAACTGATCAACAACTTGCTGAGCGATTGAGCCGTGAACCACATGTCCCCACAGCCTCTACTTTCCCAGACCGAGCAACAGCCGAGTCTGAAGTATCAAAGGTACTAGCCACCAATCAAGCTAAAATAGATAGGTTCGTCAGAGGAAACGACAATCAGATTGTAATTATCGAGAGAACTCAAAACCCTGTAGGGACCAGTTTGAAAAGAGGTGAGACGACAACGGTACCTGGAAGAGAAATTTACCTTATCATCCGTAGGGACACCAACATGCCCGATGGCTATAGAATCCACACTGGATACCCAAACCCATGAATAAAAACTATCCCGAACTACAGCAATTTCTGGCTGGCTATTTCAATCAGGATTGGGTTGATGATCACGAAAACGCAGACGAGGTGATCGCAAATTTCATAACCGAATCGTCAGAGACAACAATAGTTCAAGTAAAGCAAGAACTCACAAACTTGTTATCTGTCGTTCAATCAGAAAAGGAGCTTTACGATGTTTTGATTTCCGAGTTAGGTTGTTGTTATTACTACCCTAGCGAATGGAAAGACGGAGTATCGTGGTTAACACATGTCTACTCATCCTTGAGCAGACCTTACACTTCAAACCAAAGTTAAATTATTTTTTCCGGTAACACTGTGGAGACTCCCCCGCCACAGTATTAATTCACTAATTCAAATCCCCGCCAACGCCAAATCCATCGCAAAGTACGTGAAAATCAAATCCGCCCCGGCGCGCTTGATCGAACCCAGCGTCTCCCGCACCACGCGATCCTCATCAATCGCCCCCGCCTGGGCGCCGAACTTGATCATCGCGTATTCACCGCTTACCTGATACGCCGCCACCGGCAGGCGCGAGGCTTCGCGGATGTCGCGGATGATGTCGAGGTAAGCGCCGGCTGGCTTGACCATCAGCGCGTCTGCGCCTTCCTGTTCGTCCAGCAGCGATTCGCGCACGGCTTCGCGGCGGTTCATCGGGTTCATCTGGTAGCTTTTGCGGTCGCCCTTGAGGGCGCTGCCGCCGGCTTCGCGGAAGGGGCCGTAGAGGGCCGAGGCGAATTTGGTCGAGTAGGCCATGATCGGGATGTGGGTGAAGCCGGCATCGTCCAAGGCGCGGCGGATTGCCTGGACCTGGCCGTCCATTGCGGCCGAAGGGGCGATCACATCGGCACCGGCGCGGGCGGCGGCGACGGCTTGTTTGCCGAGGTTGACCAGGGTCGCGTCGTTATCGACGTGGGCGCCGTGCATGACGCCGCAGTGGCCGTGGTCGGTGTATTCGCAGAAGCAAGTGTCGGACATCACGATCATGTCCGGCACGGCGTCCTTGATGATCGAGGACATGCGCGAGACCAGGCCGCGTTCTTTCCAGGTGTCGCTGCCGTTGGCGTCCAGGTGATGGGACACGCCGAAGGTCATCACCGACTTGATGCCGGCGCGGGCGTAGCGCTCGATCTCGCTGGCCAGTTTCTTCTCAGGGATACGCTGCACGCCCGGCATGCTGGTGATCGGTACGAAGTCGTCGATTTCTTCTTCAACGAAAATCGGCAGCACCAGGTCGTTGAGGGTGAACTCGGTTTCCTGGAACAGGCCACGCAGCTCCGGGGAGCGGCGCAGGCGGCGTGGACGGGCTTGGGGGAACTGGCTGGTCATGGCTGTCCTGAAATAATCACAAGAATCTTTGGGGCCGAAGCTTATGCCCCCAGGCCCCCGCAGCACAAACGCCGGGGGGCCAATAGTGTATTGCCCGGGCGGTAATAATGTATTGATCTAGAGCTGTAGGCGCCCTTCGATACACACCGCGACGGCGCCGCCGACCCAGATTTCATCGCCCTGGCGTTCGACATAAATACGCCCCGCACGCCCAAGGGCCGTGCCCTGGCTGACCACGAAACGCTCCGGCGCCAGGCCTTCACCGAGCAGCCATTGGGCAACGCCGGCGTTCAGGCTACCGGTGGCCGGGTCTTCCTGGGCGCCGTCGCCTGCGACAAAGGCACGCACCTCAAACTGTGCGTCCACGTCATCACGCGCCGGATCGCACGGCGCAATCACCCCCACCGCCAAACCGAGCAGTTGCGAATAGTCCGGCTGCAACGCCAGCACCTGGTCACGATCAGCCACCATCAGCGCCAGCCATCCCGCGCCGTTATCGACCCATTGGCTGCGTATGATGGCTTCGGGACTCAAGCCCAGCGCCAGCCGCACGCGCTCCAGCAACGGCGCCTCCACCGCGCCGGATCGCAACAACGGCGGCGCGATAAAGGCCAGCTCATCGCCTTGGCGACGTACACGCACCAGACCGATTTCGCATTCCTGGATGATCTCCCGGCCTTTGGGCACACCGCCCGCCTGCAACCACGCGTGGCAACTGCCCAACGTCGGATGACCGGCGAACGGCAGCTCCTTCAAGGTGGTGAAAATCCGCACCCGGTAGTCGGCCCTGGGGTCGCGTGGGGTCAATAAGAACGTGGTTTCGCTGAGATTGGTCCAGTTGGCGAAATCAGCCATTTGTTGATCGGTCAGGCTGTCGGCGCCCAACACCACGGCCAGCGGGTTGCCCTTGAGCGCTACGCTGCTGAAAACGTCCAGTTGCTTGAAATCGAATGTCGACATGCGGTCAGCTCGGAATATTCAGGCCACGAATCACCGCCGGTCGAGCGACAAACCCGTCCAGCGCGCGCAGTACATTGGGGAAATCGGCAATACCCACCAAGTCGCCGGATTCGTAGAAGCCGATCAGGTTACGGATCCAGGGGAAGGTGGCAATGTCGGCGATGCTGTAGTCATCGCCCATGATCCAGGTGCGGCCCAGCAGGCGTTTTTCCAGCACGTCCAGCAAGCGTCGGGATTCGGCGGCGTAGCGGTCGCGGGGGCGTTTGTCTTCGTAGGCCTTGCCGGCGAATTTATTGAAGAATCCCAACTGGCCGAACATCGGACCGATACCGCCCATCTGGAACATCAACCACTGGAGGGTTTCATAGCGGGTCGCCGGGTCTTCGGAGAGCAGTTGGCTGGTTTTCTCGGCCAGGTAGATCAGGATCGCGCCGGATTCGAACAGCGCCAATGGCACGCCGCCAGGGCCATCGGGGTCGATGATCGCGGGAATCTTGTTGTTGGGGTTCAGCGACAGGAACTCGGGGGACAACTGGTCCTGGGTCTCGAAGCTGACCTTGTGCGCCTCATAGGGTAGGCCCAGTTCTTCGAGCATGATCGACACTTTGACACCGTTGGGCGTGGGCAACGAATACAGTTGCAGGCGCTCCGGGTGCTGGGCGGGCCATTTGCTGTTGATCGGGAAGGCAGCGAGTGGATTCATCGGAAATTCCCTTTGCTCAAAGCCCCCATCATAGTCATCCCCGCGCTGTCCTGCATGGGTCATCAATACGCAATATGCGCGGGTTATTATCCCGCGTGGGCGAACCAATAGGCCCTTGTGCACTCTTAAGTGCGCTCAACAGGTGAATGGAGTTACCTCGCTGTATCGACAGGGATCATTTGTCCGCTCTCACTGATGCACGGAAGACTCTCTACCAATGACAATCAAGCCTCTGAGCCTTGCGCTGCGCCTGAAACGCTATTCATACATCATGTTGCCGCTGTTGCTGGTTGGCGGCGCAATCGGTTTGACCCTGGAAGCGCGCACCAGCAACGCCGAACCCGCGGACGGCGTGCAAACCCTGGTATTTCTGCGCCACGGTGAAAAACCCGCCGGGGGCCTGGGTCAACTCAACTGCCAGGGTCTGAACCGCGCGATGAACCTCGCCACCCTGTTGCCGGAAAAATTCGGCAAGGCCGACTTCGTGTTTGCCGCCAACCCGACGCGGAACGTTGAAGAAGGCGAACTGGACAATTCCTACAGCTACATTCGCCCATTGATGACCATCAGCCCCAGTGCAATCAAATTGGGCCTGCCGGTAAACATCAACTTCTCGGCCAATGACACCAGTGACCTCGCCGACGAGCTGGTGGAAGACAAGTACCACAACGCCACGATCTACACCGCGTGGTCCCACGGCTATCTGCCAGAGTTGATCAACAAGGTGGCCAGTGAAGCGTCAGGTGAGAAACACACCATCACCGACGACTGGTCCGGCAGCGACTACGACACGCTGTATGTGCTGACGCTGACCTGGCACAACGGCAAGGCCTCGTTGCTGAGCCGTAACTACAAGCAAGGTCTGAACAACGGCGATACGAGTTGCCCCGATCCCACGCAGGTCAGCGCCGAAACCTGATGTAGTGAGCGGGCTTGCCCCGCGCTGGGTGGCGAAGCCGCCCCAAATCCATACACCTCGGTTCTACTGATACACCGAGGTGTCTGAGTTTAGGGCGGCTTCGCCACCCAGCGCGGGGCAAGCCCGCTCACTACAAAACCAGCCTATTCAGCACACGCTTATTGCCGGGCAGCCAACAGGCGCTTATGCCGATTGCGCCGCGCAATATTCAAGCACTCGATCACCGCCGAGAACGCCATGGCCGCGTACACGTAGCCTTTAGGCACATGGGCGCCGAAGCCTTCGGCGATCAGCGTCATGCCGATCATGATCAAGAAGCCCAGGGCCAGCATCACCACAGTCGGGTTGTCGTTGATGAATTTGGCCAACGGCTCGGCCGCCACCAGCATCACGATCACCGAGGTCACCACGGCAATGATCATGATCGGCAAGTGCTCGGTCATGCCCACGGCGGTAATGATGCTGTCGATGGAGAACACCAGGTCAAGCATCAGGATCTGCCCGATGGCGGCGGCAAAACCGATGGTCACGGTATTGCTGACGCTGGCCTTCTCCTCGGGCTCCGGGTCCATGCTGTGGTGGATCTCGGTGGTGGCCTTCCACACCAGGAACAAGCCACCGGCGATCAGGATCATGTCTTTCCACGAAAACGCCTGGCCCAGCACTTCGAACACCGGTGCGGTCAACTGCACGATAAACGCGATGGTGCTCAACAGGCCCAGGCGCAACACCAACGCCATGCTGATGCCAATGCGCCGAGCCTTGGCCCGGTGCTGCTCGGGCAGTTTGTTGGTGAGGATCGAGATAAAGATCAGGTTATCGATGCCCAGCACGATTTCCATGACGATCAGGGTGGCCAGTGCCACCCAGGCGGTGGGGCTGGCGGCCAGTTGTAAAAGGTAATCCATGGGTCAGTCCTGACGTGAAAGTGCTGGGGAATTAGGTTTCTTTGGTATCGGAATTATCTTCGGCTTCTTTTTCCTGCTTCTCAGGCTGGATCAACCCCTGGGTCGCTTCACTCAATGCCTGCTCGGCGGCCTTATGGGTGTCATCGATGGCCTGTTTGGCGGATTCGGTGGCCGTGCCCAACACCTGCTGCGCGCTCTTCTCGACTTGATCGCAACCACTGATCACTACCAATGAAAGCGCAAACAACGATGCCGCGCCCAGGAAATTGCGTTTCATGATGTCTTCCTCGTTAGAACCATTGGGTCCAAGTAGTGGCCCCGCGATAGCGAGGCATTCTATGCAGGCGAACAGTTCAGTAAAATTCGTATTTTTCTCGCGTATACTTCGACTTTTACGAAGTGACAGCCGCCATGCTCAATTACCGCCAACTGCACTACTTCTGGGTTGTGGCCAAGACCGGCAGCATCGTGCGCGCCTGCGAGCAGCTCAACCTCACGCCCCAAACCATCAGCGGGCAGATCAGCCTGTTGGAGCAAACCTTCGGTATCGCGTTGTTTCAGCGAGTGGGTCGCCAGCTGGAACTGACCGAAGCCGGGCGGCGGGCCCTGCCCTATGCCGAGCAGATGTTCCAGACCGGCAATGAACTGGAAGCGATGTTGCGCGCACAGCCGAATGAACAGCAGGTGCTGTTCCGGGTTGGGGTAGCGGATGTGGTGCCCAAGTCCATCGTCTACCGGCTGATCGCGCCGACCATGGAACTGAGCGAGCCCATCCGCATCACCTGCCGTGAAGACAAGCTTGAACGGCTACTGGCGGACCTGGCGATACAACGCCTGGATTTGGTGATCTCCGACAGCCCGATGCCTACGCACCTGGACATCAAAGGCTACAGCCAGAAACTCGGCGAATGCGGCATCAGCTTTTTCGCCACCCAGGCCTTGGCTGACGAATACGCAGGCGCTTTCCCACAGTGCTTACAGGGAGCGCCGCTGTTGATTCCAGGCGCGGAGACGGTGGTGCGCAGCCGCTTGCAGCGCTGGTTCGCCGAGCAGCAGATCCAACCCAAGATCATCGGCGAATTCGATGACAGTGCCCTGATGCAGGCCTTCGGCCAATCCGGCAGTGGGATTTTTATCGCCCCCAGCGTGATTGCCGACGAGGTAGTGCGCCAATACGGCGTGGCGTTGATCGGCCAGACCGATGCGGTCACCGAGTCGTTCTACGCGATCTCGGTGGAACGCAAGGTCAAGCACCCCGGCATCGTGGCGATTACCGAAGGTGCGCGACGGGAGTTGTTTACCGCCCTGCCCTGACGGCATTGTGGCCAGGGAGCTTTTGTGACGAGGGAGCTTGCTCCCGCTGGAGTGCGCAGCGCTCCCAAAAATATTGGGGCCGCTTCGCAGCCCAGCGGGAGCAAGCTCCCTCGCCACAACAAACCATGAATCAGGCGTAAGTCGACACCGATTTGGCAGTCATCAGCCACAACGCCAGCAGAATCGACACCAGGATAAACCCGGACGCCGCAAAGCCCAGGCTGCCCAGGCCGAGGGTGTCGATCACATGCCCACCGACCATCGCGCCCAAGCCAATCCCCAGGTTGGCCCCGGCGATGTTCAACGACGCGGCAAACGCCGGGGCGTGGGGCGCGGCCTTCATCAAGCGCACATGGCTGACCAGGAACATCGCCGCCTGGGTCACGCCCCACACGGCCATGGCGGCTGCCAGACCGATAGTCGAGTGAATCGCCGGCACCAGGGCCACCATGCCTGCAATCATGAAACCGCAGAACACCATGGACGCGATCAGCGGATGGCGATCCACCGCCCGGCCACCCAGGGAGTTGCCGATCAGGCCCACCGCCCCGAAGCCCATCAGGCACCAGCCCACCAGCGTGCCGTCGAACCCGGCCAGCCGCTCAAGGATGTCGGCGAGGTAGGTATAAGCGGTGAACATGCCGCTGAACACCAGGATCGATAACAGGATATGGCCCTGCATCAGCGGGTTGCGCAGGATCTTGAATTGCGCGCGCAGCGTCACTTGATCATTTTTAGGCTGAGTCACCGGCAGATAGATAAACAGCAGCAAGGCCTTGGCCAACGCCACCACCGCGAGGATGGCAAACGCGGTGCGCCAGCCGAACATATCGGAAATCAAGGTGCCCACCGGAATGCCGAACACGGTGGCGCAAACGATACCGAAACCGATCTTCTCGATCGCGCGCCCGGCGAATTCCGGGCCGACGATATCCACCGCCGTTTCGCTGGCCAGGGCCCAGAACACTGGCAAGCCCAAGGCCGGGATCAACCGCGCGACAGCCATCACCCAGATATTCGGTGCCAACGCAGCCACGGTATTGGCCACGCCAAACATGATCAGGATGCTGATAAACAGCCGCTTGCGTGGGAAGCGGGCGCAGTACGCCGTGAGAAACGGCCCAAAGGCGGCCACGGTAAACGCGAACAAGGTCACCAAGAGCCCGGCCTGGGACACGCTGACATTCAGGTCCCGAGCGATGGAGGGCAGCAAGCCGACGATGACGAACTCTGTGGTCAGCACGGTAAACCCGGCAGCCGACAACAGCAGGATGGGGAACAGCATCAAAAACTCCAGAAACGACAACATCAACGACAACCCGAGGGTTCGCTGACAGGTAGGATGAGAAAGGGATGCCGAATCTTAACAGAGTGTGTCGAACGCAGGGCATGAAAAAGCCCGGTGGTGCCTGCTGGCACACACCGGGCTTTAACGTATCGAGGCTTAGAACGCGCCCATGTAGTCGCGCTTGCCCACTTCCACACCGTTGTGACGCAGCAGCGCGTAAGCCGTGGTGACGTGGAAGAAGAACTGCGGCAGGCCGTAGGTCAGCAGGTAGGACTGGCCGCTGAAGCGCTTCTCTTTCGGGGTGCCTGGGCGGGTGACGATCTCGATGCCTTCCTTGCCGTCGATCTGCTCGGGCTTGATGGTGTCGACAAACGCCAGCACCTTGGTGATCAGAGCTTGCAGGTCGGCGAAGGTCACTTCGCCGTCTTCGTATTTAGGCACTTCGATCTCGGCCAGGCGTGCGGAAACGCCCTTGGCGAAGTCGACGGCGATCTGTACCTGGCGCACCAGTTGGAACATGTCCGGGAACAGGCGCGCTTGCAGCAAGGCGTTTGGCTCGATGTTCTTGGCGGTGGCGTGGGCTTCGGCTTTGGCCAACACACCGCTCAGGGCGGTGAGCATTTGCTTGAAGACTGGGATGGAAGCGGCGTACAGGGAAATAGTCATGGCAGTCTCATGGGTAATGGCACGGTTGAACAGGTGGCGATTATAGACCTGCCCGTCGCTTGTCTTTTATTTTTTCCGGCTTACGCTAGGCACTTCTACTGCATAGGGACGCTGCGATGACCGCCGAGCACGATACCGACACCCCTGAGCCGCGCTTGAACAGCACGGAAATCCGCATCCTGGGCTGCCTCATCGAAAAACAGGCGACCAACCCGGAAACCTACCCCTTGACCCTCAACGCCCTGGTGCTGGCCTGCAACCAGAAGACCAGTCGCGAGCCGGTGACCAACCTCAGCCAAGGCCAGGTCGGCCAGAGCCTGCGTGTGCTGGAAGGCCAGGGCTTTACCCGCTTGGTGATGGGCAGCCGCGCCGACCGTTGGGAGCATCGCGTGGACAAGGCGCTGGAGCTGGTGCCGGCCCAGGTGATCCTGATTGGCTTGTTGTTCCTGCGCGGGCCGCAGACGGTCAACGAACTGCTGACCCGCAGCGGCCGCATGCACGATTTCGAAGATGCCGAGCAGGTGGTGCATCAACTGGAGCGCCTGATTGCACGTGGCTTGGCGGTACTGGTGCCGCGTCAGGCGGGGCAACGGGAAGACCGGTATACCCATGCCCTGGGCGATCCGGCAGATATCGAGGCGATCCTGGCCGCGCGGGGCAACCCGGTGGAGCGTGGGACGGGTGGGGTTTCAGCCGAACGCATCGAGGAACTGGAAGCACGGATCACAGCGTTGGAGGAGCGACTGGCCCAGTTGGAACAGGCATAAGACGCCATCAACGCTGAGGGCGGGTACTTTTCTCAATGAGGCACATGGGAGTACCCGCCACCGGTTCCTGCATGACTTGCACCTGCACATCAAACACCTGGCGCATCAACTCGGCGCTGATCACGTCCCCCGGCGCACCATCTGCCATCAACTGGCCGCCATGCATCACGGCCAAGTGATCGGCATACCGGCATGCCTGGTTGATATCGTGCAACACGGTAATCACCGTCTTGCCCTCAGCGGCCAACTCTCGCATCAAATCCATCAATTCAACCTGATGGCTGATGTCCAGGTAGGTGGTCGGCTCATCCAACAACACCACCGGCGCATTCTGCGCCAATACCATGGCGAGCCAGGCGCGTTGCCGCTGGCCGCCGGACAGGTCAGCCAACGGACGATCCGCCAACACGTCCAGCTCCAGGCGCTGCATGGCTTGCGTCACATGGGACTGATCACTGCCGCTCAAGCGCCCCCACAGCGAGTTGTGCGGGCTGCGGCCATAGGCAACTAACTGGCGCACGCTGACGCCTTCCGGCACCGGCAATACTTGCGGCAGGAATGCGATCTGCCGCGCCAGCTGGCGGGCAGTCAAGCTCGCGTAGGCCTGGCCATCCAGGGTCAGTTCACCCTGGGTCGGCTTGAGAATGCGCGCGAACGCCTTGAGCAAGGTCGACTTGCCGCAGCCGTTCGGCCCGATCAAAGCCGTGACCTTCCCCGCCGGCGGCGTAAACGACAAGCCTTGCACGATACGTGTCGCGCCATAACCGATATCGAGCTGGTGTGCGTGAAGAATACTCATGTCATCAGCCCTTGAACCGTGCCAGCAACCAAAGAAAATACGGCGCGCCAATCACCGCCGTGAGCACCCCGGCGGGAATCTCGCTCGGCGCGATCAACGTGCGGCCCAGCGTGTCGGCCAGCACCAGCAATAGCGCGCCGATCACCATCGCTGCCGGCAGCAGGTATTGGTGATGCCCGCCCACTAACCTGCGCGCCATATGCGGTGCGACCAGGCCGATAAAGCCAATCGGGCCGATCACGCCCACCCCCAAACTGGTGAGCAATACCGCACACGCCATCGCCCACCAACGCGTGGGGGTCAGCGCAGTGCCCAAGCTGTGCGCGGCCTCATCGCCCAGGGCAATCAGGTTCAGCGGCTTGGCCAGACACAGCCCCAGCGGAATCAGTGCGAGGAACGGCAATACCAGCGCCACATGGTGCCAGTTGCGGCTCCACAGGCTCCCCGTGAGCGCGAGCAACGCGGTGTTGATATCCAACGGGTGGGACAGGATCAAAAACTCGGTGACGCTGGACAAGGTCACCGCAATCGCCACCCCGGACAACGCAAAGCGCACCCCGGAAAAACTCACGCCGCTGTTGTACAACGCCAGCAGCAACGCACCGCCGGCACCGCCCAGGCACGCCACCAGTGGCAGCCAGGCAATCGGCAGCTGCGGCCAACTGATAATCGCCACGGTCAGCGCCAGGCCTGCGCCCTGGGTCACGCCGAGGATTTCCGGCGAGGCCAGCGGGTTACGGATCACGCCCTGCACAATCGCCCCGGCGAGGCCGAAGGCGGCGCCGGCGAGGATCGCGATCAGGCTACGCGGCAGGCGGTGGTTCCATACTTCAAAATCGAGGGCATCGTGGGCCAGCAGGCGCTCCAACACGGTGCCGGGCGTGAGCCACACGGTGCCGGCGCTGAGGCTGATCAGCGTGGCCAGCAGCAACAAGGCCAGCAGCAGAGACAGGCGCAAGTGTGGACGGATCATAGGGCGCGCCTGGCGAGAAAGAGGAAGAACGGTGCGCCAATCAACGCAGTTACCACACCCGCCGGAGTCTCCACCGGGAAAGCCACGGCGCGGCTGAGCAGGTCGGCGCCCAGTACGATCACTGCGCCCAAGGTAGCGCTCAGCGGGATCAACCAGCGGTAGTCGTTGCCGAGAAACTGACGAAGGATATTCGGCGCGATCAACCCGACAAACCCAATCGGCCCCACCGCGCAAACACTCGCCCCTACCAGCAACAGACTGGCGATAAACACCTGCAAGCGCAGGCTGGCAATGCCCACGCCCAAGGAGCGTGCGGCATCTTCGCCGAGGTTGATCAGGTTCAAACGCGGCGCACACCACAGCGCCCACAGGCCACCGATCAGGGTGCACGGCCAGAGCAGTTGCACCTGTGCCGCGCCGACATTGGCCAGCGAACCGGCCAGCCAATTCAGTACGCTTTGCGCCTGGGCTTCGACCAGAATCACCGTGAGCCGGGTCAACGCTGCACACAACGCCGCAACCGCCACCCCGGCCAACACCAACCGGCCCTGAGCCGTGGTCGGCGACCACGCGCCGCCGAGGCTGAACACCGTGACCCAGGCCAACGCGCCGCCCAGGCAGGTCATCAGCAACGCGCCACCGGCAAACGGTGGTGCGACCAAACCGGTCGAGAACAACGCCAGGCCCAACGCTGCCCCCGCCGTCACACCAAACAGCGATGGCGAGGCCAGACGGTTACGGGTGATGCCCTGCATCAGCGCACCGGCCAGCCCCAGGCAAGCACCGACCAGCGCCGCACACACAGCACGCGGCACGCGCAGCTGCGCGACGATATAAGCCATATTGCCGCCCACGCTGCCCTGATGGATCAGGCCATTCCACGCGTCCGATGCGGTGATCGTAAACGGCGACCAGCTATACAGCGAAAACCAGAACAACCCGGCCCCCAGCAGCACAATGCCGACGGCGGCGAAACAACGCTGCACGCTTATTGGCTCAATACAGCTTTGCCGCCTTTAAGAATCGCCAGCGCATCTTCGGCGATCTGCTCCGAGGCCAGCACGCCACGGTTGCGCGCCCAGCTGTCGCCGTCGACTTCGGCGACGTGCTGGTTACGCACGGCGCCGAGTACTTGCCACAGCGGCTGCTTGCTCCAGGCATCGACAATGCTCGGGCGGCGGTAATGGCCGACCAGCAACCAGCCCGGGTCCAATGCCAGCAGTTGTTCCAGGCTGACGAATTCGGTGGGCGCGGCGTTGGCGCGTACCGAGGGCACTTTCAGGCCGATGGCCGTCAGCACGCTACCGGCATAGGAATCCGGGCCGTGCACGGAGAAGCTGTCTTCACGGGCGACGCCGAACAACACGCTGGCGCCTGCGGGGATCTGCTGGGCAATGGTTTTCAGGTTGTTGCGGTTTTTCTGGATACGCGCTTCCATCTGCGGGCTTTTGCCCAGCGCCTTGCCGATCAACTCGGCGGATTTGAGGCTGCCCTCGTAGTCCTCACCGCGCGACGGCAGCAACAGGGTCGGCGCGATGCTCGCCAAGTCGCTGTACAAGGCTTGGTGACGGTTAAGGTCGGCCACGATCAAATCCGGTTTGAGCCGGGCGATTTCCTCGATGCTCGGCTGCGAACGCAGGCCCACGGATTTCCATTGGCCGATGGCCTGGCGCACACGGGGCAAGACGCGGTTCGCATCGCCGTCATCGGCAGCGCCTACTGGGGTCACGTCAACGGCGGCGAGGCTGTCGAGAAAGGAGAATTCCAACACCACCACGCGCTTGGGCGCATCGGGCAGATGCACGGCATGTTGGCCGTCATTGAGGTCGATGGGGGCCGCGTTTAGTACGCTTGAAGAGAACGCCAGCAGGCAGGCAGCAAGAGTGGGGATGGAGCGCAACATTCGCATGACAAGGACCTCGGCGTTGAAACACCCCGGCTAGACAGGCCGGGGAAAACGGCGGGTACTATTCCATATTGGGGCGGTGTGATCAAAAGACATTCTCATTAAGAGGCGAGTGTGAGCGCAGGTTTGTCAGTTAAGGCAACAAAGAGGTGACGCCATTCTTGTAGTGAGCGGGCTTGCCCCGCGCTGGGTGGCGAAGCCGCCCTAAACCCAGGCACCTCGGTTTTTCAGTTAGGCCGAGTTGTATGGATTTGGGGCGGCTTCGCCACCCAGCGCGGGGCAAGCCCGCTCACTACAGAGGCCATCTTTGGCAAGCCCCCTCCCACACTGATCTCCATTCACAGTGGGATCGGTGTTTGGTTAGAAATCGACGGTGGCCGACAGCAGGTAAGTACGCGGTGTCGACAAGGTCAGCCCCGGCTCGCTGTCATCCGACGCGCCGGCCGAGCTCCAGTAGCGTTTGTCTGCCACGTTCTCCACATTCGCCCGCAGGGTCACGTGTTTGTCGTCCACCTTGAACCCGTAGCGTGCACCGACGTCGATGCGGTTCCAGGCGTCGATTTCCTTGACGTTGGACTGGTCCAGGTACTGCGAGCTGGAATAGATGCCACGGCTGGTCAGGGTCAGGCCTTCCAGGCCCGGCACGTCCCATTCGGCACCCAGGTTGACGTTGTACTTGGGCGTGGCCGGTGCGCGGTTGCCGTCCCAAGCGCCGTTGGTGGTGTCCTTGAGTTTGCTGTCGATGTACATCACCCCGCCCAGCAGGCGCACGTTCTTGAGCAGTTCGCCGAATACGCTCAACTCCGCACCGGTGTTCTGGCGCTTGCCGTTGGGGCCGAACAGCTGCGTGGTGGCGTTGGTTTCATAAGCCGGCTGTTTGATGCGGAACACGGCGGCGGTGACGGCAAAGGTGCCAGCGTCGTATTTGGCGCCCACTTCCACCTGGCGGCTGATGAAGGGCGGGAAGATCTGGTCTTCGTTGCGCGAGGTGGACGGCGCGATCTTGCCCTGGCTCAAGCCTTCCATGTAGTTGGCGTACAGCGACAGCTTGTCGGTGGCCTTGAACAGCAGGCCGCCGGAGGGCGAGACTTTTTCTTCGTCGTAGCCGGTGTCGCCTTTGATGCCGTTGTTCCAGTCCGTCACCTTGACCCGCTGCCAGCGCGCACCCAGGGTCAACAGCAGGCGGTCGTCGAAAAAGCCCAGGGTGTCGGACAAGGCCACGCCGCTGAATTTGTTTTCGGTGTAGACCTTGGCGTCCTGGCGCGTCGCGGTCGACGGCGTTGGAGTTTGCACCGGGTCATACAGATTGCTCGGTGCCGCCGCATAACGGGCGCCGCCGTTGGTGAAGTCCATGTCGAAGTAGCTGGCCGCCAGGTTGACCTCATGGCTGACCGACCCGGTATGGAACCAGTTGCGCACACCGGCGTTGTAGGTGCGCACATTTTCATCCCGGGTGAAGTCCCGCGGCGACACGCTGAAATTGCCCGCAGCATTGGTCACGGAAACCGCATGGCGCAGGAAGTCGTGGTTGCTTTTACGTGCGCCGAAACCGCCGTACAACATGACGGAATCGCTCAGATCATATTCAGCATTGACCGTACCAAAGGTGTCCTTGGTGCGCGCCTTGCTCCAGGACTGCGCATAGTTGCGGCGCACATCGTTGGCACTCGGCACCGGCGCGGCAGCGGCGACCTGCACGCGTTCCTGGGGCGCATCGGTGTCGCGTTCGGTGTGGCCGATATCGGTGGACAGGCGCAAGCGCTCACCGCGGAAATCCAGGCCCAGCACGGCCATTTCGCGGTCGACGCTCTGGTGGTCCCATTCGGTGTTGCCGGACTGTTTCACGCCGTTGAAGCGCAGGCCGAATTGATTGTCTTCGCCAAACCGTCGCCCTACGTCCACCGCGCCGCCGGCCTGACTTTCGGAGGCCCAGGTGCCGGTGAATGAGGTGATGTCCTTGTCGGTGGCACGCTTGGGCACCACGTTGATCCCACCGCCCACGCTGCCCCGTGGCGAGATGCCGTTGATCAACTGGGTCGGGCCTTTGAAGATGTCGACGCGGTCGGCCATTTCCATATCGATGGTGTAGGTCGGCAGCACGCCATACAGGCCGTTATAGGACACATCACTGTTGAACAGGCTGAACCCCCGGATGGTGAACTGCTCGTAGCGCCCACCGGCCGGGTTGGTGGCGCGCACCGAGGGGTCGCTGGCGATCAGGTCGCCGAGGGTGCGGGCCTGCTGGTTTTTCACCGCGTCCTGGGTGTAGGTGGTCATGCTGAACGGGGTTTCCATAAAGTCCCGCGTGCCCAGCAGGCCTTGGTTGCCACGCCGCGCCACCTGGCCACCGGCGTAGGTGTCGCCGTCATACAGGCCGGTGGTGCCGAGGATCGATGTCGGTGCCAGTTCCAACGTACTGCCGTCCGGCACTGGCACCAGCATGTAGGCCTGGTCGCCCATGGGTTGCAATTGCAGACCGGAGCCCTGCAACAAGCGGGCAAAGCCCTCCTCCACGCCGTACTCACCGGACAAGCCACTGCTGCTGCGCCCGCTGACCAGCGCCGGGTCCACCGACAGATTGACCCCCGCCAAACCGGCAAACCGGGTAAGCGCCGCACTCAGGCTGCCGGCTGGCACCTGGTAACTGCGGCGGGCGGCGGCGTCTTCGGCAAAGCTGACAGTGGCGAAAAACGGACTGGCACTGAGGCTCAGCAGCAGGCTCAGTTTGAGCAAGGGGCGTACGACGGGCATTAGCGGAAGCTCTCAATGATGTTCACTTACCTGGAATGACCGGTGACGCGCAAAAAAGGGACAGGGCTTTCCGATTATTTTTCAGATCCCGCCAAATACCTCGGCCTGCTGCCCGGCCATTTCCAGCAGCGCGTCCACCACCACGCGCACCTTGGGCTGCATGTAGCGGGTGTGTGGCCAGATCACGTGGATCGGCATGGTTGCCCCTGCATGCTCATCCAGTACCGTCACCAGCGCGCCGCTGCGCAGATGTTCGGCCACCAGCCACGTGGGCAATTGGCACAGGCCACCGCCATCGAGGGTGGCGCACAGCATCATCTCGCCGTCGCCGAACTCATGGCGCACGCGTATTTCCTGTTCCTCTACCGCGCCCTTGGCGTTCCTGAGCAGCCAGGTCTTACGCAGGCCAATACGCCAGCCAATGATGCAGTCGTGAATCAGCAGGTCTGCCTTGTTCACCAACGGCGGTGATGTGCGCAGGTACTGGGGTGCGGCGCAGATCACCAGGCGCTGTTCGCCGAGACGACGGGCGACCAGTTCCGGATCGTCCTTGAGCTCGCCGATACGCACCGCCAGGTCGATGCCCTCGTCGATCATGTCGACCTTGCGCTCGCCGAACGTGAGGGTCAGGTCCAGTTGCGAATACCGACCCGCCAACGCGATCAGCAACGGCGCGATATGCCGGCGACCAAACGCGGCAGGCAGGTCGATCCGCAAACGGCCCTTGGGCTCGGCCACACCGCTGAGAAAGCTGCCCTCGACGCCGCGCAATTCCTCCATAACCCGCAGGCAACTGGCCAGGTACACCTCGCCTTCGTGGGTCAGGCTCAATTTGCGCGTGCTGCGGTGCAGCAACTTGATACCCAGCCGCTGCTCCAGGCGCGTAACACTCTTGCCCACCGCCGAACTGGTGACCCCCAGTTGCAAGGCGGCGGCCGTGAAGCTGCCCAGTTGGGCGGCCAGGATAAATTCAGGGATGCCGTCGAATTGCAGGGTTTCCATCATCGTCTCCGCCAGTGGGTGCGTCGATTCTAGCCTGACAGGATCAACTGAGCGTCTTTTTACCCCATTAATCAAACCTCAACGCTGGAATAAGCTAGGCGTCACTTTTTAACGACCGTCCCAGCGAGGTCTTATGCACACCGATCTGAACCGTCTTGTCAGCCTGGAAGCCATCCGCACCCTGCGCATGCGCTACTGCCATCACCTGGACGCCAACCGCATGGACGCGCTGGCGCAGTTATTTACCGAAGACGCCGTGTGCCATGTCGCCGGTGCTGGATGGACCGGCCGCGACGCGATCAAGGCCGGACTGTCCCAGGCCTTTATCGACTTCGATACCGAACAACGTGGCCAGTACCCGTTCCTGCATGCCGTGTCCAACCACTGGATCGAGATGCTCGACGACGACCACGCCGAAGGTCGTTGCTACCTCACCGACTGGGTCACCCAGCGCCCGGCCGGGGAAAACCCGTTGCTGCTGCTGGGCGTGTACGTCGATGAATATCGCCGCGTCGACGGCGAATGGCTGATCAGCCACACGCGCCTGGACGTGGTGTGGCCGTCCTGAATTTTCATCACTGACGGAACGCATGCAGCACAATTGGCCTCTGGCCGACGTTGATCGTGCGGCGTTTTATGGCATCGAGGGGAGCCCGACGCGAGGGTACACGGACTATTCGGTTGCATCGCAAGGCTGAAGCACTGTCCTTGATGTTGATCACCATTGAAATGTGGGAGGGGGCTTGCCCCCGATGAGGGAGTGTCAGTTGATGCATCTGTAACTGACACACTGTCATCGGGGGCAAGCCCTAATGCCTGTCAGTTAAGGGAAACACTGTACTTGTGGCGAGGGAGCTTGCTCCCGCTGGGCCGCGAAGCGACCCCAAAAATGGGACTGCTACGCAGTCCAGCGGGAGCAAGCTCCCTCGCCACAGGTTACTTTTCACCCTTACTATTTCTTAACTGACTGGCATTAGGGCAAGCCCCCTCCCACATGTCCCGCATTTGAATCCCGGGCACTAAAGGCTTCACCCCGCAACCGATCGCGGCTAACCTTGGGCACCGGCCAAGCCTGCGCTTGCCGAACACAATGATTTCGGAAGCCTGTGCCCCCATGGATATTTCTTCGACACCTCCCTCGCCCGCCAGCAACAAGGAAAATGCCGGTGGGCGCGTCCAGGTCATCGACCGTTCGATTGTGCTGCTGCGCACCCTCGCCGGCCTCAAGCACGGCGCCAGTGCGCTGGATCTGGCGCGCTTGACCGGTATCGACCGCACCACCATTCACCGCCTGCTCAAGACCCTCACCCACTGGAGCCTGATCGAATCCCAGGGCGGCACTTATCGCATCGGCCCGGAGTGCCTGATCTACTCGGCGGCCTATCTGAACCGCCTGAACCTGCGCAAGATCGCCCTGCCCTACGCCATCGAATTGCAACGGGTGATCGGCGAGCGCCAGGCAATTGTGTCGCTGTCGGTGCCGGTGGGCGATCAGGTGGTGTTGATCGAGCGCATGTGGACACCCACCACGCCGCTCAATGTGATTGTCGACCTGGCCGACCAGTTTCCCATCGACGGCAGCCCCAGTGGTCGCGCCGTCCTCGCCACTTACAGCGATGCGGCGGCCCAGGCGATCCTCGGCGAGGCGCGTCATGCCAAGGCACTGCCCGCGTTGGAGCTGATCCGCAGCCAGCAGGACTTCGCCTTCGGCCACGGTGAGTTCAAGCCGGGGCTGTCGTCGGTGGCGTTTCCGATTCGGGTCGAGGCCGGCCAGGCGATTGGCGCGGTGGTCGTCGCCGGGTTGGAGATGGAAGACGAAACCCATCCGGGATCGTCCCTGGCCAGCCATGTGCGCCGCGCCTGTGAAGGCATCGCGGCGCAGTTGGGCAACCTCTAGGGCTGCAGGTCCAGTGCGGCAAGCAGGCGGTTTTTCTGCACCTTGCCGTAGTGGGAGCGCGGCAGTTCATCGATGAAGTAGACACGGCGCGGCACCTTGAAGCGCGACAGCTCGGCGCGGCAGTGGTCCATCAACTGTTGCGCCGACACGGCCTGCGAACCCTCCAGCACCACGGCCGCACACACCTGCTCACCCCATTCCAGATCGGCCAGGCCGAAGACGTGAACGTCCTGCACGCCGGGATGGCTCATCAGGCTTTGCTCAACCTCGCCGGGCTGCACGGATTTGCCGCCGCTGCGGATGATGTCCTTGCAGCGTCCCAATACCCGCAACAATCCATCGCTGCCGATACGCCCCAGATCGCCGCTGCGCAGCCAGCCGTTGTCCAAGGCCTTGGCGCTGAGATCGGGGAGTTGCCAGTAGCCACTCATCAATTGCGGGCCGCCGAGCAGGATTTCGCCGAGGCCATTGGCGTCGGGCCGGTCGATGCGGATGGCGGCGCTGAACAGCGGGCGGCCGACCACGCCTTCGCCGCTGTCACCCGATGCGCGTACCGCCGCCATTTGCGCGGGCGAGAGGTAGCAACTCCAAGGCGCCTCGGTCATGCCGTAGAGCACGCCGATCCGCTCACTGAACAGGCTGCAAGAGCCTTCGAGCACTTCACCCGTCAGGGCGGCGGCGCCGACATCCAGGCTTTTGAAGGCCGGCAGATCAGCGGGCGCGCTGCCGGTTTCACGCAGCAGGCGCAGCAATTGCGTCGGCACCAGGGAGCTGAAGGCCACGTTGAATTCGGTGAGTTGGGCGATGAAGGTCTTGCCGTCGAAACGCCCGCCCAGAATCACCTGCCCGCCGCTGAGCACGTGCGCGAACACCGCCACCGCTGCTATCGGCCACAGCGGGCGCACGTTGAGCAGTACATCACCGACCGCCGCGCCCCGGCCCATGACGATGTTCTGCAAGACGGCACACAGGCTGGCATGGCGATGCATCACCGCCTTGGGCGTGCCGGTGGTGCCGCCGGTGTAGTTGAGCGAGGCCAACGCCTGGGGCGATTGGGCCGCACGCGCGGCAACGTCGACAACAGGATGTTCCGTGACGGCAGCCAGTGGCAGGCAACGGATACCCAGCCCTTGCGCCACCCCGGCGTAGGCGTGGGAAAACAGCAGCAAGGCCGCGCCGGCGTCCTGCAATTGGGCGAGCAACTCATCGGCGGACAAGGACGGGTCCAACGGCACGCGCACGCGGCCGGTGGCCATGCAGCCGTAGTCGGCGAGCAAATAGTCGAGGCTGGCATCGGCCAACAAGGCCACGCGTGCACCGGCCGGGATGTGCAATTGGTCCAACGCCTGACCGACGCCACTGAGGGCGCGATCCAGCTCGGCAAAGGTCAGTGTTTTTTGGTTGGCGGGCTCGTGCAACGCGATGCGGTCCGGCCATTTGAAGGCTGCCTGACTCAGCAGCGTACTGATATCCATGCTTACCACCCACTCAACACAATGCGCCCATTGACCTGGCGTGACTCCAACAACGCATGGGCCTCGGCCACCTGGTGAAACGGCAATACGCGATCGATCAGCGGCGTGACCTGCCCCCCCTTGATCAACGCCAAGGCCAGGCGCACTTCTTCCAGCGTGGCACTGCCCGAGCCCTGCAGGCGAATCCGTCGGCCGATCAACAAGCCGGGATTAACCGGCACCGCCGCCGGCGCGACGTTGCCCAACACCACCACGCGCCCACCGAGGGCCATGCTGCGCAAGGTGTCTTCCAGGGTGCTGCCGAGGTTCTCCATGGCCACGTCCACGCCGCGCTTGCCGGTGAGTGTCCACACCTCGGCGCTGTAGCCGGCGCTGCTGACGATCACCTCATCGGCGCCCAGGCGGTGCAGGAATTCGCGTTTATCGGCGCTGCCAGTCACCGCGATCACGCGCGCGCCCGCAGCTTTCGCCAGTTGGATCTGATGCGCGCCGAGGCCGCCGCTGGCGCCGTTGATCAACACGGTCTCGCCGGGTTTGAGCGCCGCTTCGCCGTGCAGCGCACGCACGCTGGTGCCAATCGGGCAAGACGCCAATGCGGCCTGGACGTAAGCCAGCCCGTCGGGCAGTTCGATGGCGGAAATCGCCGGCACCCGCAGGTATTCGGCGTAGGCGCCTTCGGTGTCCACCGATGGCAGGCCGAGGGCGCGGCACAGGTCCTGGCGACCGCGCAGGCAGTCGCGGCACTGGCCGCAGAAGCGCCGTTGATACACCACGACCCGAGCGCCCACCGTCAGATGATGGACGCCAACGCCCACCTCGACCACTTCCCCCGCCACTTCATGGCCCAACACCACACCGGTATGCGCCCCCGGCAAATGCCCGGCACGGTGCAGCAAATCATGATGACAAACCCCAGCCGCCTCAACTTTAACCAGCACTTCACCGGCGCCAGCCTGCGGGGTGGGCACCTCCTCGACCTGCAATTGCTCCGGTCCACCGAAGGCTTTTAGAACTATGGCTTTCATTTTTTATAACCGTTTTTGACCTGATAAGAATATGTTCATATAACAAACATATTGTTTGCATTGTGCACATGCTTTAAGTTTTCCTCACTTTGGCGCGGACCTCAAGGGGCAATCGCGTCTTTCTTTCACACCTGATGAACAGCCCTTAATGACAGTCGACTATCAACCTATTGGCGATGGCATCCTGGTGGTTACCCTTAACCGCCAAGAGCGTCTCAACGCCCTGGACAGCCAGGCCAAACACGAATTGGCCGAGGCCTGGCAACGCGCCCAGGCCGACAGCGCCGTGCGCGCCATCGTGTTGCGCGGTGCCGGGGAGCGGGCGTTTTGCGCCGGCTCCGACCTCAAGGAAATCCAAACCACCGGCGAAACCGTCAGCAGCGACGTGCTCGCCCGCGCCCTGCCGGGCGTCGGCAACGACTTGAGCAAGCCGGTGATTGCCGCCCTGCACGGCCACACACTGGGCCTGGGCATCAGCTTGGCGATTCACTGTGATTTCCGGATTGCCCGCCACGACACGCGCTTTCACTTCCCGGAAGTGCAGCACGGCATGTTGTCCGGTTTCAGCGCCATCACCCTGCCCAGCCTGATTGGTGAGGCCGCCGCGCTGGATATCATGCTCAGCGCGCGCCAATTCGACGCGCAGCAAGCGCTGGCCATCGGCCTGGTCAACCAGGTGGTGGACGACGCCTACGCCAGTTCATTGGAATTGGCCGCACGCCTGGCCAGCCACTCTGGCAAGGCGGTGGAATGGACCAAGATCCTGCTGCTGGCCGAACGCAAGGCCCGGCTTATCCGGCAGATGGCACTGGTCGACCAGGCCCGCACGGACGTGATGCTGGGACGCTGATCCTTTCCCCATAACTAGAAACTGCCAACACAAAGCCTCCCCAGTACTGTCAGGAACTCCCACCACCAGGAATGGAACGCGGCACCTAAACACTGGAGCCTCACCATGTCTCGCCCGTATACCCGCTCGCGTCCCAGGCTCAGCCTGTTGACCGTTGGCATCCTTGGGCTGTGTGCCCAACACACGGCCCAGGCCGAAGAAAAATCCCTGAGCAGCGATACCGCGCTGCAAACCGTGGTGGTCACCGGCGCCCGTGACAGCGGCCGCACCGTGGCCAAGAGCCTGGCGCCGATCGATGTGATCAGCGCCGACGACCTCGCTCGTTCCGGCAAGCAGAACCTGCGCGATGCGCTGGCCGCCAGCGTGCCGTCCTATACCAACGCGGCAGGTTTTACCGGCGGCACCGGGCTGTCGGTCAAGTCGGCAACTTTGCGCGGCCTGGGTGGCAACCATGTGTTGGTGCTGGTCAACGGCAAGCGCCGTCACAACACGTCGCTGATCTTTGTGCAGACCGCCGCCACCTCCAGCGGCCAGTCGCCGGCTGACCTCGATTTGATCCCCATCGCCGCTGTCGACCACGTCGAAGTGCTACGTGACGGCGCAGCGGCGCAGTACGGTTCGGATGCGATTGCGGGGGTGATCAACATCATCCTAAAGCGCAACCACTCCGGCGGCAGCGGCAGCGCGTTGTACGGGCAATACGCCAACCGTGTGGGCGGCAAGGGCAACTTCGGTGCGCGGGGCCAGGGCCAGGTCAACCAGGGTTTCGAACTGCCCAATGATGGTTTCTTCAGCCTGAGTGCCGACGTCGGCATCCAGGAAAGCTCTAACGTGGCCGGCGCGGTGCCGGATCGCACCAGCATCTATTTCCGTCAGAATGGCCAGCCCGACCCGCGCGAGACCAGCGAAAGCCGCTATCGCCAGCAATTGGGGCAGCCGCGCTCGCAGACCTACAACTTCGGCTACAACGCCGAATTGCCGCTGAACCAGGATTACACGCTGTATTCGTTCTCCACCCTCAGCCACCGCAACTCCACCAGTTGGGGCACTTACCGCACGGCCAACTCGCCACAGAATATTGTCTCGGTGTACCCGGACGGTTTCTCGCCGCGTTTCGTGGTGGAAGAAGACGACTTCCAAAGCGTGTTCGGCGTGCGCAACGATGACCTGCTCGGCTGGGCCTGGGACCTGAGCACCAGCTACGGCTACAACAACGCCAACACCCGCAACGAGCGCTCGTTGAACCCCTCTCTCGGCCCCGACAGCCCGCAGAATATGGACGGCGGCAACCTGATTGCCAGCCAGTGGACCAACAACCTCGACCTGACCCGCTCGTTCGACACCGGCCTGTTCGATAAGCCCTTGAACGTCTCCACCGGCCTTGAGTTCCGCCGCGACGGCTTCGAAATCCAGGCCGGCGAATACGCCTCCTATGCCGATGGCGGCTACGTGTTCCCCGCCGGCAGCCCGCTGGCCGGCCAGCGCCCCAACCCCGGCGCGCCTGGCCTGGTGGGGTTCACCCCGGCGGACGCACATAACTATTCGCGCACCAACACCGCCGCCTACGTGGATTTCAGCCAGAGCCTCACGGACAAGTGGGACGTGAGCCTGGCCGGGCGTTTTGAGCACTACAGCGATTTTGGCGACACCGGCAGCGGCAAGTTCTCCACCCGCTACGCGTTCACCCCACAATTCGCCGTGCGCGGTACGGTGAGCAACGGTTTCCGAGCGCCGTCCCTGCAACAGCAGTTCTACTCCTCGTCGCTGACCGCCTGGCGCACCAGCCCGCTCAACGGGCAGTTGGAGCAGGCCACCACCCGCTACGTGACGGTGGACGACGCCGCCGGCAAGGCTCTGGGCGCCAAGCAACTCAAGCCTGAACGCTCGATGAACTACAGCCTCGGGTTTGTCGCCACGCCCACCGACAACCTGGACGTGACCGTCGACCTGTACCAGATCGACATCAAGGACCGCATCCTGCAAACCAGTAACCTGCAAGGCACCGCCGTGTCCAACGTGCTGGCCGCCCAGGGCCTGGACCCGAACCAGATCATCTCCTACTTCGGCAACCTGGCCGACACCCGCACCCGTGGCATCGACCTGGTGGCGGACTATCGCTATGACCTGGGCCGCTACGGCAAGACCAAGTGGACCTTGCTCAGCAACCAGAGCCTGCAAACCATCGAGAAGATCAAGGAACCCGCCGCACTCGCCGGCACCGGTGTGAGCGCCGTGGGCCGTGACCGCCAGGGCAACCTGACCTCGGCGTACCCAAAGAACACCACCTCGCTGAATGCCGCGTGGCAACTGGGGGACTTCGAGGTCAACCTCAAGGAAACCCGTTACTCCAAGGTCACCGGGCGCAACCAGATTTCCGCCAGCCGCGATGAAGTGATCAAGCCGGCGTTCATCACCGACCTGAGTGTGGGTTACTGGCTGAGCGATGCGGTGAAAATCACCGTAGGCGGCGAGAACATCTTCGACAAACGCCCCGAACAGTTGAATGACGAAGCCAAGCGTTACTACTTCTTCCCCACCGACAACCCGACCTACAGCTGGTATTCGCCCTACGGCCTGGAAGGCGCGTACTACTTCGCTAAAGTCGACGTGAGCTGGTAATGACTAACTTCGAACGCCCGGCGGCCGTCTTTGACCAACGCCTGTACCGCAAACTGGCGTGGCGGATCATGCCGTTCCTGTTCCTGTGCTTTGTGCTCAATTGGCTGGACCGGGTCAACATCAGCTTTGCGCACTTGCAGTTCAAGACCGACCTGAACATCAGCGACGCCACGTTCGGCATCATCGTCGGGGTGTTCTCCATCGGTTACCTGCTGTTCGAGATCCCCAGCAACTTGCTGCTGGAAAAGATCGGCGCGAAGAAAACCATGATGCGCATCATGGTGCTGTGGGGGCTGGTGACCATCGCCACGGCGTTTGCCCAGACCCCGGCGCAGTTCTATGTGCTGCGGGTGTTGTTGGGCGCGGCCGAGGCCGGGTTCTTTCCGGGGGTGATCCTGTACCTCACCTACTGGTTTCCGGCCAGCCACCGGGCGCGCATCACCTCGCGCTTCATCATGGCAATTGCGGTGTGCGGGATCATCGGCGGGCCGCTGTCCACGGGCATCATGGGGCACTTCGCGGGCGTCGGCGGCTTTACCGGTTGGCAATGGTTGTTTGTGATCACCGGTATTCCGCCGGTGCTCGCGGGGTTGTTCGCCTGGTATTGGCTGGATGACAAACCGGCGTCGGCCAAGTGGTTGAGCGCCGATGAAAAAGCCGCTATCGAACAGGCCCTGGCCCATGAACGCCAGCAGCGCAAACCCGGCGGGCATACGCGGTTTATCGAGGCGCTGAAGGACCGCAAGGTGTGGTTCATCACCCTGGCGTACTGCCTGACCATCATGTGCACCGGCAACGTCACCAATATTTGGGCGCCGTCGATCATCCGCGATTCCGGCGTAAGCAACCTCGGGCAACTGGGGCTGTTGTCGGCGCTGCCCTATGTGGTCGGCGTGGGCGTGATGTTGTGGGCGTGTCGGCATTCGGACGTGCAACAAGAGCGGCGTTGGCACTTCGCCGTGGGCGGCCTGACGGCGGCGCTGGCGATGCTGGTATTGCCCAATTTTCTGTTCAGCCCGTATTCGGCGATTGCCGTGTTGACCCTGATGACCAGCGGCTACCTGGTGGCCACGGCGATTTTCTGGACCATCCCCACGTATTACCTGTCGGACCACGCCAAGGCCGCCGGCCTGGCGCTGGTCAATTGCTGCGGGCAGATCAGCAGCCTGCTCACGCCGATCATGATCGGCGCAATCAAGACCTCCACCGGCAGCATCAGCCTTGCCTTGTACATCGTCGCAGCGCTGGTGGCAGTGGGCACGTTGATCCTGTTGTTCGGCGTTCCACGCAGCGCCCTGCGCGACGCTTCCTGACCTTTTTTGATGGACATTTCCATGACCGATTACCTTGCCCTCGCCCACCAACTCGCTGCGCAAATCCAACCCGGCGCCGCCGACCGCGATGCCGGCAGGATCTTGCCGTATGCCCAGCTCGACCTGATCCGCGAGTCGGGCCTCGGTGCCGCGCGCGTGCCCACCGAATTGGGCGGCGGTGACGTCAGCCAACTGCAAGTGGCGCAGATTTTCATCACGCTGGCCAAGGCCGATCCGAGCGTCGCGCAGGCGTTGTTTCCGCACTTTGCCACCGTCGAACATTTGCGCCTGATCGCCAGCCCGGCGCAGCAACGCGAATACCTCGGTGCGTTTGCCGAACGCCAGTTATCGTCCGGCGCGATTGCCGAGCGCAGCGGCACCTTTCGCGGTGAGATCCACACGCGCCTGGAACGTCGCGGCGACCAGTGGGTGCTCAATGGCAGCAAGTTCTACAGCACCGGTTGCCTGTTTGCCGACCTGCTGAAAATCCAGGCGGTGGACGAGGCCGGTAACGCGGTATACGTGATGCTGCCCGCCGACACCGCCGGCATTACCTTGCTGGATGACTGGGACGGCATGGGCCAACGCGTTACCGCCAGCGGTAGCACTTTGCTGGAAGAGGTGCAGGTACGCCCGGAGCAGGTGATCCCGTTGGCACAGTGGTACCAACGCCGCAACTATATCGGTGCCAGCGCGCAATTGATCCACTGTGCCCTGGATGTCGGCATCGGCCTGGCCGCGCTGGATGACGCCGTGGCCTGGGCGCGCAGCGGTACGCGACCCGTGCGGGAAAGTGGTGTGGATTCGGCACGTCAGGATCCTTACATCCTGCACACCCTGGGCGATTTGGCGGCACGTATCCACGGCGCCGAAGCGCTGGTGGAGAAAGCCGCCGGCGCGGTGGACCTGGCAGCGCGTACGCAGTTGCAGGGGTTGGCGGAGGGTGAGGCACTGGAGGCGATTCTGGTGAAGTCCTCGATTGCGGTGGCCGAAGCCAAGATCGCCTCGACCCGCGCCGCCTTGTTTGTGTGCGAACGCCTGTACGAAGTCGGCGGCGCCGCCACCACGCAGTCGCGCTACAACTTCGACCGCCACTGGCGCAATGCACGCACCCACACCACCCACGACGCGCTGGCCTACAAGTACAAGGCCATCGGCGACTACCTGCTGAACGCCAAGGCACCGCCGATTGCGTTTACTTATTGAGCCTTGGATATGTCCAAACTACCGTTGTTACTGCTGCTTCTGTCCGGTGCGGTCTCCGCCGCCGAGCCTTGGGCGGATCTGGATGCGCAGATCAGCCAAGCCTTGCCTGGCGTGATCAAACTGCGCCATGCCATTCATCAGCAGCCCGAACTGGGCAACCGTGAATTCCATACCAGCGAACGCATCGCGCAGCGCCTGCGCGAACTCGGCCTGGAGGTACAGACGGGGATCGCCCACACCGGTGTGATTGGTATTTTACGCGGTGGCAAACCCGGCCCCGTAGTGGCGATTCGTGCCGAGCTGGATGCCTTGCCGCTCACCGAGCAAACCGGCCTGCCCTACGCCTCGACCGTTCGCACCCAGGACGAAGGCGGTGATTTTCGCAGCCGTGGCAAAGAGGTCGGGGTGATGCACGCCTGCGGTCACGATGCGCATATGGCGATGGCACTGGGCGTCGCCGAGGTGTTGGCGGCCCATCGTGATCAACTGCCGGGCACGCTCAAGTTGATCTTCCAGCCGGCCGAGGAAGGCCCGCCACTGGGAGAACAGGGCGGTGCGCAATTGATGATCAACGAAGGCGCGTTGCAGAATCCGGCGCCCGCAGTGATCTTCGGTATTCACGTAACGGCCGGCACGGCGGGCACGTTCACCCTCAGCCGACAACGCACCACGGCGGCGGCGGATACCTTTGTCGCGCACATCGTCGGTCGTCAAACCCACGCCGCATTCCCCTGGACCGGCATCGACCCGGTGCCGGTGGCGGCCCAGGTAATCCTGGCATGGCAGACCATTGCGAGCCGTCAATCGAACCTCAGCCTGTTGCCGGCGCCGGTGATTTCCGTGGGCCGTATCGAGGCCGGTGATCGCCACAACATCATCCCCGCCGAAGTGCGCCTGGAGGGCTCGATACGTACGGTCAGCGATGAACAGCGCGAAGACGTATTGCAACGCATGACCCGTACCGCCGAGAAAATCGCCGAAGCATCGGGGGCCTCCGCCAAGGTCGACTACCTGCCCGGCAACTACCGCGCTGGCTACAACAACACAGCCTTGGTGGATCAATTGATGCCCGTGCTGCAACAGGTCTCCACCACCCCGGTGCGTATTGACAATGGCACCTACGGCGCTGATGACTTCGCCGAATATGCACGCCAGGTGCCGGGGATTTTCATGCGCATGGGCGTGACGCCACCCGCCTTGGAAGGCAAGACCGTCTGGCCGACCCATTCGCCGGGGTTCCAGGTGGACGACCCAACCCTGGCGGTGGGCATCCGGGCGTTGAGCCGCATGACCTTGAGCTACATGGCCAGCGGTGGTTCGGCCGAATAGATGATGGTTTGCGCGCTATCGGGTGCAACCGACGGCCGGGTGAAGTAGGTGTCGCCTTCGTCGGTAAGAATCTCGTAGTCGACTTTGCGGGTGCCGTTGGCGTGCTTGATGATCTTGAGCACGCGCTGGAACTTCACGCTCTGCGTGCCGTTCTGGTTCGGCCCGGTCAGTACGCTGACGCTTTGGAACCAGCCGGCGTGTTGCTTGTGGGTGACCAGGGTGCTGGTCATCGCCTCGAAACGCTCCAGGCGAGTAAAGCCCCACAGTGTCTGCTCGTGCACCGTGGCATCCGGCGTGGCGGCGCCGGTAAAGACAAACAGATTGATCGCCGGGCTGTCTTCGCAAAAGAAGTCGTAGGGGACCAGGCCGTCGACCATTTTCCTGCCGGGCACGAAGCCCTTTTTGTGCACCTGAAACATCGCCACCTCCACTCAATCAATGGCGACAAGTCTAATCAGGCGTCACGTACAGGGCGGTCAAGCCAATGTAATGTCGTGTAAAGATCGTGCGCTGTGCAGGTTGATTTCGACGGTGAGCCCGCCTTCGGGTTCGTTGCGCGCGAGGATGGTGCCGCCATGCATCTGCACCGCCCTGGCAGCGATGGCCAGGCCCAGGCCGAAGCCGACGCTGGCATCGCCCACGCCGCGCTCGAAGGGGTGGAAGATGCTTTGCAGGCGCTCGCTTTCGACGCCGGGGCCGTGGTCGGTGATGCAAACATTCAAGCGGCCGCCTTCGGTGTTCACCTGGGCTGAAACCCGCACCGTGGTGCCCGGCCGGGTATAACGCACGGCATTGCGGATAACGTTTTCAAAGCAGCGGTAGAGCAACTCGCCACTGACACACGCGATAAACGGCGGGCCAGCGTGCAACTCGACGCGACAGTTTTTGATAGCGGCTTCGAACTGTGCGTTCTCGACAATCATCCTTAGCAGCTCGACGACATCCAACGACTCACGTTCGATGCTTTCGGGGCGACCCTGCAGGCGCGCCAGGGTCAACAGCGCTTCGATGAGCGTGTCCATTCGCTCGGATTCGCGCTCGATGCGCTCAAGCATTTCCACGCGAGCGTTGTCCTGGCGGAACAGCCCAATGGCCGCCTGGATACGGGTCAACGGGGAGCGCAGTTCATGGGAGATGTCGTGCAACAGATGTTGCTGGGCATTCACCAAGACCTTCAACTGGTTGGCCATGCGGTCGCAATCTTCGGCCAGGTCCACGATTTCATCCCGCCGATGGCCCATGGCGGGCCTGACCCGGGTTTCGAAACGCCCCTGGGCCACATCGCTCATGGCCCGGCGCAGGTAAGCCAGGGGCCAGGCCAGGTAATAGGCCATGTAGCCGCTGAACAACGCGCTCATGACCGTGCCGATGATCAACGGGATCTCGTGCCAGGGCCGACCTGGATCCTTGCCAGGCGCGTGGGTGGAACGAATCGACAGCGCCAGGCCTTCCTTACTGATGACTGATCGTTCATGGGCAACGTGCGTCACCGGCGCCCCGGCCAATAATTTGCCAGCACTGTCGTAGACGCCGATGCCCTCATCCGCCGGGCGCTCCCACACCGTCAGCAACTCCCCACCCGCCTCTACGCCAAATTGCTGCAGCAACTTCTCTTCGGCAGCGAGGATGGCTTCTACGTGGGGGTCGTTCGGGCGAAAGCGCCCCAGTTCCAGGACACCGATCCCCACCAGAAAAGTCAGGGTGGTCGCCAGCCAGAAGGCCAGGAACAGTTTCCAGAACAGCAGGCTAGGCTTGGTCATTCGGCAATCAACAGGTAACCGAGACCGCGCACGCTCTGGATCCAGGCCTTGGCGTCGGGGCGCGGCCCGAGTTTTTGCCGGATGCTGCTGATGTGCACGTCGATGCGCCGGTCGTAGCGCGTCAGCGGGCAGCCCAGGGCGTTGAGTGACAGATCTTTTTTACTGACCACCTGGCCGGCACTGCGGGCCAGTTCTTCGAGCAGGCTGAATTCGGTGCTGGTCACCCCCAGCTCGACGCCGTGCCACAAGGCCTGGCGCTTGCCGGGCCAGAGCACCAGTGCGCCGGTCTTGATCACTTCAGTGGTCGGCTGGCCCTGCGGCTGCACCCTGCGCATGATCGCGCGCAGGCGCGCCACCAATTCGCCGGGAGAGCTGGGCTTGGGCACGTAGTCGTCGGCGCCCAGCTCAAGCCCGGTGATGCGATCAATGTTGTCACCACGGGCGGTGAGCAACACCACCGGCACCTGGCTCACTGCACGGATGCGCCGCAGCACTTCGATACCCGAACGTTTGGGCAACATCACGTCGAGCACCACGATGCTGTAGCGCCCGGACAGCGCCTCGGCCTCGCCCTCCTCACCCGTATGCACTGCGGTCGCGGCAAAACCTTCGCTGGCCAGGTATTGGCTCAGCATTCCAGTCAGTTCCTGGTCATCGTCAACCAACAGTACGGAAATCATTGCGGGCTCGTCAGTGGGGGCTGCGCATTATCAGCCTTGGTTAAGGAATGCGGGCCAACCTTTACCTAACTTGACATTCGGTTAACCGCATCAAACGCGGGGCGCTCTTAAGCTGGATATTCACCAGTCCGGCCGCGCCGGCGCTGCTTGTCGATGTGTTCTGGAAAAGATCTTGATGAATTTTTCGCGCCTGCTCTGCTCGGTTGCGCTGCTGCTCAATGCCTCTTTGGCCCTCGCCCAGGGTTTCAAAATCTCGGATATTCGAATCAACGGCCTGCAACGGGTGTCGGCGGGCAGCGTGTTCGGCGCCCTGCCGCTCAATGTCGGTGATGAGGCGGATGACCGGCGTCTGGTGGACTCCACCCGTGCGCTGTTCAAGACCGGCTACTTCCAGGACATCCACCTGAGCCGTGAGGGCGATGTGCTGATTATCAATGTAGTCGAGCGCCCTTCGGTTGCCAGTATCGAGTTCGAGGGCAACAAGGCGATTTCCACCGAAGACTTGATGAAAGGCATGAAGCAATCCGGCCTGGCCGAGGGCGAGATTTTCCAGCGCGCAACCCTGGAGGGTGTACGCAACGAACTGCAGCGCCAATACGTGGCCCAGGGGCGTTATTCGGCATCGGTCGAGACTGAGGTAGTGGCCCAGCCGCGCAACCGGGTGGGGGTAAAGATCAAGATCAATGAGGGCGAAGTGGCAGCGATCCAGCACATCAATGTGGTGGGCAATACGGTATTTCCCGATGAAGCGCTGATCGACCAGTTCACCCTCAAGACCAGCAATTGGCTGTCGTTTTTCAAGAATGACGACAAATACGCACGGGAAAAACTCTCCGGCGACCTGGAGCGGTTGCGCTCGTATTACCTGGACCGTGGCTATATCAATATGGATATCAGCTCGACCCAGGTGTCCATGAGCCCGGATAAGAAACACGTGTTCATCACCGTGAATATCCAGGAAGGCCAGAAGTATACGGTGCGTGACGTCAAGCTGAGCGGCGAGCTGAAGGTCCCGGAAAACCAGGTGCAGTCGTTGCTGCTGGTGCAGAAGGGCCAGGTGTTTTCGCGCAAGTTGATGACCACCACCTCGGAACTGATCACCCGCCGCCTCGGTAATGAAGGCTACACCTTTGCCAACGTCAACGGCGTGCCGCAGGCTGACGATAAATCACACACCGTGGATGTCACTTTCGCCGTCGACCCCGGCAAGCGCGCCTACGTCAACCGAGTCAATTTCCGTGGCAATACCAAGACCGACGACAAGGTGCTGCGCCGCGAAATGCGCCAGATGGAAGGTGGTTGGGCCTCGACCTACCTGATCGACCAATCCAAGGTGCGCCTGGAGCGTCTGGGTTTCTTCAAGGAGGTCAACGTCGAGACCCCTGCAGTGGCCGGTGTGGACGATCAACTGGACGTGAACTATGCGGTGGAAGAGCAGGCGTCCGGCTCGATCACCGCCAGCGTCGGCTTCGCCCAAAGTGCCGGCTTGATCCTGGGTGGCTCGATCACCCAGAACAACTTCCTCGGCACCGGCAATTACGCCAGCCTCGGGCTGACCCGCTCCGAATACCAGAGCAAGTACAACATCGGCTTTACCGACCCCTACTTCACCCCGGACGGCGTGAGCCTGGGTTACAACGCGTTCTACAGCAAGACCGACTACAACAAGTACTACGACGATGGCGTCTCGTATTACTCGGTCAACAGTTATGGCCTGGGCGCCACCCTTGGCTACCCGATCAACGAAACCTCACGCCTGAGCTTTGGCCTGACGGTGCAGCACGACAGCATCGAGCCGGGCACCTACAGCGCGGACGAGATCTATGATTTTGTCGAGCGCGAAGGCAAGGACTTCACCAACTTCAAGGCCAACCTGGGCTGGTCGGAATCCACCCTGAACAAAGGCGTGCTGCCCACCCGAGGCTACTCGCAGAACCTCAACCTGATGGCAACGGTGCCGGGCAGCGACTTGAGCTTTTACAAGATCGACTACACGGGGCAAACCTACGTGCCCGTCACCAACAGCACCACCCTGCGCTTCCATACCAAACTCGGCTACGGCAGCGGCTACGGCTCGACCGATGGCCTGCCCTTCTATGAGACCTACACGGCCGGTGGCGAAGGTACGGTGCGCGGCTTTGAAAGCGGCACCCTCGGCCCGCGCAACACACCGGCCACCGGTGCCTATGCCAGTGCCGGCCAGGCGTACTATTCGGACCGCGACACCGAGGCGCTGGGCGGCAATATCCTGATCACCGGCGGCGCGGAATACCTGTTCCCCGTGCCGTTTATCAAGGACAACAAATCCGTGCGCACCTCCTTGTTCTGGGATGTGGGCACGGTGTATTCGGACAAGTGCTACCTGAGCACCACGCAGGGCTGTGGCAGTGTGGACTTGAGCCAGATGGCCAGCTCGGTAGGGGTGGGCGTGACGTGGTACAGCCCGCTGGGGCCGTTGAGCGTGAATTTGGCGTACCCGATCAAGACGCCTGAGAACGCGGATAAGCAGGTGTTTCAGTTCTCGATGGGGCAGACGTTTTGAGCCGCGAGCGCGGGCAGTGATCCTGGACCGGGCATTGGTTTAGAATCCCGCGCCACGATCCTGCAATGCTACGCGATTGGCTCAATCGTTTGAAAAAAGGGAATTTGAATGCGATTCACCGTCGTCCTCTCGGCGCTTGCTCTGAGCGCCTGTGCTACCCAACCGCCCGCCCTGTCCCAAAGCGCCAAGACGCACCTATACGCCCCCATGCCAACATCCGAGGCGCAGCGCGTCTGGGAGTGCGCTGGCGTCAGTAACGTCATTGAAGGTCAGAAGTTCGTGCTCAAGCTTCAGGGCCGGCCCGAGAATTGGGGCGGTGAAATCTGGGCGACCCGGGAACGGGGCAAGCGCTTGCATTGCTCCCAGGCTGAGATGGATGCGCCGGATATGGGTAACTTCTCCAGTCCGCCCAAGTCGCCGCGACCGCGTTGATGTTGACGTTTTTTAAATGCCAGAAACGAGAAAGGGGGCCAATCACCTAAGTGATTGGCCCCCTTCAGAATATGGTCGGGACGGAGTGATTCGAACACTCGACCCCTAGCACCCCATGCTAGTGCGCTACCGGACTGCGCTACGCCCCGACTAGGCGTGTTACTGGGTTTGCTTCGTAACGAAGCGAACCGGAATATACCGCAAGCTTTTGAAATGTGGAAGTATTTTAAAAGCTTGAATCACTTCTTGAGAACCACCAGCACATCTTCAAGCTCGGCGATCATCTGGCGGATCATTTGCTTGTATTGGGTGGTGTCGTCTTTGGCTTCATCACCGGACATGCGCTGGCGCGCGCCGCTGATGGTGAACCCCTGGTCATACAGCAACGCGCGGATCTGTCGGATCATCAGCACATCCTGGCGCTGATAATACCGACGGTTCCCGGTGCGTTTGACGGGGTTGAGTTGAGGAAACTCCTGCTCCCAATAGCGCAGCACGTGCGGTTTTACCGCACAGAGCTCGCTGACTTCACCAATGGTGAAGTAGCGTTTGCCTGGGATGACGGGTAGCTCGTCGTTATGACTTGGTTCCAGCATAAGCCTCAACTCGGGCCTTCAACTTCTGCCCTGGACGAAAGGTGACCACACGGCGAGCCGTGATCGGGATTTCTTCTCCCGTTTTTGGATTGCGGCCAGGCCGCTGGCGTTTGTCCCGCAGGTCAAAATTGCCGAAACCGGACAATTTGACCTGTTCGTTGTCTTCCAGAGCGTGTCTGATTTCTTCAAAGAACAGCTCGACCAATTCCTTGGCCTCGCGCTTGTTCAGACCCAACTCTTCGTACAGACGTTCCGCCATCTCAGCTTTCGTCAAAGCCCCCATACGTCACTTCCTTAACGTGGCGTTCAACCTTTGTTCGAGCGAGGTGAGGATATTTTGTGTCGTGGTATTCACCTCATCGTCATTAAGAGTGCGCGATGGATGCTGCCAGGTCAAGCCAACTGCAAGGCTTTTTCTATGTGGATCAATACCTTTACCCTGATAGACGTCAAATAGCCTGAGGTCTGTCAGCCATTCCCCTGCATTTTCACGGATTACATCCAGAACAGCAGTGGCGGCCACATCACGGTCAGCGATCAACGCCAGGTCACGGCGCACTTCCGGGAAGCGCGACAACTCGCTGAATTTCGGCATTTTGCCCGAGGCCACTTCAGCCAGGACGAGCTCAAACACGAACACCGGGCGGTCGAGACCGAGGGTTTTCGACAGTTCTGGGTGGATAGCACCGACGAAGCCCACCAGGCGACCTTCACGCTCGATGCGCGCAGTCTGGCCCGGATGCAACGCTGGGTGACTGCCAGGCACAAAAGTAAAGTCGTTCAATGCACCGGCGAAGCCCAGTACCGCTTCCACGTCAGCCTTGACGTCAAAGAAGTCCACGGCATCACGGCCTTGCGCCCAACCTTCCGGCAGACGGCTACCGCACACCACGCCCGCCAGCATCGGCTCTTGCTTCAAGCCATCCAGCTGGCCGACAAAACGCAGGCCGCTTTCGAACATGCGCACGCGGTCTTGCTGGCGGTTCAGGTTATGGGAAAGTGCTTTCACCAGGCCCGGCCACAGGGACGAACGCATGGCCGCCATGTCGTTGGAGATCGGGTTGGCCAGCAGCAACGGCTCGACACCCGGGTTGAACAGCTCGAACTGTTTAGGATCGATGAAGCTGTAGGTGACCGCTTCCTGATAGCCACGGGCTACCAGCAGGCGACGCAGCTCAGGCAGGTGCGCACGCGCCTCGGCCTTGGGTTGCGGTGCCAGGCGGGCTTGCGGGTAACGAACCGGCAGGCGGTTGTAACCATACAAGCGGGCCAGTTCTTCGATCAGGTCGACTTCCAGGCTGATATCGAAGCGATGGCTTGGCACTTCAACGTGCCACTGCCCTTCCCCACTGACGGAGATGGCCAGACCGAGCGCCGACAGCAATTGCTCGATTTCAGCAGGCTCGATTACCAGGCCAAGCATTTGCTCAACGCTTTTGGCACGCAAGGTGATCGGCGCAACGGACGGCAGGAACTGTTCGTTGACGGTTTCAGTAATCGGGCCGGCTTCGCCCCCGGTGATTTCCAGCAGCAGGCCAGTGGCGCGCTCCATGGCTTCACGGGCCAGCTTCCAGTCCACACCACGCTCATAGCGGTGCGAAGCATCGGTGTGCAGGCCATAGGAACGGGCCTTGCCAGCGATGGCGATCTGGTCGAAGAACGCACTTTCAAGGAATACGTCACGAGTGGTCGCAGACACACCGCTGTGCTCGCCACCCATCACGCCAGCAATCGCCAGGGCGCGGGAATGGTCAGCGATGACCAGGGTGTCGGCACGTAGGCTGACTTCCTGGCCGTCGAGCAGTACCAGCTTCTCGCCTTCTTCGGCCATGCGTACGCGGATACCGCCGTTGATTTCGGCAAGATCGAACGCGTGCAGCGGTTGGCCCAGCTCGAGCATCACGTAGTTGGTGATGTCGACGGCAGCATCGATACTGCGCACGTCGGCGCGACGTAGACGCTCAACCATCCACAGAGGAGTTGGCTTGGACAAGTCGACGTTACGGATCACACGACCCAGGTAACGTGGGCAGGCGTTGGGAGCCAATACTTCAATCGGACGCACTTCGTCGTGCACCGCAGGCACAGCCGCAACCACCGGACGGGTGACAGGGGCGTTGTACAGCGCGCCCACTTCACGGGCCAGGCCGGCCAGGGACAGGCAATCACCACGGTTCGGGGTCAGGTCGACCTCGATGCTAGCGTCTTCAAGCTCCAGGTAGACACGGATGTCCTGGCCCACGGGCGCGTCGGCCGGTAGCTCCATCAGACCATCATTGCCCTCGCCGACTTGCAGCTCAGCCTGGGAGCACAGCATGCCGTTGGACTCAACGCCACGCAGCTTGGCCTTCTTGATCTTGAAGTCGCCTGGCAGCTCAGCGCCGATCATGGCGAACGGGATCTTCAGGCCCGGGCGCACGTTTGGCGCTCCGCACACGACCTGGAAGGTTTCCGCGCCATTGCTGACCTGGCATACACGCAACTTATCGGCATCCGGGTGCTGCTCGGTGCTCAGCACCTCGCCCACTACCACGCCGCTGAAAACACCGGCGGCCGGTGTAACGCTGTCGACCTCAAGGCCGGCCATCGACAGACGAGCAACCAGCTCGTCGCGATCTACCTGCGGGCTAACCCAGCCACGCAGCCATTGTTCACTGAATTTCATCCTGCTCTCCTAAAGATTCGTTACGACTAGCGAAATTGCGCGAGGAACCGCAAGTCGTTGTCGAAGAACAGACGCAAGTCGTTCACGCCGTAACGCAGCATCGCCAGGCGCTCAACGCCCATGCCGAAGGCAAAGCCCGAGAATTCTTCCGGATCGATGCCGGACATGCGCAGCACGTTAGGGTGAACCATGCCGCAGCCCATCACTTCCAGCCAACCGGTCTGCTTGCAGACGCGGCAGCCTTTGCCGCTGCACATCACGCATTCCATGTCGACTTCGGCGGATGGCTCGGTGAACGGGAAGAACGATGGACGGAAACGTACCGCCAGCTCCTTTTCGAAGAACACTCGCAGGAACTCTTCGATGGTGCCCTTGAGGTCGGCGAAGTTGATATCGCGATCAACCAGCAGGCCTTCGACCTGGTGGAACATCGGCGAGTGGGTGATATCGGAGTCGCTACGGTACACACGGCCCGGGCAGACAATGCGAATCGGCGGCTTGTTCGCTTCCATGGTGCGGACCTGTACCGGCGAGGTATGGGTACGCAACAGCATGTTCGCGTTGAAATAGAAGGTGTCGTGCATCGACCGGGCCGGGTGGTGGCCTGGGATGTTGAGCGCCTCGAAGTTGTGATAGTCGTCTTCGACCTCTGGGCCTTCGGCGATGCCGTAGCCAATATGGGTGAAGAACTGTTCGATACGTTCCAGAGTCCGGGTGATCGGATGCAGGCCGCCCGAGGCCTGGCCACGGCCAGGCAGGGTTACGTCAATGGACTCGGCGGCGAGTTTGGCTGCAAGATCAGCCTCCTCCATCGTCGCCTTGCGCGCATTGAGCACCTCTGTGACACGCTCCTTGGCAACGTTGATCAGCGCACCGACTTGCGGACGCTCTTCAGCCGGCAAATTCCCCAGGGTCTTCATCACCTGAGTCAATTCACCCTTTTTACCAAGGTAGTGAACCCGGATTTGCTCCAGGGCATTGATATCTTCAGCGCTTTGCACAGCCTCAAGAGCTTGAGCGACGAGCGCGTCCAGGTTTTCCATGTACAGACTCCAGATACAAAATAGGGGAAGAGCTTGAAGGCTCTTCCCCTATTTAAGACGTTCACCACCTTGGGCTGCAGGAGCAACCCAGGGTGACTGTCGGGGGTACTTAAGCCAAGGTGGCTTTAGCTTTCTCGACAATCGCGGCAAACACCGCTTTTTCGTTCACTGCCAGATCAGCCAGAACCTTACGGTCGATCTCGATGGACGCTTTTTTCAGGCCAGCGATGAAACGGCTGTAGGACAGACCGTTAACACGTGCACCAGCGTTGATACGAGCGATCCACAGAGCGCGGAACTGACGTTTTTTCTGACGACGGTCACGGTAGGCGTATTGGCCTGCCTTGATTACCGCTTGCTTGGCAACACGGAATACGCGTGAACGCGCGCCGTAGTAGCCTTTAGCAAGTTTCAGAATTTTTTTGTGACGTTTACGGGCAATGACGCCACGCTTTACACGAGCCATGAGTTACTTCCTCTATTCTTGATCCAAAAATTAACGAAGGCGCAGCATGCGCTCGACTTTTGCCACGTCAGACGGATGCAGCAAGCTGCTACCGCGCAGTTGACGCTTACGCTTGGTCGACATTTTGGTCAGGATGTGGCTCTTGAAAGCGTGCTTGTGCTTGATACCGTTAGCAGTTTTCAGAAACCGCTTAGCAGCACCACTTTTAGTCTTCATCTTTGGCATGTTCGGATACTCCGCATTCAGTTGATAAACATAATCAGAAGGCCTGCCGTGCCCTGTTGATTACTTCTTCTTTTTCGGGGCGATGACCATGATCAGCTGGCGTCCTTCCATCTTAGGATGCTGTTCGACGGTACCGTACTCAACCAGGTCAGCTTCAACCCGCTTGAGGAGTTCCATCCCCAGCTCCTGGTGGGCCATCTCACGGCCGCGGAATCGCAAGGATACCTTGGCCCTGTCCCCATCACTCAGGAAACGTACCAGGTTGCGCAGTTTTACCTGGTAATCCCCTTCCTCCGTCCCTGGACGAAACTTGATTTCTTTTACTTGAATCTGCTTCTGGTTCTTCTTCGCCGCCGCAATCTGCTTCTTCTTTTCGAAGATCGACTTGCCGTAGTCCATCACCCGGCAAACAGGCGGGACTGCGTCGGCGGAGATTTCCACCAGGTCCAATTTGGACTCTTCAGCGATACGAAGCGCTTCATCAATCGAGACGATGCCAATCTGCTCGCCGTCAGCGCCAATTAACCGAACCTCGCGTGCCGAGATATTCTCGTTGATCGGGGCTTTCGGTGCAGCTCGTTTATCTTGTCTCATTTCACGCTTAATAATAATTACTCCGAATCTGGGCGACCACGCCGGGAAACCGCTTGCGCGAGGAACTCAGCGAACTGGGCGACGGGCATCGAGCCCAGGTCAGCACCTTCACGAGTACGCACAGCGACAGTCTGCATCTCGACTTCCCGATCTCCGATAACCAAAAGATAGGGAACCTTGAGCAAAGTATGCTCGCGGATTTTAAAGCCGATCTTTTCATTTCTCAAGTCGGACTTGGCACGAAACCCGCTTTCGTTGAGAGTTTTTTCAACTTCGGCGGCAAAATCTGCCTGTTTATCAGTGATATTCATGATCACTGCCTGGGTCGGAGCCAGCCACGCAGGGAATGCACCCTCGTAGTGCTCGATCAGGATCCCGACGAACCGTTCGAACGAGCCGAGGATCGCCCGGTGCAGCATAACCGGGTGTTTACGGCTGTTGTCTTCGGAGACGTATTCGGCTCCCAGACGGATCGGCAGGTTAAAATCGAGCTGCAGAGTACCACACTGCCAGACGCGGCCAAGGCAATCTTTCAGCGAGAACTCGATCTTCGGACCGTAGAAGGCACCCTCGCCCGGCTGCAGATCGTACGCAAGGCCCGCACTGTCCAGCGCTGCGGCCAGTGCAGCTTCGGCGCGATCCCACAATTCGTCGGAACCGACGCGTTTTTCCGGACGAGTGGACAACTTCATCTCGACTTCGGTAAAGCCGAAATCACGATACACATCCATGGTCAGCTTGATGAACGCAGCGGATTCAGCCTGCATCTGCTCTTCGGTGCAGAAGATGTGGGCGTCGTCCTGGGTGAAGCCACGCACGCGCATGATGCCGTGCAATGCACCCGATGGCTCGTTACGGTGGCAGGCACCGAACTCGGCCAGGCGCATCGGCAACTCGCGGTAGCTCTTCAGGCCCTGGTTGAACACCTGCACGTGGCACGGGCAGTTCATTGGCTTGATGGCGTAGTCGCGGCTCTCCGACTCAGTGGTGAACATGTTGTCGGCGTAGTTGGCCCAGTGCCCGGATTTCTCCCACAGGCTACGGTCAACAACCTGCGGAGTCTTGATCTCCAGGTAACCGTTCTCACGCTGAACCTTGCGCATGTACTGCTCGAGCACCTGGTACAGGGTCCAGCCGTTCGGGTGCCAGAACACCATGCCCGGCGCTTCTTCCTGGAGATGGAACAGGTTCAGGCGCTTGCCGATCTTGCGATGGTCGCGTTTTTCAGCTTCTTCGATGCGCTGGATGTAGGCAGCCAGTTGCTTCTTGTCAGCCCAGGCGGTGCCGTAGATCCGTTGCAGCTGCTCGTTCTTCGCATCGCCGCGCCAGTAGGCGCCAGACAGCTTGGTCAGCTTGAACGACTTGAGGAAACGCGTATTCGGCACGTGCGGGCCACGGCACATGTCGACGTATTCTTCGTGGTAATACAGGCCCATGGCCTGTTCGTCTGGCATGTCTTCCACCAGGCGCAGCTTGTAGTCCTCGCCACGAGCAGTGAACACGTCGATCACTTCGGCGCGCGGCGTGACTTTCTTGATCACGTCGTAATCTTTTTCGATCAGCTGGTGCATGCGCTGTTCGATGGCCGCCAGGTCGTCCGGGGTGAAAGGACGCTCGTAGGCGATGTCGTAATAGAAACCTTCGTCGATGACCGGACCAATCACCATTTTTGCGGTTGGATACAGCTGCTTGACCGCGTGGCCAATCAGGTGAGCGCAGGAGTGGCGAATGATCTCAAGCCCCTCTTGGTCCTTGGGCGTGATGATTTGCAGGCTGGCATCGGTGGTGATCAGGTCGCTGGCGTCGACCAGCTTGCCGTCGACCTTACCGGCTACGGTGGCCTTGGCCAGGCCGGCACCAATGGATGCGGCGACCTCGGCTACGGAAACCGAATGATCGAATGAACGTTGACTGCCGTCGGGAAGAGTAATAGTTGGCATGGCGCCTCCTCTCCTAGTGGTGACCCCTACCAAAGGTCACGTGGGTTGGGATGAGCCAGTACAAGATCCAACACCAGGCCGTTCAGTGATGAACGCCTGCCTTACAGCGGCAGGAGCCTTTCGGCCAACCGATAATCGAACCAGAGTGACTGGAGTGAGCTAAAAAGAACATGGCAAGGCGGCAAATGGCGCGCCTGGGAATAGCCAGGACCACGATGCTAGCACAGATGAACGGTCATCGCGCCGATGCCACGCTGGGTATCTATAATTTCCAGGCTTTATAGCTGCAAAACGGAACTTGAGCTGTACGCACTACCTCAAACCCACTGAGAATCGCCGTTCGTCCTCGACCCAAAGGAGCATCCTCATGATGCGTTTCACCTCTACCCTAGCTCTCGCCGCTTCCCTGACCCTCCTGTCCCTGGGCGCCCAGGCTGCCGCCCCGTCGAACTGGCCTGCCGGTGCACGCGACAGCTTCGTCAAAGACTGCAGCGCAGCCGCCAGCCAGAACGTAGACGTCAAAACTGCCAAAGACCATTGTGAATGTGGCGCCGACAAGATCAACGCCGAGCTGACCACGGCAGAAATCAAGGAGCTGATGACCAACCAGAACGCCAGCCCTGACCTGAAAAACAAAGCGGTGGCGGCAATTTCGTCCTGCAAAGTGGTGAAGAAAAAGTAAGAACGACGCCCGATAAGACGGTCGTCTTGCTGGAAAAACAGCTCTAAAACTGCCATTTCTCACAAATTACGCAGCTTTTACGGCTTTTTTTAACAGCTGATATTTCGCAGCAAAGCCCCGTAGAACGGGGCTTTCAGCCGAAACAGGCACTAAACGCAACGCTATTGATTAGCAAACAATGCCTTGGGGGGGCTCCCAAGCCGAACATTTCGACTATGATAGCCCGGTGTGCCCAGTTGGCCTGAGCAGCACAGCACTACTGAAAATATATGTTTCTTGGAGATACACCATGTCTAATCGCCAAACCGGCACCGTTAAATGGTTCAACGATGAAAAAGGCTTCGGCTTCATCACTCCTCAAGGTGGCGGTGACGACCTGTTCGTACACTTCAAAGCTATCGAAAGCGACGGTTTCAAAAGCCTGAAAGAAGGCCAAACCGTTTCCTTCGTGGCTGAGAAAGGCCAAAAGGGTATGCAAGCTGCACAGGTTCGCGGCGAGTAATTCTCCGCTGAGCTAAAAAACCCCGTCCATGTGACGGGGTTTTTTATGGGCGCTGCAAAAGCCTGGAAAGGCTTAGCCGCAATTGACCCGAGTAATCACCAGATTGTCATCGGTGTTCAGGTTGAGGCGGTCGGAGCGGTACTCCAGGGTAATCATGTCGTTAGGTTTGAGGATCCGCGCGTTCTGCGCACCAGCGCGAGTACGGGCCTGTTCCAGCAACTGGGGCGACGCTTTCTGGCCGATGGTGAACTCGGCGGCCTTCGACTCACAGCGACTATGACCAGCATCGGCCACGGTGGCGTCTTTGGCTGGCTCAGAGGTACCCGGGGTGCTGCAACCCGCCAACGCGAGTGCTGCCAACAAAGTACCGAGTGATGCGAGCTTCCAAGGCATGAAGCCTCCTATGATAAAAATGGACAGAGTTCGTGCGACAGCGGTCTGGCTGATTGGTTTCAAGACGTAAACTGCCGATAGGCAAGTCTGCCTGAGTCCTGACAGGCATTCGCCCGCTCAATCGTGACCAGATATGAACGTAATCAATAGATGTCGATATAGTCAAATGGCGGCTTCGGCCAGTTCTGCTTCAACGCATTGAAAATCTGCGTGACCCAGACTTCGTCACTGGCAGCCACGTTACCGACATAGCCGGAGCCCTTGGCCCAGGTTTCCAGGCGAAACAGCAGCCCGTCGATGTCCACGCCACCCACGGCCCTTCCGGACGAGATATACGCGATTCCGCCCTTGGTTACTCGCAACTGCGTATGTTCGTCGTCACTGGCACTGGCGATGAGTTGGCGTACGGCGGCCAGGGTCAGGTTCTCGGGGTTATTCAAATCGATCTGCACGTGGTAGTCCCCGGTCATTAAACAGAAGACCAGTGTCGCACAGCGACCGCCTCAATCCGAAGCGCCTCATGCCTAAGTCTCAGTGCCAAACCCGACACAAAATGGTTAACTGCCCCGGTATTCCAGCCCCGTGAGACCTCCATGACCACCGTAACGCTCCAAGCCGATATCAAAGCCAAGTGGCCCCAGGGACAGAGTTCCTACAGCCCCGGCAGCCCAGAGGAATTGGCAATCATCGGCATCGACCTGTTGGTCAAGGAATTGGGGACCCAGGCAGCACAAGCGTTCATCGGCCAGATTTTCGAAAAGTACCCGGCCGATCATATGGGCGCCCATAACCCCGAGCGCGAATAAGAGCCCGCCTACTTCAGACGCGCCAGACGCTCGGTCAGCAGATCGAAAAAGCCCTGGGCGTCGCCACTCTCAACCCAGAACACATTCTTTTCCTGCTGCAGGCCGTCGTACCAATCCACAATGGTCTGACCGAAAGTCGGGCCTTCGCGACTGTCGACCACCATATTGGCTTGGCGTCCGCTAAACAGAGACGGCTTGAGCAGGTAGGCAATAACGGTGGCGTCGTGCACCGGCCCGCCTGGAATGCCGTAGTGCTCCATGTCGCCCTTGACGTATTCGTTGAGGATATTGCTGACGACCTTGCTGGCGTTATTGTTCAGGTCGGCGATCTTTTTCAGTCGCGCCTCGCTGGTCAATACCTTGTGGGTCACATCAAGCGGCAGATAGGTCAGCTTGACGCCACTCTTGAGCACGACCTCAGCTGCAACCGGGTCGGCAAACAAGTTGAATTCGGCCACCGGCGTGATGTTGCCACCGTTAAAATGCGCACCGCCCATCACCACGACTTCCTTGATACCTTGGGTGATTTCGGGAGCCTGGGTGAGCGCCAGCGCCAGGTTGGTCTGCGGGCCGAGCATCGCAATGGTGATGCTGTGGGGCTTCGCGGCACTTAACGTCTTGATCAGGTAGTCAACGGCATTACCCTCAGCCAAGCCCTTTTTCGGCTCGTGCACGGTGACACCGGAGATGCCTTCCTTGCCATGGATGTTCTCGGCATAGATCGGCGTGCGCAGCAACGGCTTCGGCGCGCCCGCGTACACCGGGATGTCTTCCCGCCCTGCCCACTCGCGAGCCAGCCGGGCGTTGCGGGAGGTCTTGTCCAGGCGCACGTTGCCGGCAACGGTGGTCAGCGCTCGAATGTTCAATTCATCCGGGGAGGCCATTGCAAACAACAAGGCCACCACATCATCGGCGCCAGGGTCAGTGTCGATGATCAGGTCGATCTTCTCCGCCGCATGGGCGCTTGTTGCTGTGAGCGCGGACAAAAGCAGAACACTCCTAAACAGGTTTGCCAGGGTTGGGCGACTACGCTGCATAAAACTCTCCTTGTTGGTGGGAAACGCTAGAAGGTAACCCCTGATACCAGCGCAATATTGCAGTAAGGCTGGCACTCACCGGTGCGCACCACCGCACGCGCCTGGCGACTCAGTTGCTTGAATTCTTCATGACTGACCAAGCGCCGCTCACCGAGGGCGGCCTGCTCCGTAAGGGTATTGAGCTCGCTCAATGCGGGCGGCTGCTTGAGCAAGATCTCTTCCGCCAACAAATGGCTTTCCACCTGCATCTCGCTCAGCACGACACGCAAGGTGCTGATGAAATCCGGAATACCCTGGGTCAACGCCAGATCGATCAACTCAACGCCTGCAGGAACCGGCAGTCCGGCATCACCGATGACCAGGATGTCACCATGCCCCAGGGAGGCGATCAGCCGTGACAAGGCGATATTAAGTAGAGGGGTCTTTTTCATGGGAACACAAAACCTTGCACTTCATGCAACGTGGGAATGGAGGGTTGCGCACCCGCACGGGTCACCGACAACGCCGCCGCGACCTGGCCAAAACGGATGGCCTCGGCCTCGCTCTTGCCAACCGCCAGCGCGGCAGCAAAGCCACCCACAAACGTGTCGCCAGCCGCCGTGGTATCCACCGCCTTCACCTTGGGCGCCAGCAAGTGCTCAAAGGTCTGGCCGTCCGTGAACAGCGCGCCCTGGGCGCCCAGAGTAATGATGACTTTCCCCGCGCCCGCCTTGATCAGCTGCGTCGCGGCGAGCTTGGCGCTATCAAGTGTGTCGACTGTGATGCCGCTCAACGCGGCGGCTTCGCTTTCATTGGGAATCAGGTAATCAATCGAGGCGTACCATTCAGCAGGCAGCGGCGCACTGGCGGGCGCCGGGTTGAGGATGACCGTCTTGCCCAACTCACGCGCGCGCTTGAGCGTAAACCCCACGGTCTCCATCGGCACTTCCAACTGGCAGACAACCACATCCGCGGCCTGTAGCACCGCATCAAACGACTGCAGCGAGGCAGGTGTCAGCTCACCATTGCTGCCGGCGACGATCACAATTGCGTTCTGGCTGTTGTCGTCCACTACGATCAGTGCAACACCACTGGAACCTTCCACACGGCTGACGGCCTGGCAATCAATACCTTCGACCAACAACGCGTCACGCAGTTGAGTGCCATAGGCATCGGAGCCGACACAACCGATCATCGCCACCTCCGCCCCCAGCCGCGCCGACGCCACGGCCTGGTTGGCGCCTTTGCCACCGGGCACTGTGGAAAACGTTTGCCCGATCAGGGTTTCACCGGCACGGGGCAACCGGCTGGCGCGGGTGACCAGGTCCATGTTCAAGCTGCCTACTACCACTACTTTTGCTGGCATACATCAATACTCATCAATTCGGTTCAGCGGTATTGGGCAAACACACCGGCAACGGGCGCCGTGGACTCACGCAATACGATGCTCGGCGTCACGATACGTTGATCGATCGGCAGTTGGGGTGTCGCAATTCGGTTCAGTAAAAGCTCGGCTGCGGTCTCACCCAGTTGCACAATGGACTGCCCGACCGTGGTCAGCGCCGGATAAACATAACGGCCCATCTGGATGTCATCGAACCCGATGACTGACAGTTCGCCAGGCACGCGAATATTGCGCTCGGCCGCCGCCCGCAATACGCCGAAGCCAATCATGTCGTTACTGGCGAAAATCGCGCTGGGCGGTTTCTCTGCCAGCAATTGCACAGCGGCGGCATAACCACCGGTGCTGGTGAAATCGCTTTCCTGGGTTCGGTTGGGCGCGGCTTCTACGCCAGCCTCACGCAATGCGCGGTGATAGCCGGCCAAACGCATTTGCGCGACGCGGGTATGCGCGGGGCCACCAATACAGGCGATATCCCGGTGCCCCAACTCAAGCAAGTGTCGGGTCGCCAGGTACGCGCCCTCCTCGTGGTCGATGCGTACCAGGTCGACATCAATACCATCCAGCGCCCGGTCGACAATCACCATCGGCGTGCGCACCGCGCTCAAGCCGGCGGCCAACCCGCTATCGTCGCCGCCCACCGAGGTCACGATCAGCCCGTCGATACGCTTCTCCAGCAACACTCGCAAATAGTTGCGCTGCTTTTCAGCATTGTCATCGGAATTGCAGAGGATCACGCAGTAGCCATTACGCTCGCAGTAATCCTCGATACCCCGCGCCAGCTCGGCGAAGTAGGGGTTGAGGCTGTTGGGCACCAGCAAGCCGATGGTGGCCGTGGTCTTGGCTTTGAGCGAGCGCGCGACGGCGCTGGGCACGTAGTCAAGTTGCTTGATCGCAGCCTCGACCTTGATGCGTACCGGCTCGCTGACCGGACGCGTCTTGTTCACCACATGGGACACCGTGGTGTAGGAAATACCTGCAAGCGCTGCCACATCCTTGATCGTTGCCATGGTTCAGCCCCGCCGACTGGCGCGGTGACTGCGGTAGGTATCGAGCACCACGGCAATCACAATCACCGCCCCGGTGATGATGCGCTTGGTGGGTTCCGTGGCACCGATCTGTGCCAGGCCTGCGGCCAATACCGAAATAATCAAAACGCCAAAGAAGGTGCTGATGACCGAACCACGGCCGCCCATCAAGCTGGTACCGCCAATCACCACTGCCGCGATCACTTGCAACTCGAGGCCGGAGCCGGCATTCGGGTCCGCGGCTTCCAGGCGTGAGATCTGGAACAGAGCAGCCACACCGGCCAATAGGCCCATCAGGCTGAATACCAGGATTTTGTAGGGTTTGGGATTGATCCCCGCCAGACGCACAGCCTCTTCGTTCGTGCCGATCCCGATCAGGTATCGACCAAACACAGTGCGTGTCAGCACCAACTGGGCGACGATGATCACCAGCAGGGCAATGATGAATGAAGGCGAAATACCGAACGCCAGCGGGTTGGACAGCCAGGCAAACGAGTCACCGATATAAGCCGTACGCGAGCCGGTCATCTGGTAAGCCACGCCCCGTGCCATCTCCAGCACGCCAAGAGACACGATAAACGACGGAATGCGCCAGGCCACGGTGATCGAACCGGTGATCGTACCGGCCAGCGCCGCGCAGGCCATACCCAGCACGGCGGCCGGCAACACGCTCCAGCCCCAGCCAAGGATTGCCACGCTGACTGCCGACGCCGCCAGCGCCAGCACCGACCCCACCGACAGGTCGATGCCGCCGATGATCAGGATGAAAGTCATGCCCACCGCCAGCACCATCAAGTCTGGAATCTGGTTGGCCAGGGTGCTGAAGGTGTCATAGGACAGGAAGTGATCGCTGAGTACCGAGAACAGCGCGATCATCGCCAGCAACGCACCCGCCAGCCCCAGGTAAGTGCCCAGGCCATAGAAGTTGCCGCCAGTTTTACCGGGGGAAGTTGTGGTTTTCATGGAGTATCCCTAAGCGCCGCTTCGTTGAGCAGCGCATCACGTTTCTGATAGCCGGCAAACGCGGCGGCAAGCAATTCATCCTGGGTCCAACTGTCGCGCTCAAAGGTCTCGATCAAGCGCCCGGCGGACAACACGCCGATGCGGTCGCATATCAGCATAAGTTCGCGCAGGTCACTGGACACCACCACCAGCGCTTTGCCCTGGCGGGTCAATTCGCCGAGCAACGCATAAATATCGAACTTGGCACCGACGTCGATGCCACGGGTTGGCTCATCGAACAACATCACCGAGCAATCGCGCTCCAGCCAGCGGCCGATCACCACTTTCTGCTGGTTGCCACCCGACAGCTCGGAGACCAACTGCGCCGGGCTGGAACTGCGGATGCGCATGGCGTCGATCTGGCGTTTGGCCAAGGCCGTTTCGTCACGACCATTCACCACGCCACCGCCGGAGATCTCCGGCATGTTGCCCAGGGCAATATTGGCGCTGATGGACTGAGTCAGCAGCAGGCCTTCCCCCTTGCGGTCTTCGGTAATCAGGGCGATACCATGGCCCACCGCGTCCACTGGCGAGCGAATACTCACTGCCTGGGCCGGCGACCCCAGTGCGATGGTGCCGCTGTCGGCAAGGTCGGCGCCGAAGATCAGGCGCAGCAACTCAGTACGACCGGCGCCGATCAGGCCGGAAATGCCATAGATCTCACCAGCGCGCACCTCAAAGGACACGTCACGAACCTTGTCCGAGCGCGTCAGGCCTTTCACTGTCAGCGCAGGAGCGCCGATGGTGCGCGGTCCCAGATCAATGTGTTCTCCCAACTCGCGACCGACCATCAAGGTCACCAGTTGCTCACTGTTGTAGTTAGCCATCGGCTCGACGCACACCAGTTTGCCGTCACGCAATACCGCAATGCGCTGGGCAACGCGGGCCAGCTCCTCCAGCCGGTGCGAGATATAAATGATCGCCACGCCCCGGGCCTGCAGGCGAGTGATTTGCTCGAACAACATTTCGACTTCACGGGCGGTGAGCATCGCCGTGGGTTCGTCGAGGATCAGCACGTGACAGTCGCCGATCAGGTTGCGCGCAATTTCGACCATTTGTTGATGGCCGATACCGAGGCTGCCGACCAGGGTGTCCGGGTCGATAGCGTCCAGGCCCACTTGGGCCATGGCTTCGATGGCGGCCTTGCGCAATTGCTTACGGCTGATCCAGCCGCAATGGCTGGGCAGGTTATCCAGGAAAAGGTTTTCGGCCACGGTCAGCGTTGGCAGCAGGTTGAGCTCCTGCATGACCATGCGCACGCCCAGCTCTTCAGCCTGGGTGCGGCTGCCTGGACGGTAGTCCTGCCCATTGAATTGCATGTGCCCGGCGGTCGGCGTAACCAGCCCGCCAATGATCTTCGACAACGTGCTTTTGCCGGCGCCGTTCTCACCGGTCAGCGCCAGTACTTCGCCGCGATTGAGCGTCAGAGTGATGTCGGATAGGACCGGCTGGGCATAAGTCTTACCGATACCGCTGACCGAGAGGACAGCGTTCGGGGCGGAAGATGACATAGGAAAATCTCCAGGCGCCCGCTCAGGACGAGCGGACGCTTCAGCGTGCTGCCAGGGTTACTGCTTGATGACGAGTTCGACCGGGGTTTCGATCACGCCGTCTTTGGCATCGACTTTCTCACCCTTGATCAGCTTGAGCGCGTTCTGGATACCGAACACCGCCTGGTCCTTGGCTGCCTGGTCGGCAGTCGCCAGCACCCGACCGTCCTGCAGCATTGGCTTGATCGCTTCGATGTTGTCGTAGCCCACCACCAGCACTTTGCCGGCCTTGCCTGCCGCACGCACAGCGGAAACAGCGCCCAACGCCATGTTGTCGTTACCGGCCAACAACGCCTTGAGGTCCGGGTATTCACTCAACATGGCAGAGGCCACTTTTTGGCCCTGATCGATTTCCCAGTTACCCGACTGGGTGGACACGATTTTCATGCCAGCCGCATCCATCGCATCCTTGAAGCCAGCGGTACGCTGCTGAGCGTTGGTGGTGGTCGGTACACCTTCGATGATACCGACCTTGTCACCCGCGGCCAGTTGCTTGGCCAGGTAGTCGCCCACCAGTTTGGAACCTTTACGGTTGTCGGGACCAACGAAGGGGATAACGAGGCTTTTGCTTTTCAGCACGTCCGGATCGAGGCGGTTGTCGATGTTGACCACCTTGATACCCGCGTCGGAAGCCTTCTTGAGTACCGTGACCAGTGCCTTGGAGTCGGCGGGTGCAATCACGATGGCGTTCACTTTCGAGAGGATCATCTGATTGACGATATCAATCTGCGCGCTGGTATCGGTTTCGTTCTTGATCCCGTTGGTGATCATGTCGAAGTCGGCAGAGTGAGCCTTTTGATAGTCCTTGGCGCCGTCTTGCATCGTGACGAAAAACTCATTGGCGAGGGATTTCATCACCAGGCCGACCTTGGGTTTGGCGGCGTCATCGGCAAATGCAGAAGAAAGAGGTAGAACGGCGGATGCGGCAGCAAGCACAGCGACAGCAAGAAGACGTCCGGCGAATGGCAGCTTCATGGGTGTACTCCGATCTTATGATTATTCTAAGCAACGCTTGTCGTGAAACATCTCGCAAACGTTTGCGTTACATCAAACTATGAGAATCTTGTCGAGATTTGTCAACGGTCAAAGACAGAATTTCATCCATACGGTCCAGGCTCCCCTTCGCCCTCTTTTTCGGACAACCGAACGCGGCAGTGGCCAATGTTCGGAAAGCCGGACACATGCACTCTCCCCCGCTTCAATCGTTCAATTAAATATTTTATAAATCAATACGTTACCTAATAGTCGAGAACACCCTGACGGCTGGTACAGATCCTGCTCTAACCCAGCACCTCGCGGCGCTCAGAACCGCCCGGGTGTTCTAGATGAACCTGCTACAGCACTCATCAAAAACCAGAGAGAAAAATAATGAAATCTGCACTGAAAAATTTTGTTCCGGGCGCGTTGGCCCTCCTGCTGCTGTTCCCCGTTGCCGCCCAGGCAAAGGAAGTTGAATCCAAGACCAAACTGTCCAACGTGGTGATCCTCGCCACCGGTGGCACCATCGCCGGCGCTGGCGCCAGCGCGGCCAATAGCGCCACCTATCAGGCAGCCAAAGTCGGCATCGAACAATTGATCGCCGGTGTTCCTGAGCTTAGCCAGATCGCCAATGTACGCGGCGAACAAGTGATGCAAATTGCGTCCGAGAGCATCAACAACGAGAACCTGCTGCAACTGGGTCGCCGCGTCGCCGAACTGGCCGACAGCAAGGATGTGGACGGCATCGTGATCACCCACGGTACCGACACCCTGGAAGAAACCGCCTACTTCCTCAATCTGGTAGAAAAAACCAATAAGCCAATCGTGGTAGTCGGCTCCATGCGCCCAGGCACCGCGATGTCGGCGGACGGCATGCTCAACCTGTACAACGCCGTGGCCGTGGCCGGCAGCAAGGATGCGCGCGGCAAAGGCGTGCTGGTGACCATGAACGACGAGATCCAGTCGGGTCGCGACGTCAGCAAGATGATCAACATCAAGACCGAAGCCTTCAAGAGCCCTTGGGGCCCGCTGGGCATGGTGGTTGAAGGCAAGTCCTACTGGTTCCGCCTGCCGGCCAAGCGTCACACCATGGACTCGGAATTCGACATCAAGAACATCAAGAGCCTGCCCGATGTTGAAATCGCCTATGGCTATGGCAACGTGAGTGATACCGCCTACAAGGCCCTGGCCCAGGCTGGCGCCAAAGCCATCATCCACGCCGGTACCGGCAATGGGTCGGTCTCGTCCAAAGTCGTTCCTGCATTGGTGGAACTGCGCAAACAAGGCGTGCAGATCATTCGCTCTTCCCACGTGAATGCCGGTGGCATGGTCCTGCGCAACGCAGAGCAGCCTGATGACAAGTATGACTGGGTCGCTGCCCTCGATCTGAACCCGCAGAAAGCCCGCATCCTGGCAATGGTCGCCTTGACCAAGACCCAGGACAGCAAAGAGCTGCAACGGATGTTCTGGGAATATTGATTCCGAGTGACACCCTGGCAGGGGCGGCTCAACCGCTCCTGCACCGCTGACATATCCCACGATACAACCATCCCCGCCCTACGCCGATCTACCTGAAACGCTGTCAGACGAACTTCTTGAAGTTTAAGCAGTTGCGAAATCGCTTACAGTTAAATACTGTATGCACATACAGCTAATTAAGGAGTTCTCCGTGGCAAAGTCTTCTTCCGCAGCGCCAACACCGCCTGACGCCTACCAACGCCTGGCGATTCGCGTACAAAAGATCATCAATTCGACCAATGCCCAAAAAGCCAAGGCAGCCTTGATCTTCCGCCTGCCGGATGAGCCCGAGGATGAGTGGGAACGCTTGCTGGAGGAAATCGCGGAAAACGACAACGTCACCCTCGCCTATCGGGACGACGGCGGCGTGCAGATTTTCTGGGTAGTTCCAAAGGAAGATTGATTCAATGAGTGCCCGTTTTATCGCCGTGTGTTGTCTGCTTTTCGCCATCACCGCCCATGCCCAGGCACCTCGAACGTTCAGCGAAGCCAAGAAAGTTGCCTGGACGCTCTACGCCCCACAATCCACCGAGTTCTATTGCGGTTGCAAATACACCGGCAACCGTGTGGACCTGAAGGCCTGCGGGTATATCCCGCGCAAAAACGCCAGCCGTGCGGCCCGCATCGAATGGGAGCACATCGTGCCGGCCTGGCAGATCGGGCATCAGCGCCAGTGCTGGCAGAATGGCGGGCGCAAGAATTGCACCCGAAATGACAAGGTATTCCAACGCGCCGAAGCCGACCTGCACAACCTTGTGCCCAGCATTGGTGAGGTCAACGGCGACCGTAACAATTTCAGTTTTGGCTGGCTGCCGGTGCAAAGCGGGCAGTACGGTTCTTGCCTGACCCAAGTGGACTTCAAGGCCAAGAAGGTCATGCCGCGCCCCTCCATTCGCGGGATGATCGCTCGGACGTACTTCTACATGAGCAAGCAATACGGCCTGCGCCTGTCTAAACAGGACCGCCAACTCTACGAAGCCTGGAACAAGACGTACCCGGTTCAGGCCTGGGAGCGTCAGCGCAACCAGACCGTTGCCTGCGTAATGGGGCGCGGCAATGAGTTTGTCGGCCCGGTGAACCTCAAGGCCTGCGGCTGAGACTGGGCGGGACTCCCGCCCAACCGTTCCCCTACTGCGCGGACGTGTGTTCGATAATTTCCGACACGGTATCGGTTTTCTTGGCACGCGCCATTTTTTCGTTGAGCAGTGTTTGCTTGGCCTCGGCCTCAGCCTTGGTCGCAAATGGGCCCAGCAACACTTCATCCTTGCCGTCGACCTTGACGATGTAGAAATTGAAACCATGCTCCAGCAACCAGGCGGTCAGATCGGTAATCGCCTGCAACTTGTGGTCTGGCGGCCCAACTCGCACATCCCACTCCTGAGGGGCAATCGCGCCGGTCTGTGGCTGGCTTTCGGTCACGGCAGGCTTGGCCTTGGGTGCATCAACGCTTTTGCCTTCACCGCAACCGGCCAATGCCAACACCACAATTGCCATCGCTACTTTACGCACTGCCCTGCTCCTTTGAGGATAAAGAGGCGACTTTATCATTCACTGTCTATTCTGGCCGTCATAAACGTTGTCTTAAACAATGCGAATCATGTATCGCAGACCTGTATGATGCCGCCATGGGAATTAATGTCGCCTCTATGCGTCCTAAAAGAGGCAGTCACAGGGAAGCGCTTAGCAGTAAGCTACACACATCCGACACCTGCCCTGTCTGAAACATGTGTCCTTAAAAGTAATCAAGGAGAAGTCCATGCTGATACTCACCCGTAAAGTTGGTGAAAGCATAAACATCGGTGATGACATTACGATCACCATCCTGGGCGTCAGCGGCCAGCAAGTTCGAATCGGCATCAACGCACCCAAGGACGTTGCCGTGCATCGCGAAGAGATCTACCAGCGTATCCAGGCCGGTCTGACTGCTCCGGACAAAAACCAGACGCCTTGAAGCGCCCTCAGTAGCCAGCCCTTTCGATCACTGTTACGGCTGGCGAAAACCTCTCGAGCGGCCCTTGCCCTGGCAGAGGGAGCAGCGCACTCATCTTTGCGCAAAGATGAAACTGTCTACGCCCCTGGAACTTGTCACCTCGTTAACAGCCGAAGCTTCTGACTGACACCTTGCCATCCGTGTGTGTTCAGGAGCATGTCGATGAGGCCTACCTCTGCGCAATCCTTTACCTCCAGATCCTGGGTAATCACCCTGCTGATCGGGGTGGTTTTCGTCTCGCTTGAATACGCCTTGTGGGCTGAAATCGAAGGCCACGATGCCTCCGACAGCCATTCATGGTTCGACCTGGCATTGCTGCTATCGGGCTACCTGTTCATGTTTTGCCTCAAACCCATCCAGAAAGCGGTCCAACGCAAATTGTGGCAACAATTCGTTCGGAAAAAGGCCCTTTGATAGCTCAACGCGGGCTATCGGATTACTGGTATTTACAGCCCCGAAACAGAGCCTATGCTTTGCCTTGCACGACCACTGAAAGGCGCCAAAGCAGATGGATACCCTGAGTAAATCCGAAATCGAATCTGCACTGGCCGCCCGCCTGCCCAGCTATACGGTCACCTGCTCTCTGCATGCTGACGGTACGCTTTCAGCAGTGCTCAGCGGTCCGGAAACCGACCATTTCGCAATTACTGGCATCGTGCGCGCGCACTACCGAGGGGCCGAGGCCATTTCGCGCCTGGCCAACGAGTTGCTCAGGGAAATGGTGCTTTCACGCCAGGGTATTCGAAGCGGCCGGTTGCTAGTGCCGCCCGGCCCGACGCCCAGCGAGCAAGATTGAGCCCTATAACAATCTCGGACATGCCACATCAGCCCGTCGCGATAGTCAGGCTCAGCAAGCCATCAGCGCCGCGCTGCACCTGCAATTGCTCGTACCCGTCGATCGAAGGATGCTGCGTCGTCATCGGTTCATGATGTGTGGACGTCAGCACCATCACATCCGCCCCCGCCGCCTCTCCCGCGCGAATACCTGCCAGCACATCTTCGAACACCAGGCATTCCTCTACCGGCACGCCCAGACGCTGGGCACCGAGCACATAACAGGCAGGGTTCGGTTTGCCGATGGCGACGTCTTCGGCCGTTACCAGCGCTGCCGGGGGCACAATACCTGCCGCTTGCAAACGACGCAGCGCCAACGCTTTGGGCGCGGACGTGACCAGTGCCCATTGATCTCCAGGCAGGCTGTTTAAAAACGCAACGGCACCGGGAATCGCCACGACGCCTTCGACATCATTGATTTCGGCCTCGGTAATCCACTGCGCCTCAAGCTCGGGATCAACGCCAGGCAACCCCTGGCGCGTGATGGTGTCGATAGCGCGCACACCGTGAATGGTGGCCAGGAACCTCGGAACATCCAACCCATGGCGCTCAGCCCAGGTACTCCATACGCGCTCAGCTGCGGCAATGGAGTTGAGCAGGGTGCCGTCCATGTCGAACAAGAAGGCACGGTAACGTCGGGCAAGTACGGCTGAACCTCGGATGGACACTGCGCAATTTCCTCGTAAGCGGTAACAAATGATCGGCCCGGTGCAATCTACGGATCAGCTCATCGCTTGTAAACGCCACCGGCTCTGTGTTCGCAATCCACGACAAACGAGCTTCTTCATGCATCTGGACGTCAACAAGGTGCTGTCGAGCACCGATAACTACGGACAATGCAGCATCATCCCCGCACGTCTCGACTACCTGGACCACCAGGGTCGCGAGCACGTGCTGGCGCGCGCATGTGACATGCTTTGAGTTGTTCTTTCCGCGACGCGAGGACTGAAAAGTACGCGCCAGACACTCGGTGGTATTTTGCAAAAATTTGCCTGCCACCCTTGGTCCCGGCTCCTACTATTCTTGCTTCCCAAGTGCAGTCTCACAGTATTTGAAACAGGTGGAATGCTTTGGAGAAGAAACAGTATCGATTTGGCGATGCGAATACGCTGAACATCCCGGTTCAAGGTGGAAGCGGTGGCGGTAACGACGGAGGCTCAGGCATGGAAAAACGCTTGGGCCTACTGGAAAAGAGGCTGGCTGAAATGAAAGAGAAGCTATTTGCCGTTTCGAGCAAGACCGACTCCATTGAGAAACACTTCGCGACCAGGGCCGACCTGGCGACCACGGAGTTGAACCTCATCAAATGGTACGTCGCCACCGCATTCGCAATGACTGGGCTGGCCTGCGCCATCACGTTTGGGCTAACCCGATTGTTCGCATCCTGAAACCGCACGGGGATGGTCAACTGACTTGACCACCCCCTTGCATTACATCCACGGATGTTTGCCAAGCTGTCAGTACAGCCTTCAGCAGCCCGTCGACCATGGCGTCCAGCGCCATCGAGGATTGTCCCGGATCCACTACCTGCTCCGGCAGATAGGGCACGTGAATAAAACCACTGCGTACGGCCGTCCCGGCGAGGGTGTGCTGTAGCAGATAGAACACCTGGTTGCACACAAATGTACCCGCTGTCTGCGAAACCGACGCTGCGATCCCCGCCTCACGCACAGCCTGGACCATCGCCTTGATCGGCAGCGTACTGAAGTAAGCCGCCGGCCCCTCCCGCACCACCGCCGTATCGATAGGCTGGTCACCCAGGTTATCGGGGATACGTGCATCGTTAATGTTAATCGCCACCCGCTCAATGGAAATATCGCTGCGCCCTGGGCCAAGACCTGTGGCGATCACCATCGCCGGGCGCAGCTCACTGATCAACTGGGCCACGCACTCACCCGCCGTGGCAAATGCGCAAGGCAGTCGACGCGCAACAATTTGCACATCGGCTTCCAGCAGCACACCGTCCAACTGGCGCACGGCCTCCCAGGACGGGTTCACCGTGTCTTGGTCAAACGGCTCGAACCCCGTCAGCAGTACGGTTTTCATCCTCACCTCACATCAACAGGTAAAGCAGCACGATATTCACCACCAGCATCATCAACGCTGTAGGTAACTGGGCCTTGATCACGGCATTTTTGTCCGGCAGTTCCAGCAACGCCGCCGGCACGATATTGAAGTTGGCGGCCATGGGCGTCATTAGGGTTCCGCAGTAGCCGGAGAACATGCCGATCGCCGCCATCACCGCCGGGTTGCCGCCGTAGATGCCCACCAGCACCGGCACGCCGACACCGCCAGTCATCACCGGGAACGCGGCAAAACCATTGCCCATGATGACCGTGAACAACGCCATGCCCAGTACATAGACCATCACCGCAACCAACTTGAAGTCCAGGTTGATGTACGTGGTGGTGACGTGCGCTACCGCCGTGCCGACGCCGGCTTCATTGAACAGTAACCCGAGCATCGCCAGCATCTGTGGCAACACCATGGCCCAGCCAAGGGCCTCGGTGAGGCGGCGCGATTCGCGCAAGGCTTGCACTGGGGTGTCACGCGTCAGCCAGCAGGCCAAGCCGAGGGCAATCAGGCAGCCTATGCCCAGGGAAACGAAGGTGGTGTTCTTGGGATCCAACAACGGAACGCCGCCGATCTCGGTGTGCTTGAGCAAGACCGAGCCGATCACCGTGGTCAACGGAATGGCCAACGCCGGGATAAACAGCTTGTGCCCCAGGCGACCGGCACTGGCGCGGGAAGCCTTGTCATGCAACTCGGCATGCTGGCCGCGCCCCACGCCGCCCATGCCGGCGATCAACGCCATGACCACCACGCCTGCACCGATAACCACCGATGGCAAGCGCTCACCGACCAGGAATGGAATAGCGAACAACAACCAGAACAACGCACTGGACCAACGCTTGGGATGGGTGCGGTCGATCAGGATCATGCCGGCGGTAATCAGCAGCAGAACCCCGGCCAGCCAGTAGAGGTATTGAATGGAGATGATCATTGCGCGGCCTCCGCTGGGGTGGCCGCAGGGGTCAGCTCACGGGTGAGCCTTCGATCAAAGCGATGGAGTCGGATGGCATGCACGATAAACGCACAGATCGCTGTAGGAATGCCCCACACCGCAATATGCAGAGGCTCGACATCGATGCCCGACCCCAGCAAGAACGTGTGCATCAACGCAATCGCGCCAAAGGCCACAAAGATATCTTCACCAAAAAACAGCCCGACATTGTCGGTTGCCGCGCACATGGCCAACACTTTGTGGCGCAACTTGTCCGGCAGTTTGCCGAAGCGTTTTTCCGCTGCGCCTTCGGCCATCGGTGCCAGCAGCGGCCGCACCATTTGCGGGTGCCCGCCCAGGCTGGTCAACCCCATCGCCGCCGTGGATTCACGCACAAACAGATAGATGATCAACAAGCGCCCGACGGTGGCGCGCTCGAACCGCGCAATCCAGTTCTGCGCATGCAGGCGCAACCCGTGACGCTCCAGCAAGCCAATGACCGCCAGAGGCAACAACAGGATCAATTGCAGGGCACGGGTCTGAAGGAAACCATCCCCCATGGTGGCGAGGATTTTTTCCAACGGGAAATGGGCGGCAAGCCCGGTAGCGATAGCGGCGGCGGTCACCACCAACAGCGGGTTGAAGCGCAAGACAAAGCCAACCACGATGACGAGTACGCCGATCAACGGCCATAAGTTCACAACAGTTTGCATGACGGTGAGGTCCTTGGGTGCGCACTGCGGCGCCATTACAGCAGGATGTGAACAAAGGGTTCACAGCAAGAAGGTGGCGTGCAGTCGGCTCGGTTTTTTATTGTTGACGTCGATGGCGGCAACTTTGCTGCCTGGGGCGGGAGGTGTCCAACAAGAAAAATTGTTGCTGCACACCAATAAATTTTGTGGGTATTGGCTGTCGCTGAACGACCCGCGGACCGCCGAGCGGCACGCCACTTTGATGTTGCATCACGCGCGCGCATTCCTCAGGATGACGCACTGATTTGAAGACCTGCGAAAGGCCAAGGCATGAAGCTATTGCGTAAGTGGCGCGAACATCAAGAACGCAAGGCGCTCAGGGCGCTGAGTCCGCTTGAACGCTCCACTCAAAAACTGCGAAATCGTTACCCCAAGTACAGCTTTGGCCTGGGCACCTATGGCGAGCCGAAAGTGCATGACTGGAATGAAGGCACCACGCTGCGTGTCGGCGCCTACACGTCGATTGCAGGCGATGTAGAAATCTACCTCGGTGGTCACCATCGTACAGACTGGCTGAGCTGCTACCCCTTCCCCGCCAAGGTCAAGGCACTTGCACACATCACCGATTTTGGCGGCAGCAACGGCGACGTGAACATCGGCAATGATTGCTGGATCAGTTCTCACTCCATCATTCTATCGGGCATCACCATTGGCAATGGCGCCGTGGTGGCAGCCGGTTCGGTGGTGACCAAAAGCGTCGAACCCTACGCCATCGTAGGTGGCAACCCGGCCAAACACATTCGCTGGCGCTTCGATGAGCCCACTCGCCAACTGCTTGAGCAATCCGCCTGGTGGGACTGGCCAGAGGCAGAGGTTCGTGCCGTGGCCCACCTGCTGTGCAGCTCGGATATCGAGCCGTTCGTTGACTACCTCAAGCAGCGCACACGTCCTTAGTCCCGGCAACATCCATTGCAAAGAGGCAGCATCGGTGACCACTCCAGACACGACCACCGCAACCAGCCTCAACCTGCAAACCCGCCTGATTGCGCTGGTGGTCGCGGTGACCTTCTTTATGGAAAACCTCGACGCCACCGTCATCGCCACGGCGTTGCCGACCATGGCTTCGGCGTTCGGCGTAACACCGGTGGACATGAACATCGGCATCACCGCCTACATTCTTGCCGTGGCGATCTTCATACCGCTCTCCAGCTGGGTCGCCGATCGTTTCGGTGCACGGCGGGTGTTTGCCGGCGCGATCATCGTATTCACCTTGGCGTCGCTGCTCTGCGGGCTTAGCCAAAGCCTTGGGATGTTCGTCTTCGCCCGTGTGCTACAAGGCATCGGCGGTGCACTGATGGTGCCCGTCGGGCGCCTGGCGGTGCTGCGCAATACGGATAAAAAAGATTTGGTGAAAATGATCGCGATCATCACCTGGCCCGGCCTGGTCGCCCCCATTCTGGGGCCATTGGCTGGCGGGCTGATCGTGACCCATGCATCGTGGCCCTGGATCTTCTACGTGAACCTGCCGCTCGGCGCACTCGCACTGGTCGCTGCCCTGTGGCTGGTACCGGAAGGCCGCGAAGCGAGCGTACGCAAGTTCGACGCAAAGGGCTTTGTGTTGCTGGCAGGCGCTTGCGTGGCGCTGCTGGGCGGTTTGGAATGGCTCGGCAGCCAGACAGGGGAAATGTTAATCCCAGGCGCTGCCCTGGTTGCGGCGGGCGTATTGCTGACCGCATGGGCCATCCACCATTGCCAGCACTCCAGCGGCCCGCTGCTGCCGCTGGACACCCTGTCCATCAATACCTTCCGCGTGAGCATCTACGGGGGATCGCTGTTTCGCCTGGCGATCAGTGCCCTGCCGTTCCTGCTGCCCCTCTTGTTTCAGGTCGCCTTTGGACTGTCACCCGTGGATGCAGGCCTGCTGGTGCTGGCGGTATTCGCCGGCAACCTGGCGATGAAGCCTTTCACCACCGCCATCATGCAGCGCTTTGGGTTTCGCAGAGTGTTGCTCGTGAATGGGGTGATTGGCGTGGTATCGATTGTCGCTTGCGCGTTTTTTACCGCACAGACGCCCTTTGCGGTGATTGCAGTGGTGTTGTTCGTGGGCGGGCTGTCACGCTCGATGCAGTTTACCTGCTACAACTCTATCGGCTTTGCGGACGTGCCCAAGGCACGCATGAGCGAAGCGTCGGCACTGTTCAGCATGTCGTTCCAACTCGCCATGGGGATGGGCGTGACAGTCGCGGCGCTCTTGCTGCGTGCGTCCATGACCGTACAGGGGCATGAGATCCAGGCCCAGGCCGGGGATTTTCGGGTGGCGTTTATCGGGGTGGCGCTGCTGGGAATACTGGCGCTGGTGGACGTGTATCGTCTGCCGGTAGGCGCAGGTGAAAGTGTGTTGAAACGCGCTTGAGCGCCTCAACACACTTTACAGATCATCAAGCGGTGGTGCTGACCATTGAGCCCGACGTGCTGCCACCCTCTTGGGTAAGGGCTTGCAACAGCGCGGAAGTAGCGGTCTGCAAGGCAGCGGTGGTCGCTGCAATCTGCGTTTGAGCGGCGGCAACGGCAGCTGCTTTAGCATCCTCGCTCTGGTTGCTTGATTGCACCTTCTGCAAATTCTGTTGCTGTTCCTGCAGCTGCTTTTGCAATTGCTCGATCTGCTTCTTCAGCTCTTTGACCGTGTCCGACTCGGTTGAGCTCGAATCGCTCTCACTGCTACCGCCTACGCCACCCGCACCTTGCGCACCCGCTTTCGCGTCTACGGTCGTACCGCCGGTGCTCTCAGTGCCGTTGGTGCTGTCGACGTTCGTGGCATCAACCGGGCTGACAACGTTGGGAGTGCTAGTGACCGAGGCGGGATAGCTGATATTGACCTGCATGCCAAATGTCCGATAACGAGAAAGTACTAACCACATCGGCCTGACGGAGGAATACTTTAGGAAAACGTAGAGGTCCTTCGCAAGCTTTTGGTCTTTCTTGAGGATCGACGAGCCCTACATTTACGCGAATCCGGAAAACCACCGCATGCCATGACCCACCCAGGACATCCCGAATGGTTGTCCGAATCTACTTACGAAAGCCCACCAAACCAGCTCAGCACTGTTATCGTCTTCGCAAACTGTTTTTCATTCGCCAGCAACACCAGCAACACCAAGCCGCCCCCCATAAAGATGCAAAGCCCACCCCCCGTTCTATCAATGACAATCAGAAACATACCCAGCGCCACAAGCGCAACGCCGAACGCCCCTACCCACTTTCGGGCCTGTTTTTGCTCGGGATACTTGTCGAACATCCATTTTCTCCCCATCGAGTAACGCCTCGATCAACTGTAGACCAACCGCGACTACTCACTGCCCGCCTCCAGTTGCCCAAGTCGCCCAGCGCGGCGACGCCTCATGTTCGCAATCAGACGCCCGCTGATGCTCGCAGGCAGGCGCTGATGGGTCACGCGGATTAGAAGATGACCAAACACTTTCAGGAGGGGCACGAAGAAAGAAGATCGAGCACCTGATGGTGGCGCCGAATTAGCGTTCTGAGGTGGGGGCTTTGCAAATCACAGACAACAAAAAAGGGCCCACCTTTCGGTGAGCCCTTCTAGACCGCCCAGCAGAGCGGATTTTGTTTGGTAGGCGCGATTGGACTCGAACCAACGACCCCCACCATGTCAAGGTGGTGCTCTAACCAACTGAGCTACGTGCCTGCTGTGAGGCGGCATTCTACGGAATTCCGGAGGGGTGTCAACATCTTTTTTGCAGCTAACCCTATGAATATGCGAATTTTTTATTTGTGCCGGGTACACACGGGATTTCCGGGTGGCTGGCAGGCAATTTTCAACTCAGGTAGGATCGGAACACTCGTAAAAAATATAAAACAGAGGTTCCAGGATGGCGAACACCCCCTACCCCCAGTCGTATTACGCCGCGTCCGCGAATTCGGTGCCGCCACGTCCCGCACTCCAAGGCGAAGTCGAAACCGATGTCTGCATCATCGGCGCCGGTTATACCGGCCTGTCCAGCGCACTGTTTCTGCTGGAGAACGGTTTTCGTGTAACCGTACTGGAAGCTGCCAAGGTGGGGTTTGGTGCGTCGGGCCGTAACGGCGGGCAGATCGTCAATAGCTACAGCCGCGATATCGACGTGATCGAGCGCAGCGTGGGCCCCAAGCAGGCGCAGCTTCTGGGGGAGATGGCGTTTGAGGGCGGCAAGATCATTCGCGAGCGTGTGGCCAAATACCAGATTCAATGCGACCTCAAGGACGGTGGCGTGTTCGCCGCTCTTAATAGCAAACACATGGGCCACCTGGAATCGCAGAAGCGCTTGTGGGAACGCTATGGCCACACGCAACTGGAGTTGCTCGATGAGCGCCGCATCCGCGACGTGGTGGCCTGTGACAACTATGTGGGCGGCCTGCTGGATATGAGCGGCGGGCATATCCACCCGCTTAACCTGGCATTGGGTGAAGCGGCTGCCGTGGAATCTCTGGGCGGCACGATCTACGAGCAATCCGCCGCCCTACGCATTGAGCGTGGCGCCAATCCGGTGGTGCACACCGCCGAAGGCAAGGTCAGGGCCAAGTTCATTATCGTTGCAGGCAATGCCTACCTGGGCAACCTGGTGCCGGAACTGGCGGCCAAGTCGATGCCCTGCGGCACCCAAGTGATCACCACCGCACCTCTGGGCGACGAGCTGGCGAAAACATTGCTGCCACAGGATTACTGCGTCGAAGACTGCAACTACCTGCTGGACTACTACCGCCTCACCAGCGACAAGCGCCTGATCTTCGGCGGTGGCGTGGTGTATGGCGCGCGCGATCCGGCGAATATCGAAGCGATCATCCGTCCAAAGATGCTCAAGGCTTTCCCGCAGCTCAAGGATGTAAAGATCGACTACGCCTGGACCGGCAATTTCCTGCTGACCCTGTCGCGCTTGCCGCAGGTAGGCCGTCTGGGTGACAACATCTATTACTCTCAAGGCTGTAGCGGCCATGGCGTGACGTATACGCACTTGGCGGGCAAGGTGTTGGCGGAAGCGCTCAGGGGCCAGGCAGAGCGTTTTGATGCGTTTGCGGACCTGCCGCACTACCCGTTCCCGGGTGGACAGTTGTTGCGTACGCCGTTTGCAGCGCTGGGGGCTTGGTATTACGGGTTGCGGGATAAGCTGGGCTTCTGACGCAATCGGCTGTGAGCGGGCTTTTTGTGGGAGCGGGCTTGCTCGCGAAAGCGGTGGGTCAGCTTGCATATGTGTCGGCTGACACTCAGTCATCGGGGGGCAAGCCCCCTCCCACAGGGGATTGGCGGCGTGGCTAATTTCCAAGCCCGGCACAAGTCCAAATGTGGGAGCGGGCTTGCTCGCGAAAGCGGTGGGTCAGCTTGCAGTGGTGTCGGCTGACACTCAGTCATCGGGGGCAAGCCCCCTCCCACAGGGGATTGGCGGCGCGGCTAATTTCCAAGCCCGGCACAAGTCCAAATGTGGGAGGGGGGCTTGCCCCCGATGGCGGTGGATCAGCTTGCAGAGGTGTCGGCTGACACTCAGTCATCGGGGGCAAGCCCCCTCCCACAGGGGTTGATGGCGTGGCTGTTTCTTGAGCCTGGCACAAAGCCCCACAAAAGCCACTGCAACAAAAATTGCGGACACAAAAAACCCCGGTCTTTCGACCAGGGTCTTTGCTATCGGATCAAAGTAGCCAGTGGCTTTCTTTGTGCTTCAAGGCGTTCAGTGGGCCTTGAGGCAGATATGGCGCAGCGGACGGGACTCGAACCCGCGACCCCCGGCGTGACAGGCCGGTATTCTAACCGACTGAACTACCGCTGCGTATCGCTTGACCAGTTGAGCAATAACCCTCAACCGTCTTTAAACATCTGATTAACCAGCCTTGACTGTTTAATCTCAAACCCGACAAGTCAGGCCTGGAAAATATGGCGCAGCGGACGGGACTCGAACCCGCGACCCCCGGCGTGACAGGCCGGTATTCTAACCGACTGAACTACCGCTGCGCGTCGGTGCAACCTTTAACGTTGCGTCTTGCCCTAAGGCAAAACTCTCAAGAAGTGGTGGGTGATGACGGGATCGAACCGCCGACCCTCTGCTTGTAAGGCAGATGCTCTCCCAGCTGAGCTAATCACCCTTTGCTTCGTTGAGGCCGCGAAATTTACGCAGGTAACGGACCTAAGTCAATAGCCTGCTTGAAGTTTTTCTGAAAAAGACAAAATTACTTCAAGACAGCCATCCACCCTACTCGCTGTAAATCATCTTCTTGCTCATGCCACCGTCCACCACAAACTCTTGCCCGGTGACAAAGCCGGCCTGACGCGACAACAACCACGCCACCATGGCGGCCACATCCTCCACGGTGCCCACCCTACCCGCCGGATGCTGGGCATGATCGGCATCGGTCAAAGGCTCGGCACGCCGTGCAGCAGGATCACGCGCATCGATCCAGCCAGGGCTCACAGCGTTGACTCGCACTTCCGGCCCAAGACTGATGGCCAGCGCGTGGGTCAGCGCCAACAGCCCGCCCTTGCTCGCTGCGTAGGCTTCGCTGTCTGCCTCCGATTGACGAGCACGAGTAGACGCCAGATTGACGATGGCCCCGCCATGGGCACGCAGGTACGGTGCACAGTGCTTGGCCAACAACATCGGCCCGGTGAGATTGACCGCCAGCACACGATTCCAGTACGCCAGGTCGAGGCTCTCCAGGGTGATATTGTGCGGGTCCGCGACGGCTGCGTTGCACACCAACGCGTCCAAACGGCCAAACTGCCCCAGCACCTCGGCAACCGCCTGGGCAACCTGTTTTTCGTCCGCCACGTCCATGGTGATAAACCAGGCATTGTCGCCCAGCACCTTGGACACCTTGGAGCCGCGCTCGCGGTCCAGGTCGGTCAATACGACCTGCCAGCCCTCGCTGATCAGCCACGCTGCAATCCCGAGGCCAATGCCCCGGGCTGCGCCCGTCACCAGTGCAACACGCCCGTTACTGGCCGATGCGGCCTCCAGGGACATCTCGATCACAAGGCTGCCAACCCACGCGCCAGGTCAGCCTGCAAGTCCGCCACATCTTCCAGGCCCACCGCGATGCGGATCAGGCTGTCGCGAATGCCCGCCGCTTCACGCTCTTGCGGCGCAAGACGCCCGTGAGACGTAGTGCTCGGATGCGTGATGGTGGTCTTGCTGTCACCCAGGTTGGCAGTGATGGAGATCAGACGCGTGGCATCGATAAAGCGCCAGGCGCCCTCTTTGCCCCCCTTCACTTCAAAGCTCACCACGGCGCCGAAACCACGCTGCTGGCGCTGAGCCAACTCGTGTTGCGGATGGCTCTTGAGGCCCGCGTAGTGGACTTTCTCGATACCGTCCTGCTGCTCCAGCCACTCGGCCAGTGCCTGGGCGTTGGCGCAATGGGCCTTCATCCGCAGATTCAGGGTTTCGAGGCCCTTGAGGAAGATCCAGGCGTTGAACGGGCTCAAGGTCGGGCCAGCGGTGCGCAGGAAGCCGACGATTTCTTTCATCTGGTCACTGCGCCCAGCAACCACGCCACCCATGCAACGACCTTGGCCGTCGATGAACTTGGTAGCCGAGTGCACAACGATGTCCGCGCCCAGCTTCAACGGCTGCTGCAGTGCAGGGGTGCAGAAGCAGTTGTCCACCACCAGCATCGCACCCTTGGCATGAGCCACTTCGGACAGCGCCGCGATATCCACCAACTCGGCCAGCGGATTGGACGGCGATTCGACGAACAACAGCTTGGTGTTGGCCTTGATGGCCGCGTCCCAACCGGAAAGATCCGCCAGAGGCACGTAGTCCACTTCAATACCGAAGCGCTTGAAATACTTCTCGAACAGGCTGATGGTCGAACCGAACACACTGCGCGACACCAACACATGGTCGCCAGCGCTGCACAGGCTCATCACCACGGCCAGGATCGCGGCCATACCGGTCGCGGTGGCCACCGCCTGCTCAGCCCCTTCCAGCGCAGCAATACGCTCCTCGAACGCACGCACGGTCGGGTTGGTGTAGCGCGAATACACATTGCCCGGCACTTCGCCCGCGAAACGCGCAGCGGCGTCGGCGGCAGTGCGGAACACGTAGCTGGAGGTGAAGAACATCGGATCGCCATGCTCACCTTCCGGCGTGCGGTGCTGGCCGGCGCGCACAGCCAGGGTATCGAAAGCTACGCCATCGAGGTCGCTGTCCAACCGACCGGCATCCCATTCCTGACTCATGCTGCCACTCCTTACTCAATTCTTTATTTAAGATACAAAACCGGCCCCTCAGGGCCGGTGTTTACTCAGTTGTTGTACAGATCGATGATCGCGCTGACCGCCTGGGTCTTGATCTTCGACGAGTCGTTACGCGCCTGCTCGATCTTGTTCAGGTAGGCCTCATCGACATCACCGGTCACGTACTTGCCGTCGAACACAGCACAGTCGAACTGGTCGATCTTGATCTTGCCACCGCCGACCGCTTCGATCAGGTCTGGCAGGTCCTGGTAGATCAGCCAATCGGCGCCGATCAGGTCGGCAACGTCCTGGGTCGAGCGGTTGTGAGCGATCAACTCGTGAGCGCTCGGCATGTCGATACCGTACACGTTCGGGTAACGCACGGCAGGCGCTGCGGAACAGAAGTACACGTTCTTCGCACCGGCTTCGCGGGCCATCTGGATGATCTGCTTGCAGGTGGTGCCACGCACGATGGAGTCATCCACCAGCATGACGTTCTTGCCGCGGAACTCCAGCTCAATGGCGTTGAGCTTCTGGCGAACCGACTTCTTGCGTGCCGCCTGGCCAGGCATGATGAAGGTACGACCGATGTAGCGGTTTTTCACAAAGCCTTCGCGGAACTTGACGCCCAAGTGATTGGCCAGTTCCAGCGCAGCGGTACGGCTGGTGTCTGGAATCGGGATGACCACATCGATGTCGTGTTCAGGACGCTCGCGCAGGATCTTCTCGGCCAGCTTCTCGCCCATGCGCAGACGCGCCTTGTACACCGAAACGCCGTCGATGATCGAATCCGGACGCGCCAGGTAGACGTGCTCGAAGATGCATGGGGTGAGTTTCGGTGCCACGGCGCACTGGCGGGTATGCAGCTTGCCGTCTTCGGTGATGTACACCGCTTCACCTGGCGCGAGGTCGCGGATCAGGGTGAAACCCAGCACGTCCAGGGACACGCTTTCGGAGGCGATCATGTACTCGACGCCTTCGTCGGTGTGACGCTGGCCGAACACGATTGGACGAATGCCGTGCGGGTCACGGAAACCAACGATACCGTAGCCGGTCACCATCGCCACAACCGCATAACCACCGACGCAACGGTTGTGCACGTCAGTGACGGCCGCGAACACGTCTTCTTCGGTCGGCTGCAGCTTGCCGCGCTGGGCCAGTTCGTGGGCGAACACGTTGAGCAGCACTTCCGAGTCGGAGCTGGTGTTGACGTGGCGCAGGTCAGATTCGTAAATCTCCTTCGCCAGCTGTTCAACGTTGGTCAGGTTGCCGTTATGCGCCAGGGTGATGCCGTAAGGCGAGTTGACGTAAAACGGTTGAGCTTCAGCCGAGGTCGAGCTACCGGCAGTCGGGTAACGCACATGGCCAATGCCCATGTGCCCGACGAGGCGCTGCATGTGACGCTGATGGAACACGTCACGTACCAGGCCATTGTCCTTGCGCAGGAATAACCGGCCGTCGTGGCTGGTCACAATACCGGCAGCGTCCTGGCCGCGGTGCTGGAGGACGGTTAGCGCGTCATACAGCGCCTGATTGACGTTCGACTTACCGACGATACCGACGATGCCACACATGCGACGCAACCCCTACTTAATGAATCTTGACTGAACACAGCTTACTGCGGCGTTTTGGCCGGTAAGAGGTGTTCCTTGAACGGAATATCAGCGGGTACGCTGATTCCGCTGGCCAGCCACTGACTGCTCCACCCCAGGATGAGGTTTTTGGACCAATCTGCAACCAATAGAAATTTTGGCACGAGCACAGACTCCTGCCACCACGAATCCTGCTGTACTGGCCCCAGGCTCAACAGCCCGACCGCCACAACCACCAGCAACGCACCACGCGCGGCGCCGAAGGCCATGCCGAGAAATCGATCGGTCCCGGAGAGGCCGGTGACACGTATCAACTCGCCAATAAGATAATTGACCATTGCCCCCACCAGCAGCGTGGCGATGAACATGATGGCGCAGCCCGCGATGACGCGAGCCGAAGGTGTCTCGATGTATCCGGCCAGGTAGACCGACAGTGAACCACCGAACATCCAGGCTACGACTCCTGCAATGATCCAAGTCAGCAACGACAGAGCTTCTTTTACGAAGCCGCGGCTTAGACTGATCAAAGCGGAGATGGCGACGATTGCAACAATCGCCCAATCAACCCAGGTAAATGGCACGTTTGAGCCTACGGACAGATAAGGCGGCGCATTTTAGCAGAGCGCTGGGCTATCGGTAAGCTGTGATTGTCGATGCCTTGCAAATCAGTAGTTTGTGGCGAGCAAATCCGATTTCAACCCCACCACAAAACCAATGTGGGAGGGGGCTTGCCCCCGATAGCTGTGGACCAGTCAACAGATCTGTTGCTGACCCACCTCAATCGGGGGCAAGCCCCCTCCCACATTTGACTGCATTTCAAGCTCGAATCTATACGAACTTAGCCGCGCTCAGGCTGGAAGCGAGTAACGAAGCCCTTGAGGTTCTGCTGACGATCCAGCAAGTCCCGCAGGCGATCCGCCTCGGCACGCTCGATCAGCGGCCCGATAAACACCCGATTTTTACCGTCGGCGCTGCGGATATAAGCGTTATAGCCCTGGCTACGCAGCTTTTTCTGCAACGCGTCCGCGCCTTCACGATTGCCCAGGCTGGCCACTTGAATGGACCAACTGATCGGCAAGCCATTCGGGTCAATACGGCTCTGCCCCACGTCCGGCTTACCCGGCGCCGCAGGCTGCGGTGCTACTGGCTTTGGCGCTGGCGCAGGCGCAGGCGCAGGCGCAGCAGGCTTGGCCGCTGCAACCGGCGCAGCAGGCTTGACTACCGGCACACTCGGTTGCACCGGCATCGACGGCGCTGGTTGAGCCGCCACCTCTTCATCAGTCGGCACAGGCTCTTCTTCCGGCAAGGCCTGCGGCTCAGGCACTACCACCGGCTCAACCTGCACCTGCGGCACTGCCGGCGCCTGTGGCGCAGCCGGAGCCTCGACGACCACTTGACGCTCTTCGTCTTGGCGAGAAAACAACATCGGCAAAAAGATCACCGCCAGCGCCACCAACACCAGGGCGCCAACCATGCGCTGCTTGTACGCGCTATCCAGTAATGCCATGTGCAGCTTCCTCCGTGGAACGCCGGGCCAGCCACTCTAGCGCCTCGGCAACACAATAAAATGATCCGAACAACAGGATCTCGTCATCAGGCGTGGCAGCCGCGCACTGCGCCTCAAGGGCAGCGGTGACGCTTGCATACGACGCCACAGGCGCGCCAAGGTTCTGCAAGGCGACTGCCAGCTCGGCGGCCGGACGACTGCGTGGTGAATCCAGTGGGGCGACCGCCCAATCCTGGACGCTACCGAGCAACGGTGCGACCACACCCTCCAAATCCTTATCGGCCAGCAAACCGAATACCGCAAGGCGACGACCCGCCGGCGGCGTGCGCGACAGGCGCTGCGCCAGGTATTCAGCCGCATGGGGGTTGTGCCCTACATCCAGCAACAGATTCAAGCACTTGCCCTGCCACTCGAATGCACGACGATCCAAACGCCCGACCACACGGGTCGCCTGCAAGGTCGCGGCAATCTGCTCGGCATTCCACGGCAGATCCAACAGCAGATAGGCCTGCAGCGCGAGTGCGGCGTTTTCCATCGGCAGGTTCAGCAGCGGCAAATCGTGCAACTCCACGAGCTGGCCACGGGCATCGCGCCCACGCCACTGCCAGTGCTGGTCACCGACCTCAAGATTGAATTCGCGGCCACGCAGGAAAAACGGGCAATCCAGCTCACGCACCTTGTCGAGCAAGGTGTGCGGCGGATCCACATCACCACACAGCGCAGGCTTGCCCTGACGGAAGATTCCGGCCTTTTCGTAGGCAACGGATTCACGGGTATTGCCCAAGTAGTCAGCGTGGTCAACACCAATGCTGGTGACCAGCGCCAAGTCAGCATCGACTACGTTGACCGTGTCCAGACGCCCACCCAGGCCCACTTCCAGAACGACCACATCCAACTGGGCACGCTCAAACAGCCAGAACGCCGCCAGGGTGCCCATTTCGAAATAAGTCAGGGAGGTCTCGCCCCGGCCGGCATCAAGCGCGGCAAAGGCTTCGCAGAGTTGCTCATCGGTGGCTTCGACACCGTTGAGCTGCACCCGCTCGTTATAACGCAGCAGGTGCGGGGAATTGTAGACGCCGACTTTCAGCCCTTGGGCTTGCAGCAGCGCCGCGACAAAGGCACAGGTAGAGCCTTTGCCGTTGGTGCCGGTCACCGTTATGACGCGCGGCGCCGGGCGGCCCAACCCGAGGCGGGCCGCTACCTGTTGCGAGCGCTCCAGGCCCATGTCGATGGCGGACGGATGCAACTGCTCAAGGTAGGCGAGCCATTCGCCCAGGGTACGTTGGGTCATAGGTTTGCAGGCACCGGCGGCACGACGATCGGCTCGACTTTAGGCGCGACATACAGAGGGGTCGGCAGGCCCATCATTTGCGCCAACAGGTTACCCAGGCGTGGACGAAGCTCACCGCGCGGGATGATCAGGTCGATGGCACCGTGTTCCAGCAGGAACTCGCTGCGCTGGAAGCCTTCCGGCAGTTTTTCACGCACGGTCTGCTCGATCACACGCGGACCGGCAAAGCCGATCAGGGCTTTCGGCTCGCCGACGATCACGTCGCCCAGCATGGCCAGGCTGGCGGAAACGCCACCGTAGACCGGGTCGGTCAGCACGGAGATGAACGGGATGCCTTCTTCACGCAGACGCGCCAGCACCGCGGAGGTCTTGGCCATTTGCATCAGGGAGATCAAGGCTTCCTGCATGCGCGCGCCACCGGAGGCGGCGAAGCAGATCATCGGGCAACGATTTTCCAGGGCGTAGTTGGCGGCGCGTACAAAGCGCTCACCGACGATGGCACCCATCGAGCCGCCCATGAAGGAGAACTCAAAGGCCGAAACCACGACTGGCATGCCCAGCAGTTTGCCGCTGACGGAAATCAGCGCGTCTTTCTCGCCGGTCTGCTTCTGGGCACCGACCAGGCGGTCCTTGTACTTCTTGCTGTCGCGGAACTTGAGACGGTCAACCGGCTCCAGGTCTGCACCCAGCTCGTTACGGCCTTCAGCGTCAAGGAAGATGTCGATACGGGCGCGAGCGCCGATACGCATGTGGTGGTTGCACTTGGGGCAAACGTCCAGGGTCTTTTCCAGCTCCGGGCGGTACAGCACCGCGTCGCAGGAAGGGCACTTGTGCCACAGACCTTCAGGAACCGAGCTTTTCTTCACCTCGGAACGCATGATCGAAGGGATCAGTTTGTCTACTAACCAGTTGCTCATGCTTTCTTTCTCCAGTACCGGTGGCTTGAACACAGCCCCGCGTATGCCCTTGAGCTAAATTCATATGTGGCGATGACACATGCTGGACGGGGTCAGACGTTCGACCGGCCTTTTCCCGCATGAGCCCTCAGCCTTCCAGACAACCTGCCAGTGCAGGGTTGCCACTTCGTTTCCGGGCCACCACAGGCGGCGCCGGGCTGTTTTACACAGTGGTAGTTATGGACGGCGGCAGACTGCCAGCCGTCACATCCCGCGCACAGCTTGCATGAATGCGCGAATCTTGCCGTGATCCTTGATGCCCTTGCCCTGCTCCACCCCACCGCTGACATCCACGGCATACGGGCGAACCTGCTCAATCGCCGCCTCGACATTCCCGGGGTTGAGCCCTCCAGCAAGGATGATCGGCTTGCTTAAGCCCGCCGGAATCAGCGACCAATCGAACGCTTCACCGGTACCGCCGGGTACACCCTCAACATAAGTATCCAGCAGAATCCCGCGGGCACCGACATAGGCTGCACTCGCAGCAGCGATATCATCCCCCGCCTTGACCCGCAGAGCCTTGATATACGGGCGCTGATAGCTGTCACATTCATCGGGACTTTCATCCCCGTGAAACTGCAGCATGTCCAGTGGTACGGCATCCAGGGTTTCGTTAAGTTCGCAACGGCTGGCATTGACGAACAAGCCCACGGTGGTCACGAATGGCGGCAGCGCGGCGATGATCGCTCGCGCCTGCAGCACATTCACCGCCCGCGGGCTCTTGGCATAAAAAACGAAACCGATGGCATCCGCCCCCGCCTCGACGGCCGCCAGCGCGTCTTCTATGCGGGTAATCCCGCAAATCTTGCTGCGAACGGCTGACATATCGTGGAAACCCCAGGGCTTGGAACGAGAAAGTCCCGGATGGTAACAAAAGCTTTTCCGGGCGTCAGCCGCCAAGTTCGCTGAAACCTGTGAGGAAGTGTGGCCCGATGAAACGATCCGGCAGTTCGAACTCGTCGCGGTACTCCACATCCACCAGATACAAGCCGAATGGATGCGCCGTCACCCCACCCGTACGACGGATGCGGCTCTCCAGCACTTCCCTGGCCCATTCGACCGGACGCTCACCCGTGCCAATGGTCATCAGGACGCCCGCGATATTGCGCACCATATGGTGCAGGAAGGCACCCGCGCGGATATCCAGCACGATCATCTTGCCGTGACGGGTGACGCGCAAATGATGAACTTCCTTGATCGGCGACTTGGCCTGGCACTGGCCCGCGCGGAAGGCGCTGAAATCGTGCACACCCACCAGATGTTGCGCGGCTTCGGCCATGCGCTCGGCATCGAGCGGGCGGTGGTTCCAGGTGATTTCTTCGTTGAGGTGCGCCGGGCGGATCTGATCGTTATAGATCACATAGCGATAACGTCGGGCGATCGCCTTGAAGCGCGCATGAAAGTGCGCAGGCATGACCTTGGCCCAACTGACGCTGACATCATGGGGCAGATTGATATTGGCGCCCATCACCCACGCTTTCATGGAGCGCTCGGCCTGGGTGTCGAAGTGCACCACTTGGCCGCACGCATGCACACCGGCATCGGTACGTCCGGCGCACATCAGTGACACCGGAGAATCAGCGACTTTCGACAGGGCGTTTTCCAGGGTTTCCTGCACGGTCAACACGCCGGACGCCTGGCGCTGCCAGCCGCGATAGCGCGAACCTTTGTATTCCACGCCCAAGGCGATGCGGTAAAAGCCTGCGGCCGCCATTTCGGCGGCCGCGTTATCTATGTTTGCCAAGAACTGAGTGCCTGATGAGTTGCGCAAAGGCGGGCATTATAAAGGCGGCTGACGCATGACGGGCGCTTTTGTTGCAGGTTGACGCAGTCGTCCGTTAGATACGACCGAGCATTTCCTTGGCCTCGCCGCGCTGGGTTTCATCACCCTCGGTCAACACTTCGGACAAGATATCCCGCGCACCGTCCGCATCGCCCATATCGATATAGGCCTGAGCCAAATCGAGCTTGGTGGCAACCTCATCGGTCCCCGACAGAAAATCAAACTCCGACTCATCCCCACCCTGCGCCGCGTCTTCTGCGGTAAAGGATGGCTCGATGGACGGATGCTCCAGGCTCTGGGACAGGCGATCCAGCTCAGCGTTGACATCATCCAGTTCCGAGGCAAAGGCATCGGGCTTGGCAGCCGCTTCCGGCTCGTCCGCCAGGGACAGGTCAAAATCTTCCGGCAATTCGAAATCATCCAACGCGGCCGGGGCCAACGTCGGCGGCTCGACAGCCGGCACATCATTCACCGGCACTTCCAGACCCGAGAGAAAATCATCATCCGATTGCGTCGACGTCGGCGCATCCAGCTGCAGGTCCAGGTCGAAGTCCGACAGGTCATCCGGGGCCGCACTGGCTTCGGTCTGCTGTTGCAGAAGCGACTCGAACGTCTGCTGATCGTCTTTGACGTCGGCCGGTGAAACGGCTTCCAGTTCATCAAGGCTCAAATCGAAATCCGTGTCTGCGGGCTTGTCTTCCAACAGGTCCTTGACGTACTGGGCGTCCAATGCAGCAGCGGCAACCGCTGCACTCACGCCTGCCGCCAGCACGGCCATCGCCGGGAAGCGCGATTTGAGCTGCTCGACCTGGGCATGGTTGTCGCCATTGGCCACCAACTGACGCTCCTGCGTGACAAAACCGTCTTTGTCATTTTGCAGGCCGTAGACCTCCATCAACTTCAAGCGCAGGTCGCTGCGCTTGGGCTCGCGCTTGATCGCCTGTTCCAGCACATCCGCGGCCTGGTTCAGATGACCACGGTCGATATGGGACTGCGCTTGCGCCAGGGCATCGCTGGAGTTTTCCGGTGCGACAGCCACTGCCAGCGGCGCCAACACGGAAGCAACCGTCGGCACGACGACAGCGGGCTCAACGACAGGGGCAGGCGTCGGAGCGGCCGCCAGCTTGACGCTCGGCGGCGGTACTTCGAGGCCCTCGAAGCTGTCTGGCGGCAGGTCTTGGTCGATATTCGGGGTAAATACCGGCTCTTCCGCCAGCGCTCGCGCCATGCGCAGGTGCTTTTCCTCTTCACGACGGGCGTTGCGATGGCGCGCCCACAACAACAGGAGCAACAGCACCAGCAAGCCGGCCGCGCCGCCGATCACACCCAGCACAATCGGATTGGTCAGCAGATCGTTGAATTTTCCTTCGGTGGTGTCAGCCGCAGGCGCCTCGGGCTTGACCGGTTCAGCCGCCGGTGCAACGGGGGCCGGTGGGGCGGCCGAGGCCGGTGCAGGGTCGCCAGCCAACTGAGCGGGTATTGCTGCCGCTGCCGGATCACCCTTTTCAGCCTGCAAACGCGCCAACTGGTCGTTTTTCAGCTGGATCAGCTTTTGCAGCTTGTCCAACTGGCTTTGCAAATCGGCCGCACGGCTTTTCAGCTCGTCATTGTCACGGCGAGTGGTGTCCAGTTGCTCCTGGGTCATCGCCAACTTGTCGCTCAGGGCCTGGCTATCACCAACATTGCCCTTGCCGCCCTTCTTGCCAGCTTCAGCGGAGACCAGGCTCAGATTGTCCTTGGCGTTGGTGCTCGACGGCGCATTGCCAGGCTGTGTACGCCGGGTCGCGTCCAACTGCTGCTGGCCGGCAGGCTGGTTGGCAGGCGTACGACGCCCCTGACGCCAGGCAGCGTTCTGCGCAGCCACCTCGGCAATGGCCTGGGACTGGGGCAAGCTGGTCGCCTGCACGTGGTCTGGCAGGCGCAGGACCTGGCCAGTTTTGAGACGGTTGATATTCCCATCGCGGAACGCGTCAGGGTTCAACGCCTGAATGGCCAGCATCGTCTGCTGGACCGACGCGCCATGGCGATTCTTCTCGGCGATTTCCCACAACGTATCGTGAGCGGTGGTGGTGTGCAGGGCAGGCTTGCTGGCAGCGGGCGCTGCCGAGGTCGGTGCCGGCTGTTCGAACTTCGCCGGGTCGAGCAATACGCTGTAGTCGCGCATCAAACGGCCGTTGGGCCATTGCACCTGTAGTAGGAAACGTACGTAGGAATCCGGCAACGGCTTACTGGAAGTGACCTGCACCACACTGCGACCATTGGGGTTGATCACCGGGGTAAACGTCAGGTCGTTGAGAAACGCCTCGCGATCAACACCGGCATCCACGAACGCTTGGGACGAGGCCAGGCTCGGCGTGATCTCGGAAGCCGTGAGGCCACCGACATCGAGCAACTCGATTTCCACCGACAACGGCTGGTTCAACTTCGACTTGAGGGTCATTTCCCCCAGCTGCAGCGCCTGCGCCATACCGGAGGACAGCGCCGAGGCGGCCGCTATTGCTAACACCAGTTTGCGAACTTGAACCATAGCCTCATCCTTTGTTTGAACACTCCCCGGCCTGCGAGAAGGTTGGTAACCGCTGCCATATGGCATGGCGAGCCGATAGGTTACCGACGCGCTTCTATTCCTGTTTGGGGCCAAGCATAGCGCCTGGGTAGAATCAATCTACAAATTGCCGCCAAGTATCTTTTACACAAGGTCTTTTATCAACAACTGCGCCAACTGCACGGCGTTAAGCGCGGCGCCTTTGCGTACGTTATCTGACGTCAGCCACAGATTTAGTTCCGCCGGGTCATCCACACCGGCGCGGACTCGTCCTACATAGACCACGTCCTGCCCCACAGCATCGCCAACCGCAGTCGGGTAATCACCCTCTTCCACCCGCTCTATACCCGGCGCTGCATCCAAAACACGGTTCACCGCAGCAAGATCGACCGGCGCGCCCAATTGCAGCGACACAGTCAGGCTATCGCCAAAAAACACCGGGGCTTGAACGCAGGTTGCGGAAATTTTTAGCAAAGGATTTTCCAGCAGTGCACGCAGTTCGTGTACGAGCCGTTTCTCCAGGGCTGTATGACCCTGGGCATCTGGTGTACCGACTTGTGCCAGCAGATTAAAGGCAACCTGACGGTCAAAGAACTTCGGTTCCAGCGGTCGCATATTCAGCAGCTCAGCGGTCTGGCGCGCCAGCTCACTGACGGCTTCGCGACCTTGGGCCGACATTGCCAGGTTGGCGGTAACGCTGACGCGCTGGATATCCAACATTCCGCGCAACGGCGCCAGCACCACGGCCAGATTGGTCGCGGACGGGCTTGGACTGCCAACCTGGATAGGCTTTTTCAAACCGCTCAGGACATGCGCGTTAACTTCCGGGACAACCTGCGGCGCCTGATCGGCCGGTAAAGCACCCGACAGATCGATCACTGCGCAACCGGCCGCCGTCGCGCGCGGAGTGAAGCTCAGCGTCACTTCAGGCCCGGCCGCGAAAAACGCCAGCTGCACCTTTTTGAAATCGAACTCATCCACTTCCTTGACCCGCACGTTCTTGCCGCGAAACGGCACCGAGGCGCCGGCAGAGTTACTGCCTGCCAGCAGATGCAGGGTGCCCACCGGGAAGTCCAGTTCTTCGAGGATCTGCACCAGGGTTTCACCAACGGTGCCGGTGGCGCCGATCACGGCGATTTCAAAGGTCTGGGTCATGGGGGCTGCCTCGGGCATTGCGGGGGGAGCGGCACTTTACCGGGTGGCTGAGGGTGAGGCAATTAAGCCAGGTCTTGTGGTGTGGCTGATGGCCTCATCGGGGGCAAGTCGAGTCGTCGCACCGCCCCTCCCACACTTTGAATGTGTTCGCAGATCAAAATGTGGGAGGGGGCTTGCCCCCGATGAGGCCCGAAAGGCCAACAAAAAACCCGCGCCTGTCACCAGAACGCGGGTTTCTTCAATGCCTCAAGCGATCACCGCTCCAGCAAGATCCGCAGCATACGACGCAACGGCTCCGCCGCACCCCACAGCAACTGGTCACCCACGGTGAACGCACCGAGGAACTGGCTGCCCATGTTCAGCTTGCGCAAACGGCCCACCGGTACATTCAGGGTGCCGGTGACCTTGGTCGGGCTCAGCTCCTGCATGCTGATATCGCGGTTGTTCGGCACCAGCTTGACCCATGGGTTGTGCTGGCTGATCAGCCCTTCGATATCGGCAATCGGCACGTCTTTGTTCAGCTTGATGGTCAGTGCCTGGCTGTGGCAGCGCATGGCGCCGATCCGTACGCAGATACCGTCCACCGGAATCGGGCTCTTGAAGCGACCGAGGATCTTGTTGGTCTCGGCCTGGGCTTTCCACTCTTCGCGGCTCTGGCCGTTCGGCAGTTCTTTATCGATCCACGGGATCAGGCTGCCAGCCAATGGCACGCCGAAGTTTTCGGTCGGATAGGCATCGCTGCGCATGGCGTCGGCCACGCGGCGGTCGATGTCGAGGATCGCGCTGGCCGGGTCGGCCAGTTGATCGGCGACGGCCGCGTGGGTTGCGCCCATTTGCTTGATCAGCTCACGCATGTTCTGCGCGCCGGCACCGGAGGCCGCCTGATAGGTCATGGCGCTCATCCACTCCACCAGACCGGCTTCGAACAGGCCGCCCAGGCCCATCAGCATCAGGCTGACGGTGCAGTTGCCGCCGACGTAGTTCTTGGTGCCGGCATCCAGCTGCTGGTCGATGACCTTGCGGTTCACCGGGTCGAGGATGATCACCGCGTCGTCCTGCATGCGCAGGCTCGATGCGGCGTCGATCCAGTAACCCTGCCAGCCCGCTTCACGCAGCTTGGGGAAGACTTCACTGGTGTAGTCGCCGCCCTGGCAGGTCAAAATCACGTCGAGGGTTTTCAGCTCTTCAATGCTGTAGGCGTCCTTGAGCGGGGCAATATCCTTGCCCACGGACGGCCCTTGGCCACCAACGTTCGAAGTGGTGAAAAACACCGGCTCAATAAGATCGAAATCCTGCTCTTCCAGCATCCGCTGCATGAGCACGGAACCGACCATACCGCGCCAACCGATCAGACCTACACGTTTCATCGCAACTACACCTTGTTAAAAAGTGGGCCGCCTTGCAGCAACAACTGCAAGCGGGCCCGAGAGATTACAGATTCTGCAGCGCGGCGACTACTGCGTCGCCCATTTCTTGCGTACCGACCTTGGTGCAACCCTGCGACCAGATGTCGCCAGTGCGCAGGCCCTGGTCCAGCACCAGGCTCACGGCCTTCTCGATGGCGTCTGCTGCATCAGCCAGGTTGAAGCTGTAACGCAGCATCATCGATACCGACAAAATGGTCGCCAACGGGTTGGCAATGCCCTGCCCGGCGATGTCCGGCGCCGAACCGTGGCAAGGCTCGTACATGCCCTTGTTGTTGGTGTCCAGGGACGCCGACGGCAGCATGCCGATGGAACCGGTGAGCATCGAGGCCTGGTCGGACAGGATGTCGCCGAACAGGTTGTCGGTGACGATCACGTCGAACTGTTTCGGCGCACGCACCAGTTGCATGGCGGCGTTGTCGACGTACATGTGGCTCAGTTCGACGTCCGGGTAGTCCTTGGCCACTTGCTCGACGATTTCGCGCCACAGCTGGCTGGAGGCCAGTACGTTGGCTTTATCGACCGAGCAGACCTTCTTGCCACGCACGCGCGCCATGTCGAAACCAACACGGGCGATACGGCGGATTTCGCTCTCGCTGTATGGCAGGGTGTCGTAGGCCTGGCGTTCGCCATTTTCCAACTCCCGCACGCCCCGTGGCGAGCCGAAATAGATACCGCCGGTCAGCTCACGCACGATGAGGATGTCCAGGCCCGCCACCACTTCTGGCTTGAGGCTCGACGCGTCAGCCAGTTGCGGGTAGAGGATCGCCGGGCGCAGGTTGCCGAACAGGCCCAGTTGGGCACGGATTTTCAGCAAGCCGCGCTCTGGGCGGATGTCACGTTCGATCTTGTCCCATTTCGGGCCGCCCACGGCGCCCAGCAGCACCGCGTCGGCAGCGCGCGCGCGCTCCAGGGTTTCATCCGCCAGCGGTACACCATGCTTGTCGATGGCCGCGCCGCCGATCACGTCGTGGCTCAGTTCGAAGCCCAGGCTGTACTTGGTGTTGGCCACTTCCAGGACTTTGACCGCTTCGGCCATGATTTCCGGACCAATACCGTCGCCAGGGAGAATCAGAATCTGCTTGCTCATGGGTTCCTCATTTCATCAAGCGACCCGCCCGTGGGCAGGTCGGGAAAAATTGATCAGCGCTCGGCGAACACCACCAGCACGTCGGTGCTGAAGGTGCCGTCGGCTTGAATTTCGTAGTAGTCGCGCACTTCCTGGCCCATCGCCTTTTGCAGCTCAAGGATCGCCGCGCGCAACACTTCTGGCGTGCGCATGCGCTCGACCCACGAGGTGTATTCCAGGCGCAGGCGCTGGCGGCTGCTGTTACGTACGTGCAAACCGGATTCGCTGAGCTGCTGCATCCACTCGGCGGCAGAGTAATCGCGCACGTGGCTGGTGTCGCGCAGCACTTCGACGGTTTGCAGGTAAGTGTCCAACAGCGGGCTGCCCGGTGACAACACATCCACGAACGCCGCCACGCCGCCCGGCTTGAGCACGCGGCGCACTTCGCGCAGCGCTACGCCCAGATCGCTCCAGTGATGGGCCGAGTAGCGGCTGAACACGAAGTCGAACTCGCCGTCAGCGAACGGCAGGCGTTCGGCGGCGCCGTGGACGGTACGGATGTTGTCCAGGCCACGGTCTTTTGCAGCGGCCGCGACGACATCAAGCATCTGTTGAGACAGGTCGTAGGCGACCACTTCTTTAACCAATGGCGCCACGTGAAAGCTGACATGACCGGCACCGCAGCCCAAGTCCAGCAGTCGCGCACTGCCCTGCCCGGCCAGTTCGGCCTGTAGCAACGCAAATTCGGTGCCCTGGGCGTGCACGGCACTGCTCAGGTAGGCCGAGGCTTGCTCGCCGAATTGTTTTTGCACGACTTGGGTGTGGGCGGTGCTGGTCATGGTGGTTTTCCTTGGGGGTTGTGTTGTTAGCACTGGCCTCATCGGGGGCAAGCCCCCTCCCACATTTGGAATGCGTACCCCTGTGGGAGGGGGCTTGCCCCCGATGGCGGCGGTCCTGCCTACATCAATCGCGAAACAACCAAGGCTGGCTCGCCCGGTGCTTGGCCTCAAACGCTGCAATCGCGTCGCCGTCCTGCAAGGTCAGGCCGATGTCGTCCAGGCCGTTGATCAGGCAGTGCTTACGGAATGCATCCACTTCAAAGTGATACACCTTGCCGTCCGGACGGGTCACGGTTTGCGCGGCCAGGTCGACGGTCAACTGGTAGCCCTCTTCGGCTTCTACCTGCTTGAACAATTCGTCGACTTCTTCGTCGGTCAAAATGATCGGCAACAGGCCGTTTTTGAAGCTGTTGTTGAAGAAGATGTCGGCGTAGCTCGGCGCGATGATGCTGCGAAAGCCATATTCTTCCAGGGCCCATGGCGCATGTTCACGGCTGGAGCCGCAACCGAAGTTTTCCCGGGCCAGCAGTACGCTGGAACCTTGGTAACGTTCGGCGTTGAGTACGAAGTCCTTGTTCAGCGGGCGCTTGGAGTTGTCCTGGTAGGCGTAGCCCACGTCCAGGTAGCGCCACTCGTCGAACAGGTTCGGGCCGAAACCGGTGCGCTTGATCGACTTCAAGAACTGCTTGGGGATGATCTGGTCAGTGTCGACGTTGGCGCGATCCAAAGGGGCGACAAGGCCGGTGTGTTGGGTAAAAGCACGCATCGGGTATTCCTCAGATCAATTCGCGAACGTCGATGAAACGACCGTTGACGGCAGCCGCAGCAGCCATGGCCGGGCTGACCAGGTGGGTACGCCCACCGGCGCCCTGACGCCCTTCGAAGTTACGGTTGGACGTGGACGCGCAATGCTCGCCCGACTCCAAACGGTCCGGGTTCATCGCCAGGCACATGGAGCAGCCCGGCTCACGCCATTCAAAACCGGCTTCGAGGAAGATCTTGTCCAGGCCTTCGGCTTCGGCTTGCGCTTTGACCAGGCCCGAACCTGGCACCACGATGGCTTGCTTGATGGTCGACGCCACTTTGCGGCCTTTGGCGATCACCGCGGCGGCGCGCAGGTCTTCGATGCGCGAGTTGGTGCAGGAACCGATAAACACCCGATCCAACTGAATGTCGGTGATCGCCTGGTTGGCCTGCAAGCCCATGTACTTCAAGGCGCGCTCGATGGAACCGCGTTTGACCAGGTCGGCTTCTTTCGCCGGGTCCGGCACATTCTGGTCGACGGCCAACACCATTTCCGGCGAGGTGCCCCAGCTGACTTGCGGCTTGATTTCAGCCGCGTCGAGTTCAACCACAGTGTCAAACACCGCGTCGGCATCGGACACCAGGTCCTTCCACGCTTCGACAGCGGCGTCCCAGTCAGCGCCTTGCGGCGCGAATGGACGACCCTTGACGTATTCGACGGTTTTTTCGTCCGCCGCCACCATGCCCACGCGGGCACCGGCTTCGATGGACATGTTGCAGATGGTCATGCGGCCTTCGATGGACAGGTCGCGAATCGCACTACCCGCGAATTCGATGGCATGGCCGTTACCGCCGGCGGTGCCGATCTTGCCGATCACGGCGAGGACGATGTCCTTGGCGGTCACGCCAAACGGCAAGGTGCCCTCGACCGACACCAACATGTTCTTCATTTTCTTGGCGACCAGGCACTGGGTGGCGAACACATGCTCCACCTCGGAGGTGCCGATGCCGTGGGCCAAGGCGCCGAAGGCACCGTGGGTCGAGGTGTGGGAGTCACCGCAGACCACGGTCATGCCTGGCAGGGTGGCGCCCTGCTCCGGGCCGATCACGTGGACGATGCCCTGGCGCACGTCGTTCATCTTGAATTCGGTGATGCCGTATTCGTCGCAATAGTCGTCGAGGGTTTGCACCTGCAAACGCGAGACCGTGTCGACGATGGCGTCAATGCCGCCCTTACGCTCCGGGGTGGTCGGCACGTTGTGGTCCGGCGTGGCGATGATGGAGTCGACCCGCCATGGCTTGCGCCCGGCCAGACGCAGGCCTTCGAACGCTTGGGGCGAGGTCACTTCATGGATGATGTGACGGTCGATATAGATCAGCGACGAACCATCGTCGCGCCGTTTCACTTCATGGGAATCCCAAAGCTTGTCGTAAAGCGTCTTGCCGGCCATCAGTCGGTCCTCATCATCGGTGCTTCTATACGCCGGGCTTTTCAATAACCCTTTGGCTTGTGAGGCTGATGGTATGGCGCTACATTAAATAACTCAAATTCATATTTTTTATGCTTTGGATTACCAACTGGAATACAACAATGGACCTGGCCAACCTCAATGCTTTTATCGCTATCGCCGAGACCGGCAGCTTCTCCGGTGCCGGCGAACGCCTGCACCTGACCCAACCGGCCATCAGCAAGCGCATCGCCGGCCTGGAGCAACAATTGAAGGTGCGCCTGTTTGATCGCCTGGGCCGTGAAGTCGGCCTGACCGAGGCCGGGCGCGCCTTGCTGCCACGGGCTTATCAGATTCTGAACGTGCTGGACGACACGCGTCGCGCCCTCACCAACCTTACCGGCGAAGTCAGCGGGCGCCTGACCCTGGCCACCAGCCACCATATTGGCTTGCACCGCCTGCCCCCGGTGCTGCGTACGTTTACCCGGGAATACCCCAACGTCGCCCTGGATATTCAGTTTCTCGATTCGGAAGTGGCCTACGAAGAAATCCTCCACGGCCGCGCTGAAGTGGCGGTGATCACCCTGGCACCCGACCCTCATCATTTGGTGCGCGCCACCCCGGTATGGGATGACCCGTTGGATTTTGTCGTCGCACCGGAACACAGCCTGACCCTCAATGGCACCGTGACGCTGGCCGATATTGCCGGGCACCCGGCGGTTTTCCCCGGCGGGAACACCTTTACGCACCATATTGTCAGTCGACTGTTCGAAGCCCAGGGCCTTACGCCGAATATCGCGATGAGCACTAACTACCTGGAAACTATCAAGATGATGGTGTCTATCGGCCTGGCCTGGAGCGTGCTGCCGCGCACCATGCTCGATGATCAAGTGGCAAGTATCGCTTTGCCGGGCATACAGCTCAGTCGCCAGCTAGGCTATATCGTGCACACCGAAAGGACGCTGTCGAACGCTGCGCGGGCTTTCATGAGCCTATTGGATGCACAGGTCGATCTGCCAGGGATACCGGCATGAAGCTGTGCGGCCTCAAGGTCTGAATAAAACCGCGCCTTACGCCCATCGAGCCAAGGCCCTTTGCTAATGCGCAACCCCGTCGATTCCGTGCCACCGCTGCCCCGCATCTACGCCCTCGACCCCCAAGAGGCGGAACAGAGCTGGGACAGTGCCCCGCAATTGCTGGCAGCCCTCAACGCGGCACGCCTGGGTGCATGGTGCTGGGAAATCGACACGGGGCGGATCAGTTGGTCGCGGGGCACCCAGGCGTTATTCGGCTTTGATCCCCGCCAGCCCTTGCCCAAGGACCTGGACTACCTCGACCTGCTGGCCCCGGCCGACCGCGCCCGCGTGGTTCGCGCCTTTCATGCGGTGTTGGCCGGCGAGCCGTTCGACCAGGCCATGCGCCATCGCATTCAATGGCCCGACGGCACCTACCACTGGCTGGAAATCAACGGCAGCCTGGCGCCAGACAAAGCCGGCAGGCGCCGAATGATCGGCGTGATCCGCGAGATCACGCTGCAACGCGAACGGGAAAATGCCCTCGGGCACTCCGAAAAGCGCTTCGCCACGCTGTTTCACCTGTGCCCGAACATGGTGCTGCTGACCCGCCAGGCCGACGGACGAATCAGCGAAGCCAACCAGTATTTCGAGATCCACTTCGGTTGGCCCGTCGCCGACGTCATCGGCCGCACCACGCTTGACCTGGGCCTGTGGCGTCACCCCGAACAGCGCACGCAACTGGTCAAGGCCACCCAACGCAAGGGCGAGCCGATCACCATGGAGGTGCAGTTCTGCGCCAGCAACGGCCAGATCCACGACGGCACCCTCAGCGCACAAAAAGTCGAGCTGGACGGCGAGGCCTACCTGATCAGCACCTTCCTCGACACCACCGACCGCAAGAACGCCGAGCAAGCCCTCAAGGATAGCCAGGAGCGCCTCGACCTGGCCCTGGACTCCGCGCAACTGGGCACCTGGGACTGGCACATCCCCACCGGCATGCTCTATGGCTCGGCCCGCGCCGCCCAATTGCATGGCCTGCCCCCCGAGCCATTCCACGAATCCTTCGACGCGTTTTTCGAGGGCATGCCCAACGAAGAACGCGACAACATGCGCCACGCCTACCGCACCCTGCGCGAAGGCCCGGCCGGCAACTATCAACTGACGTACCGCGTGCAAATGGAGGATGGCAGTTCACGCTACCTGGAAAGCCGTGCGCGCCTGTACCGCGACGAACAAGGCGTGCCCGTGCGCATGGCCGGCACGTTGCTGGACATCACCGACCAGGTGGAACGCGAACAACGCCTCACTGCCTCCGAAGAAAAATTCGCCAGCCTGTTCCAGGCCAGCCCCGACCCAATCTGCGTCACCGACCTGGACAGCGGCGCCTTCATCGAAATCAACCCCGCCTTCACCCAGACCTTTGGCTGGACGGCCACCGAGGTGATCGGTAAAAGCGCCGAGCACATCGGCCTGTGGGATGAGTCGAGCAAGCGCTTGCAACGTATTGAACGGGTGATTCGCGAGCAAGCCCTCAGCAACGTGGCGATCGTGGCGCATCACAAAGACGGCCAGAGCCTGACCTGTGTGATCTCCAGCCGCCTGATCAAGGTGGGCGACCAGCCATGCATCGTCACCACGCTGCGCGATATCACCCAGCAGCAACGTTCGGAGGCCGCGCTCAAGGCCAGCGAGGAGAAGTTCGCCAAGGCCTTCCATTCCAGCCCCGACGCCATCTCCATCACCGAGCGCGACACTGGCCGTTATGTGGAGGTCAATGATGGTTTCTGCCGCCTGACCGGCTATCGCGCCGAAGAGGCCATTGGCCTCACGCTGTACCAGATCGGAATCTGGGCCGATGAGAACCAACGCGCTGCGCTCTTGGCCGAACTGCAGATCAAGGGACGCATTCATCACCTGGAAATGCTCTGGCACAACAAGCGCGGCGAGGTGTTGGCGGTAGAAGTGTCGGTGGAGCCGATCACCCTCAATGAAACGCCCTGCCTGCTGCTGACGGCGCGGGACGTGAGCCTGTTGAAAAATGCTCAGGCGCAGATTCGCCACTTGGCTTACCACGACCCGCTGACCAACCTGCCCAACCGTGCACTGCTGATGGACCGCCTGAGCCAGCAGATCGCCCTGCTCAAACGCCACAACCTGCGCGGCGCCCTGCTGTTCCTTGACCTCGACCACTTCAAGCACATCAATGATTCCCTCGGCCATCCGGTGGGCGACACAGTGCTGAAAATCGTCACCGCACGCCTGGAAGCCAGCGTGCGCATGGAAGACACCGTGGCGCGCCTGGGGGGCGATGAGTTCGTGGTACTGCTCAGCGGGCTGGACGGCTCGCGCTCGGAAGTCAGCGGCCAGGTGCAGGAACTGGCCGACACCCTGCGCGAACTGCTCTCGGAGCCGATGTTTTTGGATGGCCATCGATTGCAGGTCACACCGAGCATCGGCGTGGCCCTCATCCCGGATCATGGCGCCACCCCGGCAGACTTGCTCAAGCGCGCCGATATCGCTCTGTACCGCGCCAAGGATTCGGGACGCAATACCACGCAGATGTTCCACAACAGCATGCAGAAGACCGCCAGCGAGCGCCTGCGCATGGAAACCGACCTGCGCCTGGCCCTGTCGCGCGGCGAGTTCAGCGTGAACTATCAGCCGCAGGTAGACGCACGCGGCAATACCATCGTCGGTGCCGAAGCCCTGGTGCGCTGGCAGCACCCGCAACTGGGCGCACAGTCGCCCACGGAATTTATCAAGGTATTGGAAGACAGCGGCCTGATCCTGGAAGTTGGCACCTGGATTCTCGATGAAGCCTGCGCGGCCTTTGAGCAGCTCGTCGCCGATGGCCTGGTGGACCCGCTGAATTTCAGCCTGTGCGTGAACATCAGCCCCCGGCAGTTCCGCCAGAACGACTTTGTGGAACGGGTGGAGCGCAGCCTCAGGCAGCATTCGCTGCCCTACAGCCTGCTGAAACTGGAAATCACCGAAGGCATTGTGATCCAGAACCTCGAAGACACCATCAGCAAGATGCGCCGCTTGAAAAAACTCGGCGTCAGCTTTGCCATGGACGATTTTGGCACTGGCTACTCATCGCTCACCTACCTCAAGCGCCTGCCGGTGGACGCGCTGAAGATCGACCAATCCTTTGTCCGCGATGCGACCCATGACCCTAACGACGCGGAAATCATCCGCGCGATTGTCGCAATGGCCCGCAGCTTGAACCTGGAAGTGATCGCCGAAGGCGTGGAAACCCCGGAACAACTGGCGTTTCTGCAAAAGCAGGGGTGCCATTTGTTCCAAGGGTATCTGCACAGTCGGCCGGTGCCGATTGAGGGGTTCAGACGGCTTCTGGGATAGCCGTCAGACGAGCTTGAGCGCCCAGAGACCTAACCCCTTCCCAGGCGATGAACGCAGTGTCTGCTTTTCTCCGTACCAGTCGATTGCACCGTTAACCACCACTACCGAATGATTATTATCCGCCAGGGTGCCAATGGCGCCCTGCGCCAACTCGTCTATATCGCTTTGCCGGATATAGGCAATCAGTCCAAGCCGACGCAGTGCCTCGCCGGGCATCTCGCCATCGTTGAGCGTCTCCATCGCCACGTCGAAACTCTTTCGGGCGCGGAAATCGTTGTTTTCCAATTGCGCGCGTATCGCGCTCACGGCATACAAGAAGTTGGCATCCTCCACAAGCGCCGTATCATTGCCAACGAAGTTCGAAGCAATTCTGGCTTTGCCCAACTCGTCGTGGGTCAGCGTAAGCCTGAAGGAATCTCGCATGATCACCTCGAAACCGCCCTCCACTTCTGTGACCTGCCTGTAAATGTCGCGAGGGCTTTGCCCGAATCGCATCATGGCCGCCTTGATCGCCGACACGGTCACGCAATTGCCCTCCGCCCCCTGATAAAAGCCGCGCCATATGTCTTCAGGCTTATTGCTTGCAGGTGCCTTGTCTATGAGCGGGCTAGGCCGCGGCGGGCCGGCAAACATCCTGAAACCATAGTTTTTGCCTATCTGCAATGTTTGGCCATGGTCCTGCCCGACCCCATCCACCACCAACGCACTGCCTTTATTACGTACCCCCATGACCGCTACTACACCCTGGCCAACCATTTCGCTCGGCGACACATACTGGCAAAGCCCGTACACCCCCATGCCCTTCAAGCATCTGAAGGTAGTTTCACCCTCGAGGGTCGTCGCCAGGGCAGCCTCAAAACTGTCATAGCCGCCCACGCTTTGCTTTCGCTTCACAAAAACCGCCAAGGCAAAGTTGGCAGCTCTGACCACTTCCGTGTCATCGCCGTTGAACCGCGACGCCTGCGCAATTTGATGGAGCTCACCCTGGGAGATATAAACTTGGAATTCATCCTTCATCGTCACGGCATAACCGTTATCGCAAGGCACGACTTGATTAAACATATTCGCAGGCGTGGGGCCCAGCGTCGCCATCATCATCTTGATCACGGCGGCATGGGTGCTGGTGTCGAAGGTTTCACCAAAGCGCCGCTCGGCGACGCCAAAAGCGCTGACCCAACGCTTCGGATTGTCCTTTTCATCCGCGATAAGCTGCTCGACCGGGAACAGGTGTTGCGAAGGCGGTGTAAAGACAAAGGAATTCGATATTGAGGCATTCATGAGCCACTTTTCCTAAAGTTTGTACTCTGTTTTTGTGGGGGAGGCGAAACAACTGGAAGATACGGAAGTCATCCGTGCGACTGGCATGAAAACCCCGGAACAACTAACGTTTCTGCAGAAGCAGGGGTGCCATTTGTTCCAGGGGTATTTGCACAGTCGGCCGGTGCCGATTGAGGGGTTTAGGGTGCTGTTGACGGATTAAAACCAGCGCATCCAGCCAGGCAGTTGCTTAAGCCCCGATAAAATGTCGCTGAGTTTGCTTGCGAAGCTGGTCCAGTCGATAGTCTCTTCTATATAAGCGAGAACGCCACTTGGCTTGGGGGGCTCGACGGGAGGCTTGGGTTCTGGCGGAAGAATAGGTGGGCGTTGCGGTAAACAAGGCCGGTTTTTCGTGTCTTCTATCGATGGCCGATTGACTGGGCAGCAATTACCAATAGTCGTCGAGGTGCTGGTTGCGTCCAATGCAGAATAAAGGCCAGCCGAATGCGTAGAACCTATCATGGTGTAATCTTCACTTAATGGTTTATCAGAATGACTAATAGCGAACTTAGACAAGACCCGTAATCGTCTCGGGCTGATAAGGCGTACTACCGCGCTTACCCCAAAGCTCTTCCACTCCTTCAATGACTGCAACGGAATGGCCGCGCCGCTCGATTGTACCGATCATGCCATTAAGCAAATCCGATAACGGCACTGTTTTAATATGGTTCTTCAACCCCAGACGCAATAACCCTTCGCGAGAATACTCGCCATCATTCAACGTCTTTATCGCCTGGTTAAAACTTTGCGCCGCAGTGCCGTCATTGTTTTCCATCTGCGCTCTCTTGGCGCTGACCGCAAATAAGAAATGGGCGTCCCTGAGCATTTCCTGATCGTAACCTTGAAACTGTGAGCCCCGGATGCCCATTTGCAGTTCAGACTCACTGAGTTGAAGTTTGAATCCGTCCCTCATCACAACCTCATAACCTCCACTAAAAGGCTTGACCTCGGTGAATATATCCGTGGGTTTCTGGCCAAACCTCATCATCGCGGCTTTGATGGCCGAGACGGTCACACAGTTGCCGTCGGGGCCCTGCCTGAAACCGCCCCAGATATCCTTGGGTTTTTGAACCGGCCTATTAGGAATATTAGGCAAAGGCAGATCAGGCACAACCACACTGGGCCGTGGAGGAACTACAGGTGTTACGGGAGGCGACGGCTCGGGTAGATACCAACTCTTAAGCAATGCCACGCCGAAGTCGAGCATTTTAAAAAGTGCCAAGATGAACGCATGACTATCATTCGCAGCGCTCGGCAAATTATCGGCATCAACAACGTTTAGAACTCCACCTACTTGCTTGATCGGTACAACACTTGACTTAAGCGTGGTGACTGTTTGAGGGGTAACGCCATCGGCATGACTACCCGCATTCAAAACCCCAACTTGCGTATTACATTGAACACTTGCAATTAGCATCTCTTACTCCTTGACTGGTAGATTTTGAAATCAACCTTAAACATGCCCCCTGACGAATTAGGAAGTCTTGATCATGTTCAGCGCACTTAATCAGTGGCGAGTCACCCCAACAGGTTCCAACCGCACAAGTAACCACAAGCTGCCAACTGCGAAAAATCGAGAGGATTCATCCAAGGAAATGTGCGTTTTATCCGAACGCGTCCGGCCGCCGTCCCTAATCGTCAGGCACAAAAAAAGGCGCCCCATGGGCGCCCTGATGCGATCGAAAACACTCAGGCTGCAATCGGATGGGGCATGCCCAGCAGGCGGCTGACCTGTTCCAAGTCAGTCTCCCGACGCAGGGCCGTGAACAGCTCCACCGCTTGCGGGTAATTGCGCGTCAGCATGGCCAGCCATTGTTTCAATCGGCCCGGCGCCTGCTTTTCCGTCAGTTGTGCGACCGACTGTGTCCAGAAGTCCTGGAGCATGGGCTGCATCTCTGCCCAGGTCATTTCCACGACTTCGTCCCCCGCGCGCGCTGCGGCGATTTGCTTCGCCAGGTCAGGACGCGCCACCAGGCCACGGCCCAGCATGATGTCTTCGGCACCACTGACTTCACGGCAGCGCTTCCAGTCTTCGACGCTCCAGATATCACCATTGGCAAACACCGGCACCTTGACCACATCCTGCACGCGCGGAATCCACTCCCAGTGGGCGGGCGGCTTGTAGCCATCGGTCTTGGTCCGCGCATGCACCACGATATGTGCCGCGCCGCCTTCGGCCAGCGCCGTAGCGCAGACCAGTGCGCCGTCCGGGCTGTCGAAGCCCAGGCGCATTTTGGCGGTCACCGGGATATGGCCCGGAACAGCGCGGCGCACATGCTCGACGATCTGGTTGAGCAGTTCCGGTTCCTTGAGCAGCACCGCACCGCCACGGGATTTGTTCACGGTCTTGGCCGGGCAGCCGAAATTCAAGTCGATCACCTCGGAGCCCAACTCGCAGGCCAGGGCGGCGTTTTCCGCCAGGCATACCGGGTCGGAGCCGAGCAATTGCACGCGCAACGGCACGCCCGCCGCAGTGTGGGCACCGTGCAGCAGTTCCGGGGCGAGCTTGTGGAAGTAGGCAGGGGTCAGCAGGCGGTCGTTGACGCGGATAAATTCGGTCACGCACCAATCAATACCGCCCACGCGGGTCAACACGTCCCGCAGGATGTTGTCGACCAACCCCTCCATGGGCGCCAAAGCAATTTGCATGGAAAACACTCAACAAAAATCGTGGCGCAGTTTACTGGGTTTCCTACGGCAACCGTTAACCCCCCGTCAGGGCGGGGCCGTAACCGTCGAGGAATTCTGCGGGCATGCGCTTGGGCTTGCCGGTGGACAACTCGATGCAGACGAAGGTGGTTTGTGCGCGTAGCAGCGTCACGCCATCACGGGGGCGGAACAGCTGGAAGCGGCGGGTCATCTTCAAGCGCTGGTCCCAGTCGACGATCCAGGTGGCCAGTTGCAGCTCGTCGCCTTCGTAGCCAGCGGCGAGGTAATCGATCTCATGGCGCACCACCGCCATGGCGCGGTCGAGGCGGCGGTATTCAGTCAGGTCCAACCCCAGGCGCTGGGAGTGGCGCCAGGCGCAACGTTCGAGCCAGGACACATAGACCGCGTTATTGGCGTGCCCCAGGCCGTCGATATCCTCGGCGGCGACCTGCAGGTCGATGATGAACGGCGTTGCCAAATCCCAGCCCATGCGTTGCTCCCAGTCGATTAATGTCGGCGGGGCAGTGTATCAGGCGGTTTGCCGCTCCTGTAGACGGCGGCCGGCCAACAACGCCAGCACGCCGTCGATCACGCGGGGGTCGGCCAGCACTTTCTGGTGACCGCCCTGCTCCAGGCGCAGCAGGCGGCTGTCGAACCAGGCTTCGTGGATGGCCTGGGAAGCCTTGACCGGCACAAAGGTGTCGTCCTCGGCATGCACAATCAGCCCGGGTATATTCATCTGGTAATGAGCGACATCCAAATGCTTGAGCGGCATACCCATGGCAAATTCGACTTCCTGGATAAATACCGAGCGCGCTCGCGGCGGCAAGCCAACCATGTGGGTAAAACCACGCAGCACATCGAGGAAGCGTGATGGCGCAGCGATGCTCACCAACGCTTCGGTACGCAGGCCCAACTGCACCGCCAGCATCGCACTGGCGCCGCCCATGGAATGACCCACCACCGCATGCAGCGGTGGCAACTCGGCCGCGGCTTCCAGCATGGCGCGCGCAAACAACAGCACGTGGGCCTCACGCCCCGGCGAACGACCGTGGGCGGGGCCGTCCAGGGCAATCACTGAGTAACCGTTGTCGACCAACGCCGTGATCAGGCTGGCGAACTGCGTAGGGCGCCCCTCCCAACCGTGCATCAGCAACACCGCGAGCCCCTGGCCCCAACGCAGCGCCGACAAGCCGAAGCGCAAGGTGATGCGCTCCGATTGCGCCAGCAGCGGCAGCTCCCAATCACGCGGCGGCAGATCGCGCGGGGTCATGAAGGCACGGCGCATCTTGTTGGCTACCGTTTGCGGTGCCAGTCGACCCAGCGTGCCGTTGAAGCGACGGATCCAGGTCAGCGTACGCATCCTGCAAGCCCTCTGTTAGCGCACGGCCGATTTGGCGGCGCGCAGCACACGGTCAGATAACTCACCCGGCCCCAATGCACGGGCCAAGGCCAGGCCACCGATCATCAGCGCCATGTCGGCCAGGGCTTTGTCGGTGTCTTCCGGGGTGGCGGCGAGCTGGGCGGCCATCAGTTCACAGTGTTCGTTCAGTGCATGGCGAAATTCTTCCGGCAGGCGGGCCATCTCGCCAACCGTTGCCGGAATCGGGCAGGCTTGCTCAGTGGAGTCACGGTGCTTGCGCGACAGGTAGAACGCCGCCACCAGCGCCCTGCGCTCTTCGCCGGTCAATTGCGCATCCATGTCATCAATCGAGGCGCGACGCCTGGCCAGCAGCTCGGTGAATGCTTCCAGCATCAGCGCATCCTTGCTTTCAAAGTGCGCGTAGAAGCCGCCGACGGTCAGCCCCGCCGCGCCCATGACTTCGCCCACACTGGGCTCGGCCGGGCCACGCTGGATCAACGCAGCGCTGGCGGCCTGCAAAATGCGTTCGCGGGTTTGTGCTTTTTTATCGCTCATCAAAGCCTCCGTTTCTCATGGGTTGAATATTATTACCATAATAATATTTGGCAAGCGACAGGCACGACCATTGGTCAGGAGAGAAAAAGGAGAGATAAGGGAATTGGCCAAACGCCAGACAAACAAAAGGGCCATTCAATAATTGAATGACCCTTAAAAATCCCGCAGAGCGGGTAATCGTGGCGTCCCCTAGGGGACTCGAACCCCTGTTACCGCCGTGAAAGGGCGGTGTCCTAGGCCACTAGACGAAGGGGACACAAACCTTCTGTACAACTGATCAGTGCTGAGAACTGATCGATTCAAGGACGGTGTGGCCAGACC
>NZ_QUZT01000009.1 GCF_004682045.1 Pseudomonas nabeulensis
GAATGCGGTGGTTGTTGCATCTGGGTACGTCGAATCGTCGTTAACCTTAAGTTACAAAACTCCCTTTCAAATTGAGCTATACAGGTGATGGCTAACTGCCGCCCCTGCGCCTCAATAAAAATAAAAGAAAGGGAGTTCACCTGTGAAGAGCTTGCTCTATCCCGCCGTCGCGCTGATGAATCGCCTGAGTTTCGGCATGAAGTTCAGTTTGATCAGCGTGCTGTTCCTGCTGCCGATGCTGGCGACCAACTATTACCTGGTGCGTGATTCCTGGCGCGAATTCCAGGCCACGCGAATCGAACTGCAAAGCCTCGATCTACTGGGTAGCAGCCTGGCGCTGCGACGCGACCTGGAAACCCTCAACAATCAGGTACAGATCAACGCAACCCTTGGCCAAGCCGGCAAGGCCGGTGACCTTGAGGGCAAGATCAGCGCCTTGGAACAGAGCGTATTGAGCCGCCTGCAAGGCCTTGCTGCGATGACCACTGATGCCGATCAGGTCGCCGCGTTCAACGCTAAACGGGATGAGTTGATCGCGGCCTTCAAAGCCCAGCAACAGGAAACCTCGCTATTGAGCAAAAGCGCATTGATCGGCAAGTTGCTGAACAAAGCACAGATGCTCAGCCAGATCATCGCCAGTCAATCCGGCCTGAGCCGTGATCCCCAAAGTGACCTGCGCCAACTCAGCGAACTGATCACCAGCGTGACGCCGCAGGTCACCCAGACCTTGGGCGAAGGGCGGGCGATGGGCGCTTATTCCCTGGGCCAGGGTTTTCTCAATTCGTCGTCCAGCACGCGTTTTGACGAATTGTTGCAGCAACTGGAGAAGCTCCAGTCTGAATACGGTTTGAAGTTGCAGGACGCATTGGGCGCCAGCAACGCGGCGCAGGCCTCGCTCGACAGCCTGGCCAAGGCCAGCAGCGCCAGCCTCAAGCAAGGCAGCGAGTTGTTTGAAGAACAGGTCGTCATGGCCGAAACCCTCGACGCGCCCTGGCAGGGTTTCTACGACAACGTTACGCAACTGATGGCCCAAACCTACCAGCTCAATGAAGCCACCCTGGCGTTCATCGGGCAGCAGTTGGACCAGCGTTTGGCGCAGAACCGTACACACATGGTGACGTTGATCTCGGCGCTGAGCGCAGTGTTCCTGTTGATCTTTTATCTGTACGGCGGTTTCTACGCGTCTACCCGCACCACACTTCGGCGTTTGGGACTGATGATGGACAAAGTGGCGGCGGGTGACATGACCGTTTCCTTTGTTTCCCACAGCCGCGATGAGTTGGGCGACCTGGGCCAGGTGTTCAACGGCACCGTGGCGAAGATCCATGATTTGATCGAGCGAGTCGGGCACACCGTCGGTCAGGTCGAGCTGCAAGCCGGCCAGGTGGAAACCGTCTCGGCCCACAGCAACCAGGCCGTGTCCGGCCAGCGCACCCAGATCGAGCAAGTGGCCACCGCCATGAACCAGATGTCATCCACTGCTCAGGAAGTGGCGCGCAGTGCGGCGGCGGCGGTCAGCAGTGCCCATAGCGTCAACGATGAAACTGTCAGTGGTCGTGGCCTGGTGCAATCCCAGCAGGGCAGCATCGCGCGGCTGGCGTCGGAAATTGACCAGTCGGTGCAGGTGATCAACCAGTTGGCCACGGACAGCCAGTCCATCAGCAGCGTGTTGGAAGTGATCAAAAGCATTGCCGAACAAACCAACTTGCTGGCGCTCAATGCCGCCATTGAGGCGGCACGCGCCGGTGAGCAAGGGCGTGGTTTTGCGGTGGTGGCCGATGAGGTGCGCACCTTGGCGCGGCGCACCCAGCGTTCAACCGAAGAAATCGAGCAGATGATCAGCCGGTTGCACAGTGGCGTAAGTGCGGCAGTGAAGGCCATGGGCACCAGTCATGCCATGGCGAATGGCACGGTGGGGCAGTCGGAGAAGGTGCAGCAGGCGTTGGAAAATATCCTCGGCGCTGTAGGCATGATCGTTGATCAAAACCAGCAGATTGCGGCAGCGGTTGAGCAACAGACAGCGGTTGCCCACGATATCGACCAGAACATCGTCGAAATCAACCGTGCCGGGGAGCATGCGGCCCACGGTGCGCATCAGACTGAAGCGGCGAGCCGCCAGCTGTCTATGCAGGTGATCGAGTTGAAACAACTGATCGGTGCGTTTCGTGTGTAGGACTATGCTGTAGGCTTTATCTAAAATGAGTGTGGCGTTTGTCCTGATTTCCCCGAGGATGCTTTTTGGTCACCTGAATAAGTGAGAATTTATTTCACTCAAGTCGACGTTCCAGGGAGCACAGCGATGACCGCTGCAATCGGCATCAAAGGGCACTGCGCCCACTGCGACATTACCTTCGAACTCAAGCCTTGGCAGGTGAATGCCATCGCCATCGAGGAGCCCTTCGATTGCCCGTACTGCCAACGGGTCTTGCAGTTGAGTTGTCCGCGGCAATTGCGTCAGTTCAAGGCGCTGGATCATTGGGCGCTGGTGCGTCCGAGCATGGCGGTACTGACGTGTGTCGTGCTGATCGTGGCACTGGTGGCGGAGTGGGTGGGCCTGATCAGCGTGATCGGCCAGTTCAATGTGTCGCTGGTGGTGTTGTTGGTGCATTTTCTGGCACTGCGTTACGCGCGTTTCCGTCAGCGCATTACCCTGGACCTGCAAGTGGTGACGCCAGCGCTACCAGTCGAACAGCTCGCACGCATTGCGTGTGCTCGCCTCAGCCAGCAATAACGGCTCGATGCCCATGCGCTCGGCCAGCGCAGTGCAGATATCTGGCAGGTGTTGCGGGCTGTTGCGCTGGCCTGGGTACATGGCGGGCGCCATGTCGGGTGAGTCGGTTTCCAGCACCACCGCGTCCAGGGGCAATTGCGCCAGCACCTTGTGCATGCGCAGGGCCTGTGGCCAGGTGGCAGCGCCGCCCAGGCCCAGCTTGAAGCCCAACTTGATGTACTCGCGGGCTTCCTCACGGCTGCCGGCAAATGCATGGACAATGCCGCCCCGAGGCAGGCGGATGCGCTTGAGGGTGGCGATCACCGCCGCGTGGCTGCGGCGCACGTGCAGCAGCGCCGGCAGTTGGAAGTCCACCGCGAGCTTGAGTTGAGCTTCAAACAAGGCTTGCTGGCGTTCGCGGTCCAATGCTTCAAGGAAGTAATCCAGACCGATTTCTCCCACCGCGCAAAGCTGTCGATGGCCTTGCAGTCGGGTCAGCCAGTCGCCCAGCGCTGTCAGGTCGGCGGGGCGATGCTCATCGAGATACACCGGGTGCAGGCCAAAGGCGGCGAATAAACTGTCATCGGCTTGCACCAGATCCCACAGCCGCTGCCAATTGCGCTGATACACCCCCAACACCACCATGCGTCGCACGCCCCGTTCACGACTGTGGGCGAGGACCTCCCGGCGGTCGCTGTCAAAGTCCGGGAAGTCCAAGTGAGTGTGAGTGTCGATCAGCTCCACGCTCAGGCCTCGTGAATCCGTTGCTTGAACGTACGGCCGATGGCGTGCACGCCCGGTTGGTACTGTTGCTCTTCAATCGCGGCCAGGGCCAGTTTCAGGGCGGTGTCGGCGATCAGTTGATGTTGCTGGGCCATGGCATTGACCGGCAATGGCAGGAAGTCCAGCAATTGGGTATCACCAAAAGTGCCTAGGCGCAGGGGCCGCGATTTGAGCGGGAAGTCGTGCAGCGCGTCGAACACACCTTGCAGCAGCACGTAGGACGTGGTCACCAGCGCATCGGGCAAATGCCCCAGGCGTTGCAGGAGTTGCTCCATCAGCTGTCGGCCACCGTCACGACTGAACGACTCGCTGTGTTCGATCAACACCTCGCCCTTGAAGTCGTGCAGTGCTTCGCGAAATCCAGCGGCGCGCTCCTGGCTGATACTCAGCTCGGGCCGCGCACCGATCAGCACGATCTGCTTGGGCAGCGGTTGCAGCAGGCTGCTGGTCAGTTGCTGGCAGGCCTGGCGGTCATCGCTGACCACCGAGCAGAACTGCCCTGGCTCCATCACCCGGTCAATCGCGATCACCGGCAGGCCTTTGGCTTGCAGCTCGCGGTAGCTGTCATCGCTGGAGGGGAGGCAGCTGGCCACGAACAGCGCATCACAACGCCGGGCGCGAAACAGCTGGAGCAGTTGGCGCTCGCTGTCGGCCTCGTCGTCGGAACTGGCAATCAGCAACTGATAACCCCGCGCCCGTGCGCCTTGTTCCAGCAGCTTGGCGATGCGTGCGTAACTGGGGTTTTCCAGGTCGGGCAGGATAAAGCCCAAGGTGCGTGTGTGCCGGCTGCGCAGCCCGGCCGCCTGGGGGTTGGGGGTGAAACCATGGGCTTCGACCACCGCCCGCACCCGCTCGACGGTGGCGTTGCTGATGCGTTGCTGTTCGGCTTTGCCGTTGATGACGTAGCTGGCGGTGGTCACGGACACACCGGCAAGACGTGCGATATCACTGAGTTTCAAACCGGGATTTCCTTGTTTTTTAGAGCTTGCCCCGACATTTTGTCCAATCGTAACCGATTACTGCATACAACCAATGTCTTGGCTCAAGCGCCGAGTGGTTCTTCAAGGTTGCGTCATTAACGCGTAATCTGCCATAAATTCTAGATTAAACGTTTCAGCAGGCGTATTTTTACGACATTCGCTACTGACTGGTCGCTGCCAATTGACTGATCAGTCAGTTATTTTTGAACACCCCTACACTGTTTTATTCAAAACAATACCTAGTGCGCCCACCGCACTAACTAGGAGAACGGCATGCTTGAGCTCACTGTAGAGCAGATTTCCATGGGCCAGGTGGCTGTGGATAAATCTGCTGCCTTGCACTTGCTCGCGGAAAAACTGGTGGCCGATGGCCTGGTCGCCGAGGGTTACCTGAGCGGCTTGCAAGCCCGTGAAGCCCAAGGCTCGACCTTCCTCGGCCAAGGTATTGCCATCCCCCACGGTACGCCCGAAACCCGCGACCAGGTGCACTCCACCGGCGTGCGCCTGCTGCAGTTCCCCGAAGGGGTGGACTGGGGCGACGGCCAGATCGTCTACCTGGCGATCGGCATCGCCGCCAAATCCGATGAACACCTGCGCCTGCTGCAACTGCTCACCCGTGCCCTCGGTGAAACCGACCTGGGCCAGGCGCTGCGCCGTGCCGGTTCCGCCGAAGCCTTGCTGAAATTGTTGCAAGGTGCGCCGCAGGAACTGGCGCTGGATGCGCAGATGATCAGCCTGGGCGTGTCCGCCGATGATTTCGAAGAGCTGGTATGGCGCGGTGCACGCCTGTTGCGCCAGGCCGATTGTGTAAGCAATGGTTTCGCTGCCGTCTTGCAGCAAGTCGATGCGCTGCCCCTGGGCGATGGCCTGTGGTGGTTGCACAGTGAGCAAACCGTCAAGCGCCCCGGCCTGGCATTCGTGACGCCGGATAAACCCATGCGTTATCTCGGCCAGCCCCTCAACGGCCTGTTCTGCCTGGCCAGCCTCGGCGAAGCGCACCAAGCCTTGCTCGAACGCCTGTGCGCCTTGCTGATCGAAGGCCGTGGCCAGGAACTTGGTCGCGCCACCAGTAGCCGCGCAGTCCTTGAAGTGCTCGGCGGTGAACTGCCGCCAGACTGGCCCAACGCCCGTATCACCCTGGCGAATGCCCATGGCCTGCACGCGCGCCCGGCGAAGATCCTCGCGCAACTGGCGAAAAGTTTTGACGGTGATATCCGTGTGCGCATCGTCGACGGCCCGGTGGGCGCCGTCTCCGTAAAAAGCCTGAGCAAGTTGCTGAGCCTCGGTGCACGACGTGGCCAAGTGCTGGAATTTGTCGCTGAACCGACGATTGCCGGCGATGCGCTGCCGGCCCTGTTGGCCGCTGTGGAAGAAGGCCTTGGCGAAGACGTCGAGCCGCTGCCCACCGTGAGCGCTCAGCCGGTAACTGCTGATAGTGAACCGGTGCTCAGCGCACCGCTGGCCGGCAGCCAAATCCAGGCCATCGCCGCCGCGCCGGGTATTGCCATTGGCCCTGCGCACATCCAGGTCCAGCAAGTGTTCGATTACCCGCTGCGCGGTGAGTCTGCGGCGGTTGAGCGTCAACGCTTGCACAGCGCATTGACCGATGTGCGCCGGGATATTCAGGGCCTGATCGAGCGCAGCACGTCCAAGGCGATCCGCGAGATTTTCATCACCCACCAGGAAATGCTCGACGACCCGGAACTCACCGATGAAGTCGACACCCGCCTCAAGCAAGGCGAGAGCGCGGAAGCCGCGTGGATGAGCGTGATCGAAGCCGCCGCCAAGCAGCAAGAGTCGCTGCAGGACGCCTTGCTCGCCGAGCGTGCCGCCGACCTGCGGGACATTGGCCGTCGTGTGCTGGCGCAACTGTGCGGCGTCGAAACGGCCCAGGAACCGAACGAGCCCTACATCCTGGTGATGGACGAAGTCGGTCCTTCGGACGTTGCACGGCTGGACCCGGCGCGTGTCGCCGGTATCCTCACCGCCCGTGGCGGCGCCACGGCCCACAGCGCCATCGTCGCCCGCGCCCTGGGCATTCCTGCACTGGTCGGTGCAGGCCCGGCCGTGTTGCTGCTCAAAGCCGGTACGCCGTTGCTGCTCGATGGCCAACGCGGCCGCCTGCACGTAGACGCCGACGCCGCCACCCTGCAACGCGCGACGGTCGAGCGTGACACCCGCGAACAACGCCTGCAAGCCGCCGCCGCCCAGCGCCACGAACCGGCGCTGACCCGCGATGGCCACGCCGTGGAAGTGTTTGCCAATATCGGCGAAAGCGCCGGTGTGGCAGGCGCGGTGGAGCAGGGCGCTGAAGGCATTGGCCTGCTGCGCACCGAACTGATCTTTATGGCGCACCCGCAAGCGCCGGATGAAGCCACCCAGGAAGCCGAATACCGCCGCGTACTCGACGGCCTCGCCGGGCGCCCGTTGGTGGTGCGCACCCTGGATGTAGGCGGCGATAAACCGCTGCCGTATTGGCCGATTGCCGAGGAGGAAAACCCCTTCCTCGGCGTGCGCGGTATTCGTCTCACCTTGCAGCGCCCGCAGATCATGGAGGCGCAATTGCGTGCACTGTTGCGTTCGGCAGACAACCGTCCGCTGCGCATCATGTTTCCCATGGTCGGCAGCGTCGATGAATGGCGCGCCGCCCGTGACATGACCGAGCGCCTGCGCCTGGAAATCCCGGTGGCAGACTTGCAGCTGGGCATCATGATCGAAGTCCCTTCGGCTGCTTTGCTGGCACCGGTGCTGGCCAAGGAAGTCGACTTTTTCAGCGTCGGCACCAACGACCTGACCCAGTACACCCTGGCCATCGACCGTGGCCATCCCACCCTGTCGGCCCAGGCCGACGGCTTGCACCCGGCGGTGCTGCAACTGATCGACATCACCGTGCGCGCCGCCCATGCCCATGGCAAATGGGTGGGTGTGTGCGGCGAGTTGGCGGCTGACCCATTGGCGGTGCCGGTGCTGGTCGGCTTGGGGGTGGATGAGTTGAGCGTGTCGGCCCGCAGCATCCCCGAGGTGAAGGCGCGGGTGCGTGAATTCAGTCTGAGCGAGGCCCAGGGCCTGGCGCAAAAAGCACTGGCGGTGGGTTCGCCCGCCGACGTGCGTGCCCTTGTGGAGGCCGTGTAGATGGCAAGGATTTTGACCCTGACGCTGAACCCGGCGTTGGACCTGACGGTACGCCTGGCGCGCCTTGAGCCCGGTGAAGTCAACCGCAGCGAAACCCTGCTCACCCATGCCGCCGGCAAGGGCGTGAACGTGGCACAAGTGCTGGCGGATCTGGGGCATCAAGTGAGCGTCGGCGGGTTTCTCGGCGAGGCCAACCCCGAGGCGTTTGAGGCGCTGATTGCCCGCCGTGGATTTGGCGATGTGTTCATTCGTGTGCCGGGTGAAACCCGCAGCAATATCAAGATTGCCGAACAGGACGGCCGGGTCACCGACATCAATGCCCCCGGGCCGTTGGTGGATGAGCGAGCGCAAGAAGAATTGCTCGAGAGGGTGGCGATCATCGCCCCTGAATTCGATGCCGTGGTGGTCGCTGGCAGCTTGCCGCGTGGCGTCAGCCCGCAGTGGTTCCAGGGGTTGCTGGAGGCCTTGAAAGGGCTGGGTTTGAAAGTCGCCCTGGACACCAGCGGCGAAGCCTTGCGTGCCGGATTGAACGCGGGCCCGTGGATGGTCAAGCCTAACACCGAAGAACTCGCCGAGGCCTTTGATAACGCCACCGATGCCGTCAGCCAACTGCATCAACAGGGTGTCGAGCATGTGGTGGTCTCCGACGGCGCCGCGGGCGTGAATTGGTACGGCCCGGGTTTGGCGCTGCGTGCCTCGCCGCCCAAGGTCACGGTGGCCAGTACGGTGGGCGCCGGTGACTCGCTGCTGGCGGGGATGGTTCACGGTTTGCTCAGTGGCGATACGCCCGAGCAGACTCTGCGCCGTGCCACGGCGATTGCCGCGATGGCGGTGACGCAAATTGGCTTTGGCATCAGCGATGACGCGCAGTTGGCGCGTCTCGAAAGCGACGTCGATGTACGTGCGCTGACAGAACAATAAGAGGGTTTGTGATGAAGTTAGCCATTGTTACTGCCTGCCCGAACGGCATGGTCACCAGTGTGCTGTGCGCCCGCTTGTTGGACGCCGCCGCGCAGCGTCAGGGTTGGAGCACCAGCGTCGAGGTGGTGGATGCGCAGCGCCCGGAGCGCGCGCTGTCCCAGGCGACGATTGATGCTGCCGAGTGGGTATTGCTGGTCAGCAGCACGCCAGTGGATATGCAGCGTTTTATCGGCAAGCGCGTGTTCCAGAGCACACCGGCCCAGGCGCTGGCGGATGTGGAGGCGGTGTTGCGTCGTGGTGCCGAAGAGGCGCAGGTGTATGTCGCGACTGAGTCCGCGGCCACAAATGCGCCGCGTATCGTCGCCGTCACCGCGTGCCCGACCGGCGTCGCCCACACGTTCATGGCCGCTGAAGCTTTGCAGCAAACCGCCAAGCGCCTGGGCTACGACTTGCAAGTCGAGACCCAGGGTTCGGTGGGCGCGCGTACGCCGTTGAGCCCGGAGGCTATCGCCAATGCCGATGTGGTGTTGCTCGCGGCAGATATCGAAGTTGCCACTGAGCGTTTCGCCGGCAAGAAGATCTACCGTTGCGGCACTGGCATTGCCCTCAAGCAATCCGAGGCGACCCTCAACAAGGCGCTCGCTGAAGGTGCGGTAGAAAGTGCTGCGACAGGCGCAGTGGCCAAGTCGGAAAAAACCGGCGTGTACAAACACCTGCTCACTGGGGTGTCGTTCATGTTGCCGATGGTGGTGGCGGGCGGGTTGCTGATCGCGTTGTCATTCGTATTCGGCATCCAGGCTTTTGAACAGCCCGGCACACTCGCGGCAGCGTTGAAGTCGGTGGGCGACCAGGCGTTTATGCTGATGGTGCCGCTGTTGGCGGGCTATATCGCCTATTCGATTGCGGATCGGCCGGCGCTGGCACCCGGCATGATCGGCGGGTTATTGGCGACCACCCTGGGCGCCGGGTTTATCGGCGGTATCTTTGCCGGTTTCCTGGCCGGTTATTGCGTCAAGCTGATCACCCGCGCGGTGAAGTTGCCCCAGAGCCTGGATGCGCTCAAGCCGATCCTGATCATTCCGTTATTGGCGAGCCTGTTTACGGGCCTGGCGATGATCTATCTGGTTGGGCCACCGGTTGCTCGTATGCTCGTGGGCCTCACCAGTTTCCTCAGCTCCATGGGCACCACCAACGCGGTGCTGCTGGGCATCCTGCTCGGCGGCATGATGTGCGTCGATTTGGGCGGGCCGATCAACAAGGCGGCCTATGCGTTTTCCGTCGGCCTGCTGGCGGCCCATAGCGGCGCGCCAATGGCAGCCACCATGGCCGCGGGCATGGTGCCGCCGATTGGTATGGGGATCGCCACCTTCCTGGCGCGGCGCAAGTTTGCCCAGACCGAACGCGAGGCGGGCAAGGCGGCGATGATTCTGGGTCTGTGCTTTATCTCCGAAGGCGCGATTCCGTTTGCCGCCAAGGACCCGCTGCGGGTGATCCCGGCGAGCATCGCCGGGGGGGCATTGACCGGTGCGTTGTCGATGTATTTCGGCTGTGTGCTGGCGGCGCCCCATGGTGGGTTGTTTGTGTTGGTGATCCCGAATGCGATGAACCATGCGTTGCTGTATTTGCTGGCGATTGTGGCAGGGAGTGTGGTGACGGGGTTGGTGTATGCGCTGATCAAGCAGCCGGAAGCGGTGGAGCTGGCTGTGGCACCAGCTAAAGCCTGACGCAGTAAAAATGTGGGAGGGGCGGTGCGACGATTCGACTTGCCCCCGATGGCGGTGTATCAGTCAGTTTATTGGTAGCTGACCCACTGCAATCGGGGGCAAGCCCCCTCCCACATTTGATCTTCACTGATCGCAAAATTAGTGTCATCTGCGCGTGCTTAAGTTGTCCTTTTGATACTCAAGAGGGCACCCGCATGAGCCACTTCGATCTTGGCCGTCGCCGCGTGATGCAAGCCGTTGGCGCCGGGCTGTTGCTGCCCGGTTTGGCCCCGGCGGTGATCGCCTCGGTCAAGGACCGCCCGCAGCTCACCGATGGCGTGCAGTCCGGCGATCTGCTGGGCGACCGCGCGATGATCTGGAGCCGCAGCGACCGCCCGGCGCGGATGGTGGTGGAGTGGGACACCCGCAGTGTGTTCAGCAACCCGCGCAAACTCATCTCGCCCCTGGCCGACAGCCGTACCGACTTCACCGCGCGCGTCGACCTCGCCGGCCTGCCCGCCGACCAGGCGATTTTCTACCGTGTGCACTTCGAAGACGCCCAGACCGGCGTCGCCAGTGAGCCCTGGTTCGGCCATCTGCGCAGTGCGCCGCAACAGCGCCGTGACATCCGATTTGTGTGGAGTGGCGACACCGTCGGCCAGGGCTTTGGCATCAACCCGGACATCGGCGGCATGCGCATCTATGAAGCCATGCGCCTGCGCCTGCCGGACTTCTTTATCCACAGCGGCGACACCATCTACGCCGACGGCCCGGTGCCTGCACAGCTCACGGTCGAGGACGGGCGCATCTGGCGCAATATCACCACCGAGGCCAAGAGCAAAGTCGCTGAAACCCTTGATGAATATCGCGGCAACTACCGCTACAACCTGCTGGATGAAAACGTGCGCCGCTTCAATGCCGAGGTGCCGCAGATCTGGCAGTGGGACGACCACGAGGTGGTGAACAACTGGTCCCCGAGCAAGCAGCTCGATGAGCGCTACCAGACCAAAGACATCAACACCCTGGTGGGCCGCGCACGCCAGGCCTGGCTGGAATATTCGCCGATGCGCCGCCAGACCGCTGATGGCGGCGGGCGGATTTATCGCAAGCTCAGCTACGGCCCGCTGCTGGATGTGTTCGTGTTGGATATGCGCAGCTATCGTGGCCCCAACGATGACAACCTGGGCGGCGAAAAACCCTTCCTTGGCCGTGAGCAACTGGACTGGCTCAAGCGCGAACTCAAGGGCTCGCAGGCGCAGTGGAAAGTCATCGCGGCCGACATGCCCATCGGCCTCGGCGTGCCGGATGGCGAGGTGAGCCCTGGCGTGCCGCGTTGGGAAGCCATCGCCAATAATGACCCCGGTGCACCGCAAGGCCGCGAAGTGGAAATCGCCGAGCTGTTGGGTTTTTTAAGGGCGCAGAAGGTGCGCAACCATGTGTGGCTGACGGCGGATGTGCACTACTGTGCGGCGCATCACTACCACCCGGATCGGGCGGCGTTCCAGGATTTCGAGCCGTTCTGGGAGTTTGTGGCGGGGCCGTTGAACGCGGGGAGTTTTGGGCCGAACCCGTTGGATAAGACCTTTGGGCCGGAGGTGGTTTTCCAGAAGGCACCGGCGGTGCAGAACAGCTCGCCGTTTGCCGGGTTCCAGTTTTTTGGCGAGGTGCAGATTGATGGGCAGACGGCGGAGTTGACCGTGATTTTGCGGGACTTGGATGGGGTGTCGGTGTTTGAACAAAAACTCCAACCCACCTGACCTGAAATGCAGTTTCAATGTGGGAGGGGGCTTGCCCCCGATAGCTGTGGGTCAGTTACAGATGAGCTGACTGACACACTGCCATCGGGGGCAAGCCCCCTCCCACATTTTGATCTCCAGTGGCTTTGAGGGATCAGTACACATCCCGGCGGTAGCGGCCCTGTTCGATCAAGCGTTCCACGGCGTCACTGCCCAAAATATCCACCAACGCCTTATCCACCCCAGCCGCCATCCCCTGCAAGCTGCCACACACATAAATCGCCGCGCCATCGGCCAGCCATTTACGCAGCACTTCGGCGGATTCGCGCAGGCGATCCTGCACGTAGATTTTCTCTTCCTGGTCGCGGGAAAACGCCAGGTCTAATAGCGCCAAATCACCACTGGCCAACCAGCCTTGCAGCTCGTCCTGGCACAGGAAGTCGTGCTTGATATTGCGCTCGCCAAACAGCAGCCAGTTGCGCTGTTGGCCGTCGGCAATCCGCGCCTTGAGCAAGCTGCGCAGGCCCGCCAGGCCGGTGCCGTTGCCCAGCAGGATCAGCGGCACCGGCGCGTCCGGCAGGTGGAAGCCACTGTTGCGGCGCAGGCGCAGGCTGATGGGCGAGCCGATGGCGGCGTGTTCGGTGAGCCAGCCGGAGCCCAGCCCCAGGCTGCCGTCGGAGTGACGCTCCTGGCGCACGATCAATTCCAGCACGCCGTCGCTGGCAATCGAGGCGATGGAGTATTCGCGCATGCTCAACGGCACTAATGCGTCCACCAGCGCCTGGGCGTGCAGGCCGACCAAGTGCGCGCGATGGGTCGGCAATTGGCGAGTGGCCAGGGCTTGGCCGAGGGTGTGCGCCAAGCCGTCGATCATCACGCCGTCGCTGCCAGCCAGGCCCAGGCCTTCAAGGAAGTGCTCGATGGCCCAGGGGCAATTGCGTGGCAGCAGTTCCACCAGGTCACCGGCTTGCCAGGTCTGTGGCGACGGCGCGGTGAGGCCCAGCAGGTAGACCTCGGAGCCGCTGCTGTCGCGGTTGAGCAGGCTGCGTTGGGTCAGTGTCCAGTTTTCGTATTGCGCGGTCGGCCACGCCGCCGCCGGTGCGTGACCGGTGAGCTGGCCGAGTTGCTGTTGCCAGTGCAGCAGGGCGGCGCTGTCGCCGCTGTCCACTTCCACCGGGGCGAACAGAGGGTTGCCGCCCTGGTTGGTCAGCCAGAAATGCAGGCGGCGGGCGAAGCCGCAGAAGTGTTCATATTGACGATCACCCAGGGCCAGCACCGAGTAGTTCAGGCCCTTGAGGGACAGGTCGTGGCCGAGCACGCTGCGCTCGAAACCCCGGGCGCTGTCGGGGGCTTCGCCGTCGCCGAAGGTGCTGACCACAAACAGCGCATTTTCTGACTGGCGCAGGTCGTCCTGGCTGACGTTGCCCAACGCCTGCACCTTCACTGGCAACCCGGCGGCCTGCAATTGCCCAGCCGTTTGCCAGGCCAGTTGTTCGGCAAAACCGCTCTGGCTGGCAAAGCCGATCAGCCAGGCCGGAGCATCACTGGCATTGGCGCCGAGGCCTTTGCGCGCATCACGCACCTGGCGTTTTTTGCGACGGCGGTCCAGGTACAACAGCCAGCCGGTGATAAAGAACAGTGGCATCAGCAACGAGCTGACGGTCAGCACGATCCGCCCAATCAGGCCGAAGTAACTGCCGGTGTGCAGTGCGTAGACGCTGGTCAGCAGTTGGGAGCCGAAGGTCTTGGTGGCGTAGCGGTCGTGGGACTTCACCTCACCGCTGGCTGGGTCGAGATTGATCTGGTTCAGCGCGCGGTCATGGGGCGAGTTTTTCAGCAGGTAGTACACGGTGGCCGGTTGCCCGGCAACGGCCGGCATGCGGATGTTGTAGGCGCTCAAATCGGGACCGGCGTTGCTGTAGATGCTGCTCCAGATTGCGTCGTAGTTGGCCACGGGCGTCGGGCCAACGGGTGGCGGGCCGCGTTTGCGCATGCGCTCGTTTTGCGGGGCGTCGGAGAGCAGTTTGGTCAGGCCTTGGTTGTACCAGTCGTAGGACCAATACAAGCCGGTGAGCGCGGCCAGCAGGTAGGCCAGCAGGCACCAGGTGCCGAACACCGAGTGCAGGTCCCAATTGAAGCTGCGGCCCTTTTTGCGCCAGTCCAGTGTCAGCCACACACGCCAGCTCGCCACTTGGCGCGGCCAGCGCAGGTACAAACCGGAGAGGCAGAAGAATACGAGGATCAGCGTGCAGGCGCCGGTGATGTTGCGCCCGGTGTCACCCATGACCAGGAAGCGGTGGAATTGCAGCAGGAACCCAAAGACGTCCTGGCCAACCACATCGCCCATGTAGTCGCCGGTGTACGGGTCGAAATAGCGCATCTGGCCCCGGCGCTCGCCAGGTGGCGGGGTGAAGAACACGCGGGCGGCGTTGCCGCTGTCGCTTTCGACCCAGAGCATGGAGACGGTTTTGCCTTCGGTGGCTTCCAGTTTGCGCACCAGTTCGGCGGGTGGCAGCACGCCGGCTTCGCGTTTCTCGACCGTCAGGACGGTGGGGTTGAGTGCCCGCAGAATTTCATCCTGAAACGAGACCGCCGCCCCGGTGATCCCCATCAAGGCCAGCACCAGCCCGGCGGTAATGCCGAAGAACCAGTGCAACTGGAACAGGGTTTTCTTCAACACGTCTGACCGCCTCGTCTATCTGGATGTGAATGCCACGGCGCGCATTATGCCGCGAGTTATCGAGAAATATTCTGTTTTACACGCAAAAGCCCCACGCATCCGATGCGTGGGGCCTTGGCTGTGGGCTGCCGGCTTTTAGAAGTGGAAGTTCGTAGAAAGCAGGGCCGTACGACCGGCCGCCTGGTTGGCGAAGTGCGCCCCGTAGGCTTTGTCGTAGTAGGTCTTGTCGGTCAGGTTCTGCACGTTTAATTGCAGGTCAATGTTCTTGGTCAGCTTGTAGCTGGCCATGGCGTCGTAGCGTGTGTAGGACGGTACATACACGGTGTTGGCCGCATCGCCGTAGACCTGATCGACGTAGAACGCGCCGCCACCGATGGTCAGCTTCGGCGTCACGTCGTAGCTGGTCCACAGGCTGAACGAGTTCTTCGGGGTGTTGGGCATCTGGTTGCCCTTGTTAGAGCCGGGTTGCACGACATTGGAGCGGTTGCCGTTTTTACCTGGGTCAACCAGTTCGCTCTTCAGGTAGCTGTAGCCCGCGAACACCTGCCATTGGTCAGTGATCTTGCCGCTTGCCGACAATTCCAGGCCGTCGACACGGGATTCACCGGCGGTTTCGTAAGTATCGTTACTCACCAGGATACGGGTGTTTTTCTTCTCGGTACGGAACACCGCAGCCGTCAGGGACAGGCGATTGTGGAACAGGTCCCACTTGGTGCCCAGCTCGTAGTTGACGGTTTCTTCCGGCTTCAGGTCGCTGGAGGTCGTGCCGGTCGGGAGAGCGTTGCTGTCGACGCCTTCACCTACCAGGCCGCCTGCGGGCGAGGCCGAGGTCGCGTAGGAGGTGTAGATGCTGCCGTTATCCAGCGGTTTCCAGACCAGACCGGCCTGCCAGTTGAAGAACTGGCTGTCGTCCTTGACCTTGGTGCGCGCCTTCACGGTGGCGGTCGGCACGGCGTTGGTGTTGGCTTCGGTGTCGAAGGTGTCATAGCGCAGGCCGACGTTCAGCAGCCATTTCGGGCCCAGTTCGATGGTGTCGAACACATAGGCGGCGCGGCTGGTGGCTTTGGTGTTGGTGCCCATGTAATTGCGCGCGATGCTGCCGTTCCAGGCGTCGTCCGGGGTCGGATTGCCCAGGGAGGTGCACTGTCCGCCTTGGCTGCCACCGGCCACGGTGCAGGTCGGGTTGCTGTTCGGCGTGACGGTGTAGCCGCTGACGCGGGTTTCTTCACCGGTGAATTCCAGGCCGGTGGAGTAACTGTGCTTGAAGCCCAGCGCCTGGAAGCTACCAAACAGATCGGTTTGGTTGGTCGTTGTGGTCGTGGTCGAGACACGGGTGTTGGCGCGGCGCCAAACAGTGCCGTATTTGTTGACGTTGAGCTTGCTGTCATCCGGCTGGGTCAGCACATAGTCCTGGCCCGTGCTGCCATGACGCAGGGTGTTCTTCAGCGTCATGTTGTCGTTCAGGTCGTGCTCGATGGAGAACGTGCTGATATCGGCGCGGGTCTTGCGGAAATCGCGGCTCTTGAGGCCGTAGAAGTTGCTGCTGTCGCCGCCGTCGGTGGGCTTGTCATGCCCGTGGACGGTGGCGGCGGCGGAGCTGTAACCGTACGGAATCCCCGAATCCGGCAGGTCGTCGCTTTCCATGTGGTAGTAGCTGAGGTTGACGCGGGTCGGGGTGCCCAGGCCAAAGGTCAGCGACGGGGCGACGCCCCAACGGTCGTAATTCACGGCGTCACGGCCGGCGACGTTTTGCTCGTGGCTCATCAGGTTCAGACGGAACGCGGCGCTGTCGTCGAGGAACTGACGGTTCACGTCGAGCACGTAGCGGCGGGTCTGGTCGGAACCGTAGGTGAAGCCACCGTTGGTGAAGTCCCGCGCTTGTGGGGTCTTGCTCACCAGGTTGATGCTGCCACCGGCCGAGCCGCGACCGCCAAACGAAGAGTTCGGGCCTTTGCTGACTTCGATGGACTCGATGTCGAAGATCTCGCGGCTCTGGCCGCCGGTGTCGCGCACGCCGTCCAGGTAGGTGTCGCCCTGGGCGTCAAAACCACGGATAAACGGACGGTCGCCCTGTGGGTTGCCGCCTTCACCGGCGCCGAAGGTGATACCCGGTACGGTGCGCAAGGCATCCTGCAACGAGGTGGCGGCGGTGTCCTTGAGCACCTGTTGTGGTACGACGGTGACCGAGCGCGGGGTGTCTACCAGCGGCGCGGTGTATTTCTGCGACGAGGCTTTTTCCACTTGGTAGGAAGTGTTGTCCTGCTCCTGGCCGGTGATGCTGGTTGCGCCGAGAGAGATGCTGTTGCGCTCGCCTTTTTGTTCGGTGTCCTCAGCCGCTTGCGCCAAGTGGGCGGCAGAGCTGGCGGTGAGTGCGACGCCGATGGCCGAGGCCAGCATGCGTGGTGAACTGGCAGGTGTTTTTATTGAAGTGCGCGACATGACGTGTCCTTTCCCCAAGGATGTGAGGCCGCGGAATATAGGGTGAACAAGTATTCATATCAATTGCGATACATTGCTAATTGCACTGAATTTACATTCTTTACACTTTCCGCTTACGGTTTTTACGAACTCATCCGTCCACGGCGTTTTACAGGCTTGATAAGAATCAATACCATTGGCGCCTCTCTGGTCCCCGATGGTATTGCCCCATGTTGCTGCACATTCCCGGCCTGTTCTCTCGTGAGGAAGTGCAGCGCATCCGCCAAGCGCTGGAAAACACCGAATGGGCCGACGGCAAAATCACCGCCGGGCACCAGTCCGCCAAAGCCAAACACAACCTGCAATTGCCCGAAGGTCACCCATTGGCCAAGGAAATCGGCGCGGCGATGCTGGAACGCCTGTGGAAAAATCCGCTGTTTATGTCAGCGGCGTTACCGAACAAGGTCATCCCGCCGCTGTTCAATTGCTACACCGCCGGTGGCAACTTCGACTTCCATATCGACAATGCCGTGCGCCAATCCCGGGGCAACATTGAGCGGGTGCGTACCGATTTGTCGTCCACGCTGTTTTTCAGCGACCCCGACGAATACGACGGCGGCGAACTGGAGATCCAGGACACCTTCGGCCTGCAACGCGTGAAGTTGCCCGCCGGCGACATGGTGCTGTACCCCGGTTCCAGCCTGCACAAAGTCAACGCCGTGACCCGTGGCGCGCGCTACGCCTCGTTCTTCTGGACCCAAAGCCTGGTGCGTGAAGACAGCCAGCGCACGTTGCTGTTCGAGATGGACGGCGCGATCCAGCAACTGACCGCCGATATGCCCGACCACCCGGCCCTGATCCAACTCACCGGCACCTACCACAACCTGCTGCGCCGCTGGGTCGAGGTCTGACATGGGCTTCTTGTTGCGTCGTGAAGAAGTGCTCAACGTCGAGCAATTGCAGAGCATGCTCGACGACTCCCCGGTACGCGCGGCCCAGGCGATTTTGATGGCAGCCAAAGAGGGCGTGGTCGACGCCCAGGCGCTGCTCGGGCAAATCCTGCTGGAAGGCCGGGGCATTGCACGGGATGAAGCGTTGGCACTGCGCTGGTTCCAGATTGCGGCCCAGGGCGGCCACTTGATGGCACGCAACATGGCCGGGCGTTGCCTGGAGCACGGTTGGGGCTGCGCTGCCGATGAAGCGGCGGCGGCGCGGGAATACCGCTTGGCGGCCGAGGCTGGATTGGATTGGGCTCAATACAACTACGCCAACCTGCTGGCCACCGGTCGCGGGGTTGCCGAAGACCGAGCGCAAGCACTGGGGTTTTATCGCCTGGCGGCCGAGCAAGGCCACGCCAAGTCGATGAACCTGGTGGGTCGTTATCTGGAAGACGGCCAGGTCTGCCCAAGGGATCTGGAGGCTGCTGTGGAGTGGTATCGCCGCTCGGCCGAGGGTGGGGATTTTCGCGGGCAGTTCAGTTACGCGGCGGTGCTGGCGGATAAAGGCCAGGTCGATGTGGCGCTGGAGTGGTTGGGCAAGGCGTTGGCGGGGGGGAATCTGAAGTTTTTGCGTACGGCGTACACGGCGTTGGGAGCGGCGAATGATCCGCAGATTCGAGCGATGGCTGAGGCGTACGAAGCGCGTGCTACTCAGCTAAATCTGTAAACACCGGTTGTGGCGAGGGAGCTTGCTCCCGCTGGGCTGCGTAGCGGCCCCAAGTTTTTTGGGAGCGCTTCGCACTCCAGCGGGAGCAAGCTCCCTCGCCACAGGGAGCCGGATTCTACAGGGTCAGACGTAGAAGGATTTCAGTGGTGGAAACCCATTGAACTCCACCGCGCTGTAGCTGGTGGTGTACGCACCGGTGGACAACCAGTACAACCGATCACCAATCGCCAGGTTCAGCGGCAGGCCGTACTTGTAGTTTTCGTACATGATGTCAGCGCTGTCGCAGGTAGGACCGGCGATGACCACTTCTTCCATCTCGCCTTTCTTCTCGGTCCAGATCGGGAACTTGATGGCTTCGTCCATGGTTTCGATCAGGCCGGAGAACTTGCCCACGTCCGTGTACACCCAACGCTCTACCGCGGTACGGGATTTACGTGCGACCAACACCACTTCACTGACCAGGATGCCGGCGTTGGCGATCAACGAACGGCCCGGCTCCAGGATGATTTCCGGCAGGTCATCGCCGAAGTCTTCCTTGAGGAAGCGGATGATTTCCTCGGCGTAGGTTTCCAGGCTGTTGGTACGGGTGATGTAGTTGGCCGGGAAGCCGCCGCCCATGTTGATCAGCTTGAGGTGGATGCCGTCTTCTTCTTTCAAACGCTCGAAGATCACTTTGACCTTGGCGATGGCCGCGTCCCACACACTGATATCGCGCTGTTGCGAGCCGACGTGGAACGAGATGCCGTAAGGCACCAGGCCCAGGTCACGGGCCAGGATCAGCAGGTCCATGGCCATGTCGGTCTGGCAGCCGAATTTGCGCGACAGAGGCCAGTCGGCCGTGGTCGAGCCTTCGGTGAGGATACGCACATACACTTTCGAGCCCGGCGCAGCCTTGGCGATGTTGCGCAGGTCGGCTTCGGAGTCGGTGGAGAACAGGCGCACGCCCTTCTCGAAGAAGTAGCGGATGTCCTTGGATTTCTTGATGGTGTTGCCGTAGCTGATACGGTCGGCGCTGACGCCACGGCTCAGTACTTTATCCAGTTCGTAGATCGAGGCGATGTCGAAGCTCGAACCTTTATCCTTGAGCAGGTCGATGATCTCGACGGCCGGGTTGGCCTTGACGGCGTAATACACCTTGGCGAATTCGAAACCGGCGCGCAGGTCGTCGTAGGCCTGGCTGATCATCGCGGTGTCGATCACCACGAACGGGGTTTCTTGCTTGTCGGCGAACGCCTTCATTTTGTCAAATGTGGCGCGCGCGAAATAATCTTCGACCTGGATCGACATGCTGGGAACTCCTACTGGCAAACTGAATTGATCAATGGGTGCAAATGAACGTCCTCCGTATCCCCACTTTGGTTCGCCTACTTCCCAAGGCATGTCGCCGAAAGCAAAAAGGCCATGGGATCTACCGCTTCCCTTGGCCTTGCTGTCTCGTCGTCAGTACTTGAGCCGGATGGATCGTTTCCAGCATGGACGTTCGGCGCGAACTTTAGGCGGTGAGGGGCTTGAGATCAACTAAAAATGTCGCGTTTTTGCACGCGTTCGTCGCGGGCACCCGTGCAGCTACTTATGTAACCGACAGGTGTGACGGAATGATGTTCCCCGGAGGGGGCAAATTGCCGGGATTTCCCTGACACACCCTAGAGCAAATGTGGGAGGGGGCTTGCCCCCGATTACAGTGTGTCAGTCAGCTTATCTGTAGCTGACACACCGCTATCGGGGGCAAGCCCCCTCCCACATTTTAACCGCGTTGTTTCAGGTCAGGCCAGGGCTGTCTCGGCAGGGGAGACGATGCTGGTCTTGCCCCCACGGGACTTACCAGAGCTCAGGTACTCGGCAATCGACTCCTGAGTCACTTCCCCGAGGAACACCCGCTCCGCATCCATCACCGGCAACCACGAACGGTTGAACTCGTACATGCGCGACAACAGGATGCGCAAATGCTCGTCATACGCTGCCGTGGCGTTGAACTCGCGCAGGTACTGGCCGCAGGTGCCGGTCTGACGGTGCAGGTCGCGACGTCGTACATAACCCAGCGCCTTGTTCTCTGCACAAGTCACCACCACATAGCGACGGTCATGTTCGTCCATCAGCTCCAACGCATCGGCCACCGGGGTTTCTGGGCTGACCGACGGCGCGTTGTCCGCCGCATCTTCGGCCTTCACCAGCAGCAGGCGCTTGAGGGTGCTGTCCTGGCCCACGAAGTTGCTGACGAACTCATCGGCTGGGTGCGCCAGCAGCGTATCCGGATGGTCGATCTGCAACAGCTTGCCGGCGCGGAAGATCGCGATCTTGTCACCCAGCTTGATGGCTTCGTCGATGTCGTGGCTGACCATGATCACGGTCTTGTTCAGTGCGCGCTGCATCTCGAAGAACTCGTTCTGGATCATCTCGCGGTTGATCGGGTCGACCGCGCCAAACGGCTCATCCATCAGCAGCAACGGCGCATCGGCGGCCAGCGCACGGATCACGCCGATCCGCTGTTGCTGGCCACCGGACAGTTCACGCGGGTAGCGATGCAGGTACTGCTTGGGTTCCAGCTTGATCATGCTCATCAACTCGCGGGCGCGGTCGTGGCATTTCTGTTTGTCCCAGCCGAGCAGTTTCGGCACGACCACGATGTTTTCCTCGATGGTCATGTTGGGGAACAGGCCGATCTGTTGGATCACATAGCCGATGTTGCGGCGCAGGGTCACCTCATCCAGGTCGGTGGTGTCTTCGCCGTTGATCAGGATCTTGCCCGAGGTGGGCTTGATCAGGCGGTTGATCATTTTCAGCGTGGTGCTTTTACCGCAACCCGATGGGCCGAGGAATACACAAATCTCGCCTTCGTTGACGGTCAGGCTTACATCGTTGACGGCGGTAATGGTCTTGCCGTTGCTTTGAAAAGTCTTGGACAGGTTTTGAAGTTCGATCATTTGAGCAATCCTTTTGGAGTCAGCGAGCGTTGCAGCCATTGCAGAAGCAGGTCGGCGAAGATGGCCAGGAGACTGACCAGCACGGCGCCAACGATCAGCATCGACATGTCGCTGCGGCTGATGGAAGCCAGAATAAGTACACCCAGGCCACCGGCGCCGATGGTGGCGGCGATGGTCATCACACCGATATTCATCACCACGGCGGTGCGCACACCGGCGAGGATCACCGGCACGGCAATCGGCAACTCGACCATGCGCAGGCGCTGGCCGAAGGTCATGCCGATGCCCCGTGCGGCTTCGCGAATGCCCGGTTCAACGCCGGTCAGGGCCAGGTAGGTGTTACGCATGATCGGCAGCAGGGAGTAGAGGAACACGGCGGTGATCGCCGGCATCGGCCCCAGGCCCTGGCCGAATTTGGAATAGAACGGCAACAGCAGGCCGAACAGGGCGATGGACGGTACGGTCAGCAGCACCGTGGCGCTGGCCTGCAACGGGCCGGCCAGGGTCGGAAACCGCGTCATCAGGATGCCCAGGGGCACGCCGATCAGGATCGCCAGGACCACAGCGATACCCACCAGGGTGATGTGCTGCCCGGTCAGGTGCAGGACTTGGGCCCAATCAAGATGGGAAAAGGCGTTCAGGAATTCCATGTCTTCTCCTCTTATTGATTGATGGGATGCTGGCGCAGAAAGTCTGCGGCAACAGCGGAAGGGCTTTCGTGATCGACGTCGACCCGCGCATTCAACTGGCGCATGGTTTCGTCGTCGAACAGGTCGGCCAGCGGTTTGAGCTCAGCCGCCAGTTGTGGGTGCTGGTCGAGGTATTGCTGACGGATCACCGGGGCGGCGGTGTAGTCCGGGAAGTAGTGTTTGTCGTCGGCCAGCAGCTTCAACTTGAAGGCATTCAAGCGACCGTCGGTGGTGTAGACCAGACCGGCGAACACCTGGTTATTGCGCAGCGCGGTGTAGACCAGGCCGGCGTCCATCTGCCGGGTGTTTTTGCGGGTCAGGTTCATGTCGTACAGCTTGACCATGCCGGCCAGGCCGTCGGAGCGGTTGGCGAACTCGGTGTCCAGTGCGACCAGGCGGTTTTCCTTGGCGTCTTGGGCCACGGCTTTGGTCAGGTCGCTGATGCTGTTGATCTCGGGATGTTCCTCGGCCACCTTCTCCGGCAGCGCCAGGGCATAGGTGTTGCTGAAACGTGATGGCGAGAGCCAGACCAGGCCTTTTTTCGCGTCGAGTTCTTTCACTCGGGCGTAGGACTGTTCGCTGTCGAGTTTCTCGTCGATATGGTTGTAGGCCACCAGCGACACGCCGGTGTACTCCCAGATCAGGTCCAGTTGCCCGCTTTCCTGGGCACTGCGTGCCAGGTTGCTGCCCAGGCCGCCCGTGACGCGGGCGTCATAGCCCTTGGTGCGCAGGTACTGGGAAGTGATTTCGGCCAGCAAGGTCTGTTCGGTGAACACCCGGGCGCCGATGCGGATCACCGGTTTTTCAGCGGCTTGCGCAATACCTGCACACAGCAGGACGCAGCTCAGTAGTAATGTCAGCTTTTTCATGTCGGCTCCTTAAGACGCACGCAGCCCGCGTTCCAGCCAGAGGCGGCTGGCCATGGTCACCAGACCGTCCAGCAGCAACGCCAGCAACGCGGTGCACGCGGCGCCGAGCAGCAATTGCGGCTGGTTGTTCAGGGCGATGCCAGGGAAGATCAGGCTGCCCAGGCTGTTGGCGCCAATCAGGAACGCCAGCGGGGCGGTCCCGACGTTGATCGCCAGGGCCACGCGCACGCCACCGATGATGATCGGCACGGCGTTGGGCAGCTCCACGCGAAACAGCACTTGGCGCGGCGTCATGCCGATGCCGGTGGCAGCTTCTTTGAGGGAACCCTGGACGTTTTTCAGGCCTTCGTAGGTGTTGCGCACGATGGGCAGGAGGGAGGCGAGGAACAGCGCGAAGATGGCCGGGCCGCTGCCGATGCCGAGGACGCCGAGGGCGATGGCCAGTACGGCCAGGGGAGGGACGGTGTTGCCGATGTTGAAAATCTGCATGAAGCGTTCTGCGCGCCCGACCATGTTCGGTCGGCTGAGCAGGATACCGGCGGGGATGCCCACAACGAGGGCCGCCAGCATGGAGACTAGAACAAGGATCAAATGAGCTTGCAGGTAAAACAACAAATCGTCGCGGTACAGTTCGATCGTGTTGATGCCGATCCAGTGGACCAGCAGGGCCAGGAGCGCGACGACAACCACGCCTCCTATCAGCCCTTTGCCATAGCGAATAGCCACAGGCGGACTCCTTTTTTCTTTTGTCGGCGAACACATTCTCCGGCGGCAATGCCATTCCTGGCTGTCGGCGAATGAGTTCGCGAAAAGCAGCTCGTCTTTACCGGCAACGCGGTAAGAATCCGAGCCATGAGCGCAGCCTCGTCAGGCTAACTTGCTGATTTATCAGCCCCTGTTCCGAGTGCGGTAGCAGGGGAGTGGACGTCTCGACCTTTTAAAAGGTTCCATACTTGGCAGCATTTAGCCACCCCTAATCGGGTGAACGGTGGTCCGGGTGCCTGGGATTACGCTATACTCGCCGCCCTTTTTTGACTCACCTGCCAGGCGATTTCCCATGACCCACCAGGCCGCCGAAGTCGCGAAACGCCGCACTTTCGCCATTATTTCCCACCCCGATGCCGGTAAAACCACCATCACCGAGAAGCTGTTGCTGATGGGCAAGGCAATCGCAGTGGCCGGCACGGTGAAATCCCGCAAATCCGACCGCCATGCCACCTCCGACTGGATGGAAATGGAAAAACAACGGGGTATTTCCATTACCACGTCGGTCATGCAGTTCCCGTATCGCGACCACATGGTCAACCTGCTCGACACCCCGGGCCACGAAGACTTCTCCGAAGACACCTACCGCACCCTGACCGCCGTGGACTCGGCGCTGATGGTCCTCGACGGCGGTAAAGGCGTCGAGCCGCGTACCATCGCGCTGATGGACGTGTGCCGTCTGCGTGACACGCCCATCGTCAGCTTCATCAACAAACTCGACCGTGACATCCGCGACCCTATCGAGTTGCTGGATGAAATCGAAGCCGTCCTGAAGATCAAGGCCGCGCCGATCACCTGGCCGATTGGTTGCTACCGCGACTTCAAGGGTGTGTACCACCTGGCTGATGACTACATCATCGTGTACACCGCCGGCCATGGTCACGAACGCACCGAAACCAAGATCATCGAAAAGCTCGACTCGGACGAAGCCCGCGCCCACCTGGGTGATGAGTACGACCGTTTCGTCGATCAGCTGGAGCTGGTGCAGGGCGCCTGCCACGAATTTAACCAGCAGGAATTCCTCGACGGTCAACTGACCCCGGTGTTCTTCGGTACTGCGTTGGGCAACTTTGGTGTCGACCACGTGCTCGACGCCGTTGTCGATTGGGCGCCGCGCCCGCTGCCACGGGTGGCCAACGAGCGCACCGTGGAGCCGGTGGAAGAGAAATTTTCGGGCTTCGTGTTCAAGATCCAGGCGAACATGGACCCCAAGCACCGCGACCGCATCGCCTTCATGCGCATTTGCTCCGGCAAATACGAAAAAGGCATGAAGATGCGCCACGTGCGTACTGGCAAGGACGTGCGCATCGGCGACGCCCTGACGTTCTTCTCCTCCGAGCGTGAACAGCTCGAAGAAGCCTACGCCGGCGACATCATCGGCCTGCACAACCACGGCACCATCCAGATCGGCGACACCTTCACCGAAGGCGAAGTGCTGGGCTTCACCGGTATTCCGCACTTCGCCCCGGAACTGTTCCGCCGCGTACGCCTGCGCGACCCGCTCAAATCCAAGCAATTGCGCCAGGGCTTGCAGCAACTGGCAGAAGAGGGCGCCACCCAGGTGTTCTTCCCCGAGCGCAGCAACGACATCATCCTCGGCGCCGTCGGTGTGCTGCAGTTCGATGTGGTCGCCAGCCGCTTGAAAGAGGAATACAAGGTCGAATGCTCGTATGAGCCCATCACCGTGTACTCCGCGCGCTGGATCGAGTGCAGCGATAAGAAGAAGTTGGAAGAGTTCTCCAACAAGGCCGTGGAAAACCTCGCGGTGGACGGCGGCGGTCACCTGACCTACCTGGCGCCGACCCGGGTGAACCTGGCGTTGATGGAAGAGCGTTGGCCGGATGTGAAATTCCGCGCGACGCGTGAGCATCACTAAGCTCTGAGTGGTAAAGAAAAGGGTGAAGCTGTCATGGCTTCACCCTTTTTATTGCCCAAAACACAAATCCAAATGTGGGAGGGGGCTTGCCCCCGATGGCGGTGTATCAGCCAAATATTTATTTGCTGACCCACTGCAATCGGGGGCAAGCCCCCTCCCACATTTTGATTTCCACATGGCTTGGGATTGGCGAGAACCGTGCATCGAGTCTAGTTTTTACCCCACGACTGAAAAGGAGACCACTGTGCGGAGTTTCAAACACGCCATCCACCTAGTGCTGCTCGCTGGCCTATTGCTACCCACCCTCCCAGCCCTGGCCGGCGCCGGCACACCCCAATGGAAAGACACCGGCCCCGTCACCAAGCGCAAACAAAACGAGGTCAACTCCGGCAGTTGGCAGCCCCAGGCCCAACCTGCGCCCAAGGAAGACGCCGAAAACCCCTACAACGAAGGGGAAGACAGCGAAACCTACGACGACGGCGATACCTGACAGACGAGATTGGCACAAACCCGGGATCGGAACTAGCTTGATTCTCAGCGACGGTCGAACGCCGGCGCATGGGATTCACTGACTGGACGGAAATCGACCATGACTATCTTTCAACGTTTAGTGCTGATGCTAAAAGTGCTGGTGATGTTGTCGCTGGGTGCCTCCTCCGCATGGGCCAACACGGCTGTGCAGAGCCAGGCGCCGGGGTTTGTGGCGACGCAGAGCGCGCAAACAGGATTGCAGTTGGCCAAGAGCGAATCAGAGCCGGGTGACGAAGACCAAGGCGGCTCCAAGGACGACGACGACCAACAAGCGCCGCCGGACGATGACGATACCGAGAGTGACAGCGATACCTGATTCAAGACGAAAAAAAGCCCCGCCTGCCGGACTGATGCGCAATCCGACGGGCGGGGCGGTAGAACTCATGCAATGCCCTGGGCGTGATCACCCAGGGCATTTTTGTTGCGGGGTCAGGCCACGAATTGCTCCGCGTAGTGGCACGCCACCTGCCGATTATCCAACGCGCGCAGTTGCGGCTCCTCGGTGCTGCACCGCGACGTCGCGTACGGGCAGCGCTTGTGGAACGCGCAACCCGGCGGCGGGTTCAGCGGGTTGGGCAGCTCGCCGACGATCTTGATCTTCGGCTTGTTCGGGTCTGGATGAATGGTCGGGGTGGCCGACAGCAGCGCCTGGGTGTACGGGTGCAGCGGGCGTGCGTAGATGTCTTCCTTGGGACCGACTTCCACCGGACGGCCGAGGTACATCACCATCACGTCATCGGCGACGTGTTGCACCACCGCCAGGTTGTGGGAAATGAACACGTAGGCCGTGTTGAATTCCTGCTGCAAGTCCATGAACAGGTTAAGCACCTGGGCCTGGATCGACACGTCCAGTGCAGATGTTGGTTCATCTGCCACCAGCACTTTCGGTTGCAGCATCATGGCGCGGGCCAGGGCAATACGCTGGCGCTGACCGCCGGAGAACATGTGCGGGTAGCGCTGATAATGCTCGGGGCGCAGGCCCACTTGCTTCATCATCGCCTGCACTTTCTCGCGGCGTTCGGCAGCGGACAGGTTGGTGTTGATCAGCAGCGGCTCGCCGAGTTGATCACCAACTTTCTGCCGTGGGTTCAGCGACGCGTACGGGCTCTGGAATACCATCTGCACGTCTTTGCGCAGTTGCTTGCGCTGGGCCTTGTCGGCGCCGGCGACTTCCTGGCCGGCGATTTTCAACGAGCCTGAAGACGGTTCTTCAATCAACGTGAGTGCACGGGCCAGGGTGGATTTGCCGCAACCCGACTCGCCTACAACGGCGAGGGTCTTGCCGGCTTCCAGCTCGAAAGACACGCCATTGAGGGCACGCACGGTGGCGTGGCCCTTGAACAGGCCACGGGACACTTCGTAGTGACGGGTGAGGTCGCGGGCGGTAAGAACGACGGCCATTACGCCACCTCCTGGTTCAAGGGGTAGAAGCAGCGCGCAAGGCTGTGGGCTTTAGGGTCCAGGCCCGGACGGGTCTGGCGGCAGCTTTCCTGCACGTACGGGCAGCGTGGCGACAGCAGGCAGCCCTGCGGACGGTCATAGCGGCCCGGCACGATGCCGGGCAATGTGGCCAGGCGTTCGGCGCCCATGCTGTGTTCCGGGATCGCCGCCAGCAGCGCTTCGCTGTAGGGGTGGGCGGGCACGTCGAACAAGCCCGGCACCTGGCCGACTTCCACGGCTTGGCCGGCGTACATCACACACACGCGCTGGGCGGTTTCAGCCACCACCGCCAAGTCGTGGGTGATCAGCACCAGGCCCATGTTCTGCTCTTTCTGCAGGGCCAGCAGCAGTTCCATGATCTGTGCCTGGATGGTCACGTCCAACGCCGTGGTCGGCTCGTCCGCGATCAGCAGTTTCGGCTCGCCGGCAATCGCCATGGCGATTGCCACGCGCTGGCTCATACCGCCGGACAGTTGGTGCGGGTAGGCATCCATACGGCTGGCGGCGCCTGGGATTTCCACTTTCTCCAACAGCTCGATGGCACGCTTGCGCGCTTGCTTGCCGGACATTTTCAGGTGCAGGCGCAGCACTTCTTCAATCTGGAAACCCACGGTGTAGCTGGGGTTCAGCGCGGTCATCGGGTCCTGGAACACCATCGCCAGGTCCTTGCCGACGATCTGGCGGCGCTGGCGGCTGCTCAGCTTGAGCATGTCCTTGCCGTCGAAGGTCAGCGAGTCGGCGGTGACGATGCCGGGGTGTTCGATCAGGCCCATCAGCGCCATCATGGTCACGGATTTACCCGAACCCGACTCGCCAACGATGGCCAGGACTTCGCCCTTGTCGACCTTGAGGTCGAGGCCATCGACCACCGGCACGGCGGTCTTGTCGCCGAAGCGGACGTTGAGATTCTTGATTTCTAACAGTGACATGGGAATCTCCTCAGGCGGCGTTCTTGAGTTTCGGGTCCAGCGCATCGCGCAGGCCGTCACCCATCAAGTTGATTGCCAGCACGCTGAGCAAAATGGTCAGACCCGGCAGGCTCACGACCCACCAGGCGCGTTCGATGTAGTCACGGGCCGAGGCCAGCATGGTGCCCCACTCAGGCGTAGGCGGTTGTACGCCAAGGCCAAGGAAGCCCAGGGCGGCGGCATCGAGAATCGCCGAGGAGAAGCTCAAGGTTGCCTGCACGATCAGCGGCGCCATGCAGTTAGGCAGCACGGTGATGAACATCAGGCGTGGCAGGCCGGCACCGGCCAGCCGTGCGGCGGTCACGTAGTCGCGGTTCAGTTCGCCCATCACTGCGGCGCGGGTCAGACGGACATAGGACGGCAGCGACACGATGGCGATGGCGATCACGGTGTTGATCAGGCCAGGGCCGAGGATCGCGACAATGGCAACCGCCAGCAGCAGCGATGGCAGGGCCAGCATGATGTCCATCAAACGCATGATGGTCGGGCCAAGCAAGCGCGGGAAGAACCCGGCGAACAAGCCCAGCAGGATGCCGGGAATCAGCGACATCACCACCGACGACAAACCGATCAGCAACGACAGGCGCGAACCCTGAATCAGGCGCGAGAGCAGGTCGCGGCCCAATTCGTCGGTGCCCAGCAGGAACTGCATCTGCCCGCCTTCCAGCCAGGCTGGCGGGGTGAGCAGGAAGTCGCGGTATTGCTCGCTGGGGTTATGGGGGGCCACCCACGGCGCGAAGATCGCGCAGAACACGATCAGCAGCATGAACGCCAGGCCGGCAACCGCGCCTTTGTTCTTGGAGAAGGCTTGCCAGAATTCTTTGTACGGGGACGGGTACAGCAGGCTTTGATCGACTGCTGACACTTGAGTAGGTGTGGTCATGGTCTTGATCTCAGCGCTGGTGACGGATGCGTGGGTTGGCGAAGCCGTAGAGGATATCCACCACGAAGTTCACCAGGATCACCAGGCAGGCGATCAGCAAAATGCCGTTTTGCACCACCGGGTAGTCCCGCGCGCCAATGGCTTCGATCAGCCATTTGCCGATGCCGGGCCACGAGAAGATGGTTTCGGTCAGGACCGCACCGGCCAGCAGCGTACCGACTTGCAGGCCGACCACCGTCAGTACCGGGATCAGCGCGTTGCGCAGGCCGTGGACGAACACCACCCGCGCCGGCGACAGGCCCTTGGCCTTGGCGGTACGGATGTAGTCTTCGCGCAGTACTTCGAGCATCGACGAACGGGTCATCCGCGCGATTACCGCCAGCGGAATGGTGCCGAGCACGATGGCCGGCAGGATCAGGTGGTGCAGGGCGTCGAAGAACGCATCCGGCTCGTCAGCCAGCAGGGTGTCGATCAGCATGAAGCCGGTGCGCGGCTCGATGTCGTAGAGCAGGTCGATCCGCCCGGATACCGGGGTCCAGCCCAGGCTTACCGAGAAGAACATGATCAGGATCAGGCCCCACCAGAAGATCGGCATCGAATATCCCGCCAGGGAGATGCCCATCACCCCATGGTCAAACAGGGATCCTCGCTTCAAGGCCGCGATCACCCCGGCCAACAGGCCCAGGATACCGGCGAACAACAGGGCGGCCATGGACAGTTCCAGGGTCGCGGGGAAGAGGGCGGTGAACTCGGTCCACACGCTGGTGCGGGTACGCAGGGATTCACCAAGGTCGCCTTGGGCGAGCTTGCCGACGTAGTCCAGGTATTGGGCGTACAGCGGCTTGTTAAGGCCGAGGCGTTCCATTGCCTGTGCGTGCATCTCGGGGTCGACGCGCCGCTCGCCCATCATGACTTCGACGGGGTCGCCAGGGATCATGCGAATCAACGCAAAGGTGAGCAACGTGATGCCGAAAAACGTGGGGATCAATAACCCCAATCGGCGGGCAATAAAACTAAACATCTTGTGGTGTACCTCAATCAGCCGGTTAGGCAGGTCCGGCACCGCCAGTGTCGACGGTGCCGAGCGTTTTTCTTATTTACTTCACCTGGGTAGTGGCGAAGTTATTGGTACCTAGAGGGCTTTGTTGGAAGCCTTCTACGTTCTTGCGCATGGCGGTGAACAGTTTCGGATAAGCCATGGGAAGCCAGGGTTGGTCTTTCTCGAAAACGTCCTGTGCTTGTTCATAGAGCGCCGCCCGTGCCGCCGGTTCCTCGACGGAGCGGGCCTTGTCGATCAGAGTCTGAAACTCTTCGTTACACCAGCGGGCGTAGTTTTCGCCGTTTTTCGCCGCATCGCAACTCAGGTTGGGCGTGAGGAAGTTATCCGGGTCGCCGTTATCACCGACCCAGCCGGATGACACCATGTCGGGCTCGCCGGCCTTGGCGCGCTTGAGCATTTCGCCCCACTCCATGACCTTGATGTTGAGCTTCAAGCCGACATCGGCCAAGTCGGCCTGCATACGCTGGGCGCCGAGCATCGGGTTGGGGTTGGTCGGGCCGCCGTTTGCGCGGGTGAACAACGTGAACTCGGTGCCTTCCGGCACGCCAGCTTCCTTAAGCAAGGCGCGGGCTTTATCGAGGTCACGTGGAGGGTTCTTCAGCTTTTCGCTGAAGCCCAGCAAGGTCGGTGGATAAGGGCCTGTGGCCACGACCGCATTGCCTTTACCGAACAGCGCATCGACATAGCCGGCCTTGTCAAACGCGATGTTGATCGCGTGGCGCACCCGTGCATCGCTCATGTACTTGTGTGTGGTGTTCAACGCGGTGTAGCTGGTAGTCATCGCCGCCAGCTCATCGATTTTCAGGTTCGGATCTTTCTTGATGCTGGGGATGTCGTCGGGCTTGGGAAACAGCGCGATCTGACACTCATTGGCCTTGAGCTTTTGCAGGCGAACGTTGTTGTCAGCCGTAATCGCCAGGATCAGCGGGTCGACCTGCGGCTTGCCACGGAAGTAGTCGGGGTTGGCCTTGAAGCGTGCCTGGGCGTCTTTTTGATAGCGAGTGAAGATGAACGGGCCAGTGCCAATGGGTTTTGCGTTCAAATCATCGGTCTTGCCTGCCTTGAGCAGTTGGTCAGCGTATTCCTTGGAGTGGATCGAGGAAAAGGCCATGCCCAGGTCTGCGAGGAACGGTGCTTCACGACGGGTCAGGGTGAAGACCACTGTGTGATCGTCAATCTTTTCCACGCTTTTGAGCAGTTCCTTGAAACCCATGCTTTCGAAATAAGGGAAGCCGGTCACAGACTTTTTATGCCACGGGTGATTCGGGTCCAACTGGCGCTGGAAGCTCCAAAGCACGTCATCGGCATTCATGTTGCGCGTGGGCTTGAAGTAATCGGTGGTGTGGAACTTGATGTCGTCACGCAGGTGAAAGGTGTAGGTCAGGCCATCGGCGCTGATCTCGGGCAGGTCCTTGGCCAGGGCCGGTACCACTTCGGTGGTGCCGGGCTTGAAGTCCACCAGGCGGTTGAACATGGTTTCCGCCGCGGCGTCAGCGGTCACTGCGGTGGTGTACAGCACCGGGTCGAAACCCTCCGGGCTGGCTTCGGTGCAGACCACCAGCGGTTTGGCCGCAATGCCGACCGCCACGCTCAACAGCGCAGCAGCCATGGCGGCTTGTAGCGGGAGCATTTTCATTCGCAGACCTCTGCAATCCATTGAACCAGACAAGCTTAGACGGCGGGCTCGCAATGAGCCCGCCGTCTACCTGGCGCTAATTAAAGAATGTTGAACGGGATGGTGGTGACCAGACGGAATTCACGGATGTTGCCGTCAGCCTGTTGGGCGCTGGCACGGTGCGTGATGTAGGTGCCACGGATGGTGGTGGCCTTGAGCGGGCCGCTTTGCAGGGCGTAGGAGGCGCCAACACCATATTCCTGGTGTTTCTCGCCGTCCATCAGACGCAGGTCGCTGCGGGATTTACCGGCTTCGCCGTAGGCAGTGCCATTGTAGTGAGTACCGTCAATGCCCCAGCCGCGTGCGGAGTAAGCGTTGAACTTCAAGCCTGGCACGCCGTATTCGGCCATGTTGATACCGTAGGCGACCTGGAAGGACTTCTCGTTCGGGCTGTTGAAGTCCGAAGTCAGGGAGTTGGCCAGGTAGATGCCGTTGGTTTCGTGCAGGTAGTCGAAGTACTCGTCACCGTTCACTTCCTGATACGAGAAGGTCAGGCTGTGAGCCTGGTGGGTCAGCCCCAGGGACAACGAGTAAGTGTCGTTGTCGATCTTGCCCATCTTCTTGCTGCCGGTATCGGTGGTCTTGTAGTAGTTCAGGCCGGTGGTCAGCCCGAGGACGCTGCTGTCACCCAATTCGTGGGTCGCGCCGAAGTAGTACTGGTTCCAGAAATCTTCGACGTGAGCCGCGAACACGCTGGTTTTCAGGCTTTTGAGCGGCTGATAGTTGAAACCGAGGGTCTGCACCTTGTCGGTGGTCTGGCCGTTACCGTACTCGGAGATGAATTTCGTCAGGCTTTGCTCGGTACGCGGCGAAACGCGATCGAAAATACCGCCCTGGAACGACAGGTTGCTGAACTCTTCGCTGTTGAAGCTCACACCTTCGAAGCTCGAAGGCAGCGCACGGTTGCCGATGGTGTCGACGATGCCGCTGCTGAAGTTCTGGCGACCGGCGGTCAGGGTGGTGTTGGACACACGGAACTTGACGTTGGCCAGGCCCAGCTTGCTCCACTGGTCTACGGCTTTGCCGTCGGAGTCGGCCAGGGTGCGGTTGGAGCCGCCCTTGATGTCACGTTTGCTGCGGTCCAGCACGATGGCGTTGTAGGCCGCGACTTCGGTTGCAACACCCACGGTGCCTTGGGTAAAGCCCGAGCTGTAGTTCAGGATGGTGCCCTGTACCCAGTTGGTGCGGTAGGCATCGGTACGGTCCTGGCCGTGCTTCTGGTAGGTGAATTTCTGGCCACGGAACTTGTTCTCGTTGGAGAACCAGTTACGGGTAGTACCGCCCAGGCTTTGACCGTCGATAAAGCCCTTGGCCTCGCTTTGGGCGCTGGAACCGGCCAATGTGGTAGGAACGAATTCCTGGCTTTGGGTTTCAGCGTAGGCGGTTGCCGTGATGCTGCTGATGGCCAGGGCCAGAAGCGCTTTGCTGCTCAGTTTCATGGATGAAGCTCCTTTGGTTCTCTTTTTTATGCCGGTCTTATTAGGTGAACCGGCTATTGGGTGTGTAACTCGTTCAAGCCTTTGCAAACGTTTGCTGTAGGAAAAATCCCGACAAAAAGCTGCACGTTTGCAGCAGGGCGGTTAAGCCCTGCGCAATCCGGTTATTTTCTTATGGGGTGATGCTGACGCCCGAGAACACGTTGCGGCCGAAGGGGCTCACTTTGAAACCTTCGACTTTGGCGCTTAACGGCTGGTTGACCGTCGAGTGGGCGACTGGCGTGATGGGCACCTGCTGTTTAAGCAGTTGCTGCGCCTGTTTGTACAGAACAGTCCGTTGTTCGCGGTCGGTGACGACCTTGGCTTGCTTGATCAGCTTGTCGTACGCCGGGTCACACCACATGGAGTAGTTGTTCCCGCCGATGGCGTCGCAGCTATAAAGAGTGCCCAGCCAGTTGTCCGGGTCCCCGTTGTCGCCGGTCCAGCCGATCAGGCTGACATCGTGCTCACCGTTCTTGGTGCGCTTGATGTATTCGCCCCACTCGTAGCTGACGATCTTGACCTTGAGGCCGATCTTGGCCCAGTCGCTTTGCAGCATTTCGGCCATCAGCTTGGCGTTGGGGTTGTACGGCCGTTGCACCGGCATCGCCCACAGGGTGATCTCGGTGCCTTCCTTCACGCCGGCAGCCTTGAGCAGTTCCTTGGCTTTTTCCGGGTTATAGGCGGCGTCCTTGATGGTGTCGTCGTAGGACCACTGCGTCGGCGGCATGGCGTTGACCGCCAATTGCCCCGCGCCCTGGTACACGGCGTTGAGGATGCTTTGCTTGTTCACCGCCATGTCCAGCGCCTGGCGCACTTCGAGCTGGTCGAACGGCTTGTGGCGCACGTTGTAGGCGATGTAGCCGAGGTTGAACCCGGGCTTGGTCAGCAGTTGCAGGTTTTTGTCAGCCTTGAGGGCGTCGACGTCAGCCGGGCGCGGATGTAAGGTCACCTGGCATTCGCCCGCCTTGAGCTTTTGCACGCGCACCGAGGCATCGGTGTTGATGGCGAAGATCAACTGGTCCAGCTTGACCTTGTCCGGGTCCCAGTATTGCTTGTTGGCGACATAACGGATCTGCGAGTCTTTCTGATAACGCTGGAAGACGAACGGGCCAGTGCCGATGGGCTTCTGGTTGATGTCGCTCGGCTTGCCCGCCTTGAGCAACTGCTCGGCGTATTCGGCCGACAGGATCGCGGCAAAGCTCATGGCGATGTTCTGCACGAACGCGGCGTCCACCGAGTTCAAGGTCATCACCACCGTGTGCGGGCCGGTTTTCTCGACCTTGGCAATGTTCTTGTTCAGGCTCATCCCGTTGAAGTACGGAAACTCGGTGGGGTAGGCCTTGCGAAACGGGTGGTCGGGGTCAAGCATGCGGTTGAAGGTGAACAGCACGTCGTCGGCGTTGAAGTCCCGCGTCGGCTTGAATTCCTTGTTGCTGTGGAACTTCACCCCTTCACGCAGGTGAAAGGTATAGGTCAGGCCGTCTGGCGAAATATCCCACTTGGTGGCCAGCGCAGGCACCACGTTGGTCGCACCTTTTTCAAACTCGACCAGGCGGTTGTACAGCGGTTCGGCCACATCGTTGTCAGTGGCGGTGGTGTACTGCGCGGTATCAAAGCCGGCCGGGCTGCCTTCCGAGCAGAACACCAGGCTCTTCTTGTCGGCGGCTTGGCCCATCGTGGCCACAGCCAGCAGGCTGGTGCCAAAAATTGCGGATAGAACGGTGGTATGGCGCATGACGATCCCGATCCTTGTTTGTAGTTGTCATCAGCGGGCCTCCCTCCGGTTTTCGGACAAGGGGGCGCCACTGATCCCACACACAGCAAGTGCCCTTCCTCGATTGGCATCGCTGCTGTCCTACGACGTTATGGGTCGCGGACTTCACAGTAAATGCGCAAAAACGGACAGACCTTGTAGGCAACGGGGACACAAATCGCAGTTCATTGCTGTAGGAAGCAACGGTTACGAATGTGGTCCATTTCCTACGGTCCGGGCGGATGCAATAACGGCGACGTTATGAAACGTCGCCGCCAGTGATCCTTACTTGCTGACGCTCACGCCATAGAAGGAGTTCAAGCCAAACGGGCTGATCTTGAAGTCCTGCACTTTAGCGCTCATGGGTTGATACACCGTCGAGTGCGCGATAGGTGTCATCGGGACTGCATCTTTAAGGATGTGTTGCGCCTGCTTATACAGCTCGGTGCGTTTGGCGACATCCGATGTGGCCTTGGCTTCTTTTACGATGCCGTCGAATTTCTTGTCGCACCATTTGGAGAAGTTGTTACCGGCCAGCGAGTCGCAGCCGAACAGCACGTTCAGCCAGTTGTCCGGGTCACCATTGTCACCGCTCCAGCCGATGATCATGGCTTGGTTCTCGCCGCCTTTGGAGCGCTTGATGTACTCGCCCCACTCGTAGCTGACGATGTTGACGTTCAGGCCGATCTGTTTCCAGTCGTTCTGCAGCATCTCGGCCATCAGCTTGGCGTTCGGGTTATACGGACGCTGAACCGGCATGGCCCACAGGGTGATCTTGGTGCCTTCCTTGACGCCAGCTTCCTTGAGCAGTTCCTTGGCTTTGGCAGGATCGTATTTCGCATCCTTGATAGTGGTGTCATACGACCACTGGGTTGGCGGCATGGCGTTGACGGCCAGTTGGCCGGCGCCCTGGTACACGGAGTCGATGATCTGCTGTTTGTTCACCGACATGTCCAGCGCCTGGCGAACGCGCAGGTCGGACAGTGGGTTGGCGTCAGTCTGGCCCTTGAGCACCGGCATGACGTTATAGGCGATGTAGCCCAGGTTGAAACCGGCCTGGTGCGGCAGTTTCAGGGCCGGATCTTTACCTAGCGCCTCGAGGTCGGCCGGGCGTGGGAACAGGGTCACCTGGCATTCGTTTTTCTTGAGCTTCTGGATACGCACCGACGGGTCAGTGGTGATGGCAAAGATCAGGTTGTCGATCTTCACGTCGGCAGGGTTCCAGTAGTCCTTGTTGCCGGTGTAGCGGATGTTCGAGTCTTTCTGGTAGCTCTTGAACACGAACGGACCAGTGCCGATTGGCTTCTGGTTGATGTCCTGGGCTTTGCCGTCTTTCAACAGTTGCGCGGCGTATTCAGCGGACTGGATCGAGGCGAAGCTCATGGCCAGGTTCTGGATGAAAGCGGCGTCCACGGTGCCAAGGGTGAACTTGACGGTGTGGTCATCGACTTTCTCGATGTTCTTGATGTTGGTGTCCATCCCCATGTCCGTGAAGTACGGGAACTCGGTGGGGTAGGCTTTGCGGAACGGATCGTCCTTGTTGATCATGCGGTTGAACGTGAACAGCACGTCATCGGCATTAAACGTACGGGTCGGCTTGAAGTACGGTGTGGTGTGGAACTTCACGCCGTCGCGCAGGTGAAAGGTGTACGTCAGGCCATCCGGGGAAACTTCCCACTTAGTGGCGAGCCCAGGAATCACAGCGGTGCCGCCGCGCTCAAACTGGGTCAGACGGTTGAACATGGTTTCGGCCGAGGCATCGAAGTCTGTTCCGGTGGTGTACTGGCCTGGATCAAAACCGGCCGGGCTCCCTTCGGAGCAGAACACCAGGTTAGTCGCCGCTTGGGCGAAAGGGGCTGCGGCCATAAGGCCTGCGCTAACTAATAACGGAAGGACTGCGTGTTTAAGCATGTTGGCCTCATGATTTGTTGTCATTTTTGGTGGTGAGGGCGACCTCGTGAGTCGGCCTGCGGATACTTATGCAGGGGCCATACCCAATGCAAGATGCAGAACCGTTGCAGGGGTGAAACAGTGGTACGAACGTACAGGAATGTCGCAATTATGAAAGTTTCTACACAATTGCGTACATTTGGAGGGTTTTTTCGGTGCATCGGGCGCACCAGGAAGGCCCGACCGAGGCGTCTAGCGCACCCGGTTGGGGCGGTGCTGTTACTTATCTAGACTCACGCCGTAGAAGGGCGTCAGGCCGAAGGGGCTGATCTTGAAGTCTTTGACTTCCTTGCGCAGTGGCTGGAAAACCGTCGAGTTTGCGATAGGCGTTATAGGGACTTGTTCCTTAAGTATTTTTTGCGCCTGTTGATACCACTTGATGCGCTGCTCGCGATCACTGCTGAGCTTGGCCTGCTGCACCAGCTTGTCGTAGGCTGGGTTACACCATTTGGCGTAGTTGCTGCCTTTCACCGCAGCACAACTGTAGAGCACGCCGAGCCAGTTATCCGGGTCGCCGTTGTCGCCGGTCCAGCCATAAATCATCGCGTCATGTTCGCCATTTTTGGCGCGCTTGATGTACTCGCCCCACTCATAGCTGACGATATTGGCCTTGATGCCGATCTTTTCCCAATCCTGCTGGATCATTTGGGCCGACATGCGTGCATTCGGATTGGACGCGCGCTGGACGGTCATGGCCCACAGGTTGATGGTCGTTCCAGGTGCAACGCCTGCTTCTTTTAGTAGCGCCTTGGCCTTGGCTGGATCGTGGGGCGCATCCTTGATATTCGGGTCATAAGACCACTGCGCCGGCGGCAGGGCGTTCTGCGCCAATTGCCCGGCGCCCTGGTACACGGCCTTGATGATCGCCGGCTTGTCGATGGCCATGTCCAAGGCCTGGCGCACCTTGAGCTGGTCCAGCGGCGGGTGGGTCACGTTGTAGGCGAGAAAGCCCAGGTTGAAACCGGCTTGTTGCAGCACGCGCAGGTTGGGGTCTTGCTTCATCACCTCGATGTCGGCAGGGCGCGGGTAGCCGCTGACCTGGCACTCGCCGGCCTTGAGTTTTTGCAGGCGCGAAGCGGCGTCGGGGGTGATGGCGAACACCAGGTTGTCGAGCTTCACATCCTCGGGTTTCCAATACTGTTTATTGGCTGTGTAGCGAATCTGCGAGTCCTTCTGGTAGCGCTTGAACACAAAAGGCCCGGTGCCCACCGGCTTCTGGTTGATGTCCTCGGCCTTGCCTTGCTTGAGCAACTGGGCGGCGTATTCGGCAGACTGCACCGAGGCGAAGCTCATGGCCAGGTTCTGCACAAACGACGCATCGACGTTATTGAGGTTGAAGCGCACGGTGTGCTCGTCGAGCTTGTCGAGACTCTTGATCGTGGTGTTCAGGCCCATGTCGGTGAAGTACGGCGACTCGGAGGGGTAGGCCTTGCGGAACGGGCTGTTGGCATCCAGCAGGCGGTTGAAGGTGAACAGCACGTCATCCGCGTTGAAATCGCGAGTGGGGGTGAAGAAGTCGGTGGTGTGGAATTTGACGCCATCCCGCAGGTGGAAGGTATACGCCAGGCCGTCCTTCGACACGTCCCAGCTTGTCGCCAGGCCGGGTTCGACCTCGGTGCCACCGCGTTTGAACTGGGTCAGGCGGTTGAACACCGTTTCGGCGGAAGCATCGAAATCGGTGCCGCTGGTGTACTGGCTAGGGTCGAAACCGGCGGGGCTGGCTTCGGAGCAGTAGACCAGGGTGGTGGCGGCCTGGGCCATCGGCATGAATGCCAGCAGGCCGGCGGCGAGGAGCAGCGGTTTGAAGGTGATTCTTTCCATGTAGACCCCTGAAGTGGCAGGGTTAGCCTGCCCAAACGAAAACGGCGTTAACCGAGGTTACCGCCGTTCAGGGGGATGTTTAAATAATCATTTCAGCACGAGCGTGAACTCAATGTTGGACGGCGCGTGTTTGTCGATAACGTAAACCCTGGCGGCGTCCTTGATCTCATTGCTTTCGGTGATTGTAAAAGTCCGTTTGGTGGTGATTTCAACCTCCGGTATTTTGTATCGATCAGCCTCCGGCTGGCTGATGGTGTTCTTGCTCACAAAGTTGACGTTGGCGCGGTTCGCGCTGGCGTCATATCTGATGATGATCTCCGTGTCCTTGCCGCCCAGGTAAAACCCGTCCTGCAGTCCGGTGGAATCCTGGTTCAGATAGTTCGAGGCCGGCGCCAGGGAGCCTTGATGAGCCACCTCGGAAATACGTGCCCGCAACATGGGATCAGGCACCAGCGTTTCAAATTGGCGGAGTCTTTCCGCTGTTTTTTCCAGGCCGTCTTGCGCCGTGCTCTTGAGCTCGGTACGCACTTCATTCGCTCCTTCCTTGACGACGACTGAGTAGTTGAAGCGCGAGAGGTCCTTGGTGAATTGTTCCGAATACTCGCTGGCACTGAAGTCCGAGGGGCCGGCGGCCTCTATCGTATCGACCTTGAAATTGTCTTCTGCCAGGTTCCAGGAAACGCCGATTTTGGATTTTATGACGCCGTTTTCTTCAATATTGCGGTTGGAGTAGTCATAGGTGACGTTGTCGTCCATTTTCAAATAGTCATCGATCTGTTCGGCACCTTTGATTTTTTTGCCTTCCAAATCAACAAATGCGTCGGAGATTTTTGGCGCTGCCTTGGTTTCATCTACCGATGGTCGCGACGGTTTGCTCCACGGCCACTTCCCGCCTGGGCCGATACCTCGCGCCCATTCGCCGTCAGCTGTTGCGTGAACGGTCATCACCGGCTTGCCTGTGTCACGGTCAATGACTTGCACGTAATCATTGCTTGGCTTGAAGTCACCTTTGATCTCAAACACCTGACGAACGCCGGTCGCATCGGTGTATCGGATAAACCAATGGTCTGTGCCTGATGCCTGATCTTTTACCTGATAAATGCCTTTTCCATTACGGGTGGCGTTTTCAATAAGTTGCTCACCGTTCGGTACTGCGTAGGCGCTGATATTTCCCGCTTGGCTGGGCTGCAACCGGTTGACTTCGGGGAGCGCCGGGGCACTTTCAATCCGGGGCCGCTCGCCTGGGGCAAGGGCGCGCGGGGGCTCCTGCGGTACAGCGAAGGGGTCCTCCACCGATCCGCTGGCCGCGGCCGAAAACAACGTGTTCAGCACCCCATCGAATGCCTTGGACGCACCGTCCTTGCGCTCGGCCTCGGTATCGCCGGATGACCCTTTTTCCGCCCCCAGCGCCACTTCGCTCAATCCGGTGACAACAGCCAGCGCCGCGACCGGCGCAGCAATGGGCGCCAGCTTGGCCAGCAGGCCTGCGGCTACGGTGATGTCGTTCAGCCAGGTGTCGCGAATCACTTCGCTGTTGGACTTGATCACAACGTCAGCATCGCTGTTCATGCGTTCTTTGGCGGCGGTTGCCAGGGTGGAGAACACATCGCCTTCAATGGCCGCGTGGCTGTCATTGATGGCTGGGCCATTCAATTTTCCGTTGGCCATTTTTTCAAGGAGCGTGTCCAGCCCTTCGGTTTTTTCGCCAACATGCGTGAACCACAGTACGGGCATCAACACCTTGGCCGCTTTGGCCGCAAACCCGGCTTCATGGTCCTGGCGGTAGCTCAACGGAAAGTGAGCGACCAGTGCTTCGCGTTTTTTCGGATCCCTGGTTTGGTCAACCACCCACTGGTTCAGTGTGTCCATGGAGTCGAACCTTAAAAAGGACGGCTCGGCACCCGGTATATAGAGCACTTGTCGACCACCGTCGGCAGCGCTGAATCGCACAATGTCGCTGGACGTAAAGCCTTGGATGTTCAACCCATGCGTGCGAACGAGACCGTTGACGGGAGCCTCGGCCTTGAGCTGCTCAACGCTTAGCGGCGTGTTCTCGTCGAGTGGCAGGTTGGACGCGGCGCCCATGACCAAGCGGTAGTCTTCGCGGGTGAATTTATGTTCGGGCGCTTGCAGTGCCTGTTCAGCGGTTGGCTTGCCTTCGTAAGCCGTGAGTTGCTTGCGCGCCTGGTAGGCGAACTCTCCTTTTATCGCGGTCTGGTAGTTCTCGGTATGGGCACTCCAGAAGTTGTCGATTTTCTGGGTCATCTGCGTCTGGAAGTCGGTTTTCCAACTGGCATGCATGAGCGCGGAAGGCGCGAGGGGAAATTGGTTGTGGGCGCCGTATCCACCCTTGGTACTTTGGCCTGGACCGGCCAGGTACAAACCGGCTTCCAGGTCCAGATTGCCGGGCACGCCGTCATGCTCATTGAAGTTTTTCAGCAGGGCATCCGGCAGGCGCAACGAGGAATAGGGTTCTTCATTGAGGTGTTCCCAGCCCGTGACGGTCGCCGTGTCATTGCTGAGCGGGGTGTTGGCGCCCTTGAAGCGGTTTAGATAGATCGTATCGGCATCGACTTGCTTGCCGGTCAATTCGAAAATCAACTTCTGCGCCCACTGCTTGGCTTCCTCCCGCGTATTGGGCAACTGAGTGGCCACGTCCACCGCCAAGCGCTTGTACTCCAGGGCTTGCGGGGCCGTGCTGTAGAACCTGGCGGCATTCTGTTTTTGCACGTCCAGGGCGTGCGCTGATCGGCTGCTGGCTGGGCGCACGCGGTCGTCCGCCGGGATCGGGTCGAACGCTTTCTGGTGCTCCAGGTGCCTGATTTGCTCGCTGGCCTGGGAGCGCTTCGAAGGGAGAGCAATACCCTGGAAGTTCGCGACCACCTTCGCGCTGACCTGATTAAAACCGTTGCCGAATCGCACACGCAACCCGCCTTTGTCTTCCGGGGCTATCACCTTGGCAGCGGCCAGCAGAGGGGCTGAGATCTGCCCCCAACCAGACGTGTCCGAGAGCGAAAACGTTTTGAGTGTTCCGTCGGCCTCGGCTGACAGCGTGCCTTTGGACGGGTCGACTGAAAGCAGGGCGGATGCCTCGATCTTCTGGTCGCGCAGCCAGCCTTGGACAACCGGGTGCTCCACTTGCGCTCGATACAATTCAAGCCATTGGCCCAATGTGCTTTGGGATGGAACCTTTATAAGGCCGGGATCGCTACGTAGAATTTTGCGCTGCACGGCTTCCAGGTAGGCGTTGAGCAGCGCTGTCTCGTGAGGCGATGGGGGGGCGACGGGCTGGTTTTGTGACGCCTGTGTACTGGCTGATGATATCGGTGAGTCGCCGGGGTGTCGTTGCAAGGGAGAGATGGGGTGAACGGGAGAGATAGACATAAATTCGGTTCTCGTGAGTTAAACGAACGCCTGGGCAGCACTCCCTGTAGCTGCGGCGTTGTTTGTGTCGTGAAAACCGGGTGACTGATTCCAACGGATGTGCTGCGGTATGTGACCTTGCCGTATGAAGCCTCTCCCAAAAAAAAAGGCGCAAACCTTGAAGGGATGCGCCTTTTCTGCCGCTGAGTACAGTGGTTATTGCAGCACTTCAATCACGCCATCCGCACTCATATTGACCTGGCTGGTGCCGGCTTCTACTTCGGGTGTCGGCGCCGAATCCGCCATGGCCGCTTTCATCATCATGCCGCCACGGGCATAGGGTTGTGGATAACCGTTGGTGTTGAAGTTCAGGTTGACGATTTTGTAACCCTTGCCGCCCAAGGCATCGGTGGCCAATTGCGCACGCGCCTTGAATGCTGCGACGGCGTCTTTGAGCAGCGCGTCTTCACTGGTCTTGCGTGTGGCGTCGGCGATGGCGAAGTCCATGCTGTCCATTTTCAGGGTGTTCAGCAGCTCGCCGGTGAGTTTGGACAGCGCCGGGAAGTCCGCGCTTTCCAGACGCAGCTCGGCGCGTTCACGCCAGCCAGTGATCTTCTGGTTCTTGCTGTCGTAGATCGGGTAGCTGTTGCGGCTGCCCTGGCGCAGGGTCACGCCTTTGACTTCGCGGGCCTGGCCGAGGGCTTTATTCATGGTGGTGGTGATTTCGGCGGCGAGCTTGGCCGGGTCGCTGTTCTGGGATTCGGTGTAGAGGGTCACGATCATTTTGTCGCGGGCCACCTCCTGGCTGACCTCGGCGCGCAGGGAAATCTGGTTGTAGTTCAGAGCGTCGGCGGCCAATGCGGGGAGGCTGGCAAAGGTGGCGGCACTGAGGGTGATAACGGCTGCACTGCGAGTGAAACGAGACATTTGAGCTCCTTGAGGATGCCGTGTAGGCATAGCGTGTTCGGTATGACTGTAGACGGTGGCATCCGGTTCTTCGGGTTTACACATTCGCAACAATTACGCGAGTGGCGACGAACGGTCATTTGCCCGGCCTGCGGCAAAGAGCCACACACGCCGTGTCGGCGGGCCTGCTTCGTTTATACTTGCGCCGATCCACCCGCAGCGCTCACCGGGAGAGCTCATGCTCGCCGCCGTAAAACTGACTTCCGCCACTCGCCAGAACCTATGGCGCCTGACGTTCATTCGCACCCTGGTCCTGGCCGCACAAGCCGGCTCCGTCGGGCTCGCCTATTGGTTCGACCTGCTGCCGCTGCCGTGGCTGCAATTGGGTGTGACCCTGGCCTTCTCCACCGTGCTGTGTGTGTTCACCGCCATCCGGCTGCGCACCACGTGGCCGGTGACCGAACTGGAATACGCGCTGCAATTGGCCTGTGACCTGTTTATCCACAGTGTGCTGCTGTACTTTTCCGGTGGCTCCACCAACCCGTTCGTGTCGTATTACCTGGTGCCGTTGACGATTGCCGCGGTGACCTTGCCATGGCGCTACTCGGTGGTGCTGTCTGGGATCGCCCTGACGTTGTACACCCTGTTGCTGGCGCGCTTCTATCCGCTGCAAACCTTCCCCATCGCCCGGGAAAACCTGCAGATCTACGGGATGTGGTTGAGCTTCGCCCTGTCCGCCGCAGTCATCACCTTTTTCGCCGCACGCATGGCCGAAGAGCTGCGTCGCCAGGAAGAACTGCGCGCCATCCGTCGCGAAGAAGGCCTGCGCGACCAGCAATTGTTAGCAGTGGCCACCCAGGCTGCCGGCGCCGCCCATGAGTTGGGCACCCCGCTGGCGACCATGAGCGTGCTGCTCAACGAAATGACCCAGGATCATCACGACCCGGCGTTGCAGGAAGACCTCGGCGTGCTGCGCGAACAGGTCAAGCAGTGCAAGCAGACCTTGCAACAACTGGTGCGTGCCGCCGAAGCCAATCGCCGCCTGGCGGTGGAAATGCAGGACGTGACCCAGTGGCTCGACGAAGCCCTGAACCGCTGGCACCTGATGCGGCCCGAAGCCAGCTATCGCTTCAACCTGCTGGGGCAGGGCGCTGTGCCGCGCATGGCGCCGCCGCCGGACCTGACCCAGGCGCTGCTCAACCTGCTGAACAACGCCGCCGACGCCTGCCCCGAAGGCTTGGGCGTACAGTTGGACTGGGATGCCGAAGACGTGACCATCAGCATTCGTGACCACGGCGCGGGCGTGCCGTTGGCCATTGCCGAGCAAATCGGCAAACCGTTCTTTACCACCAAGGGCAAAGGCTTCGGCCTGGGCCTGTTTTTGAGCAAGGCCAGCGTGACCCGCGCGGGCGGCTCAGTGAAGCTCTATAGTCATGAGGAAGGCGGCACGCTCACCGAGCTGCGCCTGCCCCGTGTCGCACGAGGAGATATCGATGAGTGACGAGATCCAAGTCGAAGGCGAAGAACTGCCGCACCTGCTGCTGGTAGATGACGACGCCACCTTTACCCGCGTGATGGCGCGCGCCATGAGCCGTCGCGGCTTTCGCGTAAGCACCGCATGTTCTGCCGAAGAGGGCCTGACTATCGCCCAGGCCGACCTGCCGGACTACGCCGCCCTCGACCTGAAAATGGACGGCGACTCCGGCCTGGTGCTGCTGCCCAAGCTGCTGGAACTCGACCCGGAAATGCGCGTGGTGATCCTCACCGGTTACTCCAGCATTGCCACCGCCGTCGAGGCGATCAAGCGCGGCGCATGCAACTACCTGTGCAAGCCGGCGGATGCCGACGACGTGCTGGCTGCGTTGCTGTCCGAGCATGCCGACCTGGATACCCTAGTGCCGGAAAACCCGATGTCGGTGGACCGCCTGCAGTGGGAACACATACAGCGCGTGCTCACTGAACACGAAGGCAACATCTCCGCCACTGCCCGCGCCCTGGGCATGCATCGCCGCACCTTGCAGCGTAAGTTGCAGAAGCGTCCGGTTCGCCGCTGAACGTAGTCTGAACAATTCGCTCAGGCCGCACGGAGCCTTGAACCGATCGTCTATGATCGGTTCAAACGCCTGTCACATTTTCTTACAGAGCCTGAACGATGAATCAGAACGCAGAGTATTCCGCGGTCAATGACGCGGTGCGTGGGCAATTTTTTCGCCGTACCTGGGCGATGATCACACCCTATTGGCGCAGTGAAGAGAAGGGTAAGGCGTGGTTGCTATTGGCGGCGGTGATTGGCCTGTCGCTGTTCAGTGTGGCGATCTCCGTGTGGATCAACCACTGGTATAAAGACTTCTACAATGCCCTGGAAAAGAAGGACACCGCGGCTTTCTGGCAGTTGATCGGTTACTTCGGCGGGATCGCCGCCGTGGCGATTCTCGGCGCGGTGTACCGCTTGTACCTGACCCAGATGCTGACCATTCGTTGGCGTGCCTGGCTCACCGAAAAGCACTTCGCCCGCTGGCTTGCCGACAAAAACTACTACCAGCTGGAGCAGGGCGGCTACACCGATAACCCGGACCAGCGGATTTCCGAAGACCTCAACAACTTCACCTCCAGCACCTTGAGCCTTGGCCTTGGCCTGCTGCGCAATGTGGTCAGCCTGGTGTCGTTCTCCATCATTCTGTGGGGCGTGTCGGGCAGTATCGAAGTATTCGGTATCACGATTCCTGGCTACATGTTCTGGTGCGCGCTGTTGTACGCGGCGGTGGGCAGTTGGCTGACGCATCTGATCGGCCGTCGCTTGATCGGCCTGAGCAACCAACAACAACGCTTCGAAGCGGATCTGCGTTTCTCCATGGTGCGGGTGCGGGAGAACGCCGAGAGCATTGCCCTGTATAACGGCGAGCCGAATGAAAACCAGCGCTTGAGCGCTCGCTTTGGCAAGGTCTGGCACAACTTCTGGGACATCATGAAAGTGTCCAAGCGCTTGACCTTCTTCACCGCCGGCTACAGCCAGATCGCGATCATCTTCCCGTTTATCGTTGCTGCGCCGCGCTACTTCACCGGCAAGATCGAACTGGGCGAACTGATGCAAATCAACTCGGCGTTCGGCAACGTCCAGGAGAATTTCAGCTGGTTTATCAGTGCGTATTCGGAGCTGGCTTCGTGGCGCGCCACCAGTGATCGTCTGCTGAGTTTTCATCAGGCCATGAGTGACAACGAGCAGCGCCCACCGGCGATTGATGTACGCCCCGAAGGCGAGCGCCTGGTGGTGCAAGGCTTGGGCATGGACCTGACCGATGGCCGTCACCTGCTGACCAGCGCCGACATGAGCGTAGAGCCAGGCCAGCGCGTGATGCTCAGCGGGCGTTCCGGCAGCGGCAAAAGCACCTTGCTGCGTGCGATGGGCCACCTGTGGCCGGCGGGTCACGGCAGTATTCTGTTGCCAGCGGCGCGCTATCTGTTCCTGCCGCAGAAGCCTTACTTGCCTATTGGTACTTTAAAAGCCGTGTTGAGTTATCCACAGGACGACAGCGTTTACCCGGCTGAACGTTATGCACAGGTCCTGGACACCTGCCGGTTGCCACATCTGGTCAATCGCCTGGATGAGGCCAACCACTGGCAACGCATGCTCTCACCGGGCGAGCAACAACGGCTGGCCTTTGCCCGTGCGTTGTTGTTTGCGCCGCAATGGCTGTACATGGACGAAGCCACATCGGCCATGGATGAAGAGGATGAGGCGACGTTGTACCAGGCGCTGATTGATGAGTTGCCGGGGTTGAGCATTGTCAGCGTGGGCCATCGCAGCAGCCTCAAGCGCTTCCATGGGCGGCATGTGCGGATTGAGGGTGGGCGGTTGCAGGAACAGCAACCGGCCTAAGGGTGTACTCGATTAATGTGGGAGGGGGCTTGCCCCCGATTGCGGTGGGTCAGTCACAACATCTGTAACTGACAGGCAGCCATCGGGGGCTCGCCCCCTCCCACATTTGATCTCCTGTGTTCTTGAGAGTGAGCACTTAACAAAAAGCCCGGCTGATCATCGATCAGCCGGGCTTTTTGATTGCTGGAAGAAAACTTACTTCTTCAAGCCGTAATGCTCATCCAGCATGCCAGGGGCGTTCGGCGTTTTTGGCGCGTAGTCCCGTGGTGGCTCCTGGTTTTCCCGCGGTGGGGTCAGGCGCTCACGTGGTGCTTGCGGTGCATCGGAATGCAGCGCGGCCAGCAGGCGCTGACGGGTGATGTCGTCGAGGGCCAGGCGGTTGGCACCGTCGGCGAGGTGATCCTGTACTTCCTGGTAGCTTTGGGTGAGTTTCTTGACCAGGTTGGCGGTGCTGTTGAAGTGGGTAACAACCTCGTTCTGATAACTGTCAAAACGTTCCTGAATATCATCCAACTGACGCTGCGTGCGGTTAGGCGCGGCATTCGGCAGCAGGCGAGCAACCAGGAATCCAATGGCGACACCGGCAACCAGGGCAAGAGTCGGCAACAACCAAACTAAGAGCGAGTGTTCCACGAGTCCTTCCTCTATAAACGGCTTTGCTTTACGTTAACGGCTCAAACCTGCGCTGTATACCGCGATTAAGCTCGCAATGATGCCATGCACAGACTTTTAGCTAGACGAGTCGACCCTTTGAGAGGTCACGGAGTTCATTCCTTGCTCATGCGTGAAACCCCCGTTTTGATCGATGGCCCGGTGGGCCAATTGGAAGCCCTGTACCTGGATCACCCCGAACCACGGGGCCTGGCGCTGATCTGCCACCCCAACCCGGTGCAGGGTGGGACCATGCTCAATAAAGTCGTATCGACCCTGCAACGCACCGCCCGCGATGCCGGTTTGATTACCTTGCGTTTCAATTACCGTGGCGTTGGCGCCAGTGCCGGTGTGCACGACATGAGCACCGGCGAAGTGGACGATGCCGAAGCGGCCGCCACCTGGCTGCGGGAAAAACACCCGGACCTGCCGATCACGCTGTTCGGCTTTTCCTTCGGTGGCTACGTGGCTGCCAGCCTCGGCGGTCGCCTGGAAGCCAAGGGCGAAAAACTTGCCCACCTGTTTATGGTCGCCGCAGCAGTGATGCGCCTGCGCGATTCCGATGCGTTGCCACAGGGCTGCCCATTGACCCTGATCCAGCCGGAAACCGACGAAGTGGTCGACCCGCAGCTGGTCTACGACTGGTCCGCCGCCTTGAATCGCCCCCATGAGCTGCTGAAAGTGGCAGAATGCGGGCACTTTTTTCATGGCAAGCTCACCGATCTCAAGGATCTGGTGCTGGCGCGCCTCTCGAATTGATAGCAGTCTGATAAGCGATTACCCATGACGACTCGTACCCGTATCCTCACCGGCATCACCACCACCGGCACGCCGCACCTGGGCAACTACGCCGGTGCGATCCGCCCGGCGATCCTCGCCAGCCAGGACGCCAATGCCGACTCCTTCTACTTCCTGGCCGACTACCACGCCCTGATCAAATGCGATGACCCGCAGCGCATCCAGCGCTCGCGTATGGAAATCGCCGCGACCTGGCTGGCCGGTGGCCTGGATGTGAACCGGGTGACCTTCTACCGCCAGTCCGACATCCCGGAAATCCCCGAGCTGACCTGGTTGCTCACCTGCGTTGCCGCCAAGGGCCTGCTCAACCGCGCCCACGCGTACAAGGCCTCGGTGGACAAGAACGTGGAAGCCGGCGAAGACCCGGATGCGGGCATCAGCATGGGCCTGTACAGCTACCCGGTGCTGATGGCGGCGGACATCCTGATGTTCAACGCCCATAAGGTGCCGGTCGGCCGTGACCAGATCCAGCACGTGGAAATGGCGCGCGACATCGGCCAGCGCTTCAACCACCTGTTTGGCAACGGTAAAGAATTCTTCACCATGCCCGAGGCGTTGATCGAAGAAAGCGTCGCCACCTTGCCGGGCCTGGACGGTCGCAAGATGTCCAAGAGCTACGACAACACCATCCCGTTGTTCACCAGCGCCAAGGACATGAAGGACGCCATCTCGCGCATCGTCACCGACTCCCGCGCGCCGGGCGAAGCCAAGGACCCGGACAACTCCCACCTGTTCACCTTGTACCAGGCATTTGCCAGCAAGGCCCAGGAAGAAGAATTCCGTGCCGAGCTGCTGCAAGGCCTGGGCTGGGGCGAGGCGAAGAATCGTCTGTTCCAGCTGTTGGACGGCCAATTGGGCGAAGCCCGCGAGCGTTACCATCAACTGATGTCGCGCCCATCGGACATGGAAGATCTGCTGCTGATCGGCGCCAAGAAAGCCCGCGCCGTGGCGGCACCGTTCCTGGCTGAGCTGCGTGAAGCGGTGGGCCTGCGTTCGTTCGTCAACCAGACGGCGGCTCCGGTAGCGGCCAAGAAGAAAGCCGCGAAAGCCGCGCGTTTCGTGAGCTTCCGCGAAGCTGACGGTAGCTTCCGCTTCCGCTTGCTGGCGGCCGATGGCGAGCAATTGCTGTTGTCGCGCAACTTCGTCGACGGCAAGGCCGCGGGTGCTGTGACCAAACAATTGCAAAGCGGTGACGCGCTGGACGTACGCACTGAAGCCCTGGGTTTCAGCGTATGGCTGGACGGCGCAGTGGTCGCCGATAGCGCCGCGTTCACCGACGAAGCGTCGCGCGACGCTGCCATCACCGCTTTGCGCGTCGCGTTGACCCCTCTCGAAGATTGACCCGACCAAGGGTTGATTGCCATTAATCAGGGCCGTCGTTACAGTGACGGCCCGTTTTTGTTGCCTTGCTAACGAAATTATGACGCCCCTAGAACGATATCAAGCTGATCTGAAACGCCCTGAATTCTTCCACGACGCGGCCCAGGAAACGGCGGTGCGCCATTTGCAGCGCCTGTATGACGACCTCGTCGCGGCTTCGCAAAGCAAGCCAGGGATGCTCAGCAAGCTGTTTGGCAAGAAAGACCACACCCCGGTCAAAGGCCTGTATTTCTGGGGCGGCGTGGGCCGGGGCAAGACGTACCTGGTCGACACCTTCTTCGAAGCGCTGCCGTTCAAGGAAAAAGTACGGACGCACTTCCACCGCTTCATGAAGCGCGTGCACGAAGAAATGAAGACCCTGCCGGGCGAGAAAAACCCGCTGACCATCATCGCCAAGCGTTTCGCCGACGAGGCGCGGGTGATCTGCTTCGATGAATTCTTCGTCTCCGACATCACCGACGCCATGATCCTTGGCACCCTGATGGAAGAACTGTTCAAGAACGGCGTGACCCTGGTTGCCACGTCGAACATCGTGCCGGACGGCTTGTACAAGGATGGCCTGCAACGTGCGCGCTTCCTGCCGGCCATTGCGCTGATCAAGCAGAACACCGAGATCGTCAACGTCGACAGCGGCGTCGACTACCGCCTGCGTCACCTGGAGCAAGCGGAGCTGTTCCACTTCCCGTTGAACGAAGCGGCCCACGACAGCCTGAAAAAGAGCTTCCGCGCGCTGACGCCGGAATGCACCCAGGCGGTGGAAAACGACAAGTTGATGATCGAGAACCGCGAAATCGTCGCCCTGCGTACCTGCGATGACGTGGCCTGGTTCGACTTCCGCGCCCTGTGCGACGGCCCGCGTAGCCAGAACGACTACATCGAACTGGGCAAGATCTTCCACGCGGTGATCTTGAGCGGCGTGGAGCAGATGGGCGTGACCACCGACGATATCGCGCGACGGTTTATCAACATGGTCGATGAGTTCTACGACCGTAACGTCAAGCTGATCATCTCGGCGGAAGTTGAGCTCAAGGATCTGTACACCGGCGGTCGCCTGACCTTCGAATTCCAGCGCACCCTCAGCCGCTTGCTGGAAATGCAGTCCCACGAGTTCCTGTCGCGCGGGCACAAACCTTAAGAACAACGCAAATCAAATGTGGGAGGGGGCTTGCCCCCGATAGCGGTTTATCAGTCACATATGCAGTGACTGACACTCTGTCATCGGGGGCAAGCCCCCTCCCACATTTTTTACCGCTACGCAGCCTGCTGAAACTGCTGCCGATACTGGTTCGGCGACAACTCCGTGTGCTGCCTGAACAACCGCGCAAAGAAACTCGCATCGTCATACCCCACTTCGTAGCTGATGGTCTTGATGCTCTTGCGGCTGCCCGAGAGCAAGCCCTTGGCGGTCTCGATACGCAGGCGTTGCAGGTAATGCAGCGGCTTGTCACCGGTCGCGGTCTGAAAGCGGCGCATAAAGTTGCGGATGCTCATGCCATGTTCCCGGGCCACGTCCTCGAAGCGGAACTTGTCGGCGAAGTGCTCTTCGAGCCAGTGCTGGATCTGCAGGATGATCACATCCTGATGCAGTTTCTGCCCGCCAAATCCAATGCGTCCCGGTGAATAGCTGCGCTGTACTTCATAGAGAATGTCGCGGGCCACGGCTTGGGCGATGTTGGCGCCGCAGAAGCGTTCGATCAGGTAGATGTACAGGTCGCAGGCCGAGGTGGTGCCACCGGCGCAATACAGGTTGTCGGCGTCGGTGAGGTGCTTGTCCTGGTTCAGTTGAACCCGTGGGAAGCGCTCGCTGAACGCGTTGAAAAAACGCCAATAGGTGGTCGCCTCCTTGCCATCGAGCAAACCGGCTTCGGCCAGCCAGAATACGCCAGTAGCCTCGCCGCAGAGGACGGCGCCGCGGGCGTGTTGCTCGCGCAGCCATGGCAGCACTTGGGGATAACGCGTGCACAGCGCGTCGAAGTCGTCCCAGAAGGCCGGCAACACAATGATGTCGGCGTCGCCCAGGCCGCCGTCCACTGGCATGATCACATCACTGAAACTGCGCACCGACTGCCCGTCCGGGCTGACCAGGCGTGACTCGAACGCGGGGATGAGGCCCAGGCCTTGTTGCTTGCCGTAACGCAGGCTGGCGAGGTGGAAGAAATCCTTGGCTTGCATGAGGGTTGAAGCGAAGACCCGATCAATGGCCAAAATGCTGACGCGCCGCAGGGGCGTGGAGATTTGGTTAGACATAATTTCATTTATTCTTATAGGGGAAAGTGGTCACCAGACGGCTGGATCGTCTTATTTTTTGTCGCATGTGTCCAGTGTCCCGTGCTGCCTTCGCGGCATAGTCTCTGTGGGCTTGTTTTTGTCCGACAATCCCCGCAGGTGAGCCATGATCCCCAGAACCTTGTTCAGCCCCGAGCACGAACTCTTCCGCGAGAGCGTGCGCACCTTCCTCGAAAAAGACGCCGCGCCGTTCCATGGGCAATGGGAAAAGCAGGGTTATATCGACAGAAGCCTGTGGAGCAAGGCGGGGGAGGCGGGCATGTTGTGTTCCCATCTGCCGGAGGAGTACGGCGGCCTGGGCGCGGATTTCCTGTACAGCGCGGTGGTGATCGAGGAGATCAGCCGGCTGGGCCTGACCGGCATCGGGTTTTCCCTGCATTCGGACATCGTGGCGCCGTACATCCTGCATTACGGCAGTGAGGCGCTGAAACACAAATACCTGCCCAAGTTGATCTCCGGCGAAATGGTCACCGCCATTGCGATGACCGAGCCGGGTGCCGGGTCCGACCTGCAAGGGGTCAAGACCACTGCTGTGCTGGACGGCGACGAGTATGTGATCAACGGCTCCAAGACCTTTATCACCAATGGCTATCTGGCGGAGCTGGTGATCGTCGTCGCCAAGACCGATCCCAAGGCCGGCGCCAAGGGCACCAGTTTGTTTCTGGTGGAGGCCGACACACCGGGCTTCGACAAGGGCAAGCGCCTGGAGAAGGTCGGCATGAAGGCCCAGGACACCTCCGAGTTGTTTTTCCAGGACGTGCGTGTGCCCAAGGAAAACCTGTTGGGCCAGGCGGGAATGGGCTTCGCGTATTTGATGCAGGAGCTGCCCCAGGAACGGCTGACCGTGGCGATCGGTGCGCTGTCATCCGCCGAAGCGGCGTTGGCGTGGACGCTGGAATACACCCGCGAACGCAAGGCGTTCGGCAAGGCGATTGCGGATTTCCAGAACACCCGGTTCAAGCTGGCGGAGATGGCCACCGAAATTCAGATCGGCCGCGTGTTCGTCGACCAGTGCATGGCGCTGCATCTGGAAGGCAAGCTGGATGTGCCAACGGCGGCGATGGCCAAGTACTGGGCCACGGACCTGCAATGCAAGGTGCTCGATGAGTGCGTGCAGTTGCACGGCGGCTACGGCTTCATGTGGGAATATCCGATTGCGCGGGCCTGGGCGGATGCGCGGGTGCAGCGGATTTATGCGGGGACCAATGAAATCATGAAGGAGATTATTGCGCGGGCGCTTTGATCTTGTGGTGTTGCTGAGGGCCTCATCGGGGGCAAGCCCCCTCCCACACTGACTGTATTCACAAGTCTGAATATGTGAATACAGTCAAATGTGGGAGGGGGCTTGCCCCCGATGGCGGCCTACAAATCAATCAAGGCGCCGGATTCGGATGATCCTTCTGAATCGCCTCAATCCCCTCCAGCACTTCCTTCGACAGCTTCAGATCAGCACTGGCGATATTGCTGTCCAACTGCTCCAGCGACGTAGCCCCAATGATATTGCTGGTCACAAACGGCTGTTGCGTCACAAACGCCAACGCCATCTGCGCCGGGTCCAGCCCATGTTCCCGCGCCAGCGCCACATAACGGCTGCACGCCGCCTCCGACTGCGGGTTGAAGTAACGACTGAAACGGCTGTATTCCGTCAGCCGCGCCTTGGCCGGGCGCGCGCCGTTCTCGTACTTGCCACTGAGCATGCCGAACGCCAGGGGCGAGTAGGCCAGCAGGCCGCATTGTTCGCGAATGGCGACTTCCGCCAGGCCCACTTCAAAGCTGCGGTTGAGCAGGTTGTACGGGTTCTGGATCGACACCGCACGGGTCCAGCCACGGGCTTCGGCCAGGGCCAGGAACTTCATGGTGCCCCACGGGGTTTCGTTGGACAGGCCGATATGACGGATCTTGCCGGCCTTTACTTGCTCGTCCAGCACTTCGAGGGTTTCTTCCAGCGGGGTGAGGTCGTCCTCGTCCTTGTGCTGGTAGCTCAGTTGGCCGAAGAAGTTGGTGCTGCGCTCCGGCCAGTGCAGTTGGTAGAGGTCGATCCAGTCGGTTTTCAGGCGCTCGAGGCTCGCATCCAGGGCTGCGACGATGTGCTTGCGGTTGTGGCGCAGGTAGCCGTCGCGGATGTAGTCGATGGTATTGCCCGGGCCGGCGATCTTGCTGGCCAGGATCCAATCGGCGCGGTCGCCACGGCTTTTGAAATAGTTGCCGATATAACGCTCGGTGGTGGCATAGGTGTCGGCCTTGGGCGGCACCGGGTACATTTCGGCGGTGTCGAGGAAGTTGATCCCCGCGCCCTTCGCCCGCTCGATCTGTGCGAAGGCCTCTGCCTCGCTGTTCTGCTCGCCCCAGGTCATGGTGCCCAAGGCTATCGCGCTCACGTTCAGATCCGTACGGCCCAGCTGTCGATAATCCATCGGGTACTCCTTCAGGGAAAACAATCATAAAAGCAGGTTGAATTTTTTTTCGCAATCTGCATAATTGCCCACCTCTTTCTGCAGTGGAAGTGATGCGCCGCCTGCCGAAGAATCTTGCCGTTGAACGGACGCGCCGACCCGAGCCCCCGATAGCGTCTGTATCCGGCTGCCTTTGACTTGTCAAAGTACGCACTATTCAGTAAGATCCGCCGTCTAATTTACAGGGCGGCCCCTGAGGCTATTAAAGAATGACAACTTTTACTGCAAAACCGGAAACAGTTCAGCGCGACTGGTTTGTCGTCGACGCCGCTGGTCAGACCCTGGGTCGTCTGGCCACTGAAGTCGCCAGCCGTCTGCGTGGCAAGCACAAGCCTGAGTACACCCCTCACGTTGACACCGGTGACTACATCGTGATCATCAACGCTGAGCAGGTTCGTGTAACCGGCAACAAAGCAAGCGACAAAATGTACTACCGTCACTCCGGTTTCCCAGGCGGTATCAAGTCTTCCAACTTCGAAGGCCTGATCTCCAAGAAGCCTGAAGCCCCGATCGAAATCGCGGTCAAAGGTATGCTGCCTAAGGGCCCACTGGGTCGCGATATGTTTCGCAAGCTGAAAGTCTATGCGGGCGCTGTACACCCTCATGCTGCTCAGCAGCCCCAAGAACTGAAGTTTTAACGGAATAGTTCATTATGTCGGCGACTCAAAATTACGGCACTGGCCGTCGCAAAACCGCAACCGCTCGCGTTTTCCTGCGTCCGGGTACTGGTAACATCTCGATCAACAACCGCTCCCTGGACAACTTCTTCGGTCGCGAAACTGCCCGCATGGTAGTTCGTCAGCCGCTGGAACTGACCGAGACCGTTGAAAAGTTCGATATCTACGTCACCGTTATCGGTGGCGGTGTAAGTGGTCAAGCTGGCGCAATCCGCCACGGTATCACTCGCGCACTGATGAGCTACGACGAAACCCTGCGTAGCGCTCTGCGCAAAGCTGGTTACGTTACTCGCGATGCCCGTGAAGTTGAACGTAAGAAAGTCGGTCTGCGTAAAGCGCGTAAGCGTCCGCAGTACTCGAAGCGTTAATTCGCTTTACGTTCCACAAAAACGCCCAGCCTCCTCACGGAGCTGGGCGTTTTTTATTGCCTGCGATTTGTGTAGAAAAATCGCCGTGACAACTTGCCACATCTGTAGAGCCCCTATACTACAAGGCCTGGAACCCAACCTTCGGGTAATTCCCTTGTCAGAGTGTGGGCTTTTCATTACCATCCGACAAAATTTTTATAAGTAAAAGATTCAACACTTAGTAGACGCCTGATTTAACAGGCCAAAAAGCTGATGGGAGAGGACTGAATGAGCAATGACGGCGTGAATGCAGGCCGGCGTCGCTTCTTGGTAGCAGCCACATCCGTGGTGGGTGCTGCAGGAGCGGTGGGGGCTGCGGTCCCGTTCGTGGGGTCATGGTTTCCCAGTGCCAAGGCGAAAGCCGCAGGTGCACCGGTGAAGGTGAATGTCAGCAAGATCGAGCCAGGCCAGCAGATGATTGCTGAGTGGCGCGGCCAGCCGGTTTTCATCGTTCGTCGTACCGAGGAAATCCTGGGGAATCTTAAGAAAATCGAAGGTCAGTTGTCCGACCCCGAATCGAAGAACTCCGACCAACCCGCCTACGCCAAGAACGAAGTTCGTTCGATCAAACCAGAGATTTTGCTGCTGATCGGTATCTGCACCCACCTGGGTTGCTCGCCTACCTTCCGCCCGGAAGTTGCTCCTGCCGACCTCGGCAAGGACTGGGTCGGTGGCTACTTCTGCCCTTGCCACGGCTCCCATTACGACCTGGCCGGTCGCGTCTACAAGTCCCAGCCCGCACCCTTGAACCTGCCAGTTCCGCCACATCAATACGAGACTGACAGTGTCATTGTCATTGGCGTCGACGAGGGGGAGAAAGCCTGATGAGCAAGTTCATGGATTGGGTCGATGCGCGCTTCCCCGCCACTAAAATGTGGGAAGACCATCTCAGCAAATATTACGCACCAAAAAACTTCAACTTCTTCTACTTCTTCGGCTCCCTGGCGCTGCTGGTGCTGGTCAACCAGATTGTCACTGGTGTCTGGCTGACGATGAGCTACACCCCTTCGGCGGAAGAGGCGTTCGCCTCCGTCGAATACATCATGCGTGACGTCGAGTACGGCTCGATCCTGCGTCTGCTGCACTCTACCGGTGCTTCGGCGTTCTTTATCGTCGTCTATATGCACATGTTCCGTGGCCTGCTCTACGGTTCGTACCAGAAGCCCCGTGAGTTGGTGTGGGTCTTCGGCATGCTGATCTACCTGGCACTGATGGCCGAAGCTTTCATGGGTTACCTGTTGCCGTGGGGCCAGATGTCGTACTGGGGTGCCCAGGTGATCATCTCGCTGTTTGGTGCGATTCCGGTGATCGGCAACGACCTGACCCAGTGGATCCGGGGTGACTACCTGATCTCCGGCATCACCCTGAACCGCTTCTTTGCGTTGCATGTGGTGGCCTTGCCGATCGTGATCCTGGGCCTGGTGGTGCTGCACATTCTGGCGCTGCATGAGGTGGGTTCCAACAACCCGGATGGCGTGGATATCAAGAAGCACAAGGACGAGAACGGCATCCCGCTGGATGGCATTCCGTTCCACCCGTACTACACCGTCAAAGACATTGTCGGTGTCGTGGTGTTCCTGTTCGTGTTCTGCTCGATCGTGTTCTTTTTCCCGGAGATGGGTGGTTATTTCCTGGAGAAGCCTAACTTCGAACAGGCCAACGCCTTCAAGACCCCCGAGCACATTGCCCCGGTCTGGTACTTCACGCCGTTCTACGCAATCCTGCGGGCGATCCCCGACAAGCTCATGGGCGTGATCGCCATGGGCGCGGCCATTGCGGTGCTGTTCGTGTTGCCTTGGCTCGACCGAAGCCCGGTCAAGTCCATGCGCTACAAGGGCTGGCTGAGCAAGATCTGGCTGTGGGTGTTCTGCATTGCCTTCGTGATCCTGGGTGTATTGGGCGTATTGGCGCCAACCCCTGAGCGTACGTTGCTGTCGCAGGTCTGCACCTTCCTGTACTTCGCCTACTTCATTCTGATGCCGTTCTACACCCGGCTCGAGAAGACCAAACCGGTTCCGGAAAGGGTGACTGGCTGATGAAAAAGTTATTCGTTGCTTTGATCCTTGCGGCCCTGCCGCTGCTGTCTTTCGCTGCCGAGCACGGCGGTCCGGAGTTGGAAAAAGTCGACATCGACGTGTCCGACAAGGCTGCCATGCAGGATGGCCTGCGTACGTTTACCAACTATTGCATGGGCTGCCACAGCGCCAAGTTCCAGCGTTACGAGCGTGTCGCAGATGACCTGGGTATCCCTCATGAGGTGATGCTCAGCCACTCGGTGTTCACCGGCGCCAAGATCGGCGACCACATGAGCATCGGCATGCAACCTGCCGACGCCAAGACCTGGTTCGGCGCTGCGCCACCTGACCTGACCTTGGTAGCACGCGTGCGCGGCACCGACTGGCTCTACAACTACCTGAAATCCTTCTATGAAGACCCTGCACGCCCTTACGGCGTGAACAACAAAGTCTTCCCGAACGTCGGCATGCCCAACGTTCTGGTCGGCCTGCAGGGGCGCCAAGTGGTAGGATGCAAGCAGGTTCAGGTCGTTGAAGACGGCAAGAAGCAATATGATCCGCTGACCGGCACGCCTTTGACTCACGAAGCGTGCGATCAACTGACCATCCTGCCCAAGACCGGTACGCTGAACGAAGAGCAGTTCGACGAGAAGGTAAAAAATCTCGTGACCTTCCTGGCCTACTCGGCCAACCCGGTCAAACTGCAACACCAGCGCATCGGTACGTATGTCTTGCTGTACCTGGCTTTCTTCTTCGTATTCGCTTATCTGCTCAAACGCGAGTACTGGAAGGACGTGCATTGATCCAACCGTAAGCAATTGCTGTTAATCTTGCGCGCCCAGCGGCATCTCTGAACACGTAGCGACCTGGCTGAGCCGGTTGTTACAGAGATGCTCTCTGGGCGCGCTCGTTTTTGAGCTTTCGATAATTTCAAGCGAGGAGGACCGCCATGGGCGTGACCAATCGGTTGGCCTGTTACTCCGACCCCGCCGACCACTATTCCCACCGAGTGCGTATCGTGCTGGCAGAGAAGGGTGTCAGCGCCGAGATCATCAGTGTGGAGGCGGGCCGTCAGCCGCCAAAGCTGATCGAAGTGAACCCTTACGGCAGCCTGCCCACCCTGGTCGACCGTGACCTGGCGTTGTGGGAGTCGACCGTGGTGATGGAATACCTGGATGAGCGTTACCCGCATCCGCCTTTGCTGCCGGTCTACCCGGTGGCGCGTGCCAATAGCCGCCTGCTGATCCATCGGATCCAGCGTGACTGGTGCGGGCTGGTGGATGTGATTCTGGATTCAAAGACCAAAGAAGCCGTGCGCACGCAAGCGCGCAAGGAATTGCGTGAGAGCCTCACCGGTGTGTCGCCGCTGTTCGCCGACAAGCCTTTTTTCCTCAGTGAGGAACAAAGCTTGGTGGATTGCTGCCTATTACCCATACTCTGGCGCTTGCCGATTCTCGGTATTGAATTGCCGCGGCCTGCCAAGCCGCTGCTTGATTACATGGAGCGCCAGTTTGCGCGTGAGGCTTTCCAGGCGAGTCTGTCTGGTGTCGAACGCGATATGCGCTAAGGCTTAAGGAGCCGTTGATGAACTCCAGTCGACCTTACCTGGTCCGCGCGCTCTATGAGTGGATTGTGGACAACGATTGCACCCCGCACATGCTGGTCAATTCCGAATTTCCTGCGGTTCAGGTACCGCAGGGTTTTGCCAGCGACGGACAAATCGTGCTGAACGTATCGCCGAGTGCAGTGCGCCATCTGCACATGGACAATGAAGCGGTGAGCTTCGAAGGGCGTTTCGGCGGTGTGCCGCATACGCTATTTGTGCCGATTGGTGCCATCCTCGGGATCTACGCCCGTGAGAATGGCCAAGGCATGGTGTTCGATCTGGAGTCGCCTTTCGAGGATGACGAAACGATCGAAAGCGAAGACGGCGATGACCTGCCGCCACCGGATGCCGAGCCACCGCGCCCCAGCGGCCGGCCGAGCCTGAAAGTGGTGAAGTAACTGGCTTTCGCCGTTGGCTGAGTCTGGAAAATACCTCGACCTGTGTCGGGGTATTTTTTTGCCTAAACGGCCTGGAACGGTGATCGTACAACCGCCATGGGCTATCATGCGTGCTCAAGCTCACCGAGAAAGATGATTCATCATGGAAAACACCAACACCGCCCCTCGTCTTCCCCGCAAGCGTCGCAGCCTTGCCCAGGAATTGGTCACGGTGTTGTCCGAGCAGATCCGCGACGGTGAGCTCAAGCGCGGCGACAAGCTGCCCACCGAGTCGGCGATCATGGATGCCCACGGGGTCAGCCGCACCGTAGTGCGTGAAGCGATCTCGCGCTTGCAAGCGGCAGGGCAGGTTGAAACCCGCCACGGTATCGGCACCTTTGTGCTGGATACACCGAGCCCGAGTGGCTTTCGTATCGACCCTGCCACGGTCGTCACCCTGCGTGATGTGTTGGCGATCCTGGAACTGCGTATCAGCCTGGAAGTGGAATCCGCAGGTTTGGCGGCGTTGCGTCGCAGTGCTGAACAATTGGCCGCCATGCGCGCCGCCCTCGACGCCCTGAACGAAAGCGCAGCACACGACGGCGATGCAGTGGCCTCCGACTTCGCGTTCCACCTGGAAATTGCGCTGTCCACCGGTAACCGCTATTTCACCGACATCATGACCCACCTGGGTACTAGCATCATCCCGCGCACCCGCCTGAATTCGGCGCGCCTGGCCCACGATGACCAGCAGCACTACATGAGTCGCTTGAGCCGTGAACACGAAGAAATCTACGAGGCGATTGCTCGCCAGGATTCGGACGCGGCGCGTGCCGCCATGCGCCTGCACCTGACCAACAGCCGCGAGCGACTGCGCCATGCCCATGAAGAGGCAGAGGCGCAGCGGGGGTAGGTCGTCTTGCCCGTCAAACTTGAATGTGCAGCAGTAGGGGCGCTGATTCGAGTTGGGTTTCACGTTCGCCGCCGATGACCAGTTTGACCTCTACATCCTGGCCTTGGAGCGGTTTCAAAACGTCATCAGGGATAGTCTCGCCAGGCTCGTCAATCACTCCGGGATCGGCGTCAGGCCCCTCATCCTTGTAGACGCCTGAGCCCTCGCTACGCCAGATTTCAGTCCCTAGTTTAATCAAGACGGCATAGACACGGTCGTACGGTGTAAGGACTGTTGTGTCTGCAACCTTGAGAACCAGATCCTTGACCGGGACCACAGTGGCGCCGCTGGACGTTTTCTGATTGAGTTTTTTATCGAGTAGTGGCGCTGAAATGGTCATGGCAGTTCCTCCTAGAAGTATCACGGCCTGAGTTTTTGGCTCGTCTGCAATTAACCTACTGAACTGCCATGCGCATAACTGTTAGAAATAACAGTTGCGACCAACGGTCCCTAAGCCATTGACTCGTTGGCGCTTTAGAGGTGAGTGCCGAAAAATTGCTGTTGACGAATTTATTTATAGTTGTACGATGACGTACGACATCACCAAAACCAACAACAACCTTTCGCCAGAAAGTCTTTACCCAGGGTGTTCGAATAATGAATCCACAAGAACTGAAGTCCATCCTCTCCCACGGTCTGCTGTCTTTCCCGGTGACCGATTTCAATGCCCAGGGTGACTTCCACCAGGCGGGCTATATCAAGCGTCTGGAATGGCTGGCCCCGTACGGCGCCACCGCTTTGTTCGCTGCCGGCGGTACCGGTGAGTTTTTCTCTCTCGCTGCCAGCGAATACTCTCAGGTGGTCAAGACTGCCGTTGATACCTGCGCTTCCAGCGTGCCGATCCTTGCCGGTGTCGGTGGTTCGACTCGCCAGGCCATCGAGTACGCTCAAGAAGCTGAACGCCTGGGCGCCAAAGGCCTGCTGCTGCTGCCGCACTACCTCACCGAAGCCAGCCAGGACGGCGTTGCCGCCCACGTTGAAGCCGTGTGCAAGTCGGTAAAAATCGGTGTGGTTGTCTACAACCGCAACGTTTGCTGCCTGACCGCGCCGTTGCTGGAACGCCTGGCCGAACGCTGCCCGAACCTGATCGGCTACAAAGACGGCCTGGGTGATATTGAATTGATGGTCTCGATCCGCCGTCGCCTCGGTGATCGTTTCAGCTACCTCGGCGGCCTGCCGACTGCAGAGGTTTACGCTGCTGCCTACAAGGCCCTGGGCGTGCCGGTGTACTCCTCGGCGGTGTTCAACTTCATCCCTAAAACCGCGATGGACTTCTACCACGCGATTGCCAAGGACGATCACGCCACCGTTTCCAAGATCATCGACGACTTCTTCCTGCCGTACCTGGACATTCGTAACCGCAAGGCCGGTTATGCCGTGAGCATCGTCAAGGCCGGTGCAAAAATCGTTGGCTATGACGCAGGCCCGGTGCGCACCCCGCTGACCGACCTGCTGCCGGAAGAATACGAAGCCCTGGCCGCGCTGATCGACAAGCAAGGCGCGCAATAACTTATCAACAAGGCCGCTGAGCAATCAGCGGCCTTTTGCGTCAGGAGAAGATTCGTGTCCCAAGCTCAACGTTTTGATAACTACATCAATGGCCAGTGGGTGGCCGGTGCTGATTATTGCGTCAACCTCAACCCGTCGGAGTTGTCCGATGTCATTGGCGAATACGCCAAGGCTGATGTGGCCCAAGTCAACGCCGCCATCGATGCCGCCCGCGCTGCATTCCCGGCGTGGTCTACCTCCGGGATCCAGGCGCGTCATGACTCGCTGGATAAAGTCGGCAGCGAAATCCTCGCCCGCCGCGAAGAGCTCGGCACCTTGCTGGCTCGGGAGGAGGGTAAGACCCTGCCCGAAGCCATCGGCGAAGTGACCCGCGCCGGTAATATCTTCAAGTTCTTCGCCGGTGAATGCCTGCGTCTGTCCGGCGATTACGTGCCGTCGGTGCGCCCGGGCGTCAACGTTGAAGTGACGCGCGAAGCCCTCGGTGTGGTTGGCCTGATCACCCCGTGGAACTTCCCGATTGCAATTCCCGCCTGGAAAATCGCTCCGGCCCTGGCCTACGGCAACTGCGTGGTGATCAAACCCGCGGAGTTGGTGCCGGGTTGCGCCTGGGCCCTGGCAGAGATTATCTCCCGCGCCGGGTTCCCCGCCGGGGTGTTCAACCTAGTGATGGGCAGCGGTCGTGTGGTTGGCGATGTGTTGGTCAACAGCCCGAAAATCGATGGCATCAGCTTCACCGGTTCCGTGGGTGTGGGTCGTCAGATCGCCGTGAGCTGTGTATCGCGCCAGGCCAAAGTGCAATTGGAAATGGGCGGCAAGAACCCGCAGATCATTCTCGACGACGCCGACCTCAAGCAGGCCGTCGAGCTGGCCGTGCAGAGTGCGTTCTACTCCACCGGCCAGCGTTGCACCGCCTCCAGCCGCTTGATCGTCACCGCCGGTATTCACGACCAGTTCGTTGCGGCGATGGCTGAGCGTATGAAGTCGATCAAGGTCGGTCACGCGCTTAAAAGCGGCACTGACATTGGCCCGGTAGTTTCCCTGGCCCAGTTGGACCAGGACTTGAAGTACATCGACATCGGCCAAAGCGAAGGTGCGCGGTTGGTGAGCGGTGGCGGCCTGGTGACCTGCGACACCGAAGGTTACTTCCTGGCGCCGACGCTGTTTGCCGACAGCGAAGCCGCCATGCGCATCAGCCGTGAAGAGATCTTCGGCCCGGTGGCCAACGTGGTGCGCGTTGCGGACTACGAGGCGGCGCTGGCCATGGCCAACGACACCGAGTTCGGTTTGTCGGCGGGCATTGCCACCACGTCGCTCAAGTACGCCAACCACTTCAAGCGCCACTCCCAGGCCGGGATGGTGATGGTCAACCTGCCGACCGCCGGCGTGGACTATCACGTTCCATTCGGTGGCCGTAAAGGCTCATCCTATGGTTCGCGTGAGCAAGGTCGCTATGCGCAAGAGTTCTACACCGTGGTGAAAACCAGCTACATCGGTTCGTAATACGCAACACCTGATGGGGGCCAGATGCCTGCTGGTCCCCATGACAAAAAACAGAAAACCATTACCCGCAAAAAAAATAATTAGTGGGAGTACTTCTACATGCAAGCGACCAAGCCGACCCACGTCCGCTATTTGATCCTGCTCATGCTGTTCATTGTGACCACGATCAACTACGCCGACCGGGCCACCATCGCCATCGCGGGCTCCAGCCTGCAAAAAGACCTCGGCATCGACGCGGTCACCCTCGGTTATATCTTCTCTGCATTCGGATGGGCCTACGTGGCCGGGCAAATTCCCGGTGGCTGGCTGCTGGACCGATTCGGCTCGAAAAAAGTCTATGCCCTGAGCATCTTCACCTGGTCCCTGTTCACCGTGCTGCAAGGCTATGTCGGTGAGTTCGGCGTCTCCACCGCGGTGGTTGCGCTGTTTATGCTGCGCTTCCTGGTGGGCCTGGCCGAAGCGCCGTCCTTTCCCGGAAATGCCCGTATTGTGGCGGCGTGGTTTCCTACGGCTGAACGGGGTACGGCTTCGGCGATCTTCAATTCGGCACAGTACTTCGCCACGGTGTTGTTCGCGCCGCTGATGGGCTGGATCGTCTATAGCTTCGGCTGGCAGCACGTGTTTATCGTGATGGGCCTGATCGGCATCGTGTTCTCGGGCGTCTGGCTGAAAGTGATCTACAGCCCACGCCAGCACCCGATGATCAACGAAGCCGAACTCAACCACATCGCCGCCAATGGCGCGATGGTCGATATGGACCAGGACAAGGCCAAGGGCAAGAAAACCGACGGTCCGAAGTGGGATTACATCCGCCAACTGCTGACCAACCGCATGATGCTCGGCGTGTACCTGGGCCAGTACTGCATCAATGGCATCACCTACTTCTTCCTGACCTGGTTCCCGGTGTACCTGGTGCAGGACCGTGGCATGACCATCCTCAAGGCCGGCTTCATTGCCTCGTTGCCGGCAATCTGCGGATTTATCGGCGGCGTGTTGGGCGGGGTGATTTCCGATTACCTGCTGCGCAAAGGCCATTCCCTGACCTTCGCCCGCAAGGCGCCGATCATCGGTGGCTTGCTGATTTCCAGCAGCATCGTGGCGTGCAACTACGTGGATATCGAATGGATGGTGGTGGGCTTCATGGCGTTGGCCTTCTTCGGCAAAGGCGTTGGCGCACTGGGTTGGGCGGTGGTGTCCGACACCTCGCCGAAACAAATCGCCGGTCTCAGTGGCGGCTTGTTCAACACCTTCGGTAACCTGGCGTCGATCACCACGCCGATTGTGATCGGCTACATCATCAGCACCACCGGTTCGTTCAAGTGGGCCCTGGTGTTCGTCGGCGCCAACGCGCTGGTGGCGGTGTTCAGCTATCTGGTCATCGTTGGCCCGATCAAACGTGTAGTACTCAAAGAGCCGCCAACCAAGGGGCCTGAGTTGACCAACCTAACCGAAGCGCATTCCTGAGGGGCGATGTAATGCAGTTGATTGAACATGCCGACTCGCCGCGCTCCATTCGTTTGCACGAGCGCGACAACGTAGTGATCGTGGTCAATGACCAGGGCGTACCGGCCGGGACCGAGTTCCCGGACGGCCTGGTGACCGTGGATTTCATCCCCCAGAGCCACAAGGTGACCCTGGAAGATATCCCCGAAGGCGGTCAGATTATTCGCTACGGCCAGACCATCGGTTACGCCTTGGCGCCGATTCCGCGCGGCAGTTGGGTCCAGGAAGATCAACTGCGCATGCCGACTGCGCCGCCGTTGGACAGCTTGCCGCTGTCCACCGACGTACCGGAAACCCCAGCGCCGTTGGAGGGGTTTACCTTCGAGGGCTACCGCAACGCCGATGGCACTGTGGGTACACGCAATATCCTTGGTATCACCACCACGGTGCAGTGCGTCACGGGCGTGCTGGACCACGCGGTCAAGCGCATCAAGGACGAATTGCTGCCCAAGTACCCCCACGTCGATGACGTGGTGGCGCTGACCCACAGCTACGGCTGCGGTGTGGCAATCACGGCAACCGATGCCTATATCCCGATTCGCACCGTGCGCAATCTGGCGCGCAACCCCAACCTCGGCGGCGAAGCCTTGGTGATCAGCCTGGGCTGCGAGAAATTGCAGGCCGGGCAGGTGATGCACGACAACGACAGCTCGGTTGACCTGAGCGAGCCGTGGTTGTACCGGTTGCAGGATTCCAGCCACGGTTTTACCGAAATGATCGAACAGATCATGGAGCTGGCCGAGACGCGCTTGAAGAAACTCGACCAGCGTCGTCGCGAAACCGTGCCGGCCTCGGAACTGATCCTGGGCATGCAGTGCGGCGGCAGCGATGCGTTTTCCGGCATCACCGCCAACCCGGCACTGGGCTATGCCTCGGACTTGCTGTTGCGGGCGGGGGCGACGGTGATGTTTTCCGAAGTCACTGAGGTGCGTGACGCGATCTACCTGCTGACCTCCCGCGCCGAGAGCGAAGCCGTTGCCCAGGAGCTGGTCAGGGAAATGGACTGGTACGACCGTTACCTGGCCAAGGGTGAAGCGGATCGCAGTGCCAACACCACGCCGGGCAACAAGAAGGGCGGGTTGTCGAATATTGTCGAGAAGTCCTTGGGCTCCATCGTCAAATCCGGCAGCAGCGCGATCAACGGCGTGCTTGGTCCTGGTGAGCGCTTCAAGGGCAAGGGCCTGATCTTCTGTGCCACGCCGGCCAGTGACTTTGTGTGCGGCACCTTGCAACTGGCGGCGGGCATGAACTTGCATGTGTTCACCACCGGTCGTGGTACGCCATACGGGCTGGCGATGGCGCCGGTGGTGAAGGTGTCGACGCGAACCGAACTGGCGCAGCGCTGGCCGGACCTGATCGACATTGATGCCGGACGCATCGCTACCGGGCGGGCGAGCATTGAGGAATTGGGGTGGGAGCTGTTCCACTTCTACCTGGATGTGGCCAGCGGCAAGCAGCAGACGTGGGCGGAGCGGCACAAGCTGTATAACGACATTACGTTGTTCAATCCTGCGCCGATTACCTGAGACCGTGTCGCGGCCATCGGGGGCAAGCCCCCTCCCACACTTGACCGATTTCCAACATGAGAATGCGGTCGAATGTGGGAGGAGGCTTGCCCCCGATAGCGGTCTAACAGGCACTGCGCGTCCGCATGGCTTATCATTAGCCACCTAACGACGCTCACCAAGGTTCTCCCCGGCATGCTGGCTATTTTCCTCACCACCCTCACGATCACCGCGCCGGTGTTTGCCATGCTGTTTCTGGGTGTGCTGCTCAAGCGCATCAACTGGATCAACGACAACTTTATCCACACCGCTTCCTCGCTGGTGTTCAACGTCACCATGCCGGCGTTGCTGTTTCTGGGCATCCTGCATGCCGACCTGCACTCGGCGCTCAAGCCGGGGTTGCTGATCTATTTCGCCGTTGCCACCTTGCTCAGCTTTGCCCTGGCCTGGGGCTGGGCGATCTTCAAGTGCAAGCGTGAAGACCGGGGTATCTACACCCAGGGCGCGTTTCGCGGCAATAACGGCGTGATCGGTTTGGCGCTGGCCGCCAGCATGTATGGCGATTACGGTATTTCCCTCGGCGCGATCCTCGCGGCGCTGGTGATCCTGTTCTACAACACGCTGTCGACCATTGTGCTGGCGGTGTACAGCCCGGTGATCAAGTCCGACCCGTGGAGTATCTTCAAAAGTGTGATCGCCAACCCGCTGATCATCAGCGTGATCGCCGCCACGCCGTTTGCGGTATTTCAAATCGGCTTGCCCGGTTGGCTGGAATCTTCCGGCAAATACCTGGCAGACATGACCTTGCCCCTGGCGCTGATCTGCATCGGAGGCACCTTATCCCTGGCGGCATTGCGCAAAAGCGGCAGCATGGCGCTGAGTGCGAGCCTGGTGAAGATGATCGGGTTGCCGCTGGTGGCTACGTTCGGAGCTTGGCTGCTGGGGTTCCGGGGGCCGGAGTTGGGGATTCTGTTTCTGTACTTCGGCGCGCCGACGGCGGCCGCCAGTTTTGTGATGGCCAGGGCGGCAGAGGGCAATCATGAGTTGGCGGCGGCGATCATTGTGATCACCACGTTGATGGCGGCGGTGACCACCAATATCGGGATTTTTGTGTTGCAGGCGGGGGGCTGGATCTGAATTTTGTGGTGTGTGTTAGGGCCAATCGGGGGCAAGCCCCCTCCCACATTTGATTTGTGAATACATTCAAAGGTGGGAGGGGGCTCGCCCCCGATAGCTATCTAACAGTCACCGCTGATCCGCCTGATACGCCTCAATCACTTCCTGCGCCGCCCGAAACGCATCAATCGCCGCCGGCACACCGGCATACACCGCGCAATGCAGCAACGCCTCGCGAATCTCTTCTACCGTGCAGCCATTGTTCAGTGCGCCGCGCACATGTCCCTTGAGCTCCTGCGGGCACTTGAGCGCAGTGAGGGCGGCCAGGGTGATCAAGCTGCGGGTCTTGAGCGGCAAACCGTCGCGATTCCACACACTGCCCCAGGCATGTTCGTTGACGAAGTCCTGCAGCGGCTGGGTGAATTCGGTGGCATTGCCCAAGGCGCGGTCGACGAACACATCGCCCATCACCTGGCGACGCATTTCAACCCCGGGCTTTTTGTTATCGGTCATTGCGATTCCCTCTTGTGTTGACGGCGCCAGGCTCGCAGCGTGCTGAACAACAGGAAAGCCACCAGCACTGGCAGGACGTAATACAGCATCAGGTGTTCAAGCCGGGTGGCCAGCGGCATGCCGGTGGTGAACGCCATCACGTGCAGCCCGTAGGCCAGGTACAGGCCCAGGAACACCAGGCCTTCGGCGCGGGTCACGCGGTACCCGATATAGAACACCGGCAGGCACAGCACGGTCGCGGTGAGCATCACCGGCAGGTCGAAGTCCAGGGCGTTGGGCGACACCGACAACGGCGAGGGCGCTACCAGGGCGGTAAAGCCCAGCACCCCCAGCAGGTTGAACAGGTTGCTGCCGATCACGTTGCCGACGGCGATTTCCCGCTCGCCGCGCACGGCGGCAATCAGTGAGGTGGCCAGGCAGGGCAGTGAGGTGCCGACGCCGATCAGGGTCAGGCCGATGATGCGTTCCGACAGGCCCAGGTCGCTGGCCACGTCCACCGCCGCACCCAGCAGCAAATGCCCGGCCAGCACCAGGATCAACAGGCCGACGAGCATCAGCAGCACACTGCTCAGCCACGGTGCGCGGGCGACGGTATCCAGCGTGCGCGGTCGGCGGGAGTGGCGAGTCTGGTAATGCAGCACGCCAAGATAGGCGATCAGGGCCGCGAGCAAGATCAGGCCGTCGACGGGGGTGAGTGCTTCGTTCGCCGCCAGCACAAACACCAGCAGCGCGGCGAGGATCATCACCGGGATATCCAGGCGCACCAGTTGGCGTGAGACCCGCAGCGGAATGATCAGCGCCGACAGGCCCAGGGTCACCAGGATGTTGAAGATACTGCTGCCGATCACGCTGCCCACGGCGATATCGGTATTGCCGGCCAGGGTGGCTTGCAGGCTGACGGTCATCTGCGGTGCGCTGCTGCCGAAGGCGACGACGGTCAGGCCGATAATCAATGGCCGCACCTTGAGGCTGGCCGCCAGGCGCACGGCGGCGCGCACCAGGATCTCGGCGCCGCAGATCAGCAGCACCAGGCCACTGACCAATTCCAGCAGGCTCCAGGGGGAGAGGGCGGTTAATCCGAAAATGGCCGGGCCTCCATCGTCAGTTGCTCATGGCTTGCACGCGTACCCGCGCGGTGCCGCTGCTGATCATGCCCAGTTGCTCGGCGGCCTTGCGTGAAAGGTCGATCAAACGCCCACGGGTATGCGGGCCGCGATCATTGATGCGCACCACCACGGATTTGTCGTTGTTGAGATTGGTCACCTTGACCTGGGTGCCGAACGGCAATCGCCGATGAGCGGCGGTCAGGGCGTTCTGGTTGAAGGGTTCACCGCTGGCGGTCTTGTTGCCATGGTGCTTGGCGCCGTAATAGGACGCGGTGCCGGTTTCGTCATAGCCGTTGGGGTCGATGACACCGCTGGCGCAACCGGCCAACAGGGAAAAAAGAGCCAGGAGGCCAATTAGGCGCTTCATTCAAGGTATTCCGATATCAAAGGTGGCAGGGACTTATGTGGGAGGGGGCTTGCCCCCGATAGCGGTGTGTCAGCTAAATAATCATCAACTGACACACTGCAATCGGGGGCAAGCCCCCTCCCACACAAGCTGTTCCCACAGTGGGTCCGAGTCGAGCATGAAATCTCACTCGGACCATTCATTGCTGTCAGCCTTCGAGCTTGCTTTTCAGCAATTCGTTCACCTGTTGCGGGTTGGCCTTGCCTTTGGAGGCTTTCATCGCCTGGCCGACAAAGAAGCCGAACATCTTGCCGCGCTTGGCTTCGTCTGCCGCACGGTACTGTTCGACCTGCTCGGCGTTGGCCGCGAGCATTTCGTCCAGCACCGCGGAGATGGCGCCGCTGTCGGTGACTTGCTTGAGGCCGCGTGTCTCGATGATCTCGTCGGCGCTGCCCTCACCGCTGGCCATCGCTTCGAACACGGTCTTGGCGATTTTGCCGGAGATGGTGTTGTCCTTGATGCGCAGCAGCATGCCGCCCAACTGCTCGGCGGTGACCGGCGCTTCGTCGATTTCCAGGCCCTGTTTGTTCAGCAGGCTGCCCAGCTCAACCATCACCCAGTTGGCCGCCAATTTGGCGTCACCGGCGATGCTCACGACTTTTTCGAAGTAGTTGGCTTGCTCGCGGCTGGAGGCCAAGACGCTGGCATCGTAGACCGACAGGCCGAACTGCTCCTGGAAGCGCTCGCGTTTCTGCTGCGGCAATTCCGGCAGGGTGGCGCGGATGTCGTTGAGGAACGAGTCCTCAAGCACCACCGGCAACAGGTCCGGATCGGGGAAGTAACGGTAGTCGTTGGCTTCCTCTTTGCTGCGCATGGCGCGGGTTTCGTCTTTGTTCGGGTCGTACAGGCGGGTCTGCTGGATGACCTTGCCGCCGTCTTCGATCAGCTCGATCTGGCGCTGTACTTCGCTGTTGATCGCCTTCTCGATGAAACGGAACGAGTTGACGTTCTTGATCTCGCAGCGCGTACCGAACTCGACCTGGCCCTTTGGACGGATCGACACGTTGCAGTCGCAACGCAGCGAACCTTCGGCCATGTTGCCGTCGCAGATGCCCAGGTAGCGCACCAGCGCGTGGATCGTCTTGACGTAGGCCACGGCTTCCTTGGCGCTGCGCATGTCCGGCTCGGAAACGATTTCCAGCAGCGGCGTGCCGGCACGGTTGAGGTCGATACCGGTGGCGCCCGGGAATTCTTCGTGCAGGCTCTTGCCAGCATCTTCTTCCAGGTGGGCGCGGGTCACGCCGACACGTTTGATGGTGCCGTCTTCCAGCGGGATATCCAGGTGGCCTTTGCCAACAATCGGCAGTTCCATCTGGCTGATCTGGTAGCCCTTGGGCAGGTCCGGGTAGAAGTAATTCTTGCGCGCAAACACGTTGTGCTGGCCGATCTCGGCGTCAATCGCCAGGCCGAACATCACCGCCATGCGCACCGCTTCCTGGTTCAGCACCGGCAGTACGCCGGGCATGCCCAGGTCGACCAGGCTGGCCTGGGTGTTCGGCTCGGAACCGAACGTGGTGGCGCTACCGGAGAAAATCTTCGATTGGGTGGCGAGCTGGGTATGAATCTCCAGCCCGATCACAACTTCCCATTGCATAGTGTTCTCCTCAGAAGCCGGTAGGGGTGCGGGTGTGCCAGTCGGTGTTCAACTGGTACTGGTGCGCCACATTGAGCAGGCGGCCTTCCTGGAAATACGGGGCGAGCAGTTGCACGCCGACCGGCAGGCCATCGACGAAACCGGCGGGCATGGACAAGCCCGGCAGGCCGGCGAGGTTGGCGGTGATGGTGTACAGGTCTTCGAGGTACGCGGCCACCGGGTCGCCGTTCTTGGCGCCGAGCTTCCAGGCCGGGTTCGGCGTGGTTGGGCCGAGGATCACGTCGACCTGTTCAAACGCTGCCATGAAGTCGTTCTTCACCAGGCGACGGATTTTCTGCGCCTTGAGGTAGTACGCATCGTAGTAACCGGCCGACAGCGCGTAGGCACCGACCATGATGCGGCGTTGGACTTCGGCGCCGAAGCCTTCGCCACGGGAGCGCTTGTACAGGTCGGTGAGGTCTTTCGGGTTTTCGCAGCGATAGCCGAAACGCACGCCGTCGAAACGCGACAGGTTCGATGAGGCTTCTGCTGGCGCGATCACATAGTACGCAGGAATCGCGTGCTGGTTGTTCGGCAGGCTGATTTCCTTGATCACGGCGCCGAGCTTTTCCAGCTCCTTGACGCTGTTGTGCACCAGCTCCGCAATGCGTGGGTCGAGACCGGCGCTGAAGTATTCCTTCGGCACGCCGATGCGCAGGCCCTTGATCGAGGTGTTGAGGCTGGCGCTGTAGTCCGGCACCGGCTCATCGATGCTGGTGGAGTCCTGTTGATCGAACCCGGCCATGCCTTGTAACAAAATCGCGCAGTCTTCGGCGGTGCGCGCCAAAGGGCCGCCCTGATCGAGACTGGAGGCGTAGGCGATCATGCCCCAGCGGGATACGCGACCGTAGGTCGGCTTCAAACCGGTAAGGTTGGTGAACGCCGCAGGTTGGCGGATGGAGCCGCCGGTGTCGGTGGCCGTGGCCGCCGGCAGGAAGCGCGCCGCAACGGCGGCAGCCGAACCACCGGATGAACCGCCAGGCACGTGCTCCAGGTTCCACGGGTTTTTCACCGCGCCGTAGTAGCTCGATTCGTTGGCCGAACCCATGGCGAATTCGTCCATGTTGGTCTTGCCCAGGGTCACGGCCCCGGCGGCAGCCAGCTTGGACACCACGGTGGCGTCGTAGGGCGCCTTGAAGTTGTCGAGCATCTTCGAGCCGCAGCTGGTGCGAATGCCCTGGGTGCAGAACAAATCCTTGTGGGCGATAGGTGCGCCCAGCAATGCACCCGTTTCACCATTGGCGCGACGCACGTCGGCGGCCTTGGCCTGGCTTAGGGCCAGCTCCTCGGTGAGGCTGATGAAGCTGTTGACCTTGGGATCGTGCTCGGCGATGCGCGCCAGCAGGGTCTTGGTCAGCTCTTCGGAAGAAAACTTTTTGTCGGCGAGACCGCGGGCGATCTCGGCCAGAGTCATGTGATGCATGAAAGGCTCTTTCCCTTTAGTCGATGACTTTCGGAACCAGGTACAGGCCGTTTTCGACCGCTGGCGCGATGGACTGGTAAGCCTCGCGGTTATTGCGCTCGGTCACGACGTCGGCGCGCAGGCGCTGACTGGCTTCCAGCGGGTGAGCCAGGGGCTCGATGCCGTCGGTATTCACGGCCTGCATTTGGTCAACCAGCCCGAGAATGCTGTTCAGGGCTGCGGTGGTCTGTGGAAGATCGTCTTCATTCAGGCCAAGCGAGGCCAGATGCGCGATTTTTTCCACGTCGGAGCGTTCAAGCGCCATGGGATTCTCCAGTGGAAAACAGAACGGAGGGCGTCCGTGTGTTAGATTGTCGGAACACTACCGCATTTCTACGGTCATATGGCCGCGATTGTGGGGGTTGGTGCACAGAAAGTCGGCCAATTTAGCACATTGGCGCCTTGCCCAAAATCCCTGTCGTTGTTAGAGTTTGCCGCACTTTTTTACCCACGCGTTGCCTAGGGTCCTTTCCCCATGTTCAAGAAACTGCGTGGCATGTTTTCCAGCGATCTTTCCATTGACCTGGGCACTGCCAACACCCTTATTTACGTGCGCGAGCGCGGTATCGTCCTGAATGAGCCATCGGTTGTGGCTATTCGGACCCATGGTAATCAGAAAAGTGTCGTTGCCGTCGGCACCGAGGCCAAGCGCATGCTCGGCCGTACACCAGGCAATATTGCTGCCATTCGTCCGATGAAAGACGGCGTGATCGCCGACTTCAGCGTCTGCGAAAAGATGCTGCAGTACTTCATCAACAAGGTTCACGAAAACAGTTTCCTGCAGCCCAGCCCTCGTGTGCTGATCTGCGTTCCGTGCAAGTCCACCCAGGTTGAGCGTCGCGCCATCCGTGAATCGGCCCTCGGTGCCGGTGCCCGTGAAGTGTTCCTGATCGAAGAGCCAATGGCTGCTGCGATCGGTGCCGGCCTGCCGGTTGAAGAAGCCCGCGGTTCGATGGTGGTGGATATCGGTGGTGGTACCACTGAAATCGCCCTGATCTCCCTGAACGGTGTGGTGTATGCCGAATCCGTCCGCGTGGGCGGCGACCGTTTCGACGAAGCGATCATCACTTATGTGCGTCGTAACTACGGCAGCCTGATCGGTGAATCCACCGCAGAGCGCATCAAGCAGGAAATCGGTACTGCCTACCCGGGCGGCGAAGTGCGCGAAGTCGATGTTCGCGGCCGCAACCTGGCCGAAGGCGTTCCACGTGCCTTCACTCTGAACTCCAACGAAGTGCTGGAAGCTCTGCAAGAGTCCCTGGCCACTATCGTTCAGGCTGTGAAGAGCGCCCTGGAGCAATCGCCGCCGGAACTGGCTTCCGACATCGCCGAGCGTGGCCTGGTGTTGACCGGTGGTGGCGCCTTGCTGCGTGACCTCGACAAACTGCTGGCCCAGGAAACTGGCCTGCCGGTGATCGTCGCCGAAGACCCGCTGACCTGCGTTGCCCGTGGCGGTGGTCGTGCACTGGAAATGATGGATAAACACACCATGGACCTGCTCTCCAGCGAATAAGTCATTGCTGTTGAGCCCATGTTTCGCCCGCAGGCAGCACTTTGCAGTGCTGCCTGTTGGCGTTTATCTTCTTCAATCTGCATCCAGGCCGGTTAGATGCCGTATGAATAAAGAAAACATTTGCCTGGGAGGAGCGGCTTATTAAACCGCTTTTCACCAAAGGCCCCTCATTGGGCGTGCGCCTGTTGGTGCTGGTCGTGCTTTCGGTCGCGCTGATGGTGGTCGATGCGCGCTTTGCGCTGCTCAAGCCGGTGCGTAGCCAAATGTCGCTGGTGTTGATGCAGACTTACTGGATCACCGACCTGCCGCAACGTCTCTACCAGGGCGTGGCCAGCCAATTCGGCAGCCGCACCGAACTGGTCGCCGAGAACGAAAAACTCAAGACCGAAAACCTGCTGTTGCAGGGGCGCATGCAAAAGCTCGCGGCCCTCACCGAGCAGAACGTTCGGCTGCGCGAGTTGCTCAATTCTTCCGCATTGGTCAACGAAAAGGTCGAAGTGGCCGAGTTGATTGGTATGGATCCGAATCCCTTTACCCATCGCATCATCATCAACAAGGGTGAGCGCGACGGCGTAGTGCTGGGTCAACCGGTGCTCGACGCCCGTGGCCTGATGGGCCAGGTGGTCGAGTTGATGCCCTACACCTCGCGAGTATTGTTGCTGACGGACACCACCCACAGCATCCCCGTGCAAGTGAACCGCAACGGCCTGCGTGCGATTGCCAGCGGCACCGGCAACCCGGAGCGCCTGGAATTGCGTCACGTCGCCGACACCGCCGACATCAAGGAAGGCGACCTGCTGGTCAGCTCCGGCCTTGGCCAGCGTTTCCCGGCGGGTTACCCGGTGGCGACGGTGAAGGAAGTGATCCACGATTCCGGCCAGCCGTTTGCCATCGTGCGTGCGGTGCCGACTGCCGCCTTGAACCGCAGCCGCTACCTGCTGCTGGTGTTCAGCGACAACCGTACCCCCGAAGAGCGCGCCAATGACGCCGCCCAGGCCCAGGAAGCGGAAGACAAGCAAAACGGTGTCGCGCCGATCGTGCCTGCAACGGTGCCGAAGCCGGCATTCGTGGGCCCACCTGCGCCGCCTGCTACTGCGGCGCCCGTGGCAACCCCCGTCAAGCCTGCGGCCCACAGCACGCGTGCGACTAAACCACCGGCCACAACGCCAGCCGCCAAGCCACCGGCAACCGCCCCGGCCACCACACGGCAGAGGGAGGAATAATGGCCAGTACCCATTCGCGTAATGGCTGGATCGTCTGGCTGACCTTTGCCATCGGCCTGTTGCTCAGCGTTTCGCCGCTGCCGCAATTCATGGAAATCCTGCGCCCGCTCTGGCTGGCGCTGTTGCTGGCGTTCTGGTCGCTGAACCTGCCGCATAAAGTCGGCATGGTCACGGCGATGTTCCTGGGCTTGGCGGAAGATGTGCTCTATGGCACTTTGCTGGGTCAGAACGCGTTGATCCTGACCTTGATTACGTTCCTGGTGTTGTCGTTGCAACAGCGCTTGCGCATGTTCCCGATGTGGCAACAGTGCCTGGTGATCCTGGTGATTTTCGGTCTGGCGCAGTTGGTGCAGTTGTGGCTCAGTGCCTTGACCGGCAACCGTCAGCCGACCTTGGCGTTGGTACTGCCAGCCTTGGTCAGCGCGCTGCTGTGGCCTTGGATCAGCTTCGGTCTACGTGGGTTACGTCGTCGCTATAAAATCAATTGAATGGATTGCGAGGCTCTGCCTGGTTATCGAGCCCCACAGGGAGAGTCTGCAATGAATTCGCTTTATCTGGCCTCGGGCTCCCCGAGGCGGCGTGAACTGCTGACCCAGATCGGTGTGCCTTTCACCGTGGTCAGTGCCGCTATTGATGAAACCCCTCTTACCAATGAATCAGCCGTTTCCTATGTCGAGCGCCTCGCGCTCGGCAAGGCATCGGCAGGTTTTGCTGTGCTCGGCAACACCGCCGGCGCCTGTGTGCTGGGCGCCGATACCGCCGTGATCGTAGACGGCAAGATCCTCGGCAAACCCGTGGACCAAGCCGATGCACTGGCAATGTTGATGGCCCTGGCGGGGCGAGAACATGAAGTGTTGACCGCCATTGCTCTTACGGACGGCCAGCGCACCGAGACCGTTTGTGTAAGCAGTCGTGTACGTTTTCGCGGCATTTCTGTCGAGGAAGCTACAACCTACTGGCACAGTGGCGAACCGCAGGACAAGGCGGGCGGCTATGCTATTCAAGGGTTGGGCTCGGTGTTTGTCGCCGGTCTCAATGGCAGTTATTCCGCCGTGGTAGGCCTGCCGGTGTGCGAAACCGCGCAACTGCTCAAGCAATTCGGCATACCCTGTTGGCAAAACCTTACCGCGCGCTGATCGCTTTACCTGCGCGCCCAGCCATAAGCGATCGGTCACTATTGTGAAAACGCCTGAACGAGACCCAGCCATGAGTGAAGAGATTCTGATCAATATCACGCCGATGGAATCACGCGTGGCGGTGGTAGAGAACGGTGTTCTGCAGGAAGTGCATGTCGAGCGCACCCAGAAGCGTGGGATTGTCGGCAATATCTATAAAGGCAAGGTCGTGCGCGTATTGCCGGGCATGCAGGCGGCATTCGTCGACATCGGCCTGGACCGCGCCGCGTTTATCCATGCTTCGGAAATTTCCCTGCGTGAAGGCCCGGCGGTAGAAAGCATCAGCGCCCTGGTGCATGAAGGGCAGAGCCTGGTGGTGCAAGTCACCAAGGACCCCATCGGCTCCAAAGGCGCACGCCTGACCACGCAATTGTCGATTCCATCGCGCTACCTGGTGTACATGCCGCGCACTGCCCATGTCGGTATTTCCCTGAAGATCGAAGATGAAGGCGAGCGCGAGCGCCTGAAAAAAGTCGTCAGCGACTGCGTGGCCGCCGAAGGCATCAAGGAAGCGGGCGGGTTTATCCTGCGTACCGCCGCCGAAGGGGCGGGTGCGGATGAGATCCTGATGGACATCCGCTACCTGCGGCGCCTGTGGGACCAGATCGGCGCACAGATCAAGACCATTGGCGCGCCCAGCGTGATCTATGAAGACTTGGGTCTGGCCCTGCGCACCCTGCGCGACCTGGTCAGCCCGAAGATTGAGAAAATTCGCATCGACTCGCGGGAAACCTTCCAGCGCACCACGCAATTTGTTGCCGAGTTGATGCCGGAAATTGCCGACCGCCTGGAACACTACCCTGGTGAGCGTCCGATCTTCGACTTGTACGGCGTCGAAGACGAAATCCAGAAAGCCCTCGAACGCAAGGTGCCACTCAAGTCCGGCGGCTACCTGGTGGTCGACCCGGCGGAGGCCATGACCACCATCGACGTCAACACCGGCGCGTTCGTGGGCCATCGCAACCTCGAAGAAACCATCTTCAAGACCAACCTCGAAGCCGCCACCGCGATTGCCCGACAACTGCGCCTGCGCAATCTAGGCGGCATCATCATCATCGACTTCATCGACATGGAAGATGAAGAGCACCAGCGCCAGGTGCTGCGCACCCTGGAGAAACAACTGGAGCGCGATCACGCCAAGACCAATATCATCGGCATCACCGAGTTGGGCCTGGTGCAGATGACCCGCAAGCGCACCCGTGAGAGCCTGGAACAAGTGCTGTGCGAGCCGTGCAGCAGTTGCCAGGGGCGCGGCAAGTTGAAGACTCCGGAAACGGTTTGCTACGAGATTTTCCGGGAAATCTTACGAGAGGCACGAGCCTATCAGGCTGAAGGTTATAGAGTGCTCGCCAACCAGAAAGTGGTCGATCGGTTGCTGGACGAAGAGTCCGGTAACGTTGCCGAATTGGAAGGGTTTATCGGACGCACGATTCGTTTCCAGGTCGAAACCATGTATTCCCAGGAACAATACGACGTGGTGCTGCTCTGATCCCCATTCGCTTAACTATTTCTGCCTTGAGGGTCGCCTGACATGGAGCGTCTTATACGCTTTTTTGCCGCCCTGACCCGTTGGGGCCTGGGCCTCAGTGCTTTGTTTCTGGTCTTGGCGGCGGTGTACGTGAGCCTCGGGCGCGAATTGACCCCGCTGGTGGCCGAATACCGCGCCGAAGTTGAAGCCAAGGCCCAGGCTGCGGTGGATATGCCCGTGCACATCGGTAGCCTCGAAGGTCGCTGGAGTGGTTTTGCCCCCGTCTTGCTGGCCCACGACGTGATGGTCGGCGAGGGCAGCAGTGCCCTGCGCCTGGACCAGGTCGAAGTGGTGCCGGATATGTGGGCGAGCCTGATGGCGCGCGAAGTGCGCATCGCCCATTTGAATGTGAGTGGCCTGCAACTCAGCGTCAAGGAAGACAAGGACGGCCACTGGGCGCTGCAAGGGTTGCCGGTACAGGACGACCAGCCGCTGGACCCGGAGCAGGTGCTCACGCGCATGCAAATGGTCAAGCGCGTGTCGCTGCTCGACAGCCAGGTCACCTTGCAACCCTTCGACCAGGCGCCGAAGACCTTGACCTATGTGGGCCTGAGCCTGCACACCGGCATGACCCGCCAACGCCTGGACGCACGCGTGACCCTGCCGGATGGCCAGCCCCTGGCCGTGAGCCTACGAACGCGCATTCGCGCCAGCCAATGGAAGGACGCTGAAATCCAGGCTTACCTGAGCCTGCCGCAGAGCGATTGGGCCAAGTGGATCCCGGCCAAGTTGACCCAGCAATGGAAGCTCACGCAGTTCAAGGCCGGCGGCGAATTCTGGCTGACCTGGGCCAAAGGCACCGTGCAAAACGCGGTGGTGCGGCTTAATTCGCCACAAGTGAAGGGCAGCTACGCCGACCGCAAGCCGGTGCATATCGAGAATCTCGCCCTGACGGCCTACCTGCAACGCAGTGAGACCGGCCTTAAGGTGCTGTTTGATTCGTTGGCGATGAACCTCGGGGATACCCGTTGGGAATCGCACCTGCAATTGCAGCAAACCTTGGCCACTGACAAAGACCTGGAAGTCTGGAAACTCCAGGCCGACCGTCTGGACCTGACCCCTGTCACGCCGTTGCTCAATGCCCTGGCGCCGCTGCCGGAAGGCTTTGCCAAAACCATCGAACACCTGAAAGCCACCGGGGTGTTGCGCAACGTGCTGGTGGATTTCCGCCCGCAGGACACCACCGACCAGAAAGTCAGTTTTGCCGCGAACCTGGAGCGCATCGGTTTTGACGCCTACTTCGGCGCACCGGCGGCGCGTAATGTGTCCGGCAGCATCAGTGGTGACCTGGGCCATGGCGAACTGCGCATGGACAGCAAGGATTTCTCCCTGCACCTCGACCCGATCTTCGCCAAGCCGTGGCAGTACATCCAGGCCAATGCACGGCTGACATGGAAGCTGGATAAAGAAGGCTTCACCCTGATCGCCCCGTACATCAAGGTGCTCGGCGAGGAGGGCAAGGTGGCGGCCGACTTCCTGATCCGCCTGCACTTTGATCATAGCCAGGAAGACTACATGGACCTGCGGGTCGGTATGGTCGATGGCGATGGACGCTTCACGCCCAAATACCTGCCGGCCGTATTGAGCCCAGCGTTGGATGAATGGCTGCGCACGGCGATTCTCAAGGGCGCGGTGGATGAAGGTTTCTTCCAGTACCAGGGCTCGCTGAACCACGATGCCTTACCGGCATCGCGCAATATCAGCCTGTTCTTCAAGGTGCATGACGCTGAGCTGGCGTTCCAGCCGGGCTGGCCCCACGTCAGCAAGGTCAAGGGTGAGGTGTTCGTCGAGGAAAGCGGCGTGCGCATCCTGGCCAGCAAGGGCCAGTTGCTCGATACCAAGGTCAAGGACGTCTACGTCAATATTCCCCATGCGCCGGCGGGCAAGGACAGCCATCTGCTGCTGACCGGTGGTTTTGCCGGCGGCCTGGGGGATGGTTTGAAAATCCTGCAGGAAGCGCCGATTGGTACGGCGTCGACGTTTGCCGGTTGGAAAGGCGAGGGTGACCTGCAAGGCAGCCTGGACCTGGATATTCCGCTGGCCAAGGACGCCGAGCCGAAAATCGTGGTGGACTTCAAGACCGATAAATCCCGCCTGCAATTGGCCGAGCCGACCCTGGACCTGACCCAGCTCAAGGGCGACTTCCGTTTTGACAGCGCCAAGGGGCTGAGCGGCCAGAACATTACCGCCCAGGCGTTTGATCGGCCGATCACTGCGCAGATCGCCGCCGATGGCAAACCCGGCAAGATCAGTACGCGGGTGACTGCCAAAGGCCAGGTTACGGTCAAGCGGCTGACAGATTGGTTGAAAATCACCCAGCCATTGCCGGTGTCCGGCGACATCCCGTATCAGTTGCAGCTCAACCTGGACGGGGCCGATAGCCAATTGATGGTCAGCTCCAATCTCAAGGGTGTCGCCGTGGACTTGCCGGCACCGTTCGGCATGCCGGCCAGCCAGGGGCGTGACAGCGTGTTCCGCATGACGTTGCAGGGCTCCGAGCGCCGCTACTGGTTCGATTACGGCGAACTGGCCAATTTCACCTTTGCTGCGCCGCCGGACAAGTTCGGCGAGGGTCGGGGTGAGTTGTTCCTCGGCGATGGTGACGCGCTGCTGCCGACGACCAAGGGCTTGCGTATTCGTGGGGTGTTGTCGGAACTGGATATCGACCCTTGGAAGAAACTGGTGGACCGTTACGCGGGCAATGATCCGGGTGGCAGCGCCAAGCAACTGCTCAGTAGCGCCGACTTCAAGGTGGGCAAGCTGACCGGCTTTGGCACCCAGTTCGACCAGGTCAAATTGCAGCTCGACCGCAAGCCAGCAGCGTGGGGCTTGCAGCTCGACAGCCAGCAAGCCAAGGGCAGCGTCAACCTGCCGGACGCCAAGGGCGCACCGATTGCGGTCAACCTGCAATACGTGAAGTTGCCGGCGGTGGACCCGACGGCACAGGCTGACGAGAACGCGCCGGATCCTTTGGCGGGTATCGACCCCAAGGATATTCCCGCGCTGGATATCGCCATTGACCAACTGTTCCAAGGGCCAGACCTGGTGGGCGCCTGGTCGCTGAAGATCCGCCCGACCGCCAAGGGCCTGGCCTTCAATAATCTGGACCTGGGCCTCAAGGGCATGCAGCTCAAGGGCGCTGGAGGTTGGGAGGGTTCGGCCAGCGACAGCAGCAGTTGGTACAAGGGCCGCCTGGACGGCAAGAATATTGGTGATGTGCTCAAGGGCTGGGGTTATGCGCCGACCGTCACCAGCCAGGATTTCCACCTGGATGTAGATGGCCGCTGGCCCGGTTCGCCGGCGTATGTCGGGCCTAAGCGTTTCTCCGGCAGCCTGGATGCATCGTTCCGTAACGGTCAGTTCGTGGAAGTGGACGGGAGCGCCCAGGCCCTTCGGGTATTTGGGTTGCTGAACTTCAACTCCATCGGGCGGCGTTTGCGCCTGGACTTCTCGGACCTGCTCGGCAAGGGCTTGAGCTACGACCGGGTCAAGGGTTTGCTGGCGGCCAGCAATGGCGTGTTCGTTACCCGCGAACCCATCACCATGACCGGGCCGTCGACCAACCTGGAACTCAACGGCACCCTGGACCTGGTGGCCGACCGAGTCGACGCCAAGTTGCTGGTCACCTTGCCGGTCACCAACAACCTGCCGATTGCCGCGTTGATCGTCGGCGCGCCGGCCATTGGTGGTGCGTTGTTCCTGATCGACAAGCTGATCGGTGATCGGGTTTCGCGCTTTGCCAGTGTGCAATACACGGTACAGGGCCCGTGGAAGGATCCGAAAATCACCTTCGACAAGCCATTTGAAAAACCAAACTGAGAGCCTGTGGAGTAGCATGGCCGCATGCCCATTACGGAGTGTCGGCCCATGTCCTTTGCGGTAATTCAAATGGTCAGCCAGAGCGATGTGCTGGCCAACCTGGCCCAGGCCCGGCGCTTGCTGGAGCAAGCGGCGGCGGCTGGGGCGAAGCTGGCGGTGCTGCCGGAAAACTTCGCAGCCATGGGCCGTCGCGATGTGGCCGATATCGGCCGCGCCGAAGCGCTGGGCGAGGGGCCGATCCTGCCGTGGTTGAAACAGACCGCCCGCGACCTCACCTTATGGATAGTGGCCGGTACTTTGCCACTGCCACCCAAGGATCAACCGCACGCCAAGTCCAACGCCTGTTCGCTGCTGGTCGATGATCGCGGTGAAATCGTCGCTCGATACGACAAGCTGCACCTGTTCGATGTCGACGTTGCAGACGCGCGCGGTCGTTATCGCGAATCTGACGACTATGCTTTCGGTGGCAACGTGGTGGTGGCGGATACACCGGTCGGCCGTTTGGGCCTGACGGTGTGTTACGACCTGCGCTTCCCCGAGCTGTACAGCGAGTTGCGTGCGGCGGGAGCGGAATTGATTACCGCGCCATCGGCGTTTACCGCCGTGACAGGCGCGGCGCATTGGGACGTGCTGATTCGCGCACGGGCCATCGAGACCCAGTGTTACTTGCTGGCAGCCGCCCAGGGCGGCGTGCATCCGGGCCCACGGGAAACCTATGGGCATGCGGCGATTGTCGACCCGTGGGGCCGTGTACTGACCCAACAGGATCAAGGCGAAGCGGTGTTGTTGGCCGAACGCGATAGCAGTGAGCAAGCGTCGATAAGGGCGCGTATGCCGGTGGTCAACCATCGGCGCTTTTTCTCGCAGGGCGCACAGCGGCCTGCTTCGGAACGATGAATTTAAGGCCAAACCTATGAGCGAGTTGTTGTCCTCAGTCAGTGAACACCTCCTGGCACCCGGTGGCGTGACCATCGAAAGTCTGCAAACCGTACTGGGCGATCTCGCCGGGCCGGGCATCGACGCGGCTGACCTGTATTTCCAGGGGCAGATCTCCGAGTCCTGGGCCCTGGAAGACGGCATCGTCAAGGAAGGCAGTTTCAACCTTGACCAGGGCGTGGGCGTGCGTGCGCAGTCCGGTGAAAAAACGGGTTTTGCCTACAGCAACGCCATCACCCTGGAAGCCTTGGGCCTGGCGGCGCGTGCCGCGCGTTCAATTTCCCGTGCCGGGCAAAATGGCACGGTGCAGGCGTTCAGCACCCAGGACGTGGCCCAGCTTTACGCGCCGGATAATCCCTTGGAAGTGATCAGCCGTGCCGAAAAGGTCGAGCTGCTCAAGCGTGTCGACGCCGCCACCCGCGCCCTGGACCCGCGTATCCAGCAGGTCACCGTGAGCATGGCCGGTGTGTGGGAACGCATCCTGGTAGCCTCCACCGATGGCGGCCTGGCGGCGGATGTGCGCCCGCTGGTGCGCTTCAACGTCAGTGTGATTGTCGAGCAGAACGGCCGTCGCGAACGTGGCGGCCATGGCGGCGGCGGGCGTACCGACTACCGTTATTTCCTCACCGAAGACCGCGCCATGGGCTATGCCCGTGAGGCGCTGCGCCAGGCGTTGGTCAACCTTGAAGCCATTCCGGCTCCGGCAGGTACGTTGCCAGTGGTGCTGGGTTCGGGCTGGTCCGGCGTGTTGCTGCACGAAGCGGTCGGCCATGGCCTGGAAGGCGACTTCAACCGCAAGGGCAGTTCGGCCTACAGCGGGCGTATGGGCGAAATGGTTGCCTCCAAACTCTGCACCATCGTCGATGACGGCACCCTGGCCGGTCGCCGTGGCTCGCTGAGCGTGGACGATGAAGGTACGCCGACCGAGTGCACCACCCTGATCGAGAATGGTGTGCTCAAGGGCTACATGCAGGACAAGCTCAACGCTCGCCTGATGGGCGTAGCGCGTACCGGTAACGGTCGCCGCGAATCCTACGCGCACCTGCCGATGCCGCGTATGACCAACACTTACATGCTCGGTGGTGAAAGCGACCCGGCAGAAATCATCGCTTCGGTAAAACGCGGCATCTATTGCGCCAATCTTGGCGGCGGCCAGGTGGATATCACCAGCGGCAAGTTCGTGTTCTCCACCAGCGAGGCGTACCTGATCGAGGACGGCAAGATTACCGCGCCGGTCAAAGGCGCAACGTTGATTGGCAACGGGCCGGAAGCCATGAGCAAGGTGTCGATGGTCGGTAACGACCTGTCGCTGGACAGCGGCGTGGGCACGTGCGGTAAAGATGGGCAGTCGGTGCCGGTGGGTGTCGGCCAGCCAACGCTGAAAATTGATGCGATCACCGTGGGTGGCACGGGCGCGTAAGGGAGGTGGAGCTTCGGGTGGCGAAGTTCGCCACCCGGGGAAGGGATCAACGCAGGCCGCGTTGGGTCTCGTCCAGCTCTCGGATGTACTTGAAGATTTTACGGCTGGTGGCCGGCGCCTTGTTATGCGCCAGCTCGTGCTGGGCCTGACGGATCAGGGAGCGCAATTGCTGGCGGTCCGCGTCCGGGTAGTCCAATACGAATTTCTCCAGCACGGCGTCGTCGCCCGAAATCAGGCGGTCACGCCAACGTTCCAAGTTGTGGAAGCGTTCGTTGTATTGGCGAGTGGAGGCATCGGTTTGATCGAGCAAGGTCAGAATGGCGTCAATGTCTTGGTCGCGCATCAATTTGCCGATAAACGAGATGTGCCGTTTACGCGCGATATTCGCGGTGTGCTTGGGCGCATCGGCCAAGGCTCGACGCATTTCGTCGGTCAGAGGCAGTTTTGCAATCAAATCTTTCTTGAGCGTTGTAAGGCGCTCGCCGAGGTCAACCAGAGCATGCAGCTCACGTTTGACCTGGGATTTGCTTTTCTCCCCATCGAGGGAGTCGTCGTAAGAATCAACCATGGTGGCAGTCCGCAAAGAAACGCCGCCATGATAACCAGTCGGGGGCCGCTTGTCCGGCCCGGTCGCTCGATGGCCTTAACCGAAAGCAGAATTTGAGTGGAGAAAACCATGAGTGCAGCCCAAAGCGTCGGTCCGCAAGCGTTACCGGCACTGCAGGAACAAGTCGAGCAGATCCTGGCCGAGGCCAAGCGCCAGGGCGCCAGTGCCTGTGAAGTGGCGGTATCGCTGGAGCAGGGGCTGTCGACTTCGGTGCGCCAGCGGGAAGTGGAAACCGTTGAGTTCAACCGCGATCAAGGTTTTGGCATCACCCTGTATGTAGGGCAGCGCAAAGGCTCGGCCAGCACGTCGGCCAGCGGACCGGACGCGATTCGTGAAACCGTCGCCGCCGCATTGGCCATCGCCAAGCACACTTCCGAAGATGAAAGTTCAGGTCTGGCCGATAAAGCCCTGATGGCCAAGGACTTGAAGGATTTCGATCTGTTCCACGCCTGGGACATTACGCCCGAGCAAGCCATCGAGAAAGCGCTGCTCTGCGAAGCCGCCGCGTTCGATGCCGATGCCCGCATCAAGAACGCCGATGGCACCACGTTGAGCACGCATCAGGGCTGCCGCGTGTATGGCAACAGCCACGGTTTTATCGGCGGTTATGCGTCCACGCGCCATAGCTTGAGCTGCGTGATGATCGCCGAAGCCAACGGCCAGATGCAGCGTGATTACTGGTACGACGTGAACCGCCAGGGCGAACTGCTGGCGGATCCTGCCAGCATTGGCCAGCGTGCCGCGCAACGTGCCGCGAGTCGATTGGGCGCACGGCCTGTACCGACGTGCGAGGTGCCGGTACTGTTCTCGGCGGAATTGGCCGGCGGTTTGTTCGGCAGTTTCCTGGGGGCGATTTCGGGTGGGAACCTGTACCGCAAGTCGTCGTTCCTCGAAGGTGCGATTGGCCAGAAGCTGTTCCCCGAGTGGCTGACCATCGATGAGCGTCCGCACCTGATGCAGGCTATGGGCAGCACCTCGTTCGATGGCGATGGCCTGGCAACGTATGCCAAGCCGTTTGTCGAAAAAGGCGAGCTGGTTTCCTATGTGTTGGGCACTTATTCGGGGCGCAAGCTCGGTCTGCCAAGCACCGCCAACGCTGGGGGTGTGCACAACTTGTTCGTCACCCATGGCGATGAAGACCAGGCGGCGTTGCTGCGTCGTATGGGCCGCGGCCTGCTGGTGACTGAGTTGATGGGGCATGGCTTGAACATGGTCACGGGCGATTACTCCCGTGGCGCGGCGGGTTTCTGGATCGAAAACGGTGAGATTCAATTCGCCGTCCAGGAGGTGACCATCGCCGGCAACCTGCGTGACATGTTCAAGCAGATTGTTGCGGTAGGTAATGACTTGGAACTGCGCAGCAACATTCGCACCGGTTCGTTACTGATCGAGCGGATGACCGTCGCGGGTAGCTGATCCTTTCGCCGCTTCATCAAAAAGGCGCGTCATCTTCGGATGACGCGCCTTTTTTTGTGGCCGTGTTGCAGGCGGATCAACCTGCCACTCTTGTTTTGATTCTTAATATCATTTAATAATAAATATCATTACCGAATGAGTGTGGATCATGAGTTCTGTCCTGCATGAGGATCCCTACCTGGAGAGCTGGCGCTGGATGAGTCGCCAGATTCGCTGCGGTCTCAACCCCGACGAGCCGCGCCTGATCGAACATTACCTCAGTGAAGGTCGATATCTGGCGTGCTGCACCGCGACCCATCCGTGGACGATCGCTGAAACCTCATTCCGACTGCTGCTCGACACCGCCAGCGATATCGCGCTGCCATGGCATTGGCGTTCCTTGTGCCTGGACCAAGCCTGGCGCCCCCTGCGTGACCTGGAAAAACTTTCTCACTGTGCCTGCCGCCTCAAGCGCTGGCAGAGCTTTGCGTGGCGATTGGCGACCTGCGAATTGCTGCCGTCTATTTCTCACTCCGACCTGGTGCAAGGATCTAACGATGAGTAACACCCGTATCGAACGCGACAGCATGGGCGAACTGCAAGTACCGGCCGAGGCCCTGTATGGCGCACAAACCCAGCGTGCGGTGAACAACTTCCCGATCAGCAACCAGCGCATGCCGGCGCAATTCATTCGCGCCCTGATCCTGGCCAAGGCCGCTGCGGCCAAGGTCAACGTCGACCTCAAGCAGATCAGTGAAGGGCAGGGCAAGGCGATTGTCGAGGCTGCCCAAGGTTTGCTGGAAGGCGATTTCATGCAGCACTTCCCGGTGGATATCTTCCAGACCGGCTCCGGCACCAGTTCCAACATGAACGCCAACGAAGTGATTGCCACCCTGGCCACGCGTTTGCTCGGCGAGTCGGTCAATCCCAATGACCACGTGAACTGCGGCCAAAGCTCCAACGATATTATCCCGACCACCATCCATGTCAGCGCCGCGCTGGTCCTGCACGAGCAAACGCTGCCGGCCCTGTTGCATCTGGTGCAGGTCATCGAACAGAAAGCCGAAGAAGTCCACCCGTTTATCAAGACCGGCCGCACCCACCTGATGGATGCCATGCCCGTACGCATGAGCCAGGTGCTCAACGGTTGGGCTCAGCAACTCAAGGCCAACATCGGGCACTTGCAAGATCTGCTGCCAGCCCTGCAGGCCCTGGCCCAGGGCGGCACCGCAGTTGGCACAGGGATCAATGCTCACCCGGAGTTCTCCGCACGTTTCAGCCAGCAACTGAGCAGCCTGACCCATGTGAAGTTCACGCCGGGCAAGAACCTGTTCGCGTTGATCGGTTCACAGGACACCGCCGTCGCGGTTTCCGGCCAGTTGAAAGCCGTTGCCGTCTCGCTGATGAAAATCGCCAACGACCTGCGCTGGATGAACTCCGGTCCCTTGGCCGGTCTGGGTGAAATCGAATTGGAGGGGCTGCAACCGGGCTCCTCGATCATGCCCGGCAAGGTCAACCCGGTCATCCCGGAAGCGACCGCCATGGTCGCCGCGCAGGTCATCGGCAATGACACGGTGATCACTGTCGCCGGTCAGTCGGGCAACTTCGAGCTGAACGTGATGCTGCCGATCATCGCCCAGAACTTGCTCAGCAGCCTGGAATTGCTGGCCAACTCCAGCCGTTTGCTGGCGGACAAGGCCATCGCCAGCTTCAAGGTCAATGAGGCCAAGCTCAAGGAAGCGCTGTCGCGCAACCCGATCCTGGTCACCGCACTCAACCCGATCATTGGCTATCAGAAAGCCGCTGAAATCGCCAAGAAGGCCTATCAGCAAGGTCGTCCGGTGATTGATGTCGCGCTTGAACACACCGACCTGGACCGCAGCCAGCTGGAAGTCCTGCTGGACCCGGAAAAGCTCACGGCCGGCGGCGTGTAATCACCGACTCTGCTTTGGAGGCTCACCATGGAGCACTGGAAACGTACGATCGAACGGGCCAATCGCTGCTTTATGGCGGGCGAGTTGGTTGACGCTCGCGAGGCTTATTTGCAAGCCCTGGCCCTGGCCCAAGTGCTGTTCGAACGCTGGGCGGATGCCGACGAAGCGGTGGCGGCCTGCGTCATTTCCCATCACAACCTGGCGGACCTGCACCTGCGCCTGAACCAGCCGGAGGAAAGCGCGGAATACCTCTGCGCTATCCATCAGCGGCTGTTGCAGGCCATGCAGGACCCGCGTCTGACCCCGCAATTACGCGAGGCGGCGCTGCGCCAGAGCAGCAAGACCTACGTCGAGCTGTTGAATTTCATCAGCGATCACGGCGAGTACCCGCGTACTCATCGCTTGCTCGGCAGCACTGCGGCGCAAACGGATGCGTCGACCCGCAACAGCCCTCATTACGGAGTTCATTGAAATGTCCTACACCTTGCCTGCCCTGCCTTACGCCTACGATGCCCTGGAACCGCATATCGATGCGCAAACCATGGAGATTCACTACACCAAGCATCACCAGACCTACATCAACAACCTTAATGCCGCAGTTGAAGGCACCGAGTTTGCCGGCTGGCCGGTTGAAAAACTGGTGTCGAGCGTCCAGCAATTGCCGGAGAAGCTGCGCGCAGCCGTCATCAACCAGGGCGGCGGCCACGCTAACCACTCGCTGTTCTGGGCCGTGATGTCACCCAAGGGCGGCGGTAAACCCGAAGGGGCGCTGGGCAAAGCGGTGGATGAGCAACTGGGTGGTTTCGAAAGTTTCAAGGAAGCGTTCACCAAAGCCGCGCTGACCCGTTTCGGCAGCGGCTGGGCCTGGCTGAGCGTGACCCCGCAAAAGACCCTGGTGGTAGAAAGCAGCGGTAACCAGGACAGCCCGTTGATGAACGGCAACACGCCGATCCTCGGCCTGGACGTGTGGGAACACGCCTATTACCTGCTGTACCAGAACCGTCGCCCGGAATATATCAACGCCTTCTACAGTGTCATCAATTGGCCGGAAGTCGCCGAACGCTACCAGGCCGCGTTGGCCTGATATCCACCCTATAACAAGATCTAAGGCCGACTATGGGCACTGAAACACTGGCGATCAGCAGCGGGCGAATGTTTCGCTATGCGTTTGGCTCGCTGCTGCTATTGGCAGGTACTGCATTGCTGGTGGCCCACGGGCTGGACTGGTTGAACCTGGAGCCGCGCATCCTGCGTGCGCTGCAGGGTGGGGCGATCTGTGCGTTGGGTACTGCGCTTGGCGCGGTGCCGGTGCTGGTGATTCGGCGGATGCCCGTAGCCTTGAGTGACACCTTGCTCGGTTTTGGGGCCGGGGTGATGCTGGCGGCGACGGCGTTTTCGCTGATCGTACCGGGTATTGCCGCCGCTGAAAGCCTGGGGCTGTCGCCTTGGGGCGCCAGTGGCTTGATCAGCTTCGGCATTATGCTGGGGGCGTTCGGTTTGTATCTGGTCGACCGCAAGGTTTCCGGTGCCAGCCCGGAAATGTTGGTGGGCACGCCGGATAACCCGGTCATCCCGCCACGCATCTGGCTGTTCGTGTTCGCCATCATCGCCCACAACATTCCGGAAGGCATGGCCGTGGGCGTGTCGGCGGGTGGCGGGATGCCCGACGCCGATAGCCTGGCCATGGGCATTGCGTTGCAGGATGTGCCCGAAGGTCTGGTGATCGCGTTGGTCTTGGCTGGGGCAGGGATGTCGCGGGTCAAGGCTTTTCTGATCGGTGCCGCGTCAGGCCTGGTGGAGCCAGTGTTCGCCGTGCTGTGTGCTTGGCTAGTGAGCCTGGCGGAAGTGCTGCTGCCGCTGGGCCTGGCCCTGGCTGCGGGTGCGATGTTGTTGGTGGTGACGCACGAAGTCATCCCCGAGTCGCGACGCAATGGTCACGAGAAGCTCGCCAGCTTGGGGTTGTGCATTGGGTTTTGTTTGATGATGGTAATGGACACGGCTTTGGGGTGAGGCCATTGCGGCCCCGCCCTGTGTCAAAGGGTGAGTTTACTCACCCTCATCAAAGAAGTTATTGATCAGCGCCACCAGCGCGTTCATCGCCTCTTCTTCTTGCTCGCCTTCGGTCTTCAAATGAATCTTGGTGCCCTTGCCGGCGGCCAACATCATCATCGCCATGATGCTTTTACCGTCAACCATGGACTCCGGAGTGCGCCCCGCGCGAATCTGGCAGGGAAACTGCCCGGCCACGCCGACAAATTTGGCCGAGGCACGGGCGTGCAGGCCCAGCTTGTTGATGATTTCAATTTCCAGAGCGGGCATCGCGGGGGTGTTCCTTTCAGCTAAGGTCGCGGTGGCGGACCTGGACGTTCTTGAGGGTTTTTTGCAGCACCTGACCCAGGCGCTCAGTCAGGTAGACGGAGCGGTGATGGCCACCGGTGCAGCCAATCGCGATGGTGACATAGGCTCGGTTGCTCGCAGCAAAGCGCGGCAGCCATTTGAGCAGGTAGCTGGAAATGTCCTGGAACATCTCCTCCACATCCGGTTGCGCGGCCAAATAGTCGGCCACCGGTTGATCCAGCCCCGACTGCTCGCGCAGTTCCGGCTTCCAGTAAGGGTTGGGCAGGCAGCGCACATCGAACACCAGGTCCGCATCCACCGGCATGCCACGCTTGAAACCAAAAGACTCCACCAGAAACGCCGTACCAGGCTCCGGCTGGTTGAGCAGGCGCAGCTTGATGGCGTCGCGCAACTGGTACAGGTTGAGGCTGGTGGTGTTGATCTTGAGGTCGGCGAGGTCAATGATCGGGCCCAGCAGCTTGGTTTCATCTTCGATGGCTTCGGCCAGGGAGCGGTGGGGGCTGCTGAGGGGGTGGCGTCGACGGGTCTCGGAGAAGCGCTTGAGCAACGTCTCTTCGTCGGCATCCAGGTACAACACGTCGCAATGGATATGCTTGGCCCGCACTTCCTCGAGCAGGATCGGGAAGCGCTCGAGGTGGCTGGGCAGGTTGCGGGCATCAATCGAAACGGCGACCAGAGGCTGGGCCAGCTCCGTGTGGATCAGTGCACGTTCCGCCAGTTCCGGCAGCAGGCCGGCGGGCAGGTTATCGATGCAATAGAAACCGTTGTCCTCAAGGACATTGAGGGCGGTGCTTTTACCCGAGCCGGAGCGGCCACTGACGATGATCAAGCGCATGATTACTGCCCGCTCTGTTCATCCAGGACAACCTGGTACAGCGCCTCATTGCTGCTGGCACTGCGCAGTTTGTCGCGTACTTCCTTGCGGTCGAGCATGCTGGCGATCTGCCGAAGCAGTTCCAGGTGCGCATCGGTAGCCGCCTGCGGGACCAGCAGTACAAACAGCAGGTCGACCGGGGCGCCGTCGATGGCGTCGAAATCGATGGGAGCGTCCAGGTGCAGCAGGGCGCTGACAGGTGTCTCGCAGCCTTTGAGGCGGCAGTGGGGAATCGCGATGCCGTTGCCAAAACCGGTGGAGCCGAGTTTTTCACGGGCGATCAGCGCCTCGTACACATCTTGCATCTCCAAATCAGGCACTTCGCGGCTGATCAGGTTGGCAATCTGTTCGAGGGCTTTCTTTTTACTGCCGCCCGGCGCGTTCACGAGGGAACGGCCGGGGGTCAGGATGGTTTCAAGTCGAATCATGGGTGGGGAGTGTTAGCGGCCAGTGCCCTGGAGAAGGCTCTGCTGCTTTTCCTTATGCTTTTTAAGTTGGCGGTCAAGCTTGTCAGTCAGGGCATCGATTGATGCATACATGTCTTCATGCTCGGCATTGGCGACTACTTCGCCACCGGGAATCTGTAGGGTCGCTTCGATTTTCTGCTGAAGTTTGTCGACCTTCATGATCACTTGCACATTGGTGATCTTGTCAAAATGACCCTCAAGCCGTTTCAGCTTCTGCTCGACATAGTCGCGCAGTGGAGGGGTGACTTCTATATGTTGTCCACTGATGTTGACTTGCATACAGCTTCTCCTTCGTTGCCAGTGCATAAAGCGGCAGGCCGGGGTGCCTGCCACTGGAACGCTATGGCCCGCCCGTCACATCAAACGCTTACGCTCGCTGGAAGGCGCGATCCCAAGGGATTCGCGGTACTTGGCGACGGTTCGACGGGCGACCTGAATGCCTTGTGCCTCCAGTAAACCAGCGATCTTGCTGTCACTCAACGGCTTTTTCTGATTTTCCGCGGCAACCAATTTTTTGATGATCGCGCGGATCGCTGTGGAGGAGCATTCGCCGCCTTCTGAAGTGCTGACATGGCTGGAGAAAAAGTATTTCAGTTCATAAATACCCCGTGGGGTGTGCATGAACTTTTGCGTGGTCACCCGGGAAATCGTCGATTCGTGCATGCCCACCGCCTCGGCGATGTCGTGCAGGACCAACGGTTTCATCGCTTCATCGCCGTACTCCAGGAAGCCGCGCTGATGCTCGACGATCTGGGTGGCGACTTTCATCAGGGTTTCATTGCGGCTTTGCAGGCTCTTGATGAACCAGCGCGCTTCCTGCAACTGGTTGCGCATGAAGGTGTTATCGGCACTGGTGTCGGCGCGGCGCACAAAACCGGCGTATTGCGGGTTGACCCGCAAGCGTGGCACCGATTCCTGGTTCAGCTCGACCAGCCAACGTTCGTTGTCCTTGCGCACGATCACGTCCGGGACCACATATTCAGCCTCGCTGGACTCGATTTGCGAGCCCGGGCGGGGGTTCAGGCTCTGCACCAGCTCAATGACCTGGCGCAGATCGTCTTCCTTGAGCTTCATGCGGCGCATCAACTGGCTGTAGTCGCGGCTGCCCAGCAGATCGATGTAGTCGGTAACCAGGCGCTGGGCCTCGCTGAGCCATGGTGTCTTCGCGGGCAGTTGGCGCAATTGCAGCAGCAGGCACTCGCTGAGGCTACGAGCGCCGATGCCGGCTGGCTCGAATTGCTGGATGCGGTGCAGGACGGCTTCGATTTCGTCCAGCTCGATATCCAGTTCCGGATCGAACGCCTCAAGGATTTCTTCGAGGGTCTCGTCCAGGTAGCCCTGGTTGTTGATGCAGTCGATCAGGGTCACGGCGATCAGGCGATCGGTGTCCGACATCGGTGCCAGGTTCAATTGCCAGAGCAGATGGCTTTGCAGGCTCTCGCCAGCGGAGGTGCGGGTGGTGAAGTCCCACTCGTCATCATCGTTGCTGGGCAGGCTGCTGGCGCTGGTCTGGTAGACGTCTTCCCAGGCGGTATCGACTGGAAGCTCGTTGGGAATGCGTTCGTTCCATTCGCCGTCTTCCAGGTTATCCACCGTGGGGGCGGTTTCCTGGTAGGAGGGTTCCTGCACGTCGGAGTTGGGTTTTTGCTCGATATTGTCAGCCATCGGGTCCGTATTATCGAAGTCGTCGCCTTCTTCCTGGCGTTCGAGCATCGGATTGGACTCCAGGGCCTCCTGGATTTCCTGTTGCAGGTCCAGGGTCGACAATTGGAGCAGGCGGATGGCCTGTTGCAGCTGCGGTGTCATCGTCAGCTGCTGGCCCATTCTCAGGACTAGCGATGGTTTCATGGCAGGGGCTTAACACCTTATTCGCCGGCGCAATGCGCCATCCACGACAGGGCGCGTGAGCGCCAAACATAAGCAAATTATATGCCTGATGTCGGGGGCTTTGCCTAGAGCGCGGTAACAATAAAAATCCGGAGGTCTTTATTGACTCCCGCGCGACTTGGCGAGCAGCCGTGACACCACAGTGTTTACAGGCGGAACTCGTGACCCAGGTACACTTCCTTGACCAGCTCGTTGGCCAGGATGGTCGCCGAATCACCTTCGGCAATCAGTTGGCCGTCGTTGACGATATAGGCGGTTTCGCAGATATCGAGGGTCTCACGCACGTTGTGGTCGGTGATCAGTACACCGATACCCTTGGCCTTGAGATGGTGGATGATCTGCTTGATGTCGCCGACCGAAATCGGGTCGACGCCGGCAAACGGTTCGTCCAGCAGGATGAACTTCGGCGCGGTAGCCAGGGCGCGGGCGATTTCCACGCGGCGACGCTCACCACCGGACAGGCTCATGCCAAGGTTGTCGCGAATGTGGTTGATGTGGAACTCCTGCAGCAGGCTTTCCAGCTCTTTGCGACGGCCATCGCGGTCGAGTTCCTTGCGGGTCTCAAGGATCGCCATGATGTTGTCGGCAACCGACAATTTGCGGAAGATCGACGCTTCTTGCGGAAGATAGCCGATACCCGCACGGGCACGTCCGTGCATGGGCTGGTGGCTCACGTCCAGGTCGTCGATCAGCACGCGACCCTGGTCGGCCTGGACCAGGCCGACGATCATGTAGAAGCAGGTGGTCTTGCCGGCGCCGTTGGGGCCGAGCAAGCCGACGATCTGGCCGCTGTCGATCGACAGGCTGACGTCGCGCACGACCTGGCGGCTTTTATAGGCCTTGGCCAGATGCTGGGCTTTCAGGGTTGCCATTACTCGGCCTTCTTCTTCGGCTGGATAACCATATCGATACGCGGACGTGGTGCAGTCACCTTGGTGCCATTGGCACGGCCGGCGTTGGCGATCTGCTTCACGGTGTCATAGGTGATTTTCTCGCCTTCCGTGGAGTTGCCATCGGGGCTGAGCACCTTGGCCTGGTCGATCAGGATGATGCGATTCTGTTGGGCGTGATACTGGATGGTCTTGCCATAGCCCTTCATCGGGCCTGTGTCGGTCGGCGCCTGTTTCTGCTCGAAGTAGGCCAGGTTGCCCACCGAGGTGACCACGTCGATGTCGCCGTTCGGGGTGCGGGTCAAGGTCACGGTGTTGCCGGTGATCTTCATCGAACCCTGGGTGATGATCACCCCGCCGGTGTAGGTGGCAACGCCTTGCTTGTCATCCAGTTGCGCATCGTCAGCGGAGATATGGATCGGCTGCTGGCTATCGTTCGGCAGAGCCCAGGCGCTCACGCTTCCCAGTGCTGCGCCCAAACCGAGCAAAATAGGGAGAGTTTTAACGAGCCTCATACTGTCCTCTTACGTTCGATAGCAGGTGTATCCTGCTTTCTTTCAAATACGCTTTCATTCCCTTGCCAGTCGATACACCGCCAGCGCCGTCGATTCTAACGTCTTGCTCGGTCTGCGCATATTGCTTCTGCGGGAATACGGTCATGCGACTGCTGGTAATCACCGTGTCGCGGTTTTTGTCGTCGGTGCGCGCAACGCGGACCGAGTCGATCAGTTCTACCTCGGTGCCGTCCGGGTTGACCTCGCCACGCTTGCTGGTGACGTGCCATGGGTATTCGGTGCCACGGTAGATGTTCATGTCCGGGTTGGTCAGTAGAGTGACTTCGGTGGCCTTCAAATGTTCGACTTTGTCCGACGTCATTTCGTACTGCACCTTGCCGTCGGGCAGGAACTGCACGCTTTTGGCATTGATGGCGTAATAGTCGATCGCGCCCTCGTCAACCTGCGCCGCAGGCTGGTCGAGAAAGCGCTCCGGGCTGATATTCCAGTAGCCCACCGCCAGGAACAGCGCGGCGATGACCCCGAATAACAGGAAGTTGCGAATCTTTTTGCTCAGCATAAAACGCTCTATAGGTAGGCGGCGTGGGCCGCTTCAAGGCTGCCTTGGGCGCGCAGGATCAGCTCGCAGAACTCGCGGGCAGCGCCTTCGCCGCCACGGGCGGTGGTGATGCCATGGGCGTGCTCGCGAACAAACGTTGCCGCATTGGCGACGGCCATGCCCAGGCCCACCCGGCGAATCACCGGCAAGTCGGGCAGGTCGTCACCCAAGTAGGCGACCTGCTCATAGCTTAGGTTGAGTTGGCCAAGAAGCTCGTCCAGAACCACCAGTTTATCCTCGCGGCCCTGATACAGGTGAGGAATCCCCAGGTTTTGTGCACGGCGTTCCACAACGGGGGTTTTTCTGCCGCTGATGATGGCTGTTTGCACGCCCGCCGCCATCAGCATCTTGATGCCTTGGCCGTCGAGGATGTTGAACGTCTTGAATTCGCTGCCGTCTTCGAGGAAGTAGAGGCGGCCATCGGTCAGCACGCCATCAACGTCGAAAACAGCCAGCTTGATATGTTTGCCGCGCTGCAGCAGGTCGCTGGTCATTTACATCACTCCTGCACGCAACAAGTCGTGCATGTTGAGGGCGCCAATCGGGTGGTTGTCGCTGTCGACCACTACCAATGCGCCGATCTTGTGGTCTTCCATGATCTTCAAGGCTTCGGCGGCGAGCATTTCAGGGCGTGCGGTCTTGCCGTGAGGTGTCATCACCGCGTCGATGGTCGCGGTGTGAATGTCGATGGTGCGGTCCAGGGTGCGACGCAGGTCGCCGTCGGTGAAGACGCCGGCCAGTTTGCCATCGGCTTCCAGGATCACGGTCATGCCCAGGCCTTTGCGGGTCATTTCCATCAGTGCGTCTTTCAGCAGGGTGCCACGCTGCACGTGAGGCAATTCATCGCCCGAGTGCATGACGGTTTCCACTTTCAGCAGCAGGCGACGGCCCAGGGCGCCACCTGGGTGGGAAAATGCGAAGTCTTCTGCAGTAAAACCGCGGGCTTCCAAGAGCGCTACCGCCAGGGCGTCGCCCATGACCAGGGCGGCGGTGGTGGAGGAGGTCGGCGCCAGGTTCAACGGGCAGGCCTCGTGGGCCACGTGAACATTCAGGTTCACTTCGGCGGCCTTGGCCAGCGTTGATTCCGGGTTGCCGGTCACGCTGATCATCTTGATGCCCAGGCGCTTGATCAGCGGCAGCAGGGTCACGATCTCGTTGGTGGTGCCGGAGTTGGACAAGGCCAGGATGATGTCATCCTGGGTGATCATGCCCATGTCGCCGTGGCTGGCTTCGGCCGGATGCACGAAGAACGCGGTGGTCCCGGTGCTGGCCAGGGTGGCGGCGATCTTGTTGCCGACGTGGCCGGATTTGCCCATGCCCAGTACGACAACGCGGCCTTTGCTGGCCAGGATCATCTCGCAAGCGCGTACGAAATCTGCGTCGATGTGCGCCAGCAAGCCTTCTACGGCTTCAAGCTCGAGGCGGATGGTGCGTTGTGCGGATTGAATAAGGTCGCTGGATTGGCTCATGTCTGAAATCGTATAGCCTGACGAAAAGTCGGCGATTATAACGGTAATGATCGATTCCCTCACGTAAGTTCGTCAGGCTTTCTTCTGTAGGCGCTTGAGATTCATGCCCAGCAACGTTTTTTCCCTGTCTTGAATCTGAACAAGCACTGTTCCGGCCTTGGGCGCCTTGTACCAGCAGTGATATAGTTCGCCGCCAGTTCGGTCCGCTCTGCCCATGTGGCGATGTATTTCGCGCCTTATTTGCGCAAGCTGTGCAAACGTTTGTCGCAAGCGTGGTGTCTGAGTGAGAGGCTGCATCCCAAGGAGATTAGATGAGTGCCGATAACGCCTACGCGGTCGAGCTGAAGGGACTGACCTTCAAGCGCGGGACGCGCAGCATCTTCAATAACGTCGATATTCGCATTCCCCGTGGCAAGGTCACGGGCATCATGGGGCCTTCCGGTTGCGGCAAGACCACCCTGTTGCGGTTGATGGGCATGCAATTGCGGCCCAGTGCCGGCGAAGTGTGGGTCAACGGCCAGAACCTGCCGACGCTGTCGCGCAGTGACCTGTTCGATGCGCGCAAGCACATGGGCGTGCTGTTCCAGAGCGGTGCGCTGTTTACTGATCTCGACGTTTTCGAAAACGTGGCCTTCCCGCTGCGGGTGCATACCCAGCTGTCCGATGAAATGATTCGTGACATTGTGTTGCTGAAACTGCAAGCCGTAGGCCTTCGCGGTGCCATCGACCTGATGCCCGATGAGCTTTCCGGCGGCATGAAGCGCCGCGTGGCGCTGGCACGTGCCATCGCCCTCGACCCGCAAATCCTCATGTACGACGAACCCTTCGTGGGTCAAGACCCCATCGCCATGGGCGTTCTCGTGCGGCTTATCCGTTTGCTCAACGATGCGCTGGGCATTACCAGCATCGTGGTCTCCCATGATCTTGCAGAAACCGCGAGCATTGCCGATTACCTCTATGTGGTCGGCGATGGCCAAGTGCTGGGGCAGGGCACGCCTGAAGAACTGATGAACGCCGATAACCCGCGCATTCGCCAGTTCATGACCGGCGATCCCGATGGCCCGGTGCCTTTTCACTTTCCGGCAGCGGACTACCGCTCAGATCTTCTGGGGAAGCGCTGATGCGCAAGACATCTATCATCGAGAAGGTCCGCCTTTTCGGTCGCTCGGGCATCGACATCGTCGAAGTGCTGGGCCGCTCTACGATTTTCCTGTTCCACGCCTTGCTCGGTCGCGGTGGCATTGGTGGCGGTTTTGGCCTGCTGATCAAGCAACTGCACGCAGTAGGCGTGATGTCCCTGGTGATCATCGTGGTCTCCGGGGTGTTCATCGGTATGGTGCTGGCGTTGCAGGGCTTCAATATTCTCTCCAGCTACGGTTCGGAACAGGCGGTGGGGCAGATGGTCGCCCTGACGCTGCTGCGTGAACTGGGGCCGGTGGTGACAGCCTTGCTGTTCGCCGGTCGTGCGGGGTCTGCGTTGACCGCCGAGATCGGCAACATGAAATCCACCGAGCAACTGTCCAGCCTGGAAATGATCGGCGTGGACCCGCTCAAGTACATTGTTGCCCCGCGCCTGTGGGCCGGCTTCATTTCCCTGCCTCTGCTGGCGATGATTTTCAGCGTGGTGGGTATCTGGGGCGGTTCGTGGGTGGCGGTGGACTGGTTGGGCGTCTACGACGGCTCCTACTGGGCCAACATGCAAAACAGCGTGACCTTCAGCGGTGACGTGCTCAACGGCATCATAAAGAGCATCGTCTTTGCCTTTGTAGTGACCTGGATCGCCGTATTCCAAGGCTACGACTGTGAGCCCACCTCAGAAGGGATCAGTCGCGCCACCACCAAGACCGTTGTGTACGCCTCGCTGGCGGTACTGGGCCTTGACTTCATTTTGACCGCCTTGATGTTTGGAGATTTCTGATGCAAAACCGCACTGTGGAAATCGGTGTCGGCCTTTTCTTGCTGGCTGGCATCCTGGCTTTACTGTTACTGGCCCTGCGCGTCAGCGGTCTTTCGGCCAGCCCCACCGCCGATACTTATAAACTTTATGCGTACTTCGACAATATCGCCGGTTTGACTGTCAGAGCTAAAGTGACCATGGCCGGTGTAACTATCGGCAAGGTCACGGCAATCGATCTGGACCGCGACAGCTTCACCGGTCGAGTGACGATGCAACTGGACAAGAAGGTCGATAATCTGCCGACCGACTCCACTGCATCTATCCTCACTGCGGGTCTGCTGGGCGAGAAATACATCGGTGTCAGCGTGGGCGGGGAAACAGCCCTGCTCAAGGATGGTTCGACCATTCACGACACGCAGTCGTCGCTGGTGCTTGAGGACCTGATCGGTAAATTCCTGCTCAATACGGTCAATAAAGACGCCAAATGAGGAATCTGTTCATGATCTCTACCTTGCGACGCGGGCTGCTGGTACTGCTGGCAGCGTTGCCGCTGATGGCCAACGCGGCAGGTTCTGCGCACGATCTGGTGCAGGACACGACCAACAAGATGTTGGCTGACCTGAGCGCCAACAAAGAACAGTACAAGCAAGACCCGAGCAAGTTCTACGACGCGCTTAACACCATTGTCGGCCCGGTGGTCGATGCCGAGGGCATTTCCCGCAGCATCATGACGGTCAAGTACTCGCGCAAGGCGACCCCGGAGCAGATGCAGCGCTTCCAGGAGAACTTCAAGCGTGGCCTGTTCCAGTTCTACGGCAACGCACTGCTTGAGTACAACAACCAGGGCATTACCGTTGCGCCCGCCGGTGACGAGTCGGGTGACCGCACCAGCGTCAACATGAGCGTCAAGGGCAACAACGGTGCCGTTTACCCGGTGCAGTACACCCTTGAGAAGATCAACGGCGAGTGGAAACTGCGTAACGTGATCATCAACGGTATCAACATCGGCAAGCTGTTCCGTGATCAGTTCGCCGACGCCATGCAGCGCAACGGCAACGACCTGGACAAGACCATCAATGGTTGGGCCGGTGAAGTGGCCAAGGCCAAGGAAGAAACCGACAAGCAAGCCGCCGGGAAGCCTGCGCAATGACCGAGTCGGCCGTTCGTTTGGGCGATGCCGGCGAGTTGTTTATCTCCGGCGTGCTGGACTACCGCTCCGGGCCTGACCTGCGCAAGCAGGGGCAGGCGCTGATCAAGTCCAGCAGCGCGCCTGCGTTGGTGCTGGATTGCTCGGCGGTGACCAAGTCCAGCAGCGTGGGTTTGTCGTTGCTTCTGTGCTTCATGCGGGATGCCCAGGCGGCGAAAAAAACGGTCAGTATCCGTGCATTGCCTGACGACATGCGCGAAATTGCCGAGGTTTCCGGTCTGACCGAGCTGTTGGCCCACCCTTAATACACATTATTAGAGAGGCCCCCCGTCAGAGTCCTGCTATGCGGGGTTCGCAGGCGCGGGGCTTTTTTGTATGATGTGCGACCCGTGCGCACTGGGCGCCGATAGAGGTTGAGCATGCAGGCCCTAGAAGTTAAGAGCTTCCTTGAAGGAAAGCTGCCGGAAACGAACGTTGAAGTTGAAGGCGAAGGCTGCAACTTCCAGCTGAACGTGATTAGCGATGAACTGGCGGCACTCAGCCCGGTCAAGCGTCAGCAGCAGATCTATGCCCATTTGAACCCGTGGATCACCGATGGCAGCATCCATGCGGTCACTATGAAATTTTTCAGCCGCGCGGCCTGGGCCGAGCGCACCTGAGCCCCCAAGGCGTCGAGATTCTTATGGATAAATTGATTATTACCGGTGGTGCCCGCCTTGATGGCGAGATCCGCATCTCCGGCGCGAAAAACTCCGCCTTGCCGATCCTGGCAGCAACCCTGCTGTGCGATGGTCCGGTTACCGTGGCCAACCTGCCGCACCTGCACGACATCACCACCATGATCGAGCTGTTCGGTCGCATGGGCATCGAGCCGGTGATCGACGAGAAGCTGGCTGTCGAAATCGACCCACGCACCATCAAGACCCTGGTGGCTCCGTACGAACTGGTGAAAACCATGCGTGCGTCGATCCTGGTGCTGGGCCCGATGGTTGCCCGTTTCGGCGAAGCCGAAGTGGCCCTGCCTGGCGGTTGCGCCATCGGTTCGCGTCCGGTGGACCTGCACATCCGTGGTCTTGAAGCCATGGGCGCGGTTATCGACGTCGAAGGTGGCTACATCAAGGCCAAGGCGCCGGAAGGCGGCTTGCGTGGCGCGAACTTCTTCTTTGATACCGTCAGTGTGACCGGTACCGAGAACATCATGATGGCCGCTGCCCTGGCCAAAGGCCGCAGCGTCCTGCAAAACGCCGCGCGCGAGCCGGAAGTGGTCGACCTGGCCAACTTCCTGAACGCCATGGGCGCCAAGGTTTCCGGCGCTGGCACCGACACCATTACCATCGATGGTGTCGAGCGCCTGCACACCGCAACCTACAAGGTCATGCCTGACCGTATCGAGACCGGCACCTACCTGGTTGCCGCCGCCGTTACCGGTGGTCGCGTCAAGGTCAAGGACACCGATCCGACCATCCTGGAAGCCGTCCTGGAAAAACTGCGCGAGGCGGGTGCCGAAATCACCACCGGCGAAGACTGGATCGAGCTGAACATGCACGGCAAGCGTCCTAAGGCCGTCAACGTGCGTACCGCGCCGTACCCGGCGTTCCCGACCGACATGCAAGCGCAGTTCATTTCCCTGAACGCGATTGCCGAAGGCACCGGTGCCGTGATCGAGACCATCTTCGAAAACCGCTTCATGCACGTGTATGAACTGCACCGCATGGGCGCGAAGATCCAGGTCGAAGGCAACACCGCCATCGTGACCGGCACCGATAAGCTCAAGGGCGCGCCAGTCATGGCCACCGACCTGCGTGCTTCGGCCAGCCTGGTGATCTCGGCGTTGATCGCTGAGGGTGACACCTTGATCGACCGCATCTACCACATCGACCGTGGTTACGAGTGCATCGAAGAGAAACTGCAGATGCTCGGCGCGAAAATCCGCCGCGTACCGGGCTAGTCCCCGGAGTGACCTGTGGCGAGGGAGCTTGCTCCCGCTGGAGTGCGAAGCGCTCCCAAGATTTTTGGGGCCGCTTCGCGGCCCAGCGGGAGCAAGCTCCCTCGCCACAGGGTTGTGCTTGCTGTTAGCTGAATTTGTTTCAAATCGAGGCTGTAATGGCCTCGATCTGTGTCCGGCGCCGTTTGCGACCGGGCAGCAATAGCCTGATGAAGGACTGACGTTTCCCATGTTGACCATCGCACTGTCCAAGGGCCGCATCCTTGACGACACTTTGCCGCTTCTGGCTGAAGCGGGCATCGTGCCGACCGAGAATCCGGACAAGAGCCGCAAGCTGATCATCCCCACGACCCAGGACGACGTTCGCCTGCTGATCGTGCGGGCTACCGACGTGCCGACCTACGTTGAACATGGCGCGGCCGACCTGGGCGTCGCCGGTAAAGACGTGCTGATGGAATACGGTGGCCAAGGCTTGTACGAGCCTCTGGACCTGCGTATCGCCCTGTGCAAGCTGATGACCGCCGGCCGTGTCGGTGACGTCGAGCCCAAGGGCCGCCTGCGGGTTGCCACCAAGTTCGTCAACGTCGCCAAGCGTTACTACGCCGAGCAAGGCCGTCAGGTCGATATCATCAAGCTCTATGGCTCGATGGAACTGGCGCCGCTGATCGGCCTGGCCGACAAGATCATCGATGTGGTCGACACCGGCAATACCCTGCGTGCCAACGGTCTTGAGCCGCAAGAATTCATTGCCGACATCAGCTCCCGCCTGATCGTCAACAAGGCATCGATGAAGATGCAGCATGCGCGTATCCAGGCGTTGATCGACACCCTGCGCACGGCAGTGGAGTCGCGACACCGCGGTTGACCTACCCGCGTAGCCGGAAGGCTGCGCCCGTCTATCCGCCTCATAGCCAGAATTCTCAGGTGCCCAAGCGGAAACGACTGCTAATTTAGGGCGCCTGAGTTTTTGCCATTTCTATTGAGGCCCTCGCTATGACCACGTCCACTGCAATTGCCCGACTCAACGCTGCCGACCCGGATTTCGCCCATCATCTGGATCATCTGCTGAGCTGGGAAAGCGTGTCCGACGATTCGGTCAACGGGCGTGTGCTCGACATCATCAAGGCCGTGCGCGAACGCGGTGATGCGGCGCTGGTGGATTTCACCCGCCAGTTCGATGGGCTGGACGTGGCGTCCATGTCCGACCTGATCCTGCCCCGCGAACGCCTGGAACTGGCCCTGACGCGCATTACCGCGCCGCAGCGTGAAGCCCTGGAAGTGGCGGCGGCGCGGGTGCGCAGCTACCACGAAAAACAGAAACAGGATTCCTGGAGCTACACCGAGGCCGATGGCACCGTGTTGGGTCAGAAGGTCACGCCGCTGGACCGTGCCGGTCTGTACGTACCGGGCGGTAAAGCCTCGTATCCATCCTCGGTACTGATGAACGCCATTCCGGCCAAAGTGGCCGGCGTGACCGAGGTGGTCATGGTGGTGCCGACCCCGCGCGGTGAAATCAACGAACTGGTGCTGGCTGCTGCCTGCATCGCCGGTGTCGACCGGGTGTTCACCATCGGTGGCGCCCAGGCCGTTGCCGCCCTGGCCTATGGCACCGAAAGCGTGCCGAAGGTCGACAAGGTGGTTGGCCCCGGCAACATCTATGTCGCCACCGCCAAGCGTCACGTGTTCGGCCAGGTCGGTATCGACATGATTGCCGGCCCTTCGGAAATCCTCGTGGTATGTGACGGCCAGACCGACCCGGACTGGATCGCCATGGACCTGTTCTCCCAGGCCGAACACGACGAAGACGCCCAGGCGATCCTGGTCAGCCCGGACGCTGAGTTCCTCGACAAGGTTGCGGCCAGCATCGACAAGCTGCTGCCGACCATGGACCGCGCCGAAATCATCGAGAAGTCGATCAATGGCCGTGGCGCCTTGATTCTGGTGAGCGATATGGAGCAAGCCATCGAAGTGGCTAACCGCATTGCGCCGGAGCACTTGGAGCTGTCCGTGGCCGACCCGCAAGCCTGGTTGCCATCGATTCGCCACGCCGGTGCGATCTTCATGGGCCGCCACACCAGCGAAGCCCTGGGCGACTACTGCGCCGGCCCGAACCACGTGCTGCCGACGTCCGGCACTGCACGGTTCTCGTCGCCGCTGGGGGTGTATGACTTCCAGAAGCGTTCTTCGATCATCTTTTGCTCCCCGCAGGGTGCCTCCGAGCTGGGCAAGACCGCCTCGGTACTGGCCCGTGGTGAGTCGCTGAGCGCCCACGCGCGCAGCGCCGAATATCGCATCGTCAAGGGAGAGTAAGGCATGAGCAAATTCTGGAGCCCCTTCGTCAAGGACCTCGTGCCTTACGTACCGGGTGAGCAACCGAAGCTGACCAAACTGGTCAAGCTCAACACCAATGAAAACCCCTACGGCCCATCGCCCAAGGCGTTGGCCGCGATGCAGGCCGAGTTGAACGACAACCTGCGCCTGTACCCGGACCCCAACAGCGACGTGCTCAAGCAGGCGGTGGCCAAGTACTACGGCGTCGATTCCGGCAAAGTGTTCCTGGGCAACGGTTCCGACGAAGTCCTCGCGCACATCTTCCACGGCCTGTTCCAGCACGACTTGCCGCTGCTGTTCCCGGATATCAGCTACAGCTTTTATCCGGTGTACTGCGGCCTGTATGGCATCCAGTCCGACCCGGTGCCGCTGGACGAGCAGTTCCAGATCCGCGTGGCGGACTATGCCAAGCCCAACGGCGGCATCATCTTCCCCAACCCGAACGCGCCGACCGGCTGCGTGTTGGCGTTGGACGCGGTGGAGCAGATCCTCAAGGCCAGCCCGGATTCGGTGGTGGTGGTCGATGAAGCCTATATCGACTTCGGCGGCGAAACCGCCATCAGCCTGGTGGACCGCTACCCGAACCTTCTGGTGACCCAGACCCTGTCCAAATCGCGCTCACTGGCCGGTTTGCGCGTCGGCCTGGCCGTGGGCCATCCGGATTTGATCGAGGCGCTGGAGCGGGTCAAGAACAGCTTCAACTCGTATCCGCTGGATCGCCTGGCGATTGTCGGCGCGGCGGCGGCGTTTGAGGACCGAGAGTACTTCGAGAAGACCTGCCAATTGGTGATCGACAGTCGCAACCAGGTAGTGGCGCAGTTGGAAGCCAAAGGCTTTGAAGTACTGCCGTCGGCGGCCAACTTCATCTTTGCCCGTCACCCCAAGCACGACGCTGCCGGCCTTGCGGCCAAATTGCGTGAGCAGGGTGTGATCGTGCGGCACTTCAAGCAGGAGCGGATTGCCCAGTTCCTGCGGATCAGCATCGGTACGCCGGAGCAGAACCAGGCGCTGGTTGATGGGCTTGGCGAGCTCTAAGCCACACTGAAGATGTAAAAATGTGGGAGGGGGCTTGCCCCCGATAGCTGTGTGTCAGTCGCTACATGTGTGACTGATACACCGCCATCGGGGGCAAGTCGAATCGTCGCACCGCCCCTCCCACATTTTGTTTTGCGTTGGCAGTTAGAGCAACGGTTCGTCAGGCTTCTTGTTCTTCCAGCCATCATTGCCCGGCAGCAGCAGGTTCAGACCAATCGCTACCACCGCACACAGGGCGATGCCCTTGAGGCCGAAATCATCCGGGCCGGTGCCGGTTCCCACCAGTACACCGCCAATCCCGAACACCAGCGTCACCGACACAATCACCAGATTGCGCGCTTCGCCCAGGTCGATCTTGTGGCGAATCAAGGTGTTCATCCCCACTGCAGCAATCGAACCGAACAGCAGGCACAGAATCCCACCCATTACCGGCACCGGGATGCTTTGCAGCAATGCGCCGAACTTGCCGATGAAGGCCAGGCTGATGGCAAATACCGCCGCCCAGGTCATGATCTTCGGGTTGTAGTTCTTGGTCAGCATCACTGCGCCCGTCACTTCGGCGTAGGTGGTATTCGGCGGGCCGCCAAACAGGCCCGCGGCCGTGGTGGCGATACCGTCACCCAGCAGGGTGCGATGCAGGCCAGGCTTCTTCAGGTAGTCGCGACCGGTCACGCTGCCCACCGCAATTACACCGCCGATATGTTCAATCGCCGGGGCCAGGGCCACCGGGACGATAAACAGGATCGCCTGCCAGTTGAACTCCGGCGCGGTGAAGTGGGGCAGGGCGAACCATGGTGCGGCGGCGATCTTGGCGGTGTCGACCACGCCAAAGTAGAACGACATCGCAAAGCCCACCAGCACGCCGGAGATGATCGGCACCAGGCGGAAAATGCCCTTGCCGAATACCGCCACGATCAACGTGGTGAGCAGCGCCGGCATCGAGATCATCATCGCGGTCTGGTAGTGGATCAGTTCGCTGCCATCACCGGCCTTGCCCATTGCCATGTTGGCGGCAATCGGTGCCATGGCCAGGCCGATGGAGATGATCACCGGCCCGATGACCACGGGCGGCAGCAGCCGGTCGATAAACCCGGTGCCTTTGATCTTCACGGCGAGGCCGAGGAAGGTATAAACGAAACCGGCTGCCATCACCCCGCCCATGGTCGCCGCGAGGCCGAACTGGCCCTTGGCGAGAATGATCGGGGTAATGAAGGCAAAGCTCGATGCCAGGAACACCGGCACCTGCCGTCCCGTCACCACCTGGAACAACAGCGTGCCCAGGCCTGCGGTGAACAGTGCGACGTTTGGATCAAGACCTGTGATCAGCGGCATCAACACCAGCGCGCCAAATGCCACGAAGAGCATTTGTGCGCCAGACAGGATCTGGCGCCAAAGCGGGTCGTTGAATTCATCCTGCATGGTCACGCGTCCTTCTGCTTGGTGCCGAAGATCTTGTCACCGGCATCGCCCAGGCCCGGGATGATGTAGCCGTGTTCGTTCAAGCGCTCATCGACGGAGGCCGTGTAGATCTGCACATCCGGGTGGGCTTTCTCGACAGCCGCGATACCTTCGGGCGCTGCAACCAGCACCATGGCGCGGATGTCCTTGCAGCCGGCTTTTTTCAGCAGGTCGATGGTGGCAACCATGGAACTACCGGTGGCCAGCATCGGGTCAATGATCATCGCCAGGCGCTCGTCGATTTCCGGGACGAGTTTTTCCAGGTAGGTGTGGGCCTCCAGGGTCTCCTCGTTGCGGGCCACGCCAACGGCGCTGACCTTGGCGCCCGGGATCAGGCTGAGGACGCCTTCGAGCATGCCGATACCGGCACGCAGGATCGGCACGACGGTGATTTTCTTACCGGCGATTTTCTCCACTTGGACAGGGCCTGCCCAACCTGGAATCTCGTAGGTTTCCAGGGGCAAATCCTTGGTGGCTTCGTAAGTGAGCAACGCTCCGACTTCCTGAGCAAGCTCACGGAAATTCTTCGTGCTAATGTCGGCGCGGCGCATAAGGCCGAGCTTGTGTCGGATCAGCGGGTGGCGGATCTCGCGAGTGGGCATGGGAAAGGCTCCGGCGGCGGGCAAAAAAACCGGCCTAGATTAATCTATCCGAGGGTGTTGTCCTATAGACATCTAGTACGTTAGTCCATTAAGGCTTGATCGGAGCGCACGAGAAGCGTACCTTCGCCCGCTTTTCTTGCCACAGCACCCCCTTGGAGAGCGCCATGTCCGCTGATCTCGAGCATATCCGTCAAATCATGCGCGAGGCTGACTGCCTGTACACCGAAGCGCAAGTCGAAGCAGCGATCGCCAAGGTCGGCGCCCACATCACCCGCGAAATGGCCGACACCAACCCGGTGGTTTTCTGTGTGATGAACGGTGGCCTGATCTTCGCCGGCAAATTGCTGACTCACCTGCAATTCCCGCTGGAAGCGTCCTACCTGCACGCCACCCGCTATCGCAACGAAACCAGCGGCGGCGACCTGTTCTGGAAAGCCAAGCCGGAAGTCTCGTTTATCGACCGCGACGTGCTGATCATCGACGACATCCTCGATGAAGGTCACACCCTGGGCGCGATCATCGACTTCTGCAAACACGCTGGCGCACGTAAAGTGCACACCGCCGTGCTGATCGACAAAGACCACGACCGCAAGGCTCGCCCGGACCTGAAAGCCGATTACGTGGGCTTGCCGTGCATCGACCGTTATATCTTCGGTTACGGCATGGACTACAAAGGCTACTGGCGTAATGCCAATGGCATCTACGCCGTTAAAGGAATGTAAGTAATGACCCGTTTTCTTGATCGATCGCTGTTTGCCGAGTTGGCCGAGAAAGCGGGCGCCAGCCCTCGGGGTCGGCACCACCATAACTTCCACCACATGGAAGAACCGTGTCATCGCCTGGCCGTGGGCCTGCAGCCCAGCACCTATGTGCCGCCGCATCGGCACCTGAGCGCGGACAAGGCGGAAACCTTGCTCGTGCTGCAAGGCAGCCTGGGGTTGCTGGTGTTCAGCGACACCGGCGAGGTGATCGCCAAGCGCGTGATGCAGGCGGGCGGCGAATGCGCTGGCGTTGATCTGCCGCCGGGCGTGTTCCACGGCCTGGTGGTGCTTGAGCCCGATACTGTGATGTTCGAGTGCAAGGCCGGCCCTTACCGTCCGGTGGGCGAGGGCGAGATGGCCGACTGGGCGCCTCGCGAAGGTGATGCGGGTGTTGCCGAGTATCAACGCTGGATGCTTGCCCAGTTCGATTGAGCTACAGTGCTGGGCCCATCTAGCCGGAGCGGCCCATGAGCTTGTTGATTCGCACCTGCGCCGCCCTGGCGCTGACCCTTAGCCTGCCTCTCGCAGCGGCCCCCGCCGTGATGCACAGCCAGTTCCTGCCGCCGGATGACCTCACCCTGCGCGCTGAAACACCGGAGCAGCAGCAATTGCTGCAAGTCACCGAATACGCCGTGGTGGTGGGCAACCAGCGTCAATCCAGCCAGCAGCCGATTCCGGTGACTTCGCCGTTGATGATCCGCCTCAAGGGCAAATCCCTGAATAAAGGCGCGACCATCAGCCAGGTGGTGCTCAACTTCGATGCCGAAAGCAAAAGCCTGAAAAAGCCCGCCTATGACGATAAGAGCAAGACGCTGACGCTGTCGTATCCGATGGCGCAGTATCGGGCGATTGTCGATTTACTGCGCAATGACACGGTGTATGTGCAGTTCCTCAGTTATGCCAACGGGCATATCTGGGCGGATTTGCACACTGGCGCCGTTCGCGCGCGGTAGTCGCTACATAGCTAGGCAATGTGGGAGGGGGCTTGCCCCCGATGGCGGTGTATCAGTCAAAAATTTTGAGCCTGACTCACCGCAATCGGGAGCAAGCTCCCTCCCACATTGGATCTCCAGCAAGGTAGACTTCTTCCCCCGTGAAAAATGTCTGCAGGCTGGAGTCGGTAATGCGTAAAGATAAGAAACAGGTGATTGGCGATGAGATCGGCGATGATCAGATCAAGTTGTTCCTGGACTTCGAGCCAGTCGACGCGACTTCCCCGTCCCTGCACAAACTGATCAAGGCCTACCGTGGCCTGCGTATCGACGATTTCGAGCGCTTCCTGGGCTTTTTCAAGGAGGCCGGCCTGGACCTCGACGGCAAGGATGAGCATGGCCAGACGTTCGTCGACCTGATCAAGGACCAGCGCAACGCGGACGAGTACATCGAACTGATCGAAAACGCTCGCGGCTGATTATCCAGGCAAAAAAAACGCCCCGTCCTCATGCAGAGGGCGGGGCGATCGTTCCCACGCTCTGCGTGGGAATGTCACGACCTCAAGCGTAGCTCTCGGTCTCGGCAGCAGGTTCCACCAGCTCCAGGCTGATGTTGTTCTGCGTGTTGATCTTGCGATACAGCTCGGCGTCCGTTTCCAGAACCTTCTCCCGCGCCGGGAAGATCTCCTGAAGCTTGGCCGCCCACTCACCGGCCGCTTTGCCAGGGAAGCACTTCTCGATCAGTTCCAGCATGATCGAAACCGTCACCGAAGCGCCCGGAGACGCGCCCAACAGTGCCGCGAGCGAACCGTCCTTGGCTGCGACCAGCTCGGTGCCGAATTGCAGCACGCCGCCTTTTTTCGGGTCTTTCTTGATGATCTGCACCCGTTGGCCGGCCACTTCCAGGCGCCAGTCCTCGGCTTTCGCCTCGGGGTAGAAGCGGCGCAGGGACTCCAGGCGCTGCTCCATGGATTGGCGCACTTCGCTGACCAGGTACTTGGTCAGGTCCATATTGTCGCGGGCCACGGCCAGCATCGGGCCGATGTTGCCGGCGCGAATCGACATCGGCAGGTCCAGGAACGAGCCGTGCTTGAGGAACTTGGTGGTGAAGCCGGCGTATGGCCCGAACAGCAGGGATTTCTTGCCGTCGACTACGCGGGTGTCTAGGTGCGGCACGGACATCGGCGGCGAACCCACGGCGGCCTGGCTGTAGACCTTGGCCTGGTGGTGTTTGACCACCTCGGGGTTGTCGCAACGCAGCCACTGGCCGCTGACCGGGAAGCCGCCAAAGCCTTTGCTCTCTTCGATGCCCGAGGCTTGCAGCAGCGGCAGCGCCGCGCCACCGGCGCCGAGGAAGACGAACTTGGCGTCGACTTCACGGCTGTTGCCGCTGTTGACGTCCTTGATGCTCACGGTCCAGCCGGCGCCATTGCGCTTGAGGCCGGTGACGCGCTTGCAGTACTTGACCTGGGCATCCGGCGAGCTGGTCAGGTGACCCAGCAACTGGTTGGTCAGGGCGCCGAAGTTGACGTCGGTGCCGTTGAGTACGCGGGTGGCGGCGATTTTTTCGTCTAGCGGACGGCCCGGCATCATCAGCGGCATCCACTCGGCCATCTCGCTACGGTCTTCGGTGTAGTGCATATCCGAAAACGCGTGGTGTTGGCTGAGGGACTCAAAGCGCTTCTTGAGGAAGGACACGCCTTTTTCGCCCTGCACGAAGCTCAGGTGTGGTACCGGGCTGATAAAGGACTTGGACGAGCCAAAGGTGCCTTTTTTGGTCAAGTACGCCCAGAACTGCTTCGACACCTCGAACTGGGTGTTGATGTGCACGGCTTTCTTGATGTCGATGGAGCCATCGGCGGCCTGCGGCGTGTAGTTCAGCTCACACAGCCCGGCGTGGCCGGTGCCGGCGTTGTTCCACGGGTTGGAACTCTCCGCGGCACCCGAATCCATCAGCTCAACGACTTCCAGTTTGAGGCCGGGGTCGAGCTCTTTAAGCAATACGGCCAGGGTGGCACTCATGATGCCGGCCCCTACCAGTACTACGTCGACTGCTTCGTTATGCGCCATTTAACGCGTCTCCAAAATCTGCAGCACCAAATTGACGGCATGGCTGCCAGGAGTGACGGGGCGATTCACGTGTTGCCCCAGGTTACCCATGGCCAGGATCGCCATATCCGTTTCGCAATTCTTTGCACGTTCAGCACACGCTTCCTGCCGGGCTAATCTGCCTATGAACGCATTCATGGGCGCCTGTGGCAATTCGACTTATGGTCAAAGCGTGCGATTCGTGCAATCAATCCGTAGCGGACAGGCTCAAGCTCCGGTTGTTGAGGAGTACTCGGTCCTGTGGGGTTGGGCTGTTCCAGACGCTGATGGTGCTTGTTCAAACGCCAAACTATTCATTTGCTCGCCACACTCTTGTGAAGTTGTGAAAACCCGTTTTTTCACGCTCTTTTGAAGACGTGAACCTCAAAAAAGGGCTGCCCCAGCCTGGCACCTGGCCCGGATACCTTGCCGACACGCGGCAAAACGGGCAAACAACTCAAGTGGCCGAGCGCAATGGCAGCTCTGGCAGATTCGGCAAAGGCGGGTGGTTTGCAGGGAAAACAGCAAGCGCGCCAGCTTCACTCGATCTGTGTGGGCGGCTCTCTGTGGGCGTTTGGGGGGTTAATACCGAGGCATTAACGATGCTGCGGGGCCCGATCAGGAGACGTCCTTATAATCGGGGGGAGATTGTAGCGAAGAACGCCAAGGAAATGGGCGTGTTTTATGACTTTTATTAGGTGTTCGGTCAGGCGGCCAACGGCTGGTGGCGCGGCGACCTTGCCTGGCGTGGGCTCACACGGACATGGGCCGGCAGTGGGCGATGCATCCAGCTCAGGCGAATCTCCTCGATTTCCACCCAGCCGTTGCCCACGGGCGGCTGGCTGCACTCTTTGAAGGCTTGGCAGCGGCCTTCGGCGTCCAGCAGGGCGAACTGGCGAAGAGCGGGTTTGCGTGCGAACAGCGACCAGAGAAAATGCATGGCGATCAACCTCCTGAGATTGGGGCCAAGCATGCCGTCGAGGGATGACGGGCCGATGTAACGGCTGTGACATCTCGGTGACATCGAACCGCCGCGTGCGCCGTGGGTCTCAGGTTGTAACTGGGCCTAGTTCCCGGCGATGGCGCACCGCTATACTGCCGGCCTGTCGGTACTTGAATCCTGGAGAGAAGCGCATGTTGCAACGCCTGTTGTTCGGTTTGATCACTGTGACCAGTTTGACCCTGGTTGGCTGCGCCAATAGCCCGCAACAACTGAGCCCGGAACCGAAACTCACCACCCAGTTGGCCCCGGTAGGTCATGGCCAGCCGGTATCGGTGCGTGTGGTTGATGGCCGCCCGTCGCCGACCCTGGGTTCCCGCGGCGGCCTGTATCCGGAGACTGCGCTGGTGTCCGTGAACGCTCAGGATGTGCTGCCCAAGCTGCAAGCCCAGGCCGAAGCGGCTGTGCGCCTGCTGGGGTTCACCCCGGCCAACTCCCCAGGTGCGCCGCAGTTGACCATCACCCTGGCCGAGCTGAAATACCAGTCGCCCAAAGATGGCCTATACGTGACTGAAGCGTCCATCGGCGCGACCTTCAAGTCCGATGTCACTGCTGGCACCCGTCGCTACAGCGGTCGCTACGGCGCGTCCCTGAACCAGCGTTTCGGCATGTCGCCGAACCAGGAAACCAACACCAAGCTGGTCAGCGATGTATTGAGCGATGCCCTGACCCGTCTGTTCAAAGACCCAAGCATTGGTTCGTTGCTTAGCTCGCAATAACCGATCCTTTAAAAAACCGGGCCCAGCGATGGGTCCGGTTTTTTTTCGCCTGCAGTTTCAGGCGGCGGTGTCGATACAGAAATCCAGCAGGCTCACCCCCGTCAACAGATCGGCCTCCGGCAAGTCGGCATGCTGGTGGCCGCCAAGGGCGCAATACACCAGCCAGTGGCGGTCCTGGACGTTGAATGCGAGGCCGCCGACCAGTGCTTCCTGCTCGTCGCTTTGGGCTATCAGATACAGCCGATCCTGGTTGTGCGCGTGCAGCATGACAAGCTCCCGAACGTTCGAAGGGCAACAGAGTGGCTTGTTAAGGTGACGTTCAGGTGACGCCGTAAATTACTGGATACATTAGCCGTTATTGGGGGATGGAGCGTTTGCGGCGCTGGAAGCCACTATCGTTCAGGTTTGTATCTGAACTGATACCCGAACACTGTTTTATTGAGGTTTGCGATGGCGCTGCCCGCACTGTTGACCAATGTTTTCGCGTTAGCCGTCGCCTGCCCAGGTGCGGCGCTGCTGTTTATCACCCGCCTGCGCGAACAGCGCGCGATGGCCGACCTGAGCGCGCAAAGCGAAGATCGCGCGATTGACCAGCCGATGTTGTTTCTGGATGTGCGCACCGAGCGGGCGCATCGCGTGGCTTATCGGGTGGGGTTCATTTGCCTGGGCTTGGCGTTGCTGACCTCTTGGATCAGTACCCATCTCTAAAACACACCACAAAACAACTGTGGGAGGGGGCTTGCCCCCTCCCACAGTTTTAATCGGTGATTACAGCGGTATACCTGCTTTAACCCGATACTGATTACGCACCGGCGTCGCATACTGCACCACCAAGAACGGCCGATGCTCAGCCGGGCACTCATTCAAGCGCCGCTCCCACTCAGCCTTCGCCTTGGCCAACTCATCGGCCGGGAACACCTCGGCCGCCGTCGGTACCTGCAATTGCGGGTCGGCGTCGCTCCACTGGGCGTACGCCAGGTAATGCACCGGGAACAGGCGATAACCACCGAGAATCTGCCGGTCCATTTCCGTGGCCAGCGACTTGGTGTCTTCAAAGCGTTCGGTAATCGGCGGCGCGAAGTTCACGTGTACCCGGCCTTTGTAACCGGTAATGCCCAAGGCAATGCTCACATCGTCCTCGCCCGGTGCCTTGCTGTAGGTGCCGGTGGTGGCGCGGATGTATAGCTCACGGGCCTTGGCGGCGTCGCACGGGTCGTATTCATAGCTGATGGACACCGGCGTCAGGTTCAACGACTGGATCACCTCGGCAAACGGCTCTTCCTTGCGGCTGACGTGGAACATCTTGAGGATCGCCGACTCGGTGCGATCATCCCCATCCTTGGCGCGGCCTTCGGCCTGGGCGATCCAGATCGACTGGCAGTCATTGCGGATCGAATGGTTGATGTAGGCCGACAGCAGGTTGAACGCTGCCATCTTTTCCTTTCGCCCGCTGATCGAGCGGTGCACGATAAAGCTCTTGTTCAGGCGCATCAGGTCGCTGACAAACGGCTTTTGCAGCAGGTTGTCGCCAATGGCGATGCGCGGCGTCGGCAGGCCGGCGTGGTACACGGCATAGTTGACGAACGCCGGGTCCATCACGATATCGCGGTGGTTGGCCAAAAACAGGTAGGCGGTGCCGGACTTGAGCTGCTCGACGCCGGTGTAGGTCACGCCGTCGGTCGCGCGGTCGATGGTGTGGTCGACGTAGTACTCGACTTTGTCCTGCAGCGTGGCCACGGTGGTGACGCCGGCGAATTCACGGCGCAGCTTGCGGGCGATCATCGGCTTGAGCAGCCAGCCCAGGGCGCCGGCGAAGCGCGGGAAGCGGAAGTGGGTCAGGATGTCCAGAAAGGCCTTGTCACTGAACAGTCGGTCCAGTACTGCCGGGACTTCACTGTCGTTGTAAGGTCGGATGGTATCGAATTGGCCCATCATGCTCTCTTGTTAGAAACGGCTAGGGTAAGTAAAGGAAATACCAGGGGTCGACCCGAGTAATGGGCTCGGTCGAAAATAGCCCTGTCAATAGACCGGCGATTATACGCACAAGTCACCTTGGAGGCTGCGATGCTGGAAACCGCGACATACGATTGCCCTTATTGTGGTGAGGAAGTCGAGACCACCGTGGATTTGTCAGGTGGCGATCAGACCTACATTGAAGACTGCCAGGTGTGCTGCCGGCCAATCGTGTTCGATCTTCAGGTCCATGGGGAAGAATGGATGCTTGAAACCCGTAGTGAAAACGAATAACGGGGATATCCATGCAGAGAATCTACGAACCGGAGAACCTGATGGAAGGCGAATTGCTGCAACAGATGCTCGCCAGTGAGGGCATCGAGGCGCATCTGGTGGGGCGCCATTTGCTCGGCGGCACCGGCGAACTGCCGATCTTTGGCCTGCTTGGCCTTGAGGTGGACAACGACCGCGCCGCTGACGCCCGCGAGCTGATCACCGCCTATATCGGCGCGCAGCCCATGCCGGGGGATGAACCTGACAGCTTCCCTGACGTGCTGGTCTGTTAGGCTGTCGGTCGGTTTACCCAAGAGTCGTGTTGCCCCATGTGTGGACGTTATGCCCTGTTTCGCTGGAACCCCGCTTTTGCTGCCTTGCCGGGCTTCCCGGCCGACCAGCAGGCCCAGTGGAACATCTCCCCGAATGATTCGGTGCTGATCCAGCGCGCCAGCGACGGCCAGCGCACCCTGGCCCGCGCCCGCTGGGGGCTGACGCCGCCCTGGCTGACCGACCTTTCCCGCACGCCTGCCCATGCCCGAGCCGAGACCCTGGCCGAGCAACCGATGTTTCGTGAGGCATTTCGCCTGCGCCGCTGCCTGCTGCCCGCCAACGGGTTCTATGAGTGGCGCGGCACCCAGCGTAAACGTCCGTACTGGCTGACGCCGGGGGAGGGCTCTACGCTGTTTTTTGCGGCGATCTGGGAAGCGTATCCGGTGCAGGAGCAGGTGTGGCTGAGTACGGCAGTGGTGACCCAACCCGCTCAGAACCAGCGACGTCCATTGATTCTGGATGCAGCGGGGCAGGAGGCCTGGCTCAACCCCGACACGCCATTGCACGTTCTTCAGGCGCTGCTGGCCAGCGAGCCGACCGCGTTGCGCGAGCGGGTACTGGCCAATATGGTCAATGATCCCAAGCTCAACGGGCCGGAATGCCTGACGCCTGCGTAAGTAGCGCGTGAGATGTATCTGAAAATCATGAGTTACACGTCTGTTGTATCTGGCGCCGATACACATGACCGCCTAGGATACGCGCCATGTTTTCAGGGAGCGTAAGTATGAAGAAATCATTGGCGGTAAGTGTATTGACTACAGCGTTGCTGCTGGCCGGGTGCCAGTCGGTCAACACCACCAGCGGCGGTGCCGTGGGGGTTGAGCGCAAGCAATACATGTTCAGCATGCTGTCGAGTCAGGAAGTCGACCAGATGTATGCCCAGTCCTACCAGCAGACCCTGGGTGAAGCCAGTGGCAAAGGTTTGGTGGACAAGACCAGCGCCAACGCCAAGCGCGTGCAGGCCATTGCCAACCGCTTGATCGCCCAGGCGCCGACCTTCCGTGCAGATGCTGCGCAGTGGAAGTGGGAAGTGAACCTGATCAAGAGCGACGAGATGAACGCCAACTGCGGGCCTGGCGGCAAGATCTTCGTGTACAGCGCGTTGATCGACAACCTCAAGCTCACCGATGACGAATTGGCTGCAGTGATGGGGCATGAAATCGCCCATGCCTTGCGTGAGCATGGTCGCGAGGCCATGTCCAAGGCCTACGGGATCGAGATGGCCAAACAGGGCGCCGGTGCATTGTTCGGTCTGGGCCAGGACAGCCTGGCGCTGGCCGATACGGTGGCCAACTACGGCATGACCTTGCCCAACAGTCGCAGCAATGAAAACGAAGCGGACCTGATCGGGTTGGAGTTGTCGGCCCGTGCCGGTTACAACCCGAATGCGGCCATTACGCTGTGGAACAAAATGGCCAAGGCTTCGGAAGGCGCACCGCCGGAATTCATGAGCACTCACCCGGCGTCGGACAGCCGGATTGCGTCGTTGCAGGCGGCGATTCCGAAGGTGATGCCGCTTTACCAGCAGGCCAAGAAGTCCTGATCTTCCCGGCAGTGTGAAGATCCAAATGTGGGAGGGGGCTTGCCCCCGATAGCAGTGTGTCATTTAGCAAGTCTGTTGCTGATGCACCGCTATCGGGGGCAAGTCGAATCGTCGCACCGCCCCTCCCACATTTGATTGTGTTTACAGGTTTAGATACTCAGATCCAACCGCTGCTCTGCATGGCTTTGTACACCGCCACTACCGCCAACACAAAAAACGCCGTAGCCGCCAACCGGCGAATCAACGTCAACGGCAGTTTCTCCGCCGCAAAATTCCCCGCCAGTACCACCGGCACGTTGGCAATCAGCATGCCCAGGGTGGTGCCGATAATCACCAGCCACAGCTCCGGATACTGCGCCGCCAGCATCACCGTGGCGATCTGGGTCTTGTCACCGATTTCCGCCAGGAAGAACGCAATCAGCGTGGTCAGGAACGGCCCGAACTTGCGCGTGGTACTGGCTTCGTCGTCGTCGAGTTTGTCCGGCACCAAGGTCCACAGTGCGGTGGCGCAGAAGCTCGCCGCGAGAATCCAGTGCAGCACCGCATCCGAGAAGAAGCTGCCGAACCACGCCCCCACGGCGCCAGCCGCCGCATGGTTGGCCAGAGTCGCGGCGACGATGCCGGCGATGATTGGCCAGGGCTTGCGGAAGCGTGCAGCGAGAATGAGCGCGAGCAGTTGCGTCTTGTCGCCGATTTCGGCCAAGGCAACGATTGCGGTAGGTACGAGTAGTGAATCCAGCATCAGGTAAGTTTCCAGGGGCGGGTCGACACGGCTATGACACGTACAGCCTTCCCGCCCCGGGTAAGGTGTGCGTGTCATAGGTCTTGTCAAACCCCGGTCCGTCTGTGCGGACACCTGGGTCGCATACGCCATGGTCTGCTGACCAAGTATGTTGACGTATGCCGGACGAGCGTGGCGCTCGTGGGAGACTACTCCCCTAGGACGGAGCGGATTCTGCCTAGGCAAACTCCATTCGGCAAGCCTTCTTTTTCAAACGCCCGTCAGCCTCGCTTGGCGCGGTAGATGCGAAAACCATTGCCTTCGGCCTTGATGGCGCACACGCCCAGATGCTCTTCGATCAACGGTTGGTACTTCAGGAAGCTGTTGGCGACCAGGCGCAGTTCGCCACCTTTTGCCAGGTGTTTCGCGGCTTTTCGCAGCAGGTTCTCGGTGGCGAAATAATCGGTGTGCACGCCCACATGGAACGGTGGGTTACTCAAAATCGCGTTCAAACCCATCGGTGCTGCGTCGATGCCATCACCGGTCAATACCTCCGCTTCCAGACCGTTGGCAGTCAGGGTCAGGCGGCTGCTGGCGGCAGCAAAGGCGTCCACGTCGAGCATCGTCACAGTGTTGTGCGGATAGCGACGTTTTACCGCAGCCCCGAGCACGCCGGCGCCGCAGCCAAAGTCCAGCAAGTGACCGCTCGGGAGCTTGTCGAGATGCTCCAACAGCAGTTCGGTGCCACGGTCCAGGCGACCATGGCTGAACACGCCCGGCAGGCTGACCACTTTGAGTGGCCCTTCGGCCAGCGGCACCTCGAAGACCTGCGCGAGACTTTCCAGTTCGACCGCTTGCGGGGCGTTGGCCACGGTGACCTGCCACAGCTGGCAATGCCGTGCGCTGTCGAGCTTGCGCGGCTTGCCGAACGGGAGCAGCTGCTTGGCGGCGCTTTCGATACCGGCTTTTTTCTCACCCACCAGGAACAGCTCGGCGCCGGGCAGGCGTGCGGCCACGGCGTTGAGCAAGTAATCAGTGAGGTCTTTGGACTTGGGCAGGAAGATCACCGCTGCATCAAACCCGCGCTCCGGCACGTTCACGCCGAACTGGCTGCGCTCGGCGAAGCGTGCATCCAGCGCCGCCTGGTCGCCGGCATGCCAGCACCAGCCGTGGGCGTTGGGCAAGCGGCCCAGCAGGTCGTCGGCAGGCAAACCTACCAGCAGCAGGTTGCCTTGAAAAAGTTCGGCCTGACGAAGCAGTACTTCACTGCGCGGATCCATGGTCTGCTCCTTGAAAAAGGGGCGCAGTTTATCAACTCACGACACGCTGCGGTGTGCCGCTGAAAAAGCCCCGGGCGTTTTCCGTCAGTTGGCCGACGATGCGTTGGCGCGCTTCGCGACTGCCCCAGGCGTTGTGGGGGGTGACGATCAATCGAGGGATGTCGCCGGCCAGCAGCGGATTGCCATTGACCGGCGGCTCCACGCTCAGCACATCGGTCGCAGCGCCGCCCAGGTGGCCATTGCGCAGGGCATCCGCCAAGGCTTGCTCGTTGATCAGACCACCGCGTGCCGTGTTGACCACAAAAGCTCCCGGCTTGAGCAGCGCCAGTTCGCGAGCGCCGATAAAGTCGCGGGTGTGTTCGTTGAGCGGGCAGTGCAAGGTCAGGGCATCGACTTGGGTGAGCAATTCATCCAACGGGATGCGGTCGGCACGGGCAGGGCGGCCGGGGATCGCTCCCAGTAACACGCGCATGCCGAACGCCTCGGCCAGGCGCGCTACGGCGCCGCCCAGTTCACCGTGACCGAGCAGGCCGAGGGTCTTGCCTTCCAGTTCGACGATGGGGTGGTCCAGCAGGCAGAACTGTTTGGCCTCCTGCCATTTGCCCGCGCTGACGTCCCGTTGATAGTCCTTCAGGCGCGTCGCCAGGTTGAGCAACAACATGATCGTGTGCTGCGCCACCGATGGCGTGCCGTAGCCCTGGCAGTTGCTGACTGTGATGCCGTGGGCGCGGGCGGCTTGCAGATCGACGTTGTTGGTGCCGGTGGCCGACACCAGGATCAACTTGAGTTCCGGGCAGGCCGCCAGGGTTTCGGCATTGAGCGGGATCTTGTTGCTGATGGCCACCTGGGCGCCTTGCAGGCGTTCGATCACGTTGTGGGGTGTTGTGTCCGAAAACAACTGCAACTCGCTGAAGCTGTTGCGCAGCTCGCTGAGGTCGAGGTCTCCCAGGTCCAGGGAGGGGTGATCGAGGAAGACCGCGCGGCGATTGTTCGTCATCAACTGTACCTTTTGCGACAGGGTTCGAAGGCGTAATCTGCCGAGCCTATCAGATGAAATAATCAGTTACTCAATTGGAGTGAGCATGTACCTCGCCGAGTTTTTGACCGTAGCCTTGATCCACTTGTTGGCAGTGGCCAGCCCCGGCCCGGATTTTGCCGTGGTGGTGCGCGAAAGTGTTACCCATGGCCGTCGCGCCGGGACGTGGACCGCACTGGGCGTGGGCTCGGCGATTTTCTTGCACGTGGGCTATTCGTTGCTGGGGATTGGCTTGATCGTGTCCCAGTCCATCGTGCTGTTCAACGCGTTGAAATGGGCGGCAGCAGCGTACTTGCTATACATCGGCTTCAAGGCCCTGCGTGCGCAGCCGGCCAAGCCTGTCGCGGAAGGCGAGTTGCACCGCGAAGCTGGCGAACGCACGCCACGCGGGGCGTTTACCGCAGGCTTCGTGACCAATGGGTTGAATCCCAAGGCGACGCTGTTCTTTCTCTCGCTGTTTACCGTGGTGATCAACCCGCATACGCCGCTGGCGATCCAGGCCGGTTACGGCGTGTACCTGGCGGTGGCGACGGCGGTGTGGTTTTGTCTGGTGGCCATGTTGTTCAGCCAGCAGCGCGTGCGTGCCGGGTTTGCGCGGATGGGGCATTGGTTTGATCGGACGATGGGGGCGGTGTTGATTGCGATTGGGGTGAAGCTGGCGTTTACCAGCATGAAGTAAAACTTGAGTGAACACTGTTCAAATGTGGGAGGGGGCTTGCCCCCGATAGCGGTGTGTCAGCTACCGATCAGTTGGCTGATCCACTGCAATCGGGGGCAAGCCCCCTCCCACATTGGATCTCCACAAGGCTCTGGTGATGGCTCAGGGCTAGCACTTAACCACCTCTGCAAATCATTCCTTTGGCTGATTTGGCTGAAACCCAAGCGCTCTACAGTGCAAGTCTTTCAGCCAAGACCGTGCAGTCATAAAAAGGGATTCCTATGTTGCAGACCCGTGTTATCCCGCCCGCCGAAGGCGCGTACCAATACCCGTTGTTGATCAAACGCCTGTTGATGTCCGGGGCCCGCTACGAGAAAACCCGGGAAATCGTCTACCGCGACAAGCTGCGTTACACCTATCCCACCCTGATCGAGCGCGTCGCCCGCCTGGCCAATGTGTTGACCGCAGCCGGTGTGAAGGCCGGTGACACCGTGGCGGTGATGGACTGGGACAGCCACCGTTACCTGGAATGCATGTTCGCCATCCCGATGATCGGCGCGGTGATCCACACCATCAACGTGCGCCTGTCGCCGGAACAGATTCTCTACACCATGAACCACGCCGAGGACCGCTTTGTGCTGGTCAACAGCGAGTTCGTGGGGCTTTACCAGGCCATCGCCGGGCAGCTCACCACAGTCGACAAGACCTTGCTGCTCACCGACGGTGAATCGAAAACCGCGGAATTACCCAACCTGGTCGGCGAGTACGAAACCCTGCTGGCCGCCGCCAGCCCCCAGTACGACTTCCAGGACTTCGACGAACACTCCGTCGCCACCACCTTCTACACCACCGGCACCACCGGCAACCCCAAGGGCGTGTACTTCACCCATCGCCAACTGGTGCTGCACACCATCGGCGTGGCCACCATCATGGGCAGCGTCGACAGCGTGCGGCTGTTGGGCACCAACGACGTATACATGCCGATCACGCCGATGTTCCACGTGCACGCCTGGGGCCTGCCGTATGTGGCGACCATGCTCGGCTTGAAACAGGTCTACCCCGGCCGCTACGACCCGGAATACCTGGTGGAGCTGTGGCGCAAGGAAAAGGTCACCTTCTCCCATTGCGTGCCGACCATCCTGCAAATGGTGCTCAACGCCAAGGCCGCCCAAGGCGTGGACTTTGGCGGCTGGAAAATCGTCATCGGCGGCAGCGCACTCAACCGCACGCTGTACGAAGCCTCCAAGGCCCGGGGGATCCAACTGACGGCCGCGTACGGCATGTCCGAGACCGGGCCGCTGGTGTCCTGCGCCCACCTCAACGAAGAGTTGATGGCCGGCACCGAGGATGAGCGCACCACCTACCGCATCAAGGCCGGCGTGCCGGGGCCGTTGGTGGAAGCGGCGATTGTCGATGGCGACGGCAACTTCCTGCCTGCCGATGGCGAGTCTCAGGGCGAACTGGTCTTGCGCGCGCCGTGGCTCACCGAGGGCTATTACAGAGAGCCGGAGAAGGGCGCCGAGCTGTGGGCCGGCGGCTGGATGCACACCGGCGATGTGGCCACGCTGGATGCGTTTGGTGTGATCGACATCCGCGACCGCATCAAGGACGTGATCAAGACCGGCGGCGAGTGGGTCTCGTCCCTGGCCCTCGAAGACCTGGTCAGCCGTCACCCGGCGGTACGCGAAGTAGCGGTAGTGGGTATTGCCGATCCCCAGTGGGGTGAGCGCCCGTTTGCGTTGCTGGTGGTGCGTGATGGCCATGTGATATGCGCTCGCGAGCTTAAGGAGCACCTCAAGCCCTTCGTTGAATTGGGCCACCTGAGCAAGTGGGCGATTCCAAGCCAGATCGCCGTTGTTACGGAAATTCCCAAGACCAGCGTAGGCAAGCTCGACAAAAAACGTATCCGTATCGACATCATCGAGTGGCAGGCCAACAACAGCACGTTCCTGTCCACACTGTGACCCCCTTCGCCGCGCCCGTTCGGGCGCGGCAATGCTCTATCTCAAGCCTTTACTTGTGATTTGCCAATTTTCAGCCATCCTTGCCGCGCCGACCTTCGTCGGTGTGGCGAAAGGGTTGAGGCAGACGGGTCGGTGCTACAAATCACACTTTAGAGGGATCAAGCGCTACCCCCTGCTGGCTATAGTCCCCCTCAGAGTTTTTCAAGGATGTTGCGCTTCGGGCCATGGGGGCTCGGTTGCCGTGCGGCATTGGAATCGTTGTATTCCGGCCGTTACATGCATCCACAAGAACGAACTCTCTGCCATAACAATAATGCACATGGAGTAGCGTCGATGACCTCAGTAAACCAGTTCTGGCGCCGGGCAAGACTGCCCGTGGCCGTCAGCCTCGCCTCTACGCTCGCCGGGCCCGCATTCGGCGTCAGTTTCAACATCGGTGAAATCGAAGGTAGCTTTGACTCGTCGCTTTCCGTGGGTGCGAGCTGGTCGACAGCCAAGCCCAACCGCGATCTGATCGGCGCCAACAACGGTGGCAGGGGCCTGTCCCAGACCTCCGATGACGGCCACTTGAACTTCAAGCGTGGAGAGACCTTCTCGAAGATCTTCAAGGGCATTCACGACCTGGAACTGAAATACGGCGATACCGGTGTGTTTGTGCGGGGCAAGTATTGGTATGACTTTGAGCTCAAGGACGAAAGCCGTCCGTTCAAGGACATCAGCGACAACAACCGCAAAGAGGGCGCCAAATCCTCCGGCGGGCAGATTCTCGATGCGTTTATCTACCACAACTACAACGTTGCCGATTTGCCAGGGTCGGTGCGTTTCGGCAAGCAGGTGGTGAGTTGGGGTGAAAGTACCTTCATCGGCGGCGGCATTAACTCCATCAACCCGATCGACGTGTCGGCGTTCCGTCGTCCGGGCGCGGAAATCAAGGAAGGCTTGATTCCGGTCAACATGTTCTATGTGTCGCAAACCCTGACGGATAATTTGTCGGCAGAGGCGTTCTATCAGTTGGAATGGGACCAGACCGTCACGGACAACTGCGGAACGTTTTTCTCCCAGCCGGATATTATTTCGGATGGTTGCACCGATAACCTTCGTGTATTGAACAAGCGTTCGCGGATTCCAGCTGCGGCGTATCCGACCCTTAATGCCTTTGGCGTCGATGTCAACGAAGAGGGTGTGAAAGTTGCCCGTGGCGCCGACAGGGATGCCCGTGACAGTGGTCAGTTTGGGGTTGCGTTCCATTACAACTTTGAGCCGTTGGACACGGAGTTTGGTGCTTACTTCATGAATTACCATAGCCGCGCGCCGATTTTCAGCGCTCGCGGTGCCTCCCAATCGCTCTATAACCTGCTCAACAACCCTGGCACACCTGCGGCGCTGAGGCAGTTGGCGCCGGTGATCATTGCCGGTAATTCGCAATACTTCGTCGAGTACCCGGAAGACATTCGCCTCTATGGCTTGAGCTTTTCCACGACCCTGCCCACGGGGACGGCCTGGAGCGGTGAGCTGAGCTATCGGCCGAATGCTCCGGTTCAGTTGAACTCGACGGATATTCTGTTTGCCGGTGTCACTCCTTTGAATGGCTACTCCAATGCCTCCGTGCTCAAAGGCGTTCCAGGGCAGGATCTCAATGGTTACAAGCGCAAGGAAATCACTCAGTTCCAAACCACATTTACACACTTCTTTGACCAGGTGATGGGCGCAAGCCGTTTGACCACTGTGGGCGAAATTGGCGTCACGCATGTCGGTGGACTGGAAAGTAAATCCAAGACTCGTTATGGCCGCGACCCGGTTTTTGGCCCTGGTAGCCTGCCTGCCGGGTTCTGTAATGCCCTCAACACCTCGACCGCCGGTGGTGCTGGCGTGCCCGTTGCGGATCTGAATACCAATTGCAACAACGACGGCTTTACCACAGCCACCTCCTGGGGCTATCGCGCCCGTGCGATCTGGGAATACCCGGACGTGTTCGCCGGCGTCAACCTCAAGCCGAGTGTGGCGTGGTCTCACGACGTCAAAGGTTACTCGCCAGGCCCTGGCGGCAACTTTGAAGAAGGGCGCAAGGCGGTCAGCCTGGGTGTGGATGCCGAGTACCAAAACACCTACACCGTCGGTTTGAACTACACCAACTTCTTTGGTGGCAAGTTCAGCACGGTGGACGACCGCGATTTCATCGCCCTGAGCGCCGGCGTGAACTTCTAAGCACACTCTTTGCAGATGCATTTTCAGGAAGAACCAGAACATGAAAATAAGTAAAAATCTGTTGCACGTGGGTGTGCTTGGGCTGTCGATCCTGGCGAGTAACGTCATGGCGGCAGTGTCGGCGGATGAAGCCGCCAAGCTGGGCACGACCCTGACCCCAATGGGCGCCGAAATGGCCGGTAACGCGGCGGGCACCATTCCGAAGTGGTCGCCACTGCCTACCAACGCTGGCGCTGTCGATGCCCGTGGTTTCCTGGCCAACCCTTACGCCAGCGAACAACCGCAGTTCACTATCACCGCCGCCAACGTCGAGCAGTACAAGGACAAGCTGGCGCCGGGGCAATACGCGATGTTCAAACGCTACCCGGACAGCTTCAAGATGCCGGTCTACCCGACCCATCGCGGTGCCACGGTGCCGGCGGATGTGTTCGCCTCCATCAAGAAGAACGCCACCAACACCAACCTGGTGTCGGGTGGCAACGGCCTGGAAAACTTCGAGACGGCGATCCCGTTCCCGATCCCGAAAAGCGGCGTGGAAGTGATCTGGAACCACATCACCCGTTATCGCGGCGGCAGCGTGACCCGCCTGGTGACCCAGGCCACGCCGCAAACCAACGGCTCATTCAGCCTGGTGTACTTCAAGGACCAATTCGTCTTCCGCGACAAGATGAAGGACTACGACCCGAAAAACCCGGGCAACGTGCTGTTCTACTTCAAGCAGCAAGTGACCGCACCGGCACGCCTGGCCGGTGGTGTGCTGCTGGTGCACGAAACCCTGGACCAGGTGAAAGAGCCGCGCTCGGCGTGGGTCTACAACGCCGGCCAGCGCCGTGTGCGCCGGGCGCCGCAAGTGTCCTATGACGGCCCAGGTACTGCTGCCGACGGCCTGCGGACCTCCGACAACCTCGACATGTACAACGGCGCGCCGGACCGCTACGACTGGAAGCTGGAAGGCAAGAAGGAAATCTACATCGCCTCCAACAGCTACAAGATCGACGATCCGAAGCTCAAGTACGCCGACATCATCAAGGCCGGCCACATCAACCAGGACCTGACGCGCTACGAGTTGCGCCGTGTCTGGCACGTGGTCGCCACCTTGAAGGAAGGCCAGCGCCACATCTATGCCAAACGTGACTTCTTCATCGACGAAGACACCTGGCAAGCCGCGGTCATCGACCACTACGACGGCCGTGGCCAACTGTGGCGCGTCGCCGAAGCTCATGCCGAGAACTACTACGACAAGCAAGTGCCGTGGTACGCCCTGGAAACCCTCTACGACCTGCAGTCCGGCCGCTACCTGGCCCTGGGCATGAAGAACGAAGAGAAACAGGCGTATGACTTCGGCTTCACCGCCACCACCAGCGACTTCACCCCAGCCGCCTTGCGCCAGGATGGCGTTCGCTAAACTCCACTCCC
>NZ_QUZT01000010.1 GCF_004682045.1 Pseudomonas nabeulensis
CCTTAGATGACTTTAAAGTGAGCGGAAAATAAGCGTTGGTATAACCAGCTCTAGAGTGAGCAGTGATGATAAGTGGCAGCCTAGGTCAGCACGGAAAATTCAGGTTATGGCGGAACCTGTGTTCCACCTCACCTGACACACATGATTTAGTGCTTGAAGCCATGATGCCTCGCGGCGCGCGTATTTTATATGGAATGCTCGGAATACACGTCCTGCCGACAGTGTATGAGGGCGTTCTGGTTGACGAGCGAAGAACGACAATCAGTTTATTTTCGAATAATGAAGACTTTCTGATTGCAGGGTTTGAGCCAGTCTATATAGGCATGCCCGAGCATTACGTAAGCGCCACGATGGCCGGTTTCAAAAGGGCTTTGACTGAAGGTGCCGAGGTGGAGCTGAACCGTCTAAGGATTTTTTACAGCGCTTACGGAAACGTCTCCTCGAGTGAGGTCTTCTTTGAAAAGATTGGATTTGCCTTGGTCCGTTTATTTACAGGCTCGCACAACATTCAGTGTGAGCAGACGATAAGTTCAATGCTTGAAGAGGCATTGAAGTGAAGGTAGCGCATTAATGACTCATTACAGGCTGGGGTTTCGACACAGGCCCAACTGTGCAGAACCTATACAAGAAAAACACACCCATTTCCTCACGCAGTTGTCTGGCCTGGGGGCACCGTGGGATCTGGCGGGTACGTCGGAAGTGCCGGATATTGGCGGCGAGCTGGTTGTCTCGGTGTCGTTGGATAAGCAGCTGCCTGCGGGCGTTAAAGGTCGAATGACCTACGCCTTGCGAAATCAGCAATACCTGGAAGACGACGCTCAGTTTGATGACACCCTGTTCATTGAGTTCTCCGGTAATAAACTCGATTATTCAGACCTGTTGGAGCGAGTGTTTCCCGCTTATATCAAAGCGTTTGGCGCCTACCGTGCGACATTGCATGATTGGAGCATCACCAGAAGTGACTGGCCCATGGTCGTTGAGGCGTGTGACGCCACAGGTAAAGACGTGAACGGGCGCGATGGCGTTTTTCGTATTGACGCGGCTAATTATTTCGATCAGGAATTGTGCGCCCGCGCGTTCGCGAAAACGCCGCGGCAGATCGTTGAATGCCTGAATGGGCACGTAGATAAAATTGCCGAATTCGAGCGGGGCGTCTTGATCATTGTTAGCGACAGCCCACTGTCCAGTGATGAGTTGATGCGTGCGGGCGAACGATTGAAAAACCTTTTGAGTTAAGTGATCAAATTGAACCAGTCAAGATGAAGAATCAGCACGTGTTCGAGGCCTTGATCAAGGCTATCCAGTCCTCTGAACAGTATGAGGGCAACTTCGGTTACCCCATTGGCGATGCGAGTGCTGTGTTAAGCCGCGTTGATGGGCCAGACCACACCGGTGTCCCCGGCGACTACTTAGCTTTTCTGTCAGCCTTCGGCTTTGGCGAGCTGGACGCCGCCTTTCATTTGGATGACGGCCCGGAGCACTATTCGACGCTCTCTGGTCGTGAAATAGCAGGCGGCGAGGGGCTTTATGTTTTCGGCGGTAACCAGAGCGATCTGCTCTACGCGTTCAATTCAAAAAGTGGTTGGCAGGTGGTGCAAATCAGTTGTGAACTGGACGAAGTTGAAGTCGTCGCCTCGGGGTTCTCTGATTTCATCCTGGAGAAGTTAACGTATATCAACGCTTTGGTTGAATGGCGCGCTGCCAAGTAGTGGTTGAACGATCAGGTGCACAAGTAACCCCATGAATTTTAAAGCCGCACTCGAAGCACTGGCGCTACCCGATACGTTGCTGGCTTGTGCAGATGGGCGCATCAGTCCGCCGATTTTTACACTGGATACGCCTGCCCAGTGGTACGGCTTCCCGCCTGCATTGATCCCGCTATGGAGTAGCGGATCTCGCCCGTTTTATATCGGGTACTGGAAGCACTGGTTTGTTGATCGTGAACCCTGCTTCGTAAAAATGTACGTCGCCGCTGGCCACCTGACGGTTGAAATCGCCCGCACATCTGCGCAATTGATGGGCGTGATGGCCATGATGTCCATCGGCGTAGAAGACGGCGTCACCCCAGAGCTTGAGCAATTTGCCCAAGCGGTAGGGCTTGATTGCGTGCCCGCGCTGGAGGCGCAGTCGCTGAAAACCGGCGACGACCCCCAGGGCTTTGCCAACGTTGCGTTGTTCAGCCAGAAGACACCGCTGGAAAGCATCGTCGACGGCGGGGCGCCTTACACCGGCGACTTTCCCAACCCGGTCGACTCACGTCGGGCCTGGTGGGAAACCAGCTGCTCCTTCGAAATTCTCGACCGGCCGATGCCGATGCCCGCCCATGGGCAGTTGCCTGCGTGGTTTGATCCGGATCGCGAGAAAAAGCCACTGTTCGACGACTACTTGAGTGCCGGTAGCCTGGATTATGCGTGGTTGACCTTGAACTCTACCGGCTGGTCGATCACCGATGCACGGCAGGCGCTAGTCGCGTTGCAGGCACGGGCTGACGACCGGGGCTTCGATGCGGTTGTGGCTTATTGGTTGTCGTTGGCGAATGTCAGTGCGGGGGGGTACTAAACCGTGATGAGCGTTATTCCCGTGCGAAAGTTTGCTTTGGCGTTAGGCCTTTTTAGCGTTGTTTACGGCGCTAGTTTCTTTGTGGCCGTGCTGGTTTCCGGCTTTGTCGGCGTGCTGTTAAAGACCTCCGACGCTTGGGTGTATTTCTGGATCGGTGCGCCGCTGTCTGTGGTGTTGACCCTCTACTGGACTGTCAGCCAATGGAGCTACGTAAAAGATTTTTTGGCCGGGCGCAGGGACTGCTAGCGCCTATGAAAAATGACCTGACAGATGGGCAATTGGACCCTACGGCCTATTCGCCGGTTGCTTCAGCGTTTACCTCTGCAACCCCCAATGAACTCAAGGTCTTTTTTGATGCATTCATGCTCAATAAACCCTACTGCCTCGACGAGTTGATTCAGTCGGTTTGGCAAACCCTCGGGTATGAGCAGTGGGGCGCGGACTTTTCTCCAGAATCCCTGGACGCCTTGGGCGAATGGTTTGCTGCGCGGATTCGTGACCGCGCGCAGAGCTCATCTGCCGTTGAAACGGGGTCCGAAGAGGTCGTGTCCTTGGCTGTCGCAGTGGGCATGTACTATGGAGAAGTGGCGGTCAGAAATAACCCGCCACTGGGTTGGCATGCGTTGAACTGCAGCAAGCGGCAAGCCGATTACGGTCAGTCCGTGGTGTCCAGCGCGGGCAACCTGCCCACCAATCCCGTGCGGGTTGCGCAGGCATTTGCCAGCGGTATTGCCGACGGCTCGAAGGCCGCCGGTCGACTTAGACAGACTTACGATTACTGGATGCAATTGATCAAGGGCATTTCATGAGGCCGGGCGCAGGGGGCGGTTGATGATTCAATGGTCTGTGTTGCGTGCACTTATAGCGGGCAGTGACGTCGACGTGTCCGAGCAGGCGCTATCCCTCATCGACGAGGGCGTCTACAAAGTTTCAGAGACCCAATATTGCTTGGCTGATGTCCATATCGAGAGCGGGCAAAAGCGGCTGGTATTGGTGTCATGTGTTTGGGCGGTCAGTGAGGCGGCATTTCGACGAGCCTATTCGTTCGACGTCGAAGCTGACGATTTGGCGCTCGGCGCGCCCCCGGTTGAGTTACTGCCCGACGAAGCAGCGGCCACTTACGGTCAAATAAAACGTGCCTTGGCGGCCGTGGGGATGGTGATGGAGCACGCCTCCTACCGTGTGATGTCGGATGACGCTTTTATTCATCGAAGCCTGGAAAACGCCGACGCGACCTATCATTTTCGCTCGCGTGACGACGTGGACGATGAGCCGCCTTATGCGATTGTGTGGAAGTGTCGCGCGGTTACCCTAAACGCTCAAAAATAAGTGGCGAGGTGTGGTGTGGAAGAGGCAGACGAGCTACTGGCTCAACGGATGGCTGAGTTTGAGACCTTCAGGGCCGAGCGTTTGCCGGTGCTGCATGAGTTCTGCAAAGCGCTCGGGTTTGATCAGCCGCACGAGGTCTTGATTGAACCCAAAAAGTTTTTGCCACTGCTGGACCGTGGTTTACAACACGCGGTGATCAGCGAAGAAAACCGGGGTTGGTTGGTGACCCGTATCGGCTATTACATCGGCGAGTATCTGATTTCCCTGCTGGGCGGCTACTGGCTGGTGGATCAAGATCCGTTGTCACCGTCCTTCGCCAGGTACGTGGTCGGTGACTTTTCATGTGAGGGAGCAAACACTGAAGTCATTGACCCCTTTGATATAGCGCAGCGTTATGCAACGACGCCGGGTCCGCGTTTTTTAAGGCAAGAGATCGAAAAACAGCTGGTCTGAGCCTGCTGCGTCGATGCACAGATTTTTCCAATCGCTTTACAAGGATGATCCATGAAACCTGGGAAATTTCCCCTTCAAGCCTTCCTGATGTCTTGCCTGGTGGCGGGCTGGGGGCTGGTCTACGTTGGCCGTATCAAATGGGCCATTGGCGTGGCGGCGTTTTTGTACACCGGTGTGGTGTTGCTCGGAGTGTTCGGCTTGAGCGCGTCGCCTGTTGGACTGTACGTGCTGTTCGGCTTCATCGTTGTGGTCAAACTCAGCTCAGCGGTGGTTTCAGCCGTGCTGGCGCGGCGTTATGACGGCCCGGCGGATGTACCACGCAAGCGTTTCCATGCGTTGTATGTCGGCGTGTTGATCGTGATCACTTTCGTGCTGATCGAGGTGCTGCGAGCGCCGTTGATGGGGTTCAAGACCTATTACATCCCGACCGGCTCGATGGCACCGACGGTGTCGGTGGGCGACTACATCGTCACAGACCTCAAGGCCGGTGCACCGAAGGTCGGCGATATCGTGGTGTATCGCTGGAACGGCACCGAGGCGATCAAGCGCGTGGCCGGTGTGGGTGGCGACACCTTGGCGATCGTTAATGGCGAGCTGATCCGCAACGGTGAAAACCTTGGGTTGTTCCACGCGCCGGCAGACCGGGTGAATGGCGCGGCGTCGATGGCGTTGGCGCCGGTCGAGGTTAAGCCGGGGCACGTCTATCTGCTGGGTGACAACCGCAACAACAGCAACGACAGCCGCTTCATAGGGCAGGTGGCGGTCGAGGATGTGGTGGGCGCGGTGACGGGGATCTGGTTTTCCAAAGAGCGGTCGCGCATTGGCACGACTTTTCCCTTGCAGTGATCTAATACCCGTCTGTTAAGGCGAACACTGTACCTGTGGCGAGGAAGCTTGCTCCCGTTGGGTCGCGAAGCGGCCCCAGCTCTTTGTTCTAAAAGACAGGGACTGCTACGCAGTCCAGCGGGAGCAAGCTCCCTCGCCACAGGTTATTTTTACACCTGCTACTTCTTAACTGGCTGGCAAGACCGGATCACAGAAGTTTGCGCTGTACGGCTTCATCCAGCGTACTGCGCGTCAGTGCTTCCACCACTTCACGCCCATCGGCCTGGAACGGGATGCCCACGATCAGCACCAGGTGCATCCACGTACGCACCGATTCGCTCTTCTTGACCCGGCCCAGCTCTTTACCGTCCTTGTCCTTGAACACCGTCTCCAGGGTGAAGACGTTCTTGGCCGTGGTTGGGATGATGAAAAACGTCGCGCCAGTGATGATCGCCGAGGCCACGCTGAACTGTTCGTTGTTGTACAGGGTGGCGTCGGCATAGATATCCGAATCGACCTTGTCGGTGCTCACCCGCGCAAAGCGGTCGGACTGGCGAAACGAATCGGCCACGGCCTTTTCCCACAGGGCTGCCGGTTTGCCCGCCGCGGCGTTGGCCGGGCCGCCATTGGCCTGGTTGAACGCGGTGGTGCGCACGTACGCCGTCGGCTTCTGGGCCGGCGCGTTGGCGGTCGGCGGCCAGGTTTGCACTGCGGGCAGTTCATGTTGCGAGTAAGACACGCAACCGGTCAGCAACACCGCAGCCAGTACCAGGCTGTGCTTGATCAATCCTTTCATGTGTTACTCCTTGGGCAGCTTGGCGGTGGCGGAATCGAGCAGTTGGGACACCAGTTCATTCAGCTGTTTGGCACCCATGGTCGGAGCCCAGTATTCGCGGCCGTAAAGACCTACGTTGCGTTCGAACTTGACCTCTTCCTTGGCGCTCGCCAGTTGTTTGCCGTCGCGGTCGACGATCACCAGGTCGCCGGCCACGTCGAAGGTGTCGACGTAGATGGGGCCGTTGACCCAGATCCAGAGGGTCAGCGTGAGCAAGGCACCGGGGAAGTACCCTGGGTGCGGGCCACGATGGCCCTTGAGGGAGGTCATGTTGAATTTCAGCGACACGTCGTTTTCCCGCAGGCGCGTGGGGTATTCGGTGACCTGCTTGAAGTAGCCGGCAGTGCGCACGTATTGGTTGAGCTGCACCGTGAGCGAGCGGCTGATCGCGGTCTTGTTGGCGTCGTTGACGTCGCTGGCCGTCACGCTGACGTCGGCGATTTGCGCGCTGCGGGGGCTGGTGGTGGAGGCCGGATGGAGCGGGGCGCCGATGGGACCGGTGACGGTGTAGGACACACAACCCGTCATCGATAACGCAGCGACGAGTGCTGTCGCGCGCAAAAGGGTGTTCAACACGCTATTTCCTTATAAATGAATGAGCCAAGCCATTGTCTCGACTGCGCGGTGCATAACTTGAGGGCTGTGCGTCGCTGCGCGGCGGTCACCGAAACACCTTGAGAACCCCGATCAACTCCGTAAAATGCCGCGATTGTTTAAAACACGATACTTTTCAGGGACGAAATCAGCCATGCGCGCATTTGCCGTATTCCTCGTCGCCTGCCTGATGGCGGGCTGCGCTTCCAAGCCGGATTACTACATCTCCCCGGCGCCGGTCACTATTCCCAAGACGGCCACTTACTGGGTCGACACCTTCAATGTGGAGGTGGGTGGCAAAAGCAAGCACTTCATGCCCGATGATAAGGTTCGCAAGGAACTCGGTGTCGATCTGGTCGACCGCCTGCTCAAGGCCAAGCGTTACGCCACCAGCAAGGAAAGCGCCGACTATGTGTTGGACGTGGATATCGTCTACGTGCGTCATATCATCGACTCCAACGGCGGGCTGACGACGCTGGTGATTGATGACGGCACCATCCTGCAAAGCATCGACTTCGGCTACAAGGTCAAGGTCAAGAAAGCCGGCGCCGAAGTGCTGCACTTCGCTCAGGATCGGTCTGGCCTGGTGCCCAACAACTGGGCTGGCCAGGCGCAGCAATGGCGAACCATCGGCGGCATCATTACCAACTCCGGTAACGCTAGTGTCGAGCGACATTTCACCGGTGGGCTGAGCCGCTACATCATCGACGACTTGCGTAATATCCCATCGCGCTAGTGTCATCTGAACCCGGTTTAACCCGAACCACCTGCACCTTGCGTCTGACCTTGTGAACGGATCATTCATTCACGAGGTTCAGCCCATGTCCCGTCCTCCGCTCTTCCTGCGTCCTGCTGCCCAGGGCTTTGCCGTTACCTTGCTGGTGACGCTGGCCGGATGTGGGTTGTCTTCTTCCCCTGAACTGGCCAAGCCCTCTCCTGAGGCGGCGCCTGTCGCTGAGCTGCACAGTGCTCCAGTGCCAGGCGCTCTGGCCAAACGCATGGCGATGCCCGCGCCCATGCGGATGCAGGACTCGGTGGCGATGGAGTACCGCAGCGAACCCCGCGAGCAATACGCAAACCTGCCGGACAACCCGGTGCACCGCGTAGCGGAAACCCCGGTGTCCACCTTCAGCGTCGACGTCGACACCGGCAGCTACGCCAACGTCAGACGCTTCCTCAATCAAGGCCGTCTACCACCCGAAGGGGCTGTGCGATTGGAGGAAATGGTCAACTATTTTCCCTACGACTATGGGCTGCCCACCGATGGTTCGCCGTTTGGCGTGACCACCGAAGTCGCCGCCACGCCGTGGAACCCGCATACCCAACTGCTGCGTATCGGCATCAAGGCCTCCGACCGTGTCATCGCGGACCTGGCGCCAGCCAACCTGGTGTTCCTGGTGGACGTGTCCGGCTCCATGGACCGTCGCGAAGGTTTGCCGCTGGTGAAAAGCACCCTGAAATTGTTGGTTGATCAATTGCGCGATCAGGATCGCGTATCACTGGTGGTCTATGCCGGCGAATCCCGCGTCGTGCTCAAACCCACTTCTGGCCGCGACAAAGCCAAAATCCGCGATGCCATCGACCAACTCACCGCCGGCGGCTCCACAGCCGGCGCATCCGGCATCGAACTCGCCTACCAGATGGCCCGCGAAGGTTTTATCGACCAGGGCATCAACCGCATCCTGCTGGCCACCGACGGTGACTTCAACGTGGGTATCAGCGACTTCGACAGCCTTAAGCAGATGGCCGTCGACCAACGCAAAAGCGGCGTGTCGCTGACGACCTTGGGCTTCGGTGTGGATAACTACAACGAACACTTGATGGAACAACTGGCCGACGCAGGCGACGGCAACTACGCCTACATCGACACCCTGCGCGAAGCCCGCAAGGTGCTGGTGGAGCAACTCAGCTCGACCCTGGCGGTGGTGGCGCGGGATGTGAAGTTGCAGGTGGAATTCAACCCGGCGCGGGTCAGTGAGTATCGCCTGCTGGGTTATGAAAACCGAGCCTTGAAGCGTGAGGATTTTAATAACGACAAGGTCGATGCCGGAGAGATTGGCGCAGGGCACACGGTGACCGCGTTGTACGAAATTGTGCCGAAGGGGGAGAAGGGCTGGTTGGAGCCGTTGCGCTATGCCGCGCCAGCGTCTGAGAGTCAGAGCGCTGAGCTGGCCATGCTGCGTGTGCGCTACAAGCCTGCGGCAGGTGGCGATAGCAAACTGATTGAGCGGCCCATCAGCACTTCATCTGCCCCGGCCAGCGACGACCTGCGTTTTGCGGCGGCCGTGGCAGCCTTCGCCCAACAGCTAAAGAGTGATGGCCGCTACACTGGCAGCATGAGCCTGCAGGACACCGCCACACTGGCCCGCGCGGCCCGGGGCGATGACCCGTTCGGTTTGCGCAATGAGTTTGTGCAACTGGTGGAACTGGCTCAAAGCCTCAAACATTGACCTATGTGGGAGTCCGCTATCGACATGGCCGTTCCAGAAGACCTGCCCAGCGACGAATCGCTGCTGGCCCGCTACCGAACCGGTGACAGTGCCGCATTCGAAGCCCTGTACGCCCGGCACCGACAGGGCTTGTACCGCTTCCTCGTGTCCCTCAGCAACAAAGCCGAACTCGCCGAGGAAATCTACCAGGAAACCTGGCTCAGCCTGATCCGCAGCACCACCCAGCCACAAGGCCGGGCGAGTTTTCGTACCTGGCTGTTCCAGATTGCCCGCAACCGCCTGATCGATTACTGGCGCAAGCACGGCATCCACAACCCGCTGCATGACAGCTACGACGAACAACTCCACGCCCAACCCGACCACAGCGCCGGCCCCGAACAGCAACTGAGCCTGAGCCGCGACCAGGCCCGCCTCGACGCCGCCCTGCAAGGCTTGCCCGAAGACCAGCGCGAAGTCTTCCTGCTGCGCCTGCACGGCGACCTCGAAGTGCCGCAAATCGCCGCCCTCATCGGCGCCCCGCTGGAAACCGTAAAAAGCCGCCTGCGCTACGCCCAGCAGAAACTGCGCCGCCTGCTGGCCGAGGAGATACCCGCATGACTGACTCCCGACACACCCCGGACCCCGACGACGTGCTGCTCCAGCACTACCGTCAACACAGCGCCGGCGAACCGCCCGCGTCCCTCGACGCCTTCATCCTCGCCACCGCCCACCGCGAAGCCCCGGCGCCGCAACCGAGCCTGTGGCAACGCTGGCTGCGCGCCTGCCAACGGCCGCGCTGGCAGATGGCATTTGCCACAGTGGCGGGTGTGGCGTTGATGATTGGCGTGGTGATGCGCGAGCCGGTGCCGCAAGCGGAGATATCCACAGCTACGTTCTCTGCGACGCGTGAAGAAGCAGCCCGCCCGGCGCCCCCTGCAATGTCTGCTCCGGCGCCCATGGCCCGGCTGGCCGTTGCACCGAAGGCCGAGAGTGCGCAAGTCATGGGGTCTATGGCAGATGAACCGAGCACCAAGCTAAGCAAGCGCGCGCCGGTCGCGTTGCCGTCGTTGGAGGAAGAGCTACAGGCGATTGTGAGATTGCGTGAAGCTGGGCAGGCGAGGGCAGCGGATGAGAAATTGCTGGCGCTGCATGAGCGCTTTCCGCAGGAGGATTTGCCGGCGAGGTTGGAAGAGATGCGAAGCCATCAGGGACTCTGGCGTTAGTTGACGAGCGCTCGCCAGCGTTTATAATTCTTCGCAACACGGCCCCTGTCGGTTGATGCGCTTCGGTGCTGAGACTGCTCAGGGGTTTTTTATTACCCGCGGTTTTTCATTTACCAATCGCGCTCCCGCCAAGCATGGTCGACGCCCATGCCCTCCAGATTCAAATCAAGGTGGTTCAAGTCTGGGAAGTCATTTTCCATCAATGTCTTCAAACGCTTTCCCCAGCTGGACGCCGGATTGATAGCGCGCATTAGATGATGGGTAATGCACAACAACATAAAAGGCCGAGCTCGTCGGTGTGCGTCCTCATGAAATGCTGACAGTGCAGGCACTTGTTCTGCCGGCGGAAGTTTAGGCTGGTCGATGATGTTACGGTTCCAAAGACGACTATGGTGAGCGCAGACATTTCGCAAGTAGTTCAAGCTACGCAGCCAACTGGCGAAGACCCTTCCTCGCACGCGACCCAAACGGCTAGCGGCAAACCGTATTTTTCTTTGTTATGGCGAATGAAGTCTTCATTCGAGCGGTTGATTAATGCAGCGTGTTTGCCGATCCATGCATGATGCTTGGTCAACCCGGTCTTTGTGTCCAACTGTAGAGAGAAGCTTTCATGAAATATCTCAGGCACTAGGTAAGCAAATTTATTGTGTTTGCCTAGCACATGGGAGATGTCCACTCGTAGCGCTATCTCTATGCGTTCCAAGGCATCCAGGGTCAGAAGGCGAAGCTTCTTGTCGAAGACGTAAAGATCGATTGCGTTCTGGAAGGTGGTACCTGGTTTGAACGTATCGAGCGGGATCCGTGTAGGTTTCGTTTTAGTTTTGTATTGGGGGAGTGGGCAGCACAATTCCGTGCGTTCGCGAAAGGCGAACCAGTAGCCGCTGAGACGGTAGTAGCCGATACGCTCAAGGTGCTCCAAGGCTTTCGGCTGGTCAGTAACCGACATGCCGCGCGCTATTACCAGATCGAGCTGTTCTTGATAGCTTTGCCAAGGTTTTGGATAACCTTGTGTCATCTGCAAATCTTCCTGGCTGCCGAGTGGCGAGCAATGTACCTCGTTGACGCGGCCCTCAGTCATATTGGAAGTATTTGGAGACAAAGACCTCAGAGTCCGCACACGACCCACAAAAAAGCCCCAGGCCTTTCGACCTGGGGCTTTTTCATCTGTATCTGGTGCACCCGGCGGGATTCGAACCCACGACCCCTGCCTTCGGAGTCCTAAAAGTCGATGTTTAGATTCAAGACGTTAGCCGGGATGAGCTAGGAAATCAATGAGTTTTGATAGCTAGGGTTAGCGAAATTTCGCCATGTTTAGCGGGGCGCGTGTGGCAAATTTGTGGCATTAAAGTCGCACTGACCGTTAACCAAATCCCCCTGATGCTGATGATCCATATAAGTGAAGCTTCTAGTCGCTTCCCGATCTTTATTCGTGCGCCCCTTGCCGCCTGTACATCGATTTTTGCCATAGGTGAAGCGCTGTTGGAGGTCTGGCTCACCCAGGCATTTTTTCGCTGCTCACGTCATAGGAGCCTATTAGGCAAAAAAGTTGGTTAACTTATGGCTTAGGCCCGCAGATATGAGTTAATAACGTCGGATAGCTACCTCATTGGCTCGCTTACACCGACCTCCCGGTGACGACGCTACGGCTGACAGCGTATGGTGAAATACGGCGGCTGAAAGCTGGTCGGACGTTCTATATCACGAAGCTGCACCTTTGCGGCCTCCAAGCATCAGCACGTCGCGATACACCCGGACAGTGGCGGCACACATCTGTTCGGCTGTGAATAATTGGTCGAAGCGAGCCTTGGCCTGGGTGCCGAAGCTCTGGGCTTGGTCAGCGTTGTTCCACAACCTGCGGAGCGCTTCACGCAGCGCCAGCGGCGACGCGGGCGGCACTGCCAGTCCTGTTTTTTCGTGGATATTGACGTACGTAGTGCCGGTGCCTATCTCGCAGGAGATCAATGGCTTGCCATACATTGCCGCTTCGAGCAGCGAAATACCAAACGCTTCAGATCGCAAGTGGGACGGGAAAATTAGTGCATAGCACAATTGCAATAAGCAGGCTTTGTGTTCGTCGTCCAACCTGCCCAGAAAGTGAACATTGCGCAGCCTCAAGCGCTCAGCTTGGGCCTTGAGTGCCTGCTCTTCTGGCCCGCTGCCAATGATTACCAAAGGATAGTCCACGCTCTCGAGGGCGCTGAGCAAGCTGTCTAGGCCCTTGTAGTAACGCAACACGCCTACGAATAGGAAAAACTTTTCGGGAAGTAGCTTACGCCAGTGAGCCGTGCGTTGCTCCGACACCTGCGGATAAGCCGACCGATCCAACCCGTAGGGCACCACCACTGTTTTGTTGGCAAATGGCTTAAGTGCCTCACTTGTACGCTGATAGTTGGGCGATGCGACTAGGATGCGGTCCATGCTACCCAGCATTAGCTTCATCAGTGGCGTATAAAGCTTCAGCAGAGAGCGCTGCTTAATGACGTCTGAGTGATAGCTGAGTACAGTTGGTTTGCGATGGCGGGTAGCAAAATGAACGACGTCCATCCAAGGCCAGGGAAAGTGGAAGTGTATAAGATCCGCCTCCGCAGCCATGGCCTTGAACGTTGAAAACACTTGCGCTGAAAAGCCTGTAGACGCCAGGTGGAAGTTCTCGTTGGCCCGCGTAACCGTATGGTCGGCGATCTGGATGCGCGCTGGCGAGGGGGTCCTGCTCAGCGTGAGGACCTGACCCTCCACACCGAAAGCGCGACTGCCCTGGCAGAGTTGATACATCACCTGCTCGATTCCGCCCGTGGTGTCCGGATAATATGTCTTGAAGAAATGAAGAACGCGCATAGGGGCCCATTGGTAATGCTGAGGTCTTGCTGGTCGGGAATCAGACTGATTTTGTCAGGCTGCCTTCAGGCGTAAGCCTCACACCCGGCTAGAGGTACAGAGGAAACCCAGCGAATGTAACTTCCGGTGAGTATATCGCCAACAGTCATAAGAAAAAATTCTAAAAAAAGAACGTACAAACCACCCTTCATTTAGGCGGTTTTTTCATTTAACAAGTGAAAGCCAGTGTTACACTCCCGCGCCTTTCAATACCTGTGGCAGTTAGGTAACCATGCAAAAATTTCATGAAAACAGCTTGCAGGCTGCGCTGAAAGCTTGTAAGAGCAGTTTCATATCGGTCGGCATTTTCAGCATGTTTGTCAACGCCCTAATGCTAGTTCCTACCTTCTACATGTTGCAGGTTTATGGACGAGTCATAACCAGCGGCAGCTTGACCACGCTGTTGATGCTAACCCTTATCATGACCGTTCTGATGGTAACCATGGGTGCGCTTGAGCTGGTACGTTCGCGCATCATGGTGCGCGTCAGCACCAAACTCGACATCCTGTTAAGCCGTAATTTGTACCGTGCCAGCTTTAAGCGCGCTCTGGAAAGCGGCGGCATGGACGCTTCAGCTCAGGCTATGAACGACTTGACTGGGCTGCGCCAGTTTATGACCGGGACTGGCCTTTTCGCTTTTTTCGACGCGCCTTGGCTGCCGATCTACATAGCCGTAATGTTTATGTTCCACCCATGGTTTGGCTGGATGGCTATAGGTTGCGCCATCATCCTCACGGTTCTGGCGGTCGTAAACGAGCGTCTTACCGGCAAGCCATTGGCCGCCGCCAACAAAGAAAACATCGCCGCCAGTCTGTACACCAGCAAGAACCTGCGCAATGCCGAAGTCATCGAGTCCATGGGGATGCTCGACACCCTCATCAATCGCTGGGCCCAGCGCCAGAAAAAGGTGTTGATCCTGCAGTCGGTCGCCAGTGATAAAGGCGGCGCAATGACCAACGTCTCCAAGACTTTCCGCATGTTGGTGCAATCACTGATCCTGGGGCTGGGCGCGTTTCTGGCGATCGAACACGAACTCAATCCCGGCTTGGTGATTGCTGGTTCCGTCCTGCTGGGGCGCGCCCTGGCGCCCTTGGATCAAATCATCGGCAGTTGGAAAGGTTTCATTGGCGCACGTGCCCAATACGCTCGTCTCAGTGAAGTGCTCGCCAAACAGCAAAGCGAACCTGAACGCATGGCATTGCCAGCGCCGTTGGGCAATATACTGGTGGATAACCTGTTCATCACCGCGCCAGGTGGCAAAACGCCAATTATCAAAGGTATGAGTTTCTCGGTGCCAGCAGGCCAAGTAGTCGGGATCGTGGGCCCCAGTGCTTCGGGTAAATCCACTCTTGCACGGGCGCTTATGGGGATCTGGCAACCGCAGCATGGCGTGGTCCGACTCGACGGTGCCGATATTGCCAACTGGGACAAAAGCCAGTTGGGGCCCTACGTAGGATACTTGCCCCAGGACATCGAACTGTTCGAGGGCAGCATCAGCGAAAACATCGCGCGTTTCTCTGAAATCGACCCGGAGGAAGTTATCAAGGCGGCCCGCATTGCCGGCGTGCATGAAATGATCCTGCTCCAGCCCGACGGGTATGACACGGTCATTGGCAGCGACGGTGTCAACCTGTCGGGCGGCCAGCGCCAGCGCGTTGGCCTGGCACGTGCCTTGTATGGCTCGCCGCGGCTGATCATCCTTGATGAGCCGAACTCTAACCTCGACGAAACGGGTGAGCAGGCGCTCGCGCAGGCAATCACTCAGATGAAAGCCACTGGCTCAACCGTTTTCGTCATTACCCATCGAACCAATATTCTCTCGCAGGTTGACCGGCTAATGGTGATGAGCGGTGGGGGTATCAGTCTGTACGGTCCGCGTGATCAGGTCATGGTTGAAATCAACAAGCAACATCTCGCCGCTCAACAACACACCGCCCCGGCGGCATCAGGCGCCGCGCCTATCCGCGCCTGACAGGAATAATGTCGATGACTTCGAATGCATCTGCTACAACCGCCCATCAATTTGACGGGGTCCCGGTATCGGACAAAAGTGTGCGCCGTGTAGGTTTCTGGATTGTTTTCCTGACCTTCGGCGTCTTCGGCTCTTGGGCCGCTTTCGCGCCGCTTGACAGCGCAGCCTACGCGCCAGGCGTGGTCACGGTGCAAAGCTACCGCAAGACCGTTGAGCACTTGGAAGGCGGTATCGTCAAAGATGTGTTGGCTCGTGATGGCGACATCGTCAAGCGCGGCGATCCGATCGTGATCCTGGACGATTCGCAGCTTAAGGCCGAGTACGAAACTACTTACAGCCAGCTAATCGCGTCGAAAGCCATGGAGGCCCGTCTACGCGCAGAGCGTGACAATCTGTCGACTATAGACTTTTCCGCCCTGCTGCCGGCCAGTACGCCGCGTGGGCAAGAAGCGCGCGACAGCGAAACCCAAGTCTTCAACGCCCGTCGCGGTGCGCGCTTGGGTGAGGTGGCAGTGCTCAAAGAGCGCATTGGCCAGTTGAACCAGCAGATCAAAGGCACCGAGGCCATGATCGGCACCAAGCAAAACTTGGGAAAATCCTACACCGGCGAGATCAGTGAGCTGGACGAGTTGCTCGCCCAGGGCTTCGTCGACAAACAGCGCTTGCTTGAACAACAACGCAAGCTCGACATGCTCAAATCGGAAATGGCCGACCACCGATCGTCCATTACCAAGACCCGATTGCAAATCAATGAGACCGAACTGCAGATACTGCAGATCAACAAAGACTTCAACTCCGATGTGGTCAAGCAACTGGCCGAGGTGCAAACCAAGGCCTATGACCTGCAGGAACGCACGACAGCTCTCAGAGACCGCCTGAGCCGGATTGTCATTCGCGCGCCTGAAGACGGCATGGTCATCGATATGAAAGTCCACACTATCGGCGGTGTGATCCGACCCGGCGCGCCCATCATGGACATCGTACCGTCGGTATCCAGGTTGATCGTCGAAGCTCACGTTCCGCCCGTGGATATCGACCGTATCGGCGTCGGCAAGCTGGCAGACATGCGTTTCAGCGCGTTCAGTGCTGCGACGACGCCGGTTATCGAGGGCGAAGTTATCCAGGTGTCTGCCGACCGTATGACCGAAGAGCGTACCGGCCAGCCGTATTATCTAGCTCGCGTGCAAGTAACGGAGGCAGGTCAGCACAAGCTGGGCGACCGCAAGCTGCTGCCCGGCATGCCCGCCGATGTACTGATCAAGACCGGCACGCGGACCATGCTGCAATACATTCTGCAGCCTGCACGCAACGCTATCTCCCAGTCGATGATCGAGGAGTGACCGTGCGCCTTTTGTCATGTTTGATATTGGGCATGCTTGCGGTGCAAGTGCAGGCGGCAGAGCCCAAAACGGCTGAGCCGAACAGTCCCAAACCTGAAGCGAAGAGCGTCAGTGCCAACCTCTACTCCGCTGACTTGTTGCAATTGTACGGCGAATCGCGCCTGGAAGACCCGCGCGTACTCGCCGCTTATGCCCGCAAGCAGCTTGGCGCGGAGCAGGAGCGGGAAGCGTTTGGTTCATTGTTGCCGCAAGTTACGGCCAGTGCGGGCGCCAATCGCATCAAGCAGGTCAATGAACAGGTAAACCAGATCTACAATAGCGAAAACTACAGCATCGGCCTCAGCCAAGTGCTGTACAACAAAGCCAGCTGGGAGAATTACAAGAAGTATCAGAGCATGGCAAAGCAATCGGCGTCAGAGGCAGATGAAGCTCAGGCCGAAGCCACCGTAGATTTGGCACAACGATATTTCGCAGCCCTTGCGGCGGATGACGAGCTGGAACTGGTCCAGGCCGAGCGTCGCGCCACCCAGAAAAACCTCGACCAGATCGAAGCGATGTATAAGCGACAATTGGCGATGATCACCGATCTGCTCGACTTGCGCGCGCGGGTCGATTCGCTGGCGGCCCAAGAGGTTGACGCAAGCAATCAGGTGCGTCTGAGCCGCGCTGCGCTCTCAGAAATTGTCGGCCGTCCGGTTACCGAGCGTCTGAGTCGTGTGCGCAACGATGTGCAATTGAAGGTGTCCGAGCAGAGCCTTGAAAGCTGGGTGCAATTGGCCCAGACCCAGAACCCCAATATCCAAGCCAACCTCAGCGCCGTTGAAGCTGCCGAAGCCGGTGTGCGCGGTGGCAAGGGCGGACACTACCCGACGTTGAGCCTGAACCTTAATGCTCAGAACACCAACGAAGGCTACAATAATTCCCTGGCTCCAAAAACGGACAGTTATGTAGCGGGGGTCCAGCTGTCTGTCCCTATCTACAGCGGCGGGTCTACCTCGGCGCGAGCCCGGGGGTTGTACCAACAGCAAGTCACCGCTGAGCAGCAACTGGAGGCGGCGCGGCGCCAGGTAGTCAAGGAAACCATTAATGCATACCTGACCGCAGATTCAAGCGTCGAAAAAATTCGTGCCAATCGCAACGCATTGGCATCGGCCGAGCAATCCAGAGTCGCGTCGGAAAAAGCCTTCAAGTACGGCGTAGTCAACGCCGTTGACGTGCTGACGAGCGTCCAAAACGAATTCAAGGCGCGCCGTGACCTGCTCAAAACGCAATATGACTTCATTACCAATTTGTTCATTCTCAATCGCTGGGCCGGGAAGCTGTCGTCCGAAAGCGTAGAGAGCGTGAATGTATGGCTGAGCAATAACAGTAAAACTGAGCCAGTCCTGGAGCGGGAAACTACACAATGACGAGCAATCAAAAGAAAGCCATCATCACTGGCATCACCGGGCAGGATGGCGCCTACCTGACCCAACTGCTGCTGGAAAAAGGCTACAAGGTCTGCGGCACATACCGTCGCACCAGCTCGGTTAATTTCTGGCGCCTGGAAGAAGTTGGCGTGCTGAACCACCCCGACCTGGAACTGGTCGAGCACGACCTTACCGACCTGTCTTCAAGCATCCGTCTGATACAGCACGCAGCCCCCGTCGAGGTTTATAATCTGGCGGCGCAGAGTTTCGTAGGTGTGTCCTTCGACCAGCCCCTGACCACCGGTGAAATCACCGGTCTGGGTGCCGTCAACTTGCTCGAGGCGATTCGCATCGTTGACCCCAAGATCCGCTTCTACCAGGCGTCCACCTCCGAAATGTTCGGCAAAGTCCAGCAGGTTCCCCAAACCGAAGCGACCGACTTCTACCCACGCAGCCCTTATGGAGTGGCCAAACTCTATGCGCATTGGATGACCATCAACTATCGCGAATCCTACGGCATCTTTGGTTCAAGCGGCATCCTGTTCAACCACGAATCACCGCTACGCGGCAAAGAGTTCGTGACACGCAAAATCACAGACGCGGTTGCACGGATCTCGCTTGGCATGCAGAAGGTGCTGGAGTTGGGCAACATGGATGCGAAGCGCGATTGGGGCTTCGCAAAGGAATACGTCGAAGGCATGTGGCGCATGTTGCAGGTCGACGATCCGGACACCTTCGTATTGGCTACCAATCGCACTGAGACTGTGCGTGATTTTGTAACGATGGCGTTCAAAGCCGTCGATATTAGCCTCGATTGGAAAGGCAGTGCCGACAACGAGCATGGTATAGATACCAAAACTGGTAAAACCGTCATCCAAGTCAATCCCAAGTTCTACCGTCCGGCTGAAGTTGAATTGCTGATAGGCGACCCGGAAAAAGCAAAGCGAGTTCTGGGCTGGCAAGCCCAGACCAATTTGGAGCAGTTGTGCCTATTGATGGTCGAAGCTGATCTTAAACGAGCCAAAAACGGCAACTCTTTCTGAGACGGCAACAGCGCGGGTAGCCATGACTAAGTCCATTCTTCTTACAGGTTCTAACGGATTTACTGGCAAGGCGTTGAGTAGTGCTTTGTCCGCAAGAGGCTTCGTTGTCACTGAGCTTAGCGGACCTAAAAGCGAGGCTCCTGGGAAGATCTCATGTGACTTGAGTGACCGGGACGCACTTTTCCGGGCCTTGAACGAGGTGCAGGTAGACTGCGTCATTCATCTGGCCGCAATTTCGTTCGTTGCCAGCGCAGACGCTCAAGCGTTCTACCGCACCAATGTTGTTGGCACCTGCAATCTGCTGGACGTCATGGCCGACAAGCGACCTAAACAGGTAATCATTGCGAGCAGCGCCAATGTGTATGGCGTGCCGATCAGCAGCGCGCCGCTTTCAGAAGAGAGCCCGCTACTGCCGGTCAACCACTACGCTTGCAGCAAATTGGCCATGGAGCACATGGCGCGGACTTTCCAGGGTTTACTGCCCCTCGCCATCGTGCGCCCTTTCAATTACACCGGGGTCGGCCAGGAAGATCACTTCCTCATTCCCAAAATAGTCATGCATTTTGCCAAAAAAGCGCCGTTCATCGAACTGGGTAACCTGGATATCAGTCGCGACTTCACGGGCATAGACGATGTAGTAAGTGCCTACTTGACGCTCATTGATAGCCACGTTCATGGAGAAACCCTCAACATTAGCAGCGGCGTGTCTATTAGCCTGCGCGAGATCATTGATGAGTTGCGGCAGTTGAGCGGTCATGATCTTGAGGTTCGCAGCAACCCTGGTTTTGTGCGTAGCACTGATATCAGAACGTTATGTGGTGATTCTGGGAAACTTCAGAGTCTGACCGGTTGGAAGATCACCCAACCGATTCGTACAATCTTGAAAAGCATGCTTGATGCTGCCTCCGGACGCTGATCGGCAATGGGTTTATTGAGATTCCTATTGGCCAGTTTAGTGCTCATGAGCCATTTGAGTATCGGCTTTCATGGATACAATCTTGGCGTTATGGCGGTGATTGTCTTCTATCTGCTGGCTGGCCAAGTAGTGGTACGGCTCTGGGCGCGTATGCGCACGCTGCCCAACTGCATAGCCGTATTCGCCCGCGATCGTCTACTTCGCATACTGCCGCAGTACTTTGTAGGCATCGGGCTTTCCACGCTAGTCTGGCTCTATTTTGGCCCGAGTTCGGAGTTTTTGCCGCTTCACCCTTCCGTCTGGGACTGGTTAGCAAATCTTACTGTGATTCCGCTTAACTTCTTCATGTACACCGGACTGACGAGCTTTATGTTGATCCCGCCCGCTTGGTCGCTGGGTGCGGAGTTACAGTTTTATCTGCTTACGCCGATGTTGTTCAGCTGGGGCACCTGTCGCTTGGGACTGATTTTCCTGGGCAGTTTTGCCGTATTTCTCTTGGCCCAGACCGGTACGCTACATACTGACTACTATGGCTACAGGCTTTTGCCTGGCATTTTGTTCATTTTTCTCCTGGGGTCGGCGCTTGCTGAGCAGTCGCCGTTGCACCCCCAAAATTCCCGTCACTGGGCGGGGTTGTGTGTGGCATGGGTGGTGATGGGCTTTTACGCTCTTGCGCTGCTGGTGACTCGCGATCACCAACCATTCCGGCTTGAAGTGGCGCTAGGGCTGGTGGTGGGTTTGCCGCTGATCCTGATGCTACAAAAAAAAACCAGTCCCCGTCCGTGGCTCAAGCTGCTTAATAGAAGGGCCGGGGAGCTGTCATTCGGCATCTTTCTTTATCACTTCCCAGTGATCTGGACCCTTGAGTCGCTTGGCCAGCCTCATACCGGGTTGGCCGCATTTCCCTCCGTCATGGTATTCAGCACCCTGCTTGCAGCGGCGGGTCATTGGTGCGTTGAGCGACCTTTGTGGCGATACTTGCGCCCACGGGTACTTGTCTGAACTTTATTAGGAAGCAAACGTTGACAAACGCACTGCAAGAACTGTGGCGAACACGGCACTTTATAAAAAGCGCGGTTCGAAACGAGTTTGCCACCCGTTTTGCCCGCAGCCGGCTGGGCGGGTTATGGATGATCATTTATCCTCTCGCCCAGATCGTTATCTACGCGTTCATTTTGTCGGCCGTTATGGCGGCACGCCTGCCCGGTATCGCCGGTACTTACTCTTATGCGATCTACCTGACCGCGGGAATTCTAGGGTGGTCATTGTTTACCGAGGTCTTGAGCCGAAGCCTGGGCGTCTTTATCGATAACGGCAACCTGCTCAAGAAGATGGCGTTTCCCCGGCTTGCTCTGCCGGTTATCCTTGCAGGCAGCTGCCTCATCAACAATCTGCTTTTGCTGCTCGTCAGTCTTGCGGTGTTCGCCTGCCTTGGTCATTGGCCGGGTATGAGCATTTTCTGGCTGCCCCTGCTCACGCTGCTCACCCTGTTTCTGGCCTTAGGTCTGGGGTTGAGTTTGGGCATTATCAATGTGTTTTTGCGCGATGTGGGCCAGGTCATTCCCATATTCATTCAATTCGGTTTCTGGCTGACGCCTATCGTCTACGTCATGGCTATGATTCCACAAAAATTTCAGTTCATTCTCTACCTCAATCCCATGACTGGCATTATTCAGGCGTATCAAAGCGTGATGGTATTCGGCCGTATGCCGGACTTGATGCTATTGATATATCCCGTTGTATTCACCTTGGTCATGGGTGCTCTTGCCGCCCAGTTGTACCGCCGCGCGGGTGATGAAATGGTGGATGCGTTATGAGTGCTGTATTAAAAGTAGAAGGTGTGGGCAAGGCATACCGCACCTACCATCGGGAGCTTCACCGTGTGTTGTCATGGTTCGGCTGGCGCGTCAAGCCGAAGGCCGAGGTATGGGTGCTGCAAGACATCAACTTTGAAGTCCAGGCCGGTGAGGCCGTGGGTATCATCGGTCAAAACGGTGCAGGCAAAAGCACGCTGCTCAAAATCATCACCGGCACGTTGAAAGCCAGTGCCGGCCATGTTGAAGTCCAGGGTAAGATTGCCGCCATCCTCGAGCTGGGCATGGGGTTTCACCCGGATCTGACCGGTCGCCAAAATGCTTATCATGCAGCTAGCCTGCTCGGATACACCACTGAGCAGATCACCGCTATCATCGAAGAAATCAAAGAGTTTGCCGAAATCGGCGATTACTTCGACCATCCGGTGCGCACTTACAGCAGCGGCATGCAGATGCGTGTGGCGTTCGCGGTGGCGACCGCTTACCGGCCGGAAATCCTGATCGTCGACGAAGCACTGTCGGTAGGAGATGCCTACTTTCAACACAAGTGCTTCAGCCTGATTCGCGATTTTCAAGCGCAAGGTACCTCGCTTCTGTTTGTCTCCCATGACAGCGCAAGTATCCAGTCGCTATGCAATCGCGCCGTTCTGTTGCACAAGGGCAAGTTGCTGAAGGTGGGCGCGCCGCAGCAGATCATTGACCTGTACAATGCCAGTCTGGCTGATCCAGACTTGAAGCATACACGTCTAAGTGGCGACGCCAACGGTGGCGGCATCCGTTCTGGTACGGGCGAGGCGTTAATTGATACGGTTCGACTGCTGGACGCTCAAGAGCAGCCACTGGATACCGTCGCCACCGGTGAGCCGGTCAAACTATGCATCGTCATTGATGTACACAAAGCCATTGACGAGTTGGTATGCGGTTTTGTCATTCGTGACCGCGCGGGTAACTGGATTTTCGGGATCAACTCCAAGGATTATGGCAAAGACTTGGCAGGCTTGCAGCCAGGACAAAAGCTGGTCCTATCCTTCGGCTTCGACCTCAACTTGGGCGAAGGCACCTATAGCGTCAGCGTTGCGCTTACCCGCTCGCACCGCTCCCATGTTGAGAAGAACTACGACTGGTTGGACCTAGCCCACGTGTTTAAAGTAGTCAACGTGCACAAAAAACACTTTGCCGGCCTTGCTTGGCTGGATGCCCATGTCGAACTGACTTCGTTGTCAGATGGCCCCAATAAAACTTTGGATCATGTCAATCCATGAAAAAGCTGTTGAGAACGATCTATTTGAAAATTCGTGACCTGCCTGTCATTGGCGCATTGGCGCAGCAAGTGCTTGCTTTCGTCCGTAATCGCAATCAGGGTGCCACGCGAGCAGTGAACTGGGAACAGGCTCAACAGGTTGGCAGCCTTGCCGAGCGTCTTGAAGTCGTCGAACAATTGGTCAAGGCTCAGGCGAATGCCATCGCGGGGCTCAATAACGCAAGCAAAAACCTTAAGCGCGAGCAGCTTGAGTGGAAGTCTGCGTTGGGCAAGTCTGAACGGCATCAAAGTGCGCGAACAGAGTTCGTGCGCGACGAGATCATGTTCGAGCTGCGCAAGGTGCTCAAGGTCAAACCCTCCGCAGCCCCAGGTGAAGGTGCGAAGCAGTCAACAATCCCGGCGCGCATCCTGCCCCATGTACAACTTGGCAATCAGCCCGTTCGGATTAACGTGGGTTGCGGGCACATTCCTCATCCGGACAAGCTCAATGTCGATGTGCGTGAATTGCCTGGCGTGGACATTGTTTCTGGCGCCGAAAATCTGCCATTTGAACCCGACACAGTGGAACTGATTTACGCCGCACACCTGCTGGAGCATTTCCCGCGCCGCTACCTGCTCGATGTGCTGCTGCCGCACTGGCATAGCATTCTCAAAAGCGACGGCACGCTGCAGTTGGTGGTGCCGGATTCTCAGGCCATGCTTGCCAGCTACCAACGTGGCGAGATGAGCTTTGATACCTTTGCCGAAGTCACCTTTGGCAAGCAGGACTACGACGGCGATTTTCATTACGCCATGTACAGCCCGGACACTCTGAGCCAACTGTTGCGTGAGGCGGGTTTTGGACACTTGGAAGTGCTGGCGGCTGATCGAGTTAATGGTGATTGCCGAGAAATGGAAGTCACTGCGAGGAAGTTGGGCGCATGAAAATCAGCTTGGTCGTCAACACTTACAACCGCATGCACACGCTGCCCAATACATTGGATGCCCTGCAGTATCTGCGCTATCCCGATCTTGAAGTCATCGTTGTGGATGGGCCTAGCACCGACGGCACGCTGAGCTATCTTAACGACAACTGGAAAGGCAAAGTCAAAATTGCCACGTGCCCCGCGGCCAACCTGTCCATGTCACGTAACATCGGCATTGACCAAGCCTCGGGCGACATCGTCGCGTTTATTGATGACGATGGCATTCCTGAACCCGACTGGCTGAATGAGCTGTCCCATGCCTACATCGACCGCACGGTCGGGGCGGCGGGCGGCTTCGTGCGCAACCACACCGGCGTTGAGTTCCAAACCCGCTACATCGTCAGTGGTCGTAACGGCGAATCCGAAGTGCTGCTCAACCATCCAACCGATGTGCCTCACGCTAAGGCCGGCGCGTTCAAAGTACCGGGCATGATCGGCGTGAACTCCAGCTTTCGGCGTAGCGCATTGCATGAGGTGGGCGGTTTCGATGAGCAGTACGCCTACTTCCTCGACGAAACCGATGTAATTTTCCGTATGGTCGACGCCGGGTACGACATCAAGATGATGCCAAGCGCCGAAGTCCATCACAAATACGCACCCAGCCACATACGTAACGAAAAAGGAATCGCCCGCACCTGGCTGACCATCGCCCGCAGCACTGCTTACTTCTGCTTGCAGAATGCCACGCCCGACATGGCGCTGGGCGAAACGTTCTACACCGTCGAGAAACACCGTCGCAAACTTCGCACCCATACACGCTGGGCAGAAGAAACCGGGCTGCTGCCGCCAGTAGAAGCCAAGCGCATGTTCCAGGAAATCGAAGACGGTTTCGACGCCGGCATCCAAGATGCCTTCAGTCATCCGTGGCGCAAAGTCGTGACGTTCAATCCCGACCAAGCCTGGCAAGCGTTTCTGCCGCTGCTGGCTCCAAAGCAACGGTTGCACCTCGCCTTCACCACCACCCTTTACCCGCCTAGCGACTGCGGCGGTGTGGGCGTAATAATTTACCAGATGGCCACCGAACTGGCGCGTCAAGGACATGAAGTTACTGTCATGACCTCCGCACAGGTGGGCATGCCGCATACCGTGGATTTCGAAGAAGGCGTGTGGGTCCATCGTCTTCCGGGCGGCGCGAGCGCTATTACACCGCCCGATGGCATGCCATACATGCCGCCGGGTGTTAGCCACAATGCCGTGAATATCCTCGCCGAGTTGGAACGGGTTAGTGCCCGCCGCCGCTTTGACTGGGTGGTCGGCACCATTTGGGACCTCGACACTGCGGCGATCATCGCCAGTAAGCGGTTCAAAGTTGCGCTGTACCTGGTGACCAGCTACCGCTTGATGCAAGACAGCAAACCGGAATGGACCCCTGACAGCAGCTACTTTAAAAACCACGTTCAGCCGATGATCGAAGCCGAGAAGTGGGCGCTGAACAATGCTGACCTGATTCTCACCAGCACACAGGCCATCCGCCGCGATGTGGAGCAAGCCTATGCCTTGCAATTGGCCGATGAGCGAGTGCAACTGCATCCGTTTGGCATGCGCGCAGGTACTGCTACTCCAACAGTTGGGGATGGCAACATCGTTAAACTGTTGTACCTGGGTCGGTTCGAAACGCGCAAAGGGATCGACATTCTGATGCAGGCATTGCCGGCGCTGCTGGAGGCGCACCCAGAAGTGCACGTCACACTCGCCGGTGACAACCGTTTGCTGGGACCAGACGGTCGTACGTATCTACAGGCGTTCCAGCAGGAAAACGCTGGTGCTGCGTGGATGTCTCGGGTCGAAATACCTGGTCTAATCGACGAGCAACGGCTGCAACAGGTCTATGCCGACTGCGACATTTTCGTTGCGCCGAGCCGATACGAAAGTTTCGGCCTGATTTACCTGGAAGCCATGCGTTATGGCAAAGCATGCGTCGGTTGCAGCAGCGGCGGTGTTGTCGAGATCGTGCAGCACGGTGAAACCGGCTTGCTGGTGCCGCCGGAAGATGTTCATGCCTTGCACGATGCACTTAAGCAGCTAGTGCAGTCGGCCGAACTGCGTCGCCAATACGGTGAAGCCGGTTTGCGTAGATTCGAAGAAAGCTTCACCCTAAGCGCTTTCGCCACTCGTTTGGGTCTGGCCCTACAAGAGCGTCTTGAAGATCGGAAATCCCGCTCAGGAATCTAAGGTGCAAAGAAGCCTCTTGTTCCCTTACCTCAGATGAGCCGGATTAATGCCACTCGGATGAGGTGCGATCATTTCTATCAAAGCGCGTGCGATGCTAAAGATAGGCGACTACTCGTGGCGATTTGACAGTATTTGTAGAAAAAATTTGCGCCGTGAAAGAACCGCATAGTGGCCGAATACCAGCAGCCGACAAACGGGAAAGTCGCCACGAGTTCGCCTGAACCCCTTGTTTTTCGGGGGGCATTGCGCTTGCGATGGAGGCTTATGGTTATTTAAAAGCCTATCAAAAGCTTTTTTTTAATGAATCTTCCTACTTCCAAGCCGCTCATAGACTACGGATTGATTGGTTGCAGGCTACATAACCTGTGGGCATAATCCTACATGCTTCGGCTACGGTCGGGCTACTGAGCTCAGTATTGCAGTGAACCTTAAGGAGTTACATTTTCATGGCTACCGCTACTAACGCACAAAAAATTGCTGGTCTGTACGCTGCTTTTTTCGAACGCGCTCCAGATGCAGCCGGTCTGTCCTACTGGGAAGGCCAGTTCACAGGTAACGCTACCGTTAACACCATCGCTGTTCAATTCGCAGCCAACCCAGTGTTCGCAGCCACCTACGGCTCGCTGACCGACGTTCAATTCGTAAACGCTGTTTACCAGAACGTATTGGGCGCTGCCGGCGACGCTGCTGGTGTTGACTACTGGGTAAGCCAGCTGAAAACTGGTGGTGCTGACGCTCGCGCTAACTTCGTTGCGCAGTTCGTTAACGACGCACTGACCGTTGACGTTGCTTCCTTCACCAACCTGACCGCCGAAGAGCGTGCTGTTGCCCAGGGTCGTCAAGACACCCTGACCAACAAAGCCAACGTTGGCCTGCACTTCGCTGAGAAGTTCGGTGCTGCTTCGAACATCACCGCTACCGGTGACATCACCCAAGATCCTGCGTACCTTGCCGCTCAAGCAGCTATCAAGAACGTAACTGCTGATCCGGCTACTGCCGCTGCTGCTGAAGGTCGTATCGACATCGCTGTCGGCACTTCTGATCCAGTAGGCTCGCTGGTAGGTCAGAACTCGGCTCTGACCGCTGCCCTGGTTGACTTGCAAGCTAAAACTGTTGCTGAAGCACAAGCGCTTGAAGCTCTGGCTCTGGCCGATAACGCTGCTGACGCCGCCCCAATCACTGACGCTGCTTTGCTCGAAAAGTTCGTTACTGATTTTGACGATGCTGCCGCACTGGCCGCAGTTAGCGACGCTAACTCTTCGGTAGCTGATGCTCAGAAAGACGTTGCAGATTCTACCAATGCTCTGACAGCCGCTCGTGCTTTGAACAGCGACGTGGCTCTGAAAACTGCTGCTACCCAGGCGCAAACAGCTGTCGATAATGACTCCGCTGTCAAGGCTCTGCAGGTTACTGCTAACAACGCTAAGACTGCACTGGCTTCGACTACCGATCTGGCTGTACTGACTGCGGTACAGGACGCTCTGAGCGCCTATGTTAAGGCAGGTGGTCTGGTTAGCACTGAGCTGAACGACACCACTAATGTCACTGTTGGTGATCTGGTCAACCAGGTTAACGCAGTATTGAACTTGAAAGTTGGCGTTGACGGTGATGCAGCCTTTATCGCGGCTGCTCAGAAAACGCTGGTCGAGAATTTCCTCGATGGCGCCGACAATGCTTTTGTAGTTCCTGTTAGCACTCCTGCTACAGCCTCTGAAACCGCTCTGCAAACCGCTATCACCAAAGCTGAAGCTCGCGACGCGGCTTATGATGCTTCTGTGAAAGCTGACCTCGCATTTTCCACCGAAGGTTCTGGCAAAGGCGCTGCACTGCTGGCCGCTGAAGCTGCAGTCACTGCACGTGATGGTCAGATCAAAGCTGTAGCTGATGCGGCTGCTGCCGTGACGAAAGAGCAAGCTGATCAAGTCAAGGTCGTTGCTGCTTACGACGCGCACACTGCTGCTTCGGATAAAGTTGTTGCTGCTGAAAAAGCTATCGCTGACCTTGGCTACAACGTCGGCACGCTGACCCCCGGTAAAGACCTGTTCGTAGCTGATGCTGCAAAAGTTGGCGTTGCTGGCACCGTTACTATTGGTGCTGGCTTCGCCACCGGCGACGAGCTGTTCATCGGTACTCAGTACAAGTTCGGCGGCGCCACTGACGCTACCAAAACTATTGGTGACCTGTACGCAGCCGGTAACGCTAGCGCTCTGGAAGTATTCTTCGAGCAGAGCGGTGCTAACACCATCGTTCACGTCGAAGCCAAGGCTTTCGCCAACGCCGGTGCTGCACCTGCTAACGATGTTGCAAACATCGTACTGACTGGTGTTAACGCCAACACCCTGACCTTCGAGAACGGTTTCGTTCACGTAGCGTAAGGATTTCTCGCTGACCTTCGGGTTTGCTTGAAATAAAAAACCCCGGCTTCGGCCGGGGTTTTTTGTGGGCGGTTATCACGTGTCGGTGTCAGGGATAACCCGTCGGGTTTTGGCGAGTCCAGCGCCATGTATCCGTCATCATGTCTGCCAGGCCACGCGTGGCTTGCCATCCCAGCTCTCGATTGGCCTTGCCGCTATCGGCCCAACACTCGGCAGTGTCGCCAGGGCGCCGTGCCGCTAGCCGGTATGGGATCTTACATCCGCTGGCCTTCTCAAACGCTTCGATGATTTGCAATACGCTATAGCCGACCCCCGTGCCCAGATTCCACACCGCAACACCGGTAGCGGCTTCAATGGCATGCAACGCTTTTAGGTGCCCATCCGCCAAGTCCACCACATGGATGTAATCGCGAACGCCGGTGCCATCAACGGTCTGGTAGTCATTGCCATACACCGCCAGCTCCGCCAGCTTGCCCGCAGCCACTTGGCTGATATACGGCAAGAGGTTGTTGGGCAGCCCGTTGGGGTTCTCCCCAATCAAACCGCTGCTGTGCGCGCCTATCGGGTTGAAATAGCGCAACAGCGCGATGCTCCAGCGTGGGTCAGCAGCGCCCAAATCGCTGAGGCAACGCTCTACCATGACCTTCGATTGCCCGTATGGGTTGGTCGCTGAGCCGGTTGGCAGTTGCTCGTGCAGCGGCATCTCGCCAGGCTCGCCATACACCGTGGCCGATGAGCTGAACACAAGTTTGAAAACGTTGGCGACGGCCATGGCTTCGCACAGGGTGAGCGTGCCGGCGACGTTGTTGCGGTAATACAGCAACGGTTCGGCAACGCTTTCGCCCACTGCTTTGAGGCCGGCGAAGTGCATGACCGCGTCGATGCTGTGGTCGGCGAAAACACGATCGAGCAAAGCGCGGTCATTGATATCGCCCTCTACGAATGTCAGTGCGCGGGCGGCTAACTCCTCTACGCGCGAAAGCGAGACTGGCGAACTGTTACAGAGGTTGTCCAGCACCACCACGTCAAGTCCAGCTTCCAGCAGGGCCAATGTAGTGTGCGAGCCGATATAGCCCGCACCTCCGGTTACCAATATTTTCATATCAGTCGAATACTCCTTTATGTAATAGGTGGGAATCCTTACCCTTCCGCGTTTGAAGGGCGGGCAAAGGCAGCTTAACCCAGCACCTTTGTATACACCTCCAAGGTTTGCCGGGCACATTCATGCCAGGTGTAATGCCGTGCGCGCTGCAGACCGCTGCGCACTTTGTGCTCGCGCAGTGGCGCATCGGTCAACACAGCCTGCAGCGCTGCGTGGATGCTGTCCACGCAGTGTGGGTCTACCTCCCACGCGGCACCGGCAGCCACTTCCGGCAACGAGCTGCTATTGGACGCGATCACTGGGCACTGCGCCGCGAACGCTTCAATCACCGGCAGTCCGAAACCTTCATATAAAGAAGGAAACACCAGTGCACTGGCGCTTTGCAGCAGCGCGAACACATCGCTCTGTGGCAAATAACGCAGCCAGCGCCCTTCGCCGGCTCGTTCCAGCGCTTCCAATTGAGGCAGCAGGTCGCCGTTATTCCAGCCGTCTCGTCCCACAATCACCAGCGGATGGGCCTTGCGCACATTGGCCGGAAGCTGTTTAAACGCCTGAAGTGTGCGCAGCAGGTTTTTTCTCGGTTGCAACGTGCCTATGAACAGAAAAAACCCCGGTGGCAACTGATGCTTCGTCAGCACGATCTCGCGTTGTTCCGGATCGACGCGCTGAAAATAGGCGGGGTCAACACCCAGCGGTGTGACGCTGATGCGCTCGGGTGCAATGTTCAGATGATGAATCATGTCCTGACGGCTGTGCTGCGAAATGGTGATGATGTGGTCTGCCTTGAAAATCGACTGTTTGAACAGCCAACTCTTGAGCGGACGCAGGTTGTTCTTGATCCACTCCGGGTGCAGCAATGGAATCAGGTCCATGATAGTGGCGATCGTGGGCACGCCAGCGATATTGGGTATCAGATGATCGGTGGCGTGAAACAGGTCTATGCTGCCGGCAATCGCTTTTGAGCTAGGCAAGGTGAGACCCATGCTTCCACTGAGCAGGGCATGCACTGGAAAGTTTTTGGCCAGCCGTCGCGGAGCGCCGCAGGGAAGCGGCGGCCAGTCACGACCAAATGCATACGGCTGCACGTGAATAGCGTCCGGTGAGAGTTCGTTCAGCCCCTGCCAGAGCGCGCTAGTATAAGTACCGATACCATCATGATGGCCAGCACGTGCGCCATTTGCCCAGACGGTACAACCATAGCCAAGTTTCATATCCAAGCTGTCTCGTCTTGTCGAGGATTGAGCCCATAGCGCTCAGCCCTCAAGTTGGGTAGGTCGGTTAATACAGTACCGATGTTGGGCGCTGAGGTTACCATATTTGCGTGTAACTGAGCGCAAAGCGTAATCGTTAACTAATGGCTGGAGATATATAACTAACTACAATTAAATTCGGCTATAAAATCCATTGTTGATTTATATTTTAATGTTAACTTTGGATTAATATACCAGCTGCGTGGACATCGTTTTCGGTCATTAGTAATCAGGTTGCATTCGTGGGAAACCAATTGGATAATGCCAGCATCGTTCGCGCCTGCGGCGAAAAGCATGGAGTTCCCGATGTTTACCCCTGTAATCCTGGCTGGCGGTAATGGTTCGCGCCTTTGGCCGCTTTCGCGCCAGAGTTTTCCCAAGCAATTTCTGGCTCTGGATGGCCAAGATCAGGGTACCATGTTCCAGCGCACGTTGGCCCGTCTGCGGGGCCTGGATCATTCGCCTGCTGTGATAGTCAGTAATGAAAAACATCGCTTTATTGTGGCCGAGCAATTGCGAGTGGCCAATGTTGCTAGTCGTCGTATTATCTTAGAACCGCTGGCGCGCAATACTGCTCCGGCCATCGCCTTGGCGGCACTGGAGGCTATGGCAGATGGTAGTGACCCGATTTTGCTGGTGCTGTCGGCGGACCATCATATTCATGATGAAGACGCTTTTCGTGAAGCCGTGCGCGTAGCTCAGATCCATGCTGAAGCTGGCCGCCTGGTGACATTTGGGATTACTCCTACTAGCGCAGAAACCGGCTTTGGTTACATCCAGTGCGGTCAGGCAGTGGAAAGGGGCGGCTTTGCCATTGGGGCATTCAAGGAAAAGCCATCTCCGGAATTGGCCGCCCAATACCTGAATTCAGGAGAATACCTGTGGAACAGTGGAATGTTTATGTTTCGGGGCTCGGTGTTCCTAGGAGAGCTAGAGCGGCACCGCCCTGATATATTGAGCGCTTGTCGGGTCGCCATGGAGCATGCGCAGATCGACAGACACTTCACTCATGTGCAGGCCGAACAGTTCTCATTATGCGAGGAGGAGTCGGTAGATTACGCTGTGATGGAGCGCACTACTGCCGGCCTTGTCGTCCCGCTAAATGCAGGCTGGAACGACTTGGGTAGCTGGTCGGCGATCTGGGATGTGGGGCCCCATGATGCCAACTCCAATCGCCTTGAGGGCGACGTGATAGCCCTGGGCACACGAGATTGCCTTGTACAGTCTCATCACCGACTGGTCGCGGCGGTTGGCGTTGAAAATCTTATCATCATCGAGACCAAGGATGCGGTGCTGATTGCTAGCAAGCATGACAGTCAACAGGTCAGGGATGTAGTCAGGCACCTGCAGGCCGGAGATCGTTCGGAGTTCGTCAGTCATCCATTGGTCAACCGCCCTTGGGGGCATTACGACACAGTGGACAAGGGCGAGCGTTACCAAGTCAAGCGCATTAGCGTGTTACCTGGAGAATCTCTATCTTTGCAGCTGCACTATCACCGAGCTGAACATTGGATTGTGGTATCAGGTACCGCACGTGTCATCTGCGGCGAGCAAGAGCTGATCCTGTCGGAAAACCAATCTACATACATCCCGCTGGGCGTCCGGCATTCGCTGTCTAACCCGGGCAAGGTGCCGTTGGAGCTAATTGAAGTGCAATCGGGTGTTTACTTGGGAGAGGACGACATCGTGCGCTTCGAAGACCGCTACGGGCGTCTGGAAAATAGTTAGCCATTACTCGTGTGGCTGTAGGATTAATTATCTAAGGTAGTCGTGCGTTCACGCGGGATTATCGAACCTCTGATTGCCTCATTCTCGCTGATCGGTCATGGGTGCATCTGCGGGTCGGCGGCTCAGAAAGGAATACGAAATAAATGCTGGCGCCGGCTTGCCTCTTCCGGCGTAGGGGGAACGTAATCGTACGGGGTGTATGAAGTGCTGGTGCGTTTGCGCAGTGAGGAGGCGTAGCTGGATGTTGACCCACTGTAGTATGCGCCAGGAATGCGCCGGAGCGTATTGTTGATGTTGATATTAATGCTTGCGTGTCTCTGAAGAGTATTCTAAGACTATAAAATTTGCGGAGCGGTATTCAGTTAATGCGTTGTTACGTTGCTTGGGTTGGGCGCGTTACGTTGCGCCGCAACAACACTACTTGCTTGAGATTTCAGTCCAATCGACGTATATCGTTAAGGTAGTCGGATTAGGAGCTTGTCAGCGAGAGCGCCTGCCAAGCGAATGATTTATGTCATGAAGTCTACCTATACCGACACGACCGAAATCACTTCGATAAATTTAAATTTTTTCCTTGCCTTTCGAGTAGCATCTTGCTCCGCTACCAGTGAGCTCAGCGTATCAGCCTCATGTATTAGCTCATACATTTCGCCTTCAAATTCATTCCCCACCCGCAGCGTAACCCTTATTCTGGGAGTAAAGCCCGTTAACACTGTCTTCTTTTTTGCGAGTTTTGGCAGCTCTGCGATGGTGGCGTTCGTGCCGAGCTTTCTTTCATTCGCAGTCGCCGGACTCGTAGCCTCAAGCCCTCCAAACAGTGCGCGTCGCATCTCTTCTTCTGTCAGTTCTGTAGCCATATTATTTCTCAACAAAGACATTGTTTGTAAAGTTATTCATCGCAATTGATCCCGCTGGGAAAAGTATTTACGATGAATTAAAAAATTTTTTATTAAGTATTCTCTCTACCGTGTGTTGAAAAAATATACCAAAAACTATGAGCGGTGAAATACGCGCTAATTGTTGGCACTACAGGCCGAAATTAACGTCGAAGTAACTGAGTGGGCTGGGAATACGTGTAGGATTGGATCTAATGCTATTCCCAGTCAGTAAGCTCAGCATATCGTTGGCGCGTTTCGCCGCTCTCTCTGCTTCGTAAGGCGTTCAGCCGTCATTTTTAGGTTATATTCTTGGTCTAACCGAGACAGTAGACCTTCCTCGAGCCGTAAGCGGCAGGTAAATGAAATTCCGCCGCTGCGCCTAATTTTGCCGGAGTCGCAGCGAAAGGCGTCGGCGCTTCATGGTGATATGCCGTTTGCCCGGAGAGCGGTAATACTGCTAATCCGTCTAGCGCAAAATGCGGTTGAAGGATGCATGTAAGATCGCATAGCTTCCTTCATCAAATAGCTGCAGGTAACTATGGTGCTAATCTGACTTGGCGGCAGATTGGCATTGGATTTTCTTTCACGCGATCCGCAGTGCTTGTCGCTCAAGTGCACTAAGAGCGTCGCGCGGTTTTGGCATGAAAGCTCTGCGAATATAACGTGGCGGTCCTAACGGTAACCGTTGCGGCAGACGCTGCTCCTACTTCTATTAGGTCGAATTTTTTCTACGCCATCCGTCCCTCGGAATAGCCTGTCAGCCGATCTTCATCCGCACGAAGCACTGCACACATTCGCAACAAAGCTTGGGCATCTGCCTCGTTGCCTGCAAGACTCAAGCGCTCGGCAATTCTCCTAAGCTCTACAGCGGACCACTTGAGGTCAGAGGCGATGCCTTGCAAGTCGCGCTTTATGTCTAGGCTGGGAGCATTGGTTTTCATTTTTAACCTAATATCGTCGGCTAGTCTCTGGCTTATATATTCTACCGGTATGGCAGTGAGTTTGAAAATTGCCTGCGCCACATCAAGGCTGGATTTAAATCGCCTTCAAGCAAGAGCCATCTATAATCCGCGGCACGCAGACTGGCGAAGCTGCGACTGGGCCTCCCGATATTCCTGCTGTGTCATAGGCATATTGCCTTTAGGAAAAAAGTGCGGTTCTGATGTTCTAGTCGCGCAACCCATAAGCATTAACGGTAATAATAGAACAATTATCTTCGACATGTCTATCCTTGGAGTAGGTGAGCTTTCTGATTTCCAATTCGTAGCAGCCCTCTGCTGATGCACAGTTATTGTTTGGTCTGATAAGCGGCACCGTCTCATAATCTTGTGAGGAAACGTCATCTAGTCCACGCACCGGCATTCAAATGACCACAGCTCTTATCAAAGTTAACAGTCGAAGAGTCCGGTTCAGCGGTTTCAAAAAAAGCTTCGCTCCGCCACATTCAAGCTTTTTGAGTGTCGCAACCTTACTATTGGTAGCTTGATTACGTCCAGCACTCCCCAAGTGCGGCATCATCGTGGGTATCAACAACAATCAGGGGCCCGTGCGCGATGCTGTAACCTACGGAGGAGGTTCTGGAATCAATTTTTATCTCACGCCACACGTCCCGTCTTTGAATCATACCTCAAATAGTCGTATCGGTCAGAATACCGGGAAGGTGGGGCTACTGGCTTATGATGTCATGTAAAAATAATTTTTGCACCCCATCCAACTGCGACCGTGGCAAAGTCACATGTATCTTCATCTGGTAGGCCGCGCAGCAGGAGGGTGCGAAGCAACATAAGGCGTTCCTCTGCGTATCGTTGAGCACGAGCCCTCAACCAACTGAATTCACATCCCTATAACTGAAACCCATAAAATGTATATCTACCCCGTTAGATAATGACGCTCGAAGGTAAGTGGCTGGTGGTCTTAGATAACATGCGCAAAGCTTGTGTTTTGTGTGCGATCGTTTCGTACTGGGCCTCGCGATAGAAAATCGATGAGCGTTGTGCGCAGGTTAAGCGATTATGGGGGGATCTGCAATTTCGTGGTCAATTTGACCAGGGGAGTCACTGGACAATGACTGCTTCTGGTCCGGAGTGTGTATAAACGCAGTTCGGTGTTCTTGATGTTTTGTTATCGCGATCGGTCAACCGCTCATGTGCTGCGCATTGCCTTTCGAATGGGGCTGCCGCTGTCAACTGCTATCGAGGCACTGTCGACCGCAGGCAAAGCCTCAAAACATCTATAAAAAGACGACAGTTTCTATGCTGCGAGCGCTTTCAGCAGGCTCGTATTGCCAATGATTTTATCACCCGTTTCAAGTTGCGGGCGAGCACGTTCAGGCTCATCTGTGCACTCGCCCCGATCAGCTTTTGCGTCATGAAATGCGTCGCACATCTATTGTTTAAGCGCTTCGAAGGGATGCTACACCGTCCGTTTTCGGTCCGCATCATCTCCGACGCATTGCTCAGCCGGTTCTGCATTTTCTCCAATACGGCGTCATGCTCCCATCGCCGAACTCGCCGTTGGGTGCTCGGTGTACGCTTCGATTTCAGCACGCATCCCTGGAAATTAGAACTACAGTAACGGTGGACGTCAGGCTTTTGGGAATATTGGTATAGCGCCGAAACAATATCTCTCCAGCGGGCAAACGCATTCGTTTTTGCCGCATCTTAGATGAAGGCATGCAATTGAAATGCCCGTCTGCTTTGGCTCCAGCGATCATCGGCTTGGGCACATCGGCGGTGATTCCCGCATCGTGACAAGCCAGGATTTGCTCACTACTGGAGTAAACTCGGTCAGCCACGAACGACACTGCCTGAAGCTATAGCGTCGCGAGCCTGCTTGGCCATCGAACTGAGTTGATCGCGCGAAACCGGCGTTGGTCCTCTCATGTGCAGCGATCAAATAGTGTTGAATATCGGCGGCTGTCTGCACGGTAGCCGAGGATTCCCGTACTGCGGATCATCACGGAACGGCTATCTGAATAGCTTAATGAGACCTTTTTATCCCGGCGAGTCATTGAGCTGGATTTCGATGGCTTGAAGCTTTTTTATTTGAATTGAGCTTTGGCGATTTCCTCTTCCCGCCGCCCGGCGCTGGGCTCGAAAGCTGTAGGTTCTTGCTGATCGGCCGCACCGAGTGCGGCTAGTTCATAGTTGATGGTCGATACAATCTCTTCCATTCGCCGCTTCAATTTGGCGCGGGTGGCATTGCGGTCGCGGTTGTTGACTGCTTGGAATTTACTATCATCGATGTCGGCCAGATTCTTTCCAAACATTCCCAACTGTTGACATAGCACAACGAACTGGCGGCAAACGCCTCGGGTGTCCGAATGAACGTTGAACGGGTGTCCGGATGTTGGTGGCCTGAATATCCGGGTAGCGTCGAATCCGCACACAAAGGCCTTATTGAGCGCATCAGTCGTGGTGGGGACGACTCGCCCACACGCCGAGCGCGGCAAATCCTTGAGCAACTGGATAGTTTTTGGCGAAAGCGGGATGGTTTTCGGCAGCCCGTTCTTCGTTGTAGGCAGGTGTGCTGTCCTACGACCCGGGTTCACATGCTTCTAGCGCAGCTCGAAATTTCGCCACGGTGCATGGCTGTCTCAAACGCCAGTTGGACAATGGGCCGTATCCATGGATTATCGTGTGAGGCGTCGGCATCGGTGCCGTAAGCACGGCGCTCACGAAGTTTTAAAGCGTTGAGGATGTAATACGTGCCCAGGCTTGGGCATCGGATTTGGTTTCGAAGGTTTTGCGCTGGGCTGGGTAGCCCTTACGGCGGATTTGCGCTTCCCACTGATACTCGCCGCGATTCCTGATTGTTGCCATTTCGACCATTCCCGCCACTTTTGAGTGTGGCAAATTTGTGGCAAAAACGACTTTCAGAACTAGGACAGGTTTCTGTCAGGAGCGCTATCCCCTTGTAATACAAGGTGTTGCCGCTGACCGAAAACTGACCCAGTAGAGGCTGTTCTGCCGACTGAAAACTGACCCAGGTGTTCAACTGCTTCTGCTCACTTTTCGAGCAGGAGATCACAGGGTGATCAGCATGGAAATGTTGGGAAAAATCCGGCGGATGTACTTCCGCGACAAGCTCTCGCTGCATCAGATAGCCAAGCGTACCGGGCTGTCTAGAAACACCATCCGAAAATGGGTCAGAGCGCCCGAAGCCACTCAGCCAGCGTACCAACGGTGCGCAACCTTCAATAAGCTCAGCCCTTTTCGCGAGACCCTGGAGCAGGCGCTCAAGGCCGATTCGTTCCGGCCAAAACACAACCGCAGGAGCGCCAAAGCACTTTTTGAGCAGATCAAGGCCGAGGGTTATGACGGCGGTTACAGCCAGCTCACGGCGTTTGTGCGCTCTTGGCGAGGCGAGCAAGGCAAGTCTTTACGCGCTTTTGTACCGCTGACGTTTGCGCTCGGTGAGGCCTTTCAATTTGACTGGAGCGAAGAAGGTCTGCTGATCGGTGGTCTTTTTCGACGTATCCAGGTCTCCCACATGAAGCTGTGCGCAAGCCGCGCATTCTGGTTGGTTGCGTACCCCAGCCAAGGCCACGAGATGCTGTTTGATGCCCACACCCGTTCGTTTAGAGCGTTGGGTGGTGTGCCGCGTCGCGGCATCTACGACAACATGAAAACGGCTGTCGACAAGGTTAACAAAGGCAAAGGCCGCACGGTCAACGCCCGGTTTTCCGTGATGTGCGCGCACTATCTGTTCGATCCGGACTTCTGCAACGTGGCCTCTGGCTGGGAGAAAGGCATCGTCGAAAAGAACGTGCAGGACAATCTGGCTCGATGCTCAAAATTGCATGTTCCATACCTTTGAGGAACTGAATGTCTGGCTCGGCCAGCGTTGCCGGTCGCTCTGGAGCGAACTGGTGCATCCGCAGTACAACGGGCTGACGGTGGCCGAGGTCTTGGAGCTGGAGCAGGTCGAAATGATGCCAATGCCGACGGCATTTGAGGGCTACGTCGAGCGTACCGTGCGGGTCTCCAGCACCTGTCTGATCAGCGTGGCGCGAAATCGCTATTCAGTGCCATGTGAGCGAGTCGGCCAGTGGGTCAGCAGCCGTTTGTACCCTTCGCGGATCGTGGTCATTACCGACGAAACGGTGATCGCCAGCCATGAGCGCCTCTTTGATCGAGATCAGGTCAGTTTTGACTGGCAGCACTACATCCCACTCATCGAACGCAAGCCTGGTGCATTGCGCAATGGCGCGCCATTTGCCGACCTGCCAAAACCGTTACGGCTTCTCAAACGAGGACTGAGGCGTCACACCAAGGGTGATCGAATCATGATGCAGGTACTGGCTGCTGTGCCAATTGCGGGTCTCGAACCAGTGCTGGTGGCGGTGGAGCTGGTACTTGAATCGGGAAGTCTGAGCGCCGATCACATCCTAAATGTCGTTGCCCGCCTGACCTCCACCGCACCGCCTCCCTGTGTAGAAACCAGCCTGCAACTCAAGGTCGCGCCTGTTGCCAATACGGCACGCTACGACCGGCTCCGTGCGACCGATGAGGAGAATCGCAATGCGTGACCTAATGACTGAACTCAAAGAACTTCGCCTGCACGGCATGGCCAGTGCCTGGGAAGAACTGGTCTCTCAAGGAACAGCGTCGACGGCTTCATCGAAATGGCTGCTGGAACATCTGCTTCAGCAGGAACATGCGGATCGCGCGGTGCGCTCGGTGAATCATCAGATGAACATGGCAAAACTCCCCATGCACCGTGACCTAGCTGGCTTTGACTTCAGCGCTTCCAGCGCTGATGCCCGGCTGGTCAGCGATCTATCCAGCTTGGCGTTCACTGAAACGGCGCAGAATGTCGTGTTCATCGGCGGCCCTGGAACCGGGAAAACACACCTGGCCAGTGCCTTGGCTGTATCCGGAATCACGGCCCACAACAAACGCCTGCGCTTCTTTTCCACGGTGGATCTGGTGAATCTGCTGGAGCGTGAGAAGTACGATGGCAAGGCAGGGCGAATCGCCCAGACCTGGTGATACTGGATGAGCTGGGATATTTGCCCTTTAGCCAAAGCGGCGGTGCCCTGTTATTTCACCTGCTGTCCAAACTGTACGAACACACCAGCGTGGTCATCACCACCAACCTCAGCTTCTCGGAATCGTCGAGTGTGTTTGGCGACGCCAAGATGACCACCGCGTTGTTGGATCGGCTGACACATCACTGCCACATCGTCGAAAAGGGCAACGAGTCCTATCGCCTACAACACAGCACCTTGGCCGCCCAGACAAAGATCAAGTCACGGGAACGAAAGCGCAAGGACGGAGATGATGTCGAGGACGATGAGCCATTTTGATCCGCACCATAAATGCCCTGCTGCATGCGGTGGGGCTTGATGCGTCTTCAATCGGACTACTGCTGCTAAGCTTATCCACAATTGCTGGGGCAAAAATCAGCAATCCGTCCTGGGTCAATTTTCAATCGGCAGGGTGGGTCACTTTTCAATCAGCGCCAACACAATATTGATTTCGACAAACTACGCGAAGAGTTCAAGCAAACTACTTATAAGAATATTGAAATCGCCGATCTGCGTGGATTTCTGGAAAGAAAGGTGGCGCAGATGCTAGCCGCCAATAAAACCCGTAGCGACTTTGCCCAACGCTTGCGGGAGATCATTGACCGTTATAACTCCGGTGGTTCTGCTACTGAAGACTATCACGAGGAGTTGATGCTTTATCTCGAAGCACTCAGCTCCGAGGCAGAGCGTCATACTCAAGAGGGACTGAGCGAAGACGAATTGGAGCTATTTGATCTTCTGAAGAAAGAAAATATGACGATTGAGGAAAATCAAAAGGTTAAACTAGCAGCCAAGTCTCTTTTGATTCGACTTTTAGAAGGCCAACCTAAAGTTTTAGTGCAGGATTGGTTTAAGGACGGTCAAAGCAAGCGTGTGGTTAGAACTACAGTGGAACAGGTTCTACACAGTAATCTTCCTGATAGCTATGATCGCGTGACGTTTAAAGAGAAGTGCGACAATGTATTCGAGTTGATAGTGGGCTATGCGAGCGAGGGGCGAAAGTGGGCTGCTTGATTTTGGCTGCGGATACTATCTGAAGCGCCACCAAAGAAGGAACGCCCGTTGTCCTGGGCCCGTCAATTTGTACCTGTTTTCCGCGTCCCTTCATGAGCCCTCCCTAAGGGTGGCCTCGAACGCGGCGGCGAAGCTTACGAGGTCACTATTCAGAACAAGGCACAAGTCACGAAGCTGAACCGTATCCAGCCGTCTTACCCCTCTCTCGACATCACTCATGAACGACTGCGGCCTTCCTAGCGCTGCGGAGCACTGGGCCTGGGTCATCCCTGATTCAACGCGCATACGCTTTAGCACCCGCAGAAAGATCACGTGTTCGCGTCGGTAAATAGCCTTGGTCATAGCCGTTTCCAGGCAAGGAATGGCTAATCAAGCTATATCTGCTTTTGGGATATCTGACTTTCAGTTATTTTGTTTGCATTCGCTTGGTTTAGGAGGCTGTATGAGACTGGTCTGGGAGTTATTTCGGGTGGCATGGGCCGTCGGGTGTCTGCCGGTGGGTGCGCTTTTGCTAGTCGTGGTGGTTTTTTCTGGCTTCAACCTGCCTTTCTTTCTGGGTTTAACCAGTAGCGAAGACCCGGCGATTCGTTGGCTGTTCTGGGTCTTGGTTCTCTACTTCGTCGGTGGCGGATGGATGTTCTCCAGAATCAACCAACGCTATGCCGAAAAGCTTAGGAGAATGGTCGCGGGCTATCAGGCTGAAGGGTTCCGCCCTCAAGTCGAAGTGTTCGCGAAGATCAATGACGCCTACGTTGGTGTCGACCTGCAATCACAAATGTTGCTGGCCTACCCCGTTGGTCAGGACGGTCATCTCTTCCGTTTGGACGAGATTCGCTCCTGGCGCATCCTTCCAGTCGGCAAGAGCAACCATCGGTTGGAGCTGTTGACCAGCGATTTGGCAATTCCGACGTTTAGCCTCGCGCTTAAAACGACCGACGTGACCAATACGGAGGCACGGCTGCATTCAATCTTCAGCACTTAGCTGGATGATGGAGCCTTCACTTAGCTATTCGGAGTGGCCCGATGACCGACGTAACCGCAGGCAGTGTTTGGCAGCTAGATATCGCTCAACTGAAGCAAGCCAACGCCACTATGCGTTTGGCCAATCAAGCGCTGGCCGCTGACGATGTTGCCGTCCTATCCACTCTCGGTTTTTCGCTCGCTCACATTCGAGAGCTAAGAAGCAAAGGCGGCTTCAGAACCTCTTCCATTGCGCAGAATACACGAATGATCAATTGCCTAAAACAAAGGGAATCTGCCCATGCTGATTAACCACACGCCATTGAGAATCGCGTCCGGCGTCTTGGCGGCTACGACCATCGATTCTGTCCGCCGATCGACTTCGTATCATGCCTGCGGCTGGCAGATTCTTGACCGTTGGGCGTTTAATTCTCCCGAGCAGCTTCGCGCACTTGAAGCACAGGGAGAGCTGCTGCTTTTAGGGCGGTTGCTTGAACAGCAAATCGTCGAGCATGAGGCGCTCATTTCGCCCCTCGGATTGACGCAGCGGAGGCAAGGGCTTGCAGAGCATGAGGTTCTTGCGCTGTCAGGCATCTCTACCGAGTTGTGAGCCATCGACGGCAGCGCGTTTTACCAAAACTTTCGGCCATTGGCCGCAGTGGGGTCTCGGGGCTTGCCCTGAGCAGGGACGGTAGGCGAAGCAAAGAAGTGAAACGACTGCCGCGTTGCCTGTTGTACGTACGCCATTCATGGCGGGAGTACAAACCCTACCCTGTCCCAGTCCTTATCCTCCAAATGGTTGCAGCCTTTGTGCACGATGTTGGTGACTAAAAGTTGTCTGTCCGTTGGTCCTGGATTTCTTAGCCCTCGATGAATAAAAGCATCGTTGGGGAGGGTGCAGAGGGAATCGTCCAATGACTCGACAGACACAAGAATCAGACGCCATCGGCCTAACAAAATTGATCATCAAAATATTTTGTGAAGTGAGCGCGGTAATTTTCAGAAAACACCGCAACACGACGCTGTACGAAGCAGGGCGTTGCCTGTGATGGTGTCAGTATTTTGAAGTGCGCGCGTTTGCCGTTGGTGACTGTGCGTGGATTGCTCGGGTAAGAAAAGAAAAACATCTGGCAGCACAGGGAAAGGTCAATCTGGTGATGCTGAGGGAGGCATGAGGTAGGCAAATCTGGGCACGTCATCCACAACTGGAGTAAACACTATGAGTGAAACCTGGCTGAAGAAAATGTGCTCGCTTGCACTGCGACGGAAATCTGTAGGCGCGATGAACGGTGGTAAGCCGTTTACCAGGTGCGGAACCCTCATGGTCTATGCGGGAGAGCTCAAGCTGATACCTGAGCTCATTCCCGAGTCAAAACCTTCCAGACGCTCCACGCCGCCCGATTCAAATTAGGTGCAGCATCTCAGGGCGGCTGAACGCATGTCAGTAAAAGTGGAACGCCTTAACTGATACGAACCTTGTGTAGCCGGTGCGCAGGGCTAGCTGCTCAGACTACCTTCCTGATCAAACAGAGCTCTGGCAGAGGGGCCATAGGTCGCGATGACATTCTCGATGGTATCCCGGTCGTTACAGTTCAAACTGCGCGTCAGGTCGAAGAGGGTGTTCCGTTCTGCTTTCCACTGGCTGATGATTTCAAAATTCGGTTGGGCTTTCTTCCGCTCGTAGAAAATCGACTCGGAACGCAACGCTATCAAGCAACCCAAGACGTCCTGGGCGATTTCCAGTCTATGAGCATCTGATGGTTGGTTCATCGTTGAGACCTCCTGCTGATCAGTACCAGTACGTCGCGTGGTAGTTTCTGGATTTTTGAATGCTTCGTAATCGATGCTCATCGTGACTGTCGCTCGGCTGTTGGGGACTGCGTCGACTGTCAGCTGGGAGGCATCCCGAGATCCAGGATACGTTTTTGACAGGCGCTGCTGTTAGCTGAAGAATGGTTGCATGCAAAAAACAGAATCTGAAACCTTGGGTGTTGAGGAGTATGAAGCATTCGAGCTTATGGCTCGGGAGCTCCACACCCATTTTTTAAGCGAGCGGAAAAATTTCGCGGTTCGAGTGCCACTCAGTCTAGTGAGCTATTTGTTCACTGGGATTTTGCGGAAATCACGGTTGCCGAAAATTCAGCTTGAATGTGCCATAGCGGAATTAGAATTTGCTGTCGAGGCCAGGACATTTCGCCGATACATCAGCGGTCATACCCGGATGTCATGGAGGACGTTTCAGCGATTGGTTTTCTGGGCGCTGGGGCAGCAGTGGATCAGCGCGTGGATGTGCCGCGATTTGATGTCAAAAGCCCATCTATGCGAGGTCGCCCAAATCAGTGCACGCGAGCTATTGAACGAACGTAAGCGCCTCGTATCAGCGACTGAAATACACAGAGAGGAAATGGTTAGGCGCTTTTATGAAAACCTAGCACTCAAGGACTTGGAACGAGAGGAAGAAGCAATCGTTTCTATTCGAAGAAACGATGAAGCGAGGGAGCTCGCACGTTCCCTAGCATTGGATATAGCTGATTAGCCTCAGGCCTGCTTGGCCACCAGCGCTTCGGTCCTAATGTTGTAGTAGCCCTCCAACGTGTTTATCTCGCAATGCCCGGTGACACTGGCAAGCTCGGTCACACTCGGTAGCTTGGTAGCAAGCCATCAAGTCGCTTCATCGCGCCATGACTTACATTTAGGATAGCTGCCGCGATCAAGCTAATGCCATTACCAATCAGGCTCCAGCTCTGTGCTGAGGTGAATGCCCATGATCCTGGCCTTACGGTACCTCAACGGCTCTGCATTGATCTCCAAGGCGACGAGACGATTTGCAGCGACCACTAGACTGTTGAATCGCTCGTTGTGAATAGCTACATACGCAACCAGACTTTTGCCTGACGCCTGCATTGAGCCGATGCAGCGAGGTGCCGCCTTCCCGTCTAGGAGTAGCGGGTCAACGTATAGGCAGCATTCCAATATCGGGTATTTGAACACTTCGGGATATCGGATGGAGCCGTGCAGCTTTATCGAAGCATGCTCTGAATAATGGTCACCGATTAGCCTGGTATCGGCATGCGTGGCCATTCCAAAGGACCACGACATATCCCATTGCCAAATCCGGGCTTGTACGATTATTCGATCAATGACTGCATGGCTTCGACCTGCCATAGCATTCTTCCTCTCGAATTGGACTGACTTCTGCCATGACCCTATACCTGCTGCTTACGGTGAACCGGATCTATTCAGATGTTCAGCCAAATACATGGTTAGCGCCATGGCGTCCTGCGGTTTACCCGATGCGGAACGAAACCTTTCTGCCATCGCACTGACGACAAGCTGAGCCCCATTTCGAAGCTTTCCCGTGGTCTTCGCCTTTACAAGCGCTCTATGAACATCCGTCTGATATTCTGCGGGGATTCCGGACATGTCCAGTTCATAGGAAGAGCTAGTGGTCGTTTTGGTTTCAGTTGATGGTTTAGGTTGAGGTTTGGTGTTATGCCGACCCTGGTCCGATACGGTATCGATACCGCATGCTTGTGGTATCGATACATCTCCTACCGCTGAGTTTGGCCGCGGGAAGAGGGCATCGTTGATCAAGCGTTGCTGACCATCATCCAGTCTGTCGTTAAAATCGCGTAGGAAATCATCAAGCCATTCGCTCGGGACACGGCGAATTTCCTCAATTGCTCTTGCTCTTAGCTTCGGCCCTGTCACCTGCGTGGCGGTGTGGTGGTCCCACCATATACGTACCCAAACAATATATTTCGCCTGATCGTATCTAGCGAGGCCTTCATCCTGCAGGCGATGCATGACTTGCAACCATTGTTCTGCCGTCCAGCCAATCTCAGCTCCTGCAATGCGAGGCACGAGGGGATACACGCCCGTGATATTGCTGTCGGGACCTGTTAGTAGATGCAGCAATGCGACCTTGTCCTCAGTGCTGCAATTCAACAGGCGCGGCGAGCGCCAAAAATTTTGATCCCTGATGGTTCGTTGTCTGCCCATCCTCACCGCTCCTGGTGCAAAGTTAGGGCGATGACGTACGGGACGATCATTGTCGCGCCTCCACCTGCGTTTTCTTGGTGGGCCTCCCTGTACGTTTTGAACTTGATGAGGCATTTGGCATGGATGGGCGATGAAGGCTTTCAGTGTTGCCGGTGCGCATCCATGCTCTTAGGTCGCCTAGTCTCCATCGTAGCCGTGACAGGCCCGGTACAGGCTCCAGTCCCGGCAACTTACGCTGACGGACCGTAAGCACGCTGAATCCCGTCAATGCGGCAACCTCAGATACGCCGATCAGGACGTCGTCGCCAAGCTTCTGTATTTTTTGGATAGTTTCATAATCTACTGGCATCGGGTTATCGCTCGATTGATCTGGTCGACACAGACTTCGCCAATTGAGCTTCTTGTAGCTAGGACATCTTTTTAACAGAGGCCTGTAAGTACCTCACCTTGCGGAGTTTATAGGCGCCTCTTTGAATTGGTTACGAAATTCGTACTAGAAAGCGGAGATTTGTAGTAATCCTCATCAAGAAAGCGAAGAACTTTTTTGAGCTCTGCTTTTTGAAGTGGTAAGATTAGTTGCTCAACCCCGCCAGCGGCAGTAATGGTGTTGAAGGGTACATTGAATTCTTGCGCAGCTGGCTTCATCGTTCCTATGGGTATTGATTGCAGTATGCCACTTTGCTGGATTAGCGAAATCTTTCTGCGCACCCAAGAGTCAGCTATCATTAGCAACTCCGGCGCGCTAGCTACTGACAAAGTTGGAATTAGAGCGAAGCCGTTTACGTCCTCATCTGTAGCGGTCTTGTAATATTCGCTAAGGTCAAAGATCTGGCGAGCAGCATGAAAGCTGAAGAATTTAAGCCTGCCTCCATCTAGAATCGCTGTAAGTTTATAGTCGAGAGTAAGCCCGATTCCTTCTATTTTTTTTATAGACGTTAGCTGCGTGGAATATTGATAGGCCTCGTGTCGATATTATTCTTCGTTTATCAAAGTTTTGAAGTGGTATGCGTACTCCACCTCCGTCAGCTGCATAACCTGAAAATAGAGCTTTTATTAACGTGAAAAACTCCTCCGTTGGTTCAACTTCTGCGATGGCTAGCGGGTTCCCAATAGCAGCCGCTAGATCGTCGATATCGTCAAAATCGTCAATGAATAAGACCTCGTCATCGTCTGGCTTATAACTTCCATCAAATTCAATTTCTTGGTCAGCTTCGTCAAACTCTGCCTCTTGTGTATGTAGAAGATCGGTAAGTTCGGTTTGCACAGGCTGAGATAGCGCAAAGCGGACGATGCGTTGGGCAGGGTCTTTAGTTAAGGCAAACAGATGCAGTATTTCATTACTCTATTAGCATACTGTCGGATATTTTCTTGACGGAAGTCACCGGCCTAGGAGACTTCAGACGTGACTTTGTTAGGAGGGTATAAACCATGCCATCCTCGGACTCGACTTTATAGAAGTGGTAGCCCACGAAGAATAGAAAAGGGTGTACAGGGATATTGGAGACAAACCATCCAGTGATCATAAGTGCCACAAAGATTGAACACGTCCACGTGGCGTCGAACGCGGTTATTTTTGTGACTAAAGGCATTAGGTAGCTGATAAGAAAAACTAAAATAAAATAATCATTCGACTCTACCTTCTTAGCCTTAAATGGGAAGATCTCGCCCTGAGAGTGAATGAGTCGTAGGATCAAAAGTGGGAGAAAGGTGCCGATTGTCCCTACAATGATCAACTGCCACGTAAAAAGGGTCATTGCATGTGTACTAAAAATTTCGATAGCTGCTGCGACCAACAACGTCGGTGCCGCTGAAGAAATCAACAGGACTGTCTTGAGGATATTGCGCATCTTGGTTCCGTCCATGGATTTCATCAGTTAACATTCGCTGATTCTGAGGCCCTGAGTCAACAGTAGGCTCAGCACTCGACTATCGGAGGTGGTTAAAACTGGCTATTGCAGGAGAATTGATTCGCGAGCGGCCAGCGAACACATTTTGCGTCGATCAAGCAGGCATCCACTGATGCGGCAGCTGCTCGATCTATCGGGCTCGCTGCTTCGGTAGCCGCGTGAGCACATCCTTGAAATGGGCACGTCGTATATCCATTGTTGCGCGCCGATTTGATCGACGCCCGCTTGCCGCTGCGCAGCGACCTGGAATACATCCAGGTCGACCGTCTAAGCGCCCACGGCCGGATGAATCGCCCCTAGCTCGTAGACGGTCCGAACGTTTGCATTGGGCCAACTTTTACTGGTCAAAATCCTAAGCTGTGCTGGTCGAGCCCCAATGCAAATCAAAGTCTGATGTAATTGAGGCCGGTCTATACAGCACCCACAAACGGGCGGGTCCTATCAGGCCAGCTTTGCTGCCAGCTCCTCCGCAGTAATGTTGTAATACCGCTTCAGCATGTTCACCTCCCGATGCCCCGTCACGCTGGCCAGCTCGATCAAATTCGGCAGCTTGGTCGCAAGCCGACAAGTTGCTTCATGCCGCAGATCGTGAAAGCGTAGATTGATCAGGAAGTCTTCCTGAGGCGTTACCTGCGCTGCCCCGCAATCCCCCAGGTATTTCAGCCTTGCTCGCTCCAGGCCTCGCACAAAGGCCTTCTTGAGAGCGTCAGCGGTGGTGGGGAAGACTCGACCGCACAGCGAGCGCGGCAAGTCCTTCAACAGTTGAATAGCCTTTGGTGAAAGCGGGACGGTTCTGGGCAGTCCGTTCTTAGTCGCTGGAAGATGCGCGGTCCTGCGATCTAGGTTCACATGCTTCCAGCGCAGCTCGAAAATTTCGCCACGGCGCATGGCTGTCTCAATCGCGAGTTGGACGATGGGCCGTATCCATGGATTGTGTGAGGAGTCGGCATAGGTGCCGTCAGCACGGCGCTCACGAAGCTCCAGGGCGTTGAGAATGTATTCCTCTTCAACTGGGTCGAGCCGCCGCGAGCGTTCGTCGTTGTAGCTGGGACGGCTGACCATCCTGACTGGGTTCTCGGCAAGATGAATTCCCCACTCGCGGCGAGCAACCTCGATCACACACTGAAACAATGCGAGTTCGCGCTTAACCGTGTTGCCCTTGCGGATTTTCAGGCGCTCATCACGGTAGCGGGCAAAATCGGAGGAGGTGAGGGTGGCGACGATGCGTGTCGCCAACGGGTGCCGCTTTAGCGCTTCCAGGCGTTTAATTTCCGAATAGGCGCCTTTGTGCTTTGGAGCGATCTCGGAGATGTAGCGATCAATAAGTTGATGAAAGGCGGTGCGTTCAGCCTCGACGCGAGAGACAAAAATCCCCCGGTCGATTTCGCTTTCGATCATGCGTGCCCAGGCCTGGGCATCGGATTTGGTTTCGAAGGTTTTGCGCTGGGCTGGGTAGCCCTTACGGCGGATTTGCGCTTCCCACTGATACTCGCCGCGATTCCTGATTGTTGCCATTTCGACCATTCCCGCCACTTTTGAGTGTGGCAAATTTGTGGCAAAAACGACTTTCAGGACTAGGACAGGTTTCTGTCAGGAGCGCTATCCCCTTGTAATACAAGGGAAAGAAGATGGTGCACCCGGCGGGATTCGAACCCACGACCCCTGCCTTCGGAGGGCAGTACTCTATCCAGCTGAGCTACGGATGCTTGTGCGGGCGACATCATACCCATGTCGACCATGGGCGTCCATGCTGGTTTTTGGCCGCTGGAGCGTAGGAAATCGGTGCCCCGCAGCCCTAAGTCGGGCGCCGCTGGTCAAGGCGGTGGAACCCGGTCGAAATACGCCGATCAGAAAGTTTCGGCAAAAGGGCGGTTTTCGTTCTTTTTTTCGAACAGACTATTGCCCTGTACCCCCATTGATCCTAGGATTCGTTTGAGATTTCAAACGCTTCGTGTCCCGTGCGCTATTTCCCTCCTCGCGCGCCGGGGCTGATTTCCCTGACGGCAGCCCACAAGGCGCCTTTCAACAACTCTAATTCGCTCCGCGTGCGCGCGGTGCTGTTAAGGAAAGCCGACATGCAGCTTAAAGATGCCCAGTTGTTCCGCCAGCAAGCCTTTATCGATGGGGCTTGGGTGGATGCGGACAACGGTCAAACCATCAAGGTCAACAACCCTGCCACGGGCGAAATTCTCGGCACCGTGCCAAAGATGGGCGCCGCGGAAACCCGCCGTGCCATCGAAGCCGCCAACAACGCCTTGCCGGCCTGGCGTGCACTGACCGCCAAGGAGCGCGCCAACAAGCTGCGCCGTTGGTTCGAATTGCTGATCGAAAACCAGGACGACCTCGGTCGCCTGATGACCCTCGAGCAAGGCAAGCCGCTGGCCGAAGCCAAGGGCGAAATCGCCTACGCCGCGTCTTTCATCGAGTGGTTCGCCGAAGAAGCCAAGCGCATCTATGGTGACGTGATTCCTGGCCACCAACCCGACAAGCGCCTGATCGTGATCAAGCAGCCTATCGGCGTGACCGCTGCCATTACCCCGTGGAACTTCCCGGCGGCGATGATCACCCGCAAAGCCGGCCCAGCGCTGGCTGCCGGTTGCACCATGGTGATCAAACCCGCTTCGCAAACCCCGTTCTCGGCCCTGGCCCTGGTTGAGCTGGCGCACCGTGCCGGTATCCCGAAAGGCGTGCTGAGCGTGGTCACCGGCAGTGCCGGCGACATCGGTGGCGAGCTCACCAGCAACCCGATCGTGCGCAAATTGTCCTTCACCGGCTCGACTGAAATCGGTCGCCAGCTGATGGCTGAATGCGCCAAGGACATCAAGAAAGTCTCCCTGGAACTGGGCGGCAACGCGCCGTTCATCGTGTTCGACGACGCGGACCTGGATAAGGCCGTCGAAGGCGCGATCATCTCCAAGTACCGCAACAACGGCCAGACCTGCGTCTGCGCCAACCGCCTGTACATTCAGGATTCGGTGTACGACGCGTTTGCGGAAAAACTCAAGGTCGCCGTGGCCAAGTTGAAGATCGGCAACGGTCTGGAAGACGGCACCACCACCGGCCCGCTAATCGATGAAAAAGCCGTCGCCAAGGTGCAGGAACACATCGCCGACGCGGTGAAGAAGGGCGCCAAGCTGCTCAGCGGTGGCAAAGTGATCGAGGGTAACTTCTTCGAGCCGACGATCCTGGTCGATGTGCCGAAAGACGCCGCCGTGGCCAAGGAAGAAACCTTCGGCCCACTGGCGCCGTTGTTCCGTTTCAAGGACGAAGCCGAAGTGATCGCGATGTCCAACGACACCGAGTTCGGCCTGGCGTCCTACTTCTATGCCCGCGACCTGGGCCGTGTGTTCCGTGTGGCCGAAGCCCTGGAATACGGCATGGTCGGCGTCAACACCGGGTTGATCTCCAACGAAGTGGCGCCATTCGGCGGCATCAAGGCTTCGGGCCTGGGCCGTGAAGGTTCCAAGTACGGGATCGAGGACTACCTGGAAATCAAATACCTCTGCCTGGGCATCTAAGCTCTGTAAGAGATTGCAACAAACGCAGAGGGCACGAGAGCGCTGACCCTTTGCGTGTTTCAAGACGTTATTCGTAGTGGCCGGGAATGCTGTGGCAGTCGATCATCGCATGCTGTCGCAGCCTCCTCCCCGCCACGTATTCCTTGGACCGCGCCACCCGATGAGTGGCGAATGAGGACTTTATGAGCAAGACCAACGCATCCCTGATGAAACGCCGCGAATCCGCTGTTCCGCGCGGTGTTGGCCAGATCCACCCGATCTTCGCAGAGTCGGCGAAGAACGCCACCGTGACCGACGTTGAAGGTCGCGAGTTCATCGACTTCGCCGGCGGTATCGCCGTACTGAACACCGGCCACGTGCACCCTAAAATCATCGCCGCCGTGACCGAGCAACTGAACAAGCTGACCCACACTTGCTTCCAGGTACTGGCCTACGAGCCTTACGTTGAAGTGTGTGAAAAAGTGAACGCCAAGGTGCCGGGCGATTTCGCCAAGAAAACCCTGCTGGTCACCACCGGTTCCGAAGCCGTCGAAAACGCCGTGAAAATTGCGCGTGCCGCCACTGGCCGCGCCGGCGTGATCGCCTTCACCGGTGCCTACCATGGCCGTACCATGATGACCCTGGGCCTCACCGGCAAAGTCGTGCCGTACTCGGCCGGCATGGGCCTGATGCCAGGCGGCGTGTTCCGCGCGCTGTACCCGAATGAACTGCACGGTGTGAGCGACGACGATTCCATCGCCAGCATCGAACGCATCTTCAAGAACGATGCCGAGCCGCGTGATATCGCTGCGATCATCATCGAGCCGGTGCAGGGCGAAGGCGGTTTCTACGTCGCGCCTAAAGCCTTCATGAAGCGCCTGCGCGAACTGTGCGACAAGCACGGCATCCTGCTGATCGCCGACGAAGTGCAAACCGGTGCCGGTCGTACCGGTACGTTCTTCGCCATGGAACAGATGGGCGTTGCTGCCGACCTGACCACCTTCGCCAAATCCATCGCGGGCGGCTTCCCGTTGGCCGGTGTGTGCGGCAAGGCCGAGTACATGGACGCCATCGCGCCAGGCGGCCTGGGCGGCACCTACGCCGGTAGCCCGATCGCTTGCGCCGCGGCGCTGGCGGTGATGGAAGTGTTCGAAGAAGAACACCTGCTGGACCGCTGCAAGGCTGTTGGCGAACGTCTGGTCACTGGCCTGAAAGCCATCCAGGCCAAGTACCCGGTGATCGGTGAAGTGCGTGCCCTGGGCGCAATGATTGCGGTCGAGCTGTTCGACGACGGCGACACTCACAAGCCGAACGCCGCTGCCGTTGCCTCCGTGGTGGCCAAGGCGCGTGAGAAGGGCCTGATCCTGCTGAGCTGCGGCACCTACGGCAACGTGTTGCGCGTACTGGTTCCGCTGACCTCGCCGGACGAGCAGTTGGACAAAGGCTTGGCGATCATCGAAGAGTGCTTCGCAGAGCTGTAAGCACAAGCTGACCTGATCGACAGAAAAAACCCGCTTCGGCGGGTTTTTTTGTGCCCTGTGCAGCACATTCAGGCGTTGTTCATTGTACGTAGGCGGCAGCATTGTCTAAGGTGCAAGCATTGCCGATGGAGCGTGCTGGATGAGTGTTGTTGAGTTGCCGGCTGTACCCCGAGTGCTGATTGCCGAAGCGGACCCTTGGTCGCGGGATTTGCTCAAGCAGGTTTTATTGAATGTGCGCTGCGACGCCCGGCTGGATGTGTGCGCCGATGGCCAGCAAGCGGCGACATTGCTGCGAGAGAAGGCCTATGACCTGATCCTGGCGGATTGGGAGTTGCCGGGCATCGATGGCCTGAGTTTGCTGCGCAATGTGCGCCAGAAGCGCCGCTCGCCTGCGCTGCCGTTCATTCTGCTGAGCAGCCGCAATGACAGCGCCAGCGTGCGCGAAGCCTTGCCCCTGGCGCCCACGGCGTACCTGACCAAACCCCTGAACATGGAAAGCCTGACCCAGCGTCTGCAAGACTTGCTGCTGCACGAAGGCGAAAGTGTTTACTGCGAAATTCCACCGCTGGCGCCTGGCATGACCTTGCCGGTGTTCCTGGAGCGTCGTCGCGAAGCCTCCGATGGCGCGCCCCTGCGTGTCGATGTGAAAGCGGCGGTGCAACGCAGCCTGGGTCCCAACGGCCTGGATCTCAAGCGCCTGGAAGACCAGGTGCGGCTTGATCCACAAATCACCGCCGTACTGATTGCTGCCGCCAACAGCGCCGGCCATCACGGCACACCGGTGCAGACCCTACCGGCAGCCCTGCACAAGCTGGCGGCCGGGCAAAGCATGAACCTGATCCTGGGCCTGGCCCTCAAGCACAACGTGGTGCTGGGCGACCCGGCGCTGGTGGCTTATGCCGAGCGCCATTGGCAGTTGTCCCAAGACACGGCTGACTATGCCCGCCGCCTGGCGCGCATGCTGGAGCTGGATCACGAGCGCTGTTACAGCGCGGGCATCTTGCATCGGTTGGGTGACCTGGCGTTGTTGCGCTGCCTGGAAGACTGGCGCCAGGGCGGCGGTGCGCTGGATGACGAAACCATCGGCGAGTCGCTGTATAACTTTGGCGCTGCTTATGGCTCGGCATTGCGCGCCCGTTGGCGTTTGCCGCTGGAACTGCGCCAGTTGATCGCGGCGATCTATTCGCTGGAGGGCGGGGTGTATGCCCGTGATGCGCTGGTGGTGAATCTGGCCGCGCAGATGGCGCGGTTGACGGAGCATGAAGGGCTGGAGGCGCTGGCGAGTAGCAAGACGGCGCGGCTGCTCAAGGTGGGTTTGTCTGAATTGACCCGTGTGCGCAAAGCTTAAAGCTCGATGAGATCCAAGTGTGGGAGGGGGCTTGCCCCCGATAGCGGTGGATCAGTCACTGATGTGTAGGCTGATACACCGCAATCGGGGACAAGCCCCCTCCCACATTTGACCTGTGTTGAACTAGCTGGATGTGCTCGGCTTTAGCCCGCAACCACCCGGTTCTTGCCCAAGCGCTTGGCCTCATACATGGCCGCATCCGCCCGCGCAAACAGGCTGTCGAGGGTTGAATCCTGTTCACTGAGATTGGCCAAGCCCTGGCTGATGGTCACGTTAAAGTCCTGCCCGTCATAGCTGAACGTCAATTGCTGGATCTCTTTACCCAGCCGCTCAGCCACCTGCAGTGCCATCTCCGGCGCACACCCCGGCAGTACGGCGGCGAACTCCTCACCCCCAATGCGTCCGAACAGGTCGCCACGACGCAATACCCCGCGACCGCTCTCGGCGATACGCCGCAGCACCTGATCGCCCTCCAGGTGGCCGTAGGTATCGTTGACCTCCTTGAAATCATCGATATCCAGCAGCAGGAAAGCCAGCGGCGCGCCCTGGGCGCAGGCACTGTCGAAGGCCTGGTTGGCGCATTCGAAAAAATGCCGGCGGTTGCTGCTCTGGGTGAGTGCGTCGGTGGTGGCCAGGCGGTGCAGTTCAAGTTCAAGCTGCTTCTTTTCGGTGATGTCTTCGGCCATCCCCACCACGATCACCGGCTCGCCAGGCTCGGCCTGTTGGTTGATGTAGCACTTGTCACTGAGCCAGCGGATCTGCCCGTCGGCGGTGATGATGCGGTACTCGCGGTCTTCCACGGCGCCGTGTTCCAACACGCGGTGCAGGCTGTGTTCGGCGTAGTCGAGGTCTTCGGGGTGGATGCTGTTGCGCCATTCCCGATGATCGGCCAGCAACAACCCGGCAGACCGTCCGAACACGCGTTCGTAGGCGGGGCTCACATACAGCACGCGGCGTGATTCCCAATCGACGGCCCATAACACCGCGTTCACACTCACCAGCAGTGAACTCAGCAACTGCTCACGCTCGCTCAACCGCTCCACTTCACCCTGGGCGTGCATCAGCGCCAGCAGGGTGGCAGCCGCCGCTGGACGCGTATGTTCAACGGTTGGGGGGGCAGTTACGTAGGGCGTTTCGTGAACCATCGGCACAACTCTCTCTGGGCGCGCCGCGAGGTAAAACAGCGGTCGCTACAAGGGGCCACCATGATGGCGAAGTGTTCTTTGAGAGAGGGGAATCGCGGTGAAGTTCCGTCAAGGGGACGGATTGGCGCTGCCCGAGAAATGGCGCCAAAAAGCTGATGGGCGGGAGAGCAAGCCCTCCCGCCGCACCGTCAGGCTGCCGCAGGACGCAGCGAATAGGTCTTCAATTGGTGAGCAAAATCCCGCAGGGACTGGATGCCGCTGGCCTCGGCTTCGTGCACCCATTCCTTGATGGCTGCGAGCATATCGTGGCCGTTGGAGCTGGTCTTGACCCAGATCTGTTGCAGCGCCAGGCGCTTCTCATAGATCACTTTCAGCGCGTGGCTGTGCTCCAGCATGCTTTGGATGCGCACGTGATGGCGATCATCCAGCAAGCTGGTTTCCCGCGACAGCAAGCGTTTGGCGCGATGGAACTGGTGACGCACCGAATGATCGACCTTCTCCAGCTCTTGCTTGACCAGCGGGCCGATCACCAGCTTGCGGTACTGGGCCATGATCTGGAAGCGGTTGTTGAGGATTGCCATGGCAGTGTCCATGTCCAGGTGGCCTTTGCCCTCGACGCGGTGGGCAATTGGCGCCACACGCTGCACCTTGGCCAGGCGCAGCCAGCTGAACACCTTGATCCAGGCCCAGCCCAAGTCGAACTCCCACTTTTTCACCGACAGCTTGGCCGAGTTCGGGTAGGTATGGTGGTTGTTGTGCAGCTCTTCGCCACCGACGATGATGCCCCACGGCACCAGGTTGGTCGCCGCGTCACGGCATTCGAAGTTGCGATAGCCTACGGCATGACCCAGGCCGTTGATCACGCCGGCAGCCCAGAACGGAATCCACATCATCTGGATCGCCCAGATGGTGATGCCGATGGTGCCGAACAGCAGCAGGTCGATCACGCCCATGATCGCCACGCCCAGCAGCGGGTAAGGGGTGTAGATCTTGCGCTCGATCCAGTCGTCCGGGCAGTTCTTGCCGTAGATGCGCAGGGTCTCGGGGTTTTCCGCTTCGGCGCGGTACAGTTCTGCACCTTTGCGCAGAACGGTCGATAAACCCTTGATCACCGGGCTGTGCGGGTCGTCGACGGTTTCGCATTTGGCGTGGTGCTTACGGTGGATGGCGGTCCACTCGCGGGTGTTCTGCGCCGTGGTCAGCCACAGCCAGAAGCGGAAGAAGTGTTTCAGGCCGGCATTGAGCTCCAGGGAGCGATGGGCTGAATAGCGGTGCAGATAAACCGTGACCGCGACGATGGTCACGTGGGTCATCAACAGAGTGACCGCCACCAGTTGCCAGGCTGACAGGTCAAGAAAACCGTTGTACCACATAGGCTGTATGGCCCTCAGATAAAGAAAAGAACAGCTCACGCATTATCACTAAGCCTACAGAGAAAACCAGCCGGCCTTTCAGATAGGAGTGACTGGATGTTTCTTATTCTATAATCCGCAGCCTTTGTTGGGCGATTCTGTTTTTTTGGTAAGGATTACTGACCATATGCTGTTTTCATACCGAGGTGCCCTGCGTGCGGGGCTGGTATACCTGCTGGTTTCGGTTGTGTGGCTCCAGCTCAGCAACCAACTATTGATCAACTTTCTCGATGAACCTCGGGAGTTGGGGCACTGGTTACAGGTGCGCGGTTACGTGTGGGTCGCGTTGAGTGCGCTGGCTATCTACTGGATTTGCGCACGGTTTGCCCGGGCCAACCTTTTGCAGCAACCGCTGCGAGAAAACCGCGAGCGCTTGCGCCAGGCCGCCGCCGTGTTCGATTGCACCCGCGAAGGCGTGCTGGTCACCGACGCCAAGGGCGTGATCGTGCATGTGAACCGGGCTTTTATGGAGATCACCGGCTACACCCGTGAGGACGTCATGGGTCAGCAGCCCAGCCTGTTCAAGTCGGGGCGCCATTCGTCGAGTTTTTACCAACAGATGTTCCAGAGCCTGGCGCGCATCGGCGAATGGAGCGGCGAAATCTGGAACCGGCGCAAAAGCGGTGAAATTTATCCACAGTGGCAAACCATCCGGGTGATCCACGATGACCAGGGCCAAGTCAGCCACTATGTCGCGGTGTTTTCCGATATCAGCGCCATCAAGGATTCGGAACACGAACTGGCCCACCTCGCTCACCATGACCCGCTGACCGACCTGCCCAATCGCTTGCTCTTCACCGACCGCGCCGAACAGGCGCTGGCCTCGGCGCAAGCCCACAAGCGCGGCTGCGCCCTGCTGTTGCTGGACCTGGATCACTTCAAGATCATCAACGACAGCCTGGGCCATAACGTCGGCGACCAATTGCTCAAACTGGTGGGCGAGCGGCTCCGGGGCCTGTTCGGCTCCGGCGTGACCCTGGCGCGCCTGGGTGGGGATGAATTCGCGGTGCTGGCGGAAAGTTGTCCACAGGTGGTGCAGGCGGCTGCACTGGCGCAGCGCATTCTGGATGCGATGAAACAGCCGTTCATCTTCGACGGCCACCAGTTGTTTATCAGCACCAGCATCGGCATCAGCCTGTTCCCCAGCGATGCGCGCAGCGCCGAGCAGTTGCTGCGCAACGCCGATTCCGCGTTGTTCAAGGCCAAGAGTGCCGGCCGCGAGGGCTACGCGTTGTACACCGAAGAACTCACTGCCCATGCGCAGAACCGCGTGGAAATCGCCAGCGAACTGCGCCGCGCCCTCGACCAGCAAGAGCTGTGCGTCTACTACCAACCGGTGCACGACTTGCACACTAGCCGCCTGATCGGGGTCGAAGCGCTGGTGCGCTGGCAGCACCCGGAGCGTGGGTTGGTGCCGCCGGGGGACTTTATCCCCATTGCCGAACGTACCGGGTTGATTGCCGAGATCGACGCCTGGGTGCTGGACCAGTCCTGCCGCCAGATGTGCCAATGGCTGGCGGGCGGTGTGCCGCTGACCTTTATTGCCGTGAATGTTTCCAGCCGCCTGTTCGCCCGGCGTGAACTCTACGACCAGGTTGCCCAGGTGCTGCATGCCACCGGTTTGGACCCTGCATTCCTGGAGTTGGAAGTCACAGAAAGCGCCGTGATGGACGACCCGGAGGTGGCCCTGGAACAACTGCACCGCCTGCGTGAACTGGGCTTGCGCCTGGCCATTGATGATTTCGGCACCGGTTATTCCTCGCTGCTGCGCCTCAAGCGCCTGCCGGTGCAGAAGCTCAAGATCGACCAGGGCTTTGTCGCCGGCTTGCCGTGGGATGAGGACGACGCCGCGATTGTGCGCGTGGTGATCGCCCTGGCGAAAAGCATGGGCATGCAGGTGCATGCCGAAGGAATCGAGCAGGTGGAACAGGCGCGGTTCTTGTTGGAGCAGGAGTGCGATATGGGGCAGGGGTATTGGTTTGGGCGACCGGTGCCGGCGGTAGAGATCGACTGGAACAGGGCGCCCATCATCCAAACTTGAAATGCAGTCAAAGTGTGGGAGGGGCGGTGCGACGATTCGACTTGCCCCCGATGAGGGAGTGTCAGCCAACTAATTAGCGACTGATACACCACCATCGGGGGCAAGCCCCCTCCCACATTTGGATCTTCTCAAGGCTTTATTTCTGCATAAATCTGCAAAATCCCCGCGCAACCCCACGCCCCACCAGAAAATTCTTTCTAGTTATATAAACATTCTTAAATAGTATTTTTAAGAATATCCGCGCTTATCTACTATCGCCCTCACGCCACACGCAGTGCCGCCACTGCAAGGCACGCACTTTTCATTTCAGGAGCGAGACCATGAGCGCATCTCTACGTAGCGTCGACGGCCAGGACGAAGCAGCCATTTTGCGTGAGATCCAGAGCGCATTGCGCGATCTGCGGTTTGGCGCGGTGGAAATCACTGTGCATAACGCGCAAGTGGTACAGATTGAACGCAAAGAAAAATTCCGTCTGCAGAACCCGGGCAACAAACCGAGCTGAGCCGTGACGGCGATTCGCATGCTAGACCCGCAACTATAAGAAAAAGCCAACACCCAGAATTTTCAGGAGCTTCTATGTCGTCGATTCGCCGTTATGCCCTGGCCGCCCTGGCCAGTGCCGTGTTTGCAGGTTCCGCCGTTGCCAAGGACTACGAGTTGCTCAACGTCTCGTACGACCCGACCCGTGAGCTGTACCAGGACTACAACGCTGAGTTCACCAAGTTCTGGAAAGAGTCCCACCCAGGTGACAACGTCAAGATCCAGCAATCCCACGGTGGTTCGGGCAAGCAAGGCCGTGCCGTGATCGACGGCCTGCGTGCCGACGTGGTCACCCTGGCCCTGGCCGGTGACATCGACGAAATCGCCAAGCTGGGCAAGACCCTGCCGGAAAACTGGCAGACCCGCCTGCCGGACGCAAGCACCCCGTACACCTCGACCATCGTGTTCCTGGTGCGCAAGGGCAACCCTAAAGGCATCAAGGACTGGGGCGACCTGATCAAGAAAGACGTCTCCGTGATCACCCCGAACCCGAAAACCTCCGGCGGCGCCCGCTGGAACTTCCTCGCCGCCTGGGCCTACGGCCTCAAATCCGGTGGCAGCGAAGCCAAGGCCCAGGAATACGTGAAAGAGCTGTTCAAGCACGTGCCTGTGCTGGACACCGGCGCGCGCGGCTCGACCATCACCTTCGTCAACAACGGTCAGGGTGACGTGTTGCTGGCCTGGGAAAACGAAGCCTTCCTGGCGCTGAAAGAAGACGGCGGCGCCGACAAGTTCGATATCGTCGTACCGTCCCTGTCGATCCTCGCCGAGCCGCCAGTGGCCGTGGTCGACAAGAACGCCGAGAAAAAGGGCAACACCGAGATCGCCACCGAGTACCTGAAACACCTGTACAGTCCGGCTGGCCAGGAGATCGCGGCGAAAAACTTCTACCGCCCACGTGACGCAAAAGTGGCCGCCAAATACGTCCAGCAGTTCCCGAAACTGGACCTGGTGACTATCGACAAAGACTTCGGCGGCTGGAAAACTGCCCAACCGAAATTCTTTAACGACGGTGGCGTGTTCGACCAGATCTACACCGCGCAGTAAGCCAAAGTACCTGTAGGCGCTCACCTTCTGTGGAGAGGCTCTTACTGTGGCGAGGGAGCTTGCTCCCGCTGGGCTGCGAAGCAGCCCCAAACCAGGCAGCGGATACCGGTTTGGGAGCGCTTCGCGCTCCAGCGGGAGCAAGCTCCCTCGCCACAGTAGGTTAACTCTCCCTAAGTGGCGCGCACCTACAGTGGTTTCTACCTTTTAACCAAGGACTCTTATGTCGCGTCGTATCTCCCCCGTCATACCCGGCTTCGGGCTGACGCTGGGCTACACCGTGGTGTACCTCAGCCTGATCGTACTCATCCCCCTGGCGGCGATGTTTGTACACGCCGCTCAACTCACCTGGGATCAGTTCTGGAACATCATCTCCGCACCGCGCGTGCTGGCGGCGTTGAAGTTGAGCTTCAGCACCGCGTTGTACGCTGCGCTGATCAACGGCGTGATCGGCACGCTGCTGGCCTGGGTGCTGGTGCGCTACACCTTCCCCGGTCGCAAGATCATCGATGCGATGATCGACCTGCCGTTCGCCCTGCCCACGGCCGTTGCCGGTATCGCGTTGACCGCGCTGTACACGCCTAACGGTTTCGTCGGCCAATTTGCCGCCGACCTGGGCTTCAAAATTGCCTACACCCCGTTGGGTATCACCCTGGCGCTGACCTTCGTCACGCTGCCTTTCGTGGTGCGGACGGTGCAGCCGGTACTGGCGGATATCCCTCGGGAAGTCGAAGAGGCCGCCGCCTGTTTGGGGGCCAAGCCGATCCAGGTGTTCCGCCATATCCTCGTGCCCGCCTTGCTGCCGGCCTGGCTGACCGGTTTCGCCCTGGCCTTTGCCCGTGGCGTCGGTGAGTACGGCTCGGTGATTTTCATCGCCGGCAACATGCCGATGAAAACCGAGATCCTGCCGCTGCTGATCATGGTCAAGCTCGACCAATACGACTACCGCGGCGCCACCTCCATCGGCGTGCTGATGCTGGTGGTTTCCTTTGTCCTGCTGCTGCTGATCAACTTGTTGCAGCGGCGCATCGAACGTCCATAAGGAGGCGCGGAACATGTCCCAATCGTCTATTTCCGCCGCGTCCTCGGCCAACGCCGCCCGTCGTGGCAGTGCGACCTCGCGACGTATCCTGATCGGCCTTGGCTGGCTGGTGTTCACGCTGTTCCTGCTGCTGCCGCTGCTGATCGTGGTGACTCAGGGCTTGAAGAACGGCCTCGGCGCGTTCTTCACCGCGATCCTTGAACCCGACGCGCTGTCGGCGCTGAAACTCACGGTGATTGCGGTAGTGATCTCGGTGCCGCTCAACGTGGTGTTCGGCGTCAGCGCCGCCTGGTGCGTGAGCAAGTACTCGTTCCGTGGCAAGAGCATCCTGGTGACGCTGATCGACCTGCCGTTTTCGGTGTCGCCGGTGATCGCCGGTCTGGTCTACGTGCTGATGTTCGGTGCCCAGGGCTTCTTTGGCCCGTGGTTGGCCGATCACGACATTCAGATCGTGTTTGCCTTGCCCGGCATTGTGCTGGCGACCATCTTCGTTACCGTGCCTTTCGTGGCCCGTGAACTGATCCCGCTGATGCAGGAACAGGGCACCCAGGAAGAAGAAGCGGCGCGCCTGCTCGGTGCCAATGGCTGGCAGATGTTCTGGCACGTGACCGTGCCGAACATCAAATGGGGCCTGATCTACGGCGTGGTGCTGTGTACCGCACGGGCCATGGGTGAGTTTGGCGCGGTGTCGGTGGTGTCGGGCCACATCCGCGGCGTCACCAACACCCTGCCGCTGCACGTCGAGATTCTCTATAACGAATACAACCACGTTGCCGCGTTTGCGGTGGCCAGCCTGCTGCTGATCCTGGCGCTCTTTATCCTGCTGCTCAAGCAGTGGAGCGAGAACCGTATCAACCGCCTGCGCAACAGTGCCGGTGAGGAATAAGTCATGTCGATCGAAGTCCGTAATGTCAGCAAGAACTTCAACGCCTTCAAGGCCCTGAACAGCATCAATCTGGATATCCAGAGTGGCGAGCTGGTGGCGTTGCTTGGCCCGTCCGGCTGCGGCAAGACCACCTTGCTGCGCATCATTGCCGGCCTGGAAACCCCGGATGACGGCAACATCGTGTTCCACGGTGAAGACGTCTCCGGCCACGATGTGCGTGATCGCAACGTCGGCTTTGTGTTCCAGCACTATGCGCTGTTCCGCCATATGACCGTGTTCGACAACGTTGCCTTCGGCCTGCGCATGAAGCCGAAGAACCAACGCCCGAGCGAGAGCCAGATCGCCAGCAAAGTCCACGAACTGCTGAACATGGTGCAGCTCGATTGGCTGTCCGACCGCTACCCGGAACAACTCTCCGGCGGTCAGCGCCAGCGTATCGCCCTGGCCCGCGCCCTGGCGGTCGAACCCAAAGTGCTGCTGCTGGACGAACCCTTCGGCGCCCTCGACGCCAAGGTGCGTAAAGAACTGCGCCGCTGGCTGGCACGCCTGCACGAAGACATCAACCTGACCTCGGTGTTCGTGACCCACGACCAGGAAGAAGCCATGGAAGTGGCCGACCGTATCGTGGTGATGAACAAGGGCGTGATCGAGCAGATCGGTTCACCGGGTGAAGTCTACGAAAACCCGGCCAGCGATTTCGTCTACCACTTCCTGGGCGACTCCAACCGCCTGCACCTGGGTGAAGACCACCACGTGTTGTTCCGCCCTCACGAAGTGTCGCTGTCGCGTCATGAACTGGAAGACCACCACGCCGCCGAAGTGCGTGATATTCGCCCACTTGGCGCGACCACCCGTGTGACGTTGAAGGTGGAAGGCCAGAGCGAGCTGATCGAGGCCGAAGTGGTGAAAGACCACGACAGCCTCACTGGTTTGGCCCGTGGCGAGACCTTGTTCTTCAAACCCAAGGTCTGGCAAAAAGCCTAAGAACCCACCACATCACTCAATGTGAAATGCGGGCCAATGTGGGAGGGGGCTTGCCCCCGATAGCGGTGTGTCAGGTTAGATATTCTTGACTGACCCACTGCCATCGGGGGCAAGTCGAATCGTCGCACCGCCCCTCTCACATTTAGACTTGACCAGGCTTTAGATCGCGGCGTGCCACCGGCCCCGACCGTTCTTCAATCTGTTGCTTGAGGTCATGGCGCAAGCCCAGCAGAAACGCCAGCTCCGCCACCACAAACAACGGCCCCACGATCAACCCCGACACGTCGTCCACAAAGGCGGGTTTGCGGCCCTCGTAGTAATGGCCGACAAATTGAATCACCCAGCCCACCACAAACATGCCGATGCCGCTGGCGAGCCACACCGTGGTGCTTTGCGCCGCCAACACGTGGCCCGCCCACACGGACAAGCCCATCAACACCGTCATCAGCACACCCAGCGCCAGTTCCAGGCGCAGGTAGAACCAGGCGGAAAACAGCGCAAGCAGCACGGCGGGTGAAATCCACAACCCGGCCACTGTCCATTCCGGGCGTGACAGCAGCACCGCCACTGCGACGACGATCAGCGGGATACCGATAAAGTGGCTGGCGATATTGCGCGGGTCACGGTGGTAGGCGGCGTATTGACTGAGGTGGTCGACGAGGCTTTTCATTGTTATTCCTCCTGTAGGATGTTTGATCATGCCCTGTCGGCCGTTGCCTGACTGTCAGCTGGGCGACAATCTTCGGAGTTCCCATGGACACAGAGAAATGGCGCGCGCGGCTGGCCACTGGGCACTGGTTCAGCCACTTGCCCGCTGCCTTTCAGGATAGCTTGCTGGCCCAGGCCCGGCTGCGGCAACTGACGACGGGGCAATACCTGTTCAAACGCGGTGACCCGCCTTGCGGTTTGTACGCCGTGCTTGAGGGCAGCCTGCGGATCAGTGCGGTGAACGAACACGGCAAGGAAGCGGTGCTGAGCCTGGTGGAGCCGCCTTTCTGGTTCGGTGAAATCTGCCTGTTCGACGGCTTGCCGCGCACCCATGACGCCTGCGCTGTCGGGCCGTGCACGTTACTGCAGGTGCCACAGCAGCCGCTGCTGAACATCCTTGATGAACACCCGCAGTATTGGCGTGACCTGGCCCTGCTGATGAGCCAGAAATTGCGCTTGAGTTTTATCGGCCTGGAACAACTGAGCCTGATGCCGGGCTCAGTGCGCCTGGCGAGTCGTTTGCTGATGATTGTCGAGGGCTACGGCGATAGCGAGACGTCACGGCGTACCGTGCAACTGCCCCAGGAAGACCTGGCCGCCATGTTGAGTTTGTCGCGCCAGACGACCAATGCGCTGCTCAAGGATCTGCAGGCCCAGGGCATTGTGCGGTTGGGGTATGGGGAGATTGAAGTGCTTGAGTTGCAGCGGTTGCGGGAGGCGGCGCATACCTGAAGTCAGGTTGTGTCTGGGCCGGCCTCATCGGGGGCAAGCCCCCTCCCACACTTGAATGTATTCACAAATAGAAATGTGTGAACACAGTCCAATGTGGGAGGGGGCTTGCCCCCGATGAGGCCCTCAAAATCACCTACCGCAACCCCTCCCGAAACTGCCCCGGCGTCATCCCCGTCCAGCGCTTGAACGCCCGGTTAAAGCTGCTGGTATCCGCAAACCCCAGCAAGTGACTGATCTCCGCCAGCGAACACTGCGGATCGCGCAAATGCAGCAACGCCAAATTCTCACGGCACTCATTGAGCAACGCATCGAACCGACACCCCTCGTCCGCCAGATGCCGCTGCAAGCTACGCAAGCTCAAGTGCAGCGCTTGAGCGACGCGTTCGGCACTCGGTTCGCCATCGGGCAATTGCGCTTCGATCACCCGGCGTACCTTGCGCTCCCAGGTCAGCGGTTGCAGTTGGGCCAGGGTGCGTTTGAGCACGGTTTCGTTGTGCTCGGCCAGCTCCGGATTGGCGTCGTCCAAGTGGCTGTCAAAATCATGAGCGGCGAACTCCAGGCGGTCTTCCTCGGCGCCGAAAAACACCGGCGCACGAAACACCGTGTGCCACGGCGTGGGGTCCGCCGGCTCCGGCCGGCGCAGGTACACCGCCAGCGGCGCGTAGTCACGGCCCAGGCGATTGCGGCAGGTGCGCACATAGATCGCGGCAAATGCATCGATGGCTTCAAGCGCCGGCGCCGGGCTGCCGGGCAGTTGCAGCAGGCGAAAGCGGTAGCGTTCACCGTCGCCACTCAGTTCCAGCGTCAGGGCGTCGCTGACCACCTGGTGATAGCGCACGATGCGTTCGAATACTTCGCGCAGGCTGCCGCTGGCCACCAGCGCATACCCCAGCGCATGAAACGTGGTGGGGCTGACAAACCGCGACACCCGCAAGCCAATCGCCGGATCGCCGCTGGCCTGCACCGCCAGTTCCCACAAACGCGTGGTGGCCGACAGCGGGTAGCGCGCATTGGGATCGTCCATGTGCTGCGGGTCGAGCCCGGCTTGCGCACACAATGCGGCGCTGTCGAGGCCCAGGGCGTCGAGCTGCTTGCGCAGGGCGCGGGTCCAGCTGGCGAGGGAGGTGGGTTCGGTCATGACGATTGGCGCTTGCGGTCAACAGGTTGGCGTCCGGGGCTTGCGTCCTGCCAGATCGCTTGGGGCAGGATGGACAGATCAATAAACAAGAGGATGGAAGCATGGACGGTACTTCTGCAAGTCCCCAGCAGATGAACGCGCAACAGCGTTCGGCGCATATCCGTGAAGTGGTGCTGGCCGAAGGCGTGCGCTTGCGCCAGCAACACCCTTGGCTGTTGCATCAGGACGCGCTGGGGGCGGGCATCCTCGCCTTTGCGCTGACGGGCATGATCGGCTCGGCCGCGCTCTATATCAGCGGCCATCTGGCGTGGTGGGCGTGCCTGTTGCTCAACGCGTTTCTTGCGTCGCTGACCCACGAACTGGAACACGACCTGATCCACAGCATGTACTTTCGCAAGCAACGCCTGCCCCACAACCTGATGATGGGCCTGGTGTGGCTGGCGCGGCCCAGCACCATCAACCCGTGGGTGCGCCGCCATCTGCACCTCAACCACCACAAGGTGTCCGGCACTGAAACCGATATGGAAGAGCGCGCCATCACCAACGGTGAACCCTGGGGCTTTGCGCGGTTGCTGATGGTGGGTGACAACGTGATGTCGGCGTTTATCCGCATCCTGCGGGCCAAGACCTGGAAGCACAAACTCAGCATCCTCAAGCGCTCGCTGCTGGTGTACGCACCGTTGGCGCTGCTGCACTGGGGCGCGTGGTATGTGTTCCTCGGCTTTCACGCGGCCAATGGCATCGCGGGTTTGTTGGGCGCGCCCATCGAGTGGTCAGCTGGCACGTTGCAGATGATGCAGGTGATCGACATCGCCGTCGTGGTGATCATCGGCCCCAACGTGCTGCGCACCTTTTGCCTGCACTTTGTCAGTTCCAACATGCACTACTACGGCGATGTGGAACTGGGCAATGTGATCCAGCAAACCCAGGTGCTGAAACCTTGGTGGATGTGGCCGTTGCAAGCGTTTTGCTTCAACTTCGGCAGCACCCATGGCATCCATCATTTTGTGGTGAAGGAGCCGTTCTATATCCGCCAGATGACCGCCAAGGTGGCGCATAAGGTAATGGCCGAGATGGGCGTGCGCTTCAATGATTTCGGGACGTTTGCGCGGGCCAACCGGCTTGGCTTTCCACCGCCTGCAGGGTTTCGATCAGCGCCTTCGCCGCAGGCGACAAACGCACCCCAGCGCGGCTGATCACGCCGCAGCGGGCGTTCAGACTGTCGAGGTTGTGGGGCAGGTTGCGCCAGTGCAGCACCCGCAAGGTGCCGCTGGCGAATTCATCGACGAACGCCTCTTCGGCGCCCAGGCCAATGGCGTCGGACTGGCGCACGATGCTCGCCAGCGCAGTGAACTGTTCAAGTTCGATAGCGGGCGCGAAGTCGATGCGCCCACTGAGGTTGGCCAGCAGCTTGCGAATGCCCGGCGCGATCAGCGGCGTGGCCAACGGGTAGCCGAACAGGTCGTTGGTCGACAGGCTGTCCTTGGCCAGCAACGGGTGCCCGGCGCGGCAGAAAAACACCGTGCGCCGGGGCGTCAGGGGTTGGGTCTGGAAGTTCGGGTCAGCCTCGAAGTGACGCACATCGGCGATAAAGAATTCGATCTCTTCGCGGCTCAGGCTGCGTCCAAGCCGTTCCCAGTTATCCACCTGCAACACCGTGCGCACCTTGGGGTAGGTGGTGACAAACCGCGACAGGGCCTGGGGCACCAGGCTCACCGCCGCCACGGCATCGCTGCCCAGGCGCACTTCACCGGCGTCGAGCTTGGTCATGCGCGTGACTTCATGGCTCAGCAGCGCTGCGCCTTGCACCAGGCTCAGGGCGTGTTGCAGCACCACCTGGCCTTCGGGGGTGGGGCGCAGCTCCTTGTGAGCGCGGTCCACCAGCACGCAGCCGAACTCCTGCTCCAGGCTTTGGATACTGCGGCTGAACGCCGGTTGAGTAATGCCCATGGCGTCGGCGGCGCGCACGAAACTGCGGTGCTCGTTCAGAGCAATGAAATAGCGCAGTTGACGGAGATCCATGGGGCGCCCGGCGTCCAAGAAGGGAAGCCGGAATTTTAAGGGGTCTGCTTATTCCGTCAATGAAGCTTGTTTGTTTTATCTAGATCTTAAATGCATATCTATAGAGCAGGCGCGGTGCGATAGGTAGCCGGGCTGAACACCCGCGTCACCAGCAGCATCGCCACTACTGTCACCGTCAGCACTACCCAGGCGCTGACGAAGTTGCCGGTGAGTTGACGCAGCCAGCCGGTCATCCAGGGCGAAATCGCGTTGATCAAAAAGCCTACGCCTTGCACGAACGCCGCCAGTTGACCGGCTTGGCGCGGGTCGCGGTGATGGTCGAGGGTCAGCAGCAGGCTCAGGGCAAAACAGGCGCCCAACCCGAAGCCGCACAACGCCACCCACAGGTGCGGGAATTGCTGCGGCGCGATGATCAGGCCGAGGTAACCCACGGTCTGCGCCAATAAGCTGATGGCGAGCAGCGGGCGACGGTCGATGCCGCGTTGCGCCAGTACCGGCATCAACAGCGCAGCAATCACTTGGAAGATGGTCATGAACGCCAGCAGCGATCCGCTGGGCAACACGCCCCAGCCCAGTTGCTGATAGTAGGCCGGCAGCCACGCCACCATGCTCATATAGCCGCAGTTCACCAGGCCGAAGTACAGTGCCAGCAGCCACGCACGGCGGTTGCGCAGGCCCTTGAACGCGGGAATCTCTTTTGCACTTTTGGCGGCGCCCAACGGCAACCAGGCCCACAACAGTAACGCCCCCAGTGCGGGCAACAACCACACGCCCAACCCCGCCTGCCATTGCTGGAAATGCGTGGCCACCAGCGGGCTGAATAGCGCTGCAAGCCCGCCGCCGGCCATCAACGATGCCGAATACACGCCCATCGCCACCGGCACACGGTGATGGAATTCGCGCTTGATCATCGCCGGCACCAGGGCCTGGATCAGCGCCACACCGGCACCGCCGAGCAAAGCCGTCACCAACAACGTCGAGCCCTGGCCCATCAGCCAGCGGGCCAGGCACGCCAGCAAAATCATCATCAGGCCCAGGGCGATACCGCGTCGTTCGCCCAGTTGCGCTTCGACGCGAACGCCCACTAAAGCGACAAGCCCCATGCACACCACCGGCAGGCTGGTGAGCAAGGCGCTGCTTTGGAAACTCAAGCCGGTGGCCTGGCGGATTTCGCCGAGCAACGGGCTGATGGAACCGAGGATCGGCCGCAGGTTCAGGCCGAGCACCACCAGCAGGCCCCAACCGGCGAGGGATTTATTGAGGGTCATGCTGGGCTTTCCATTGGCCGTACAAGGCCGTCATGGCGGCATCGGGCAGATGCTGGATCGGCAGGCGTTGTTCGCTGAGGGGCAGGCCGACCTGTTGGCCGATGGCCGCCGTCGACAGGCCGAAGGGTTCGGCCATTGCGTTGCTGGCCGCGAACACCACCCGCTCCACACCGCACAGGTACATGGCGCTCAGGCACATCGGGCAAGGTTGGCCGCTGGCGTAGATCACGCAACCGTCCAGGCGTGCGCCGAGTTGCCGGCTCGCGGCGCGAATCGCCAGCAGTTCGGCGTGGGCAGTGGGGTCTTGGCTCAGGTGGATCTCGTTCACCGCCTCCACCAGCACCTCACCGTGGCGCGTCAGCACCGCGCCGAACGGGCGCCCGCCTTGGGCGACATTGGTGTGGGCCAGGGCGACGGCGCGTTGCAGATGCTGTTGATCGTCGGTCATGCAAACCTCCGGGGCACGATGAGGGATGAAGTATGCGTAGCCGCCAAGGTATTCTGAAATTAAATATAACCATGTTAACCAGTGGCAAATGGAATGGTGAGCGCCATGTTCGATCCCGTGTTGTTACGCAGCTTTGTCGCCGTGGTGGACTGCGGCAACTTCACCCGCGCCGCCGAGCGGCTGCACCTGACCCAATCCACCGTGAGCCAGCAGATCCGCCGCCTGGAAGACGCAGTGGCGTGTCAACTGCTGGACCGTGACCAACGTCGCGTGGTCGCCACCGCCGAGGGTGAGCGTCTGCTGGCCTACGCACGGCGCATCCTCGCGCTGCATGAAGAGGCCGCCGACGTGTTGATCAACCAGCAAAGCGACGGCGTGTTGCGCCTCGGCGTGCCGGAAGACTTTGCGTCCGAACGCTTGATGCCGCTGCTGTCGGCGTTTGTGCTGGCGTATCCACGGGTGCGCCTGGAAGTCACCAGCGGCCTCGGCCCTGAGTTGCAGCGCCAATACCGCGCGGGGGAGTTCGATGTGTTGCTAGTCAAGCAGATGGGCGACAGCGACGACTGTATCGCCTCATGGCCCGAGCCGCTGTGCTGGGTCGACAGCCGCAGCACGCCGTGTCTGGGGCGCGATCCGCTGCCGTTGGTGGCGTTTCCAGTGGGCGGTTTGTACCGCAATGAAATGCTGCAACACCTGGAAGTGGGCGGCTGGCGCTGGCGCATCGGGTATTCCAGCGCCAGCCTGGCCAGCGTGTGCTCGGCAGTGGCGGCGGGGTTGGGCATCAGCCTGTTGCCGCTGCGCGTGGTACAGGCCGCGCACAGGGTATTGGGCGCGGACAGTGGTTTGCCGGCGGTGCAAGGCGTACGCCTGGCGCTGTATGCCCGCAGTGGTTTAGGGGCGGCGGGGCAGTGCTTGCAGAGCGAGTTGTTCGATTTATGCGCAAACAGTCCTGTTGAGTGATGCCTTTGCTGAATATTTTTTATGCATGAAAAGCATCGAAAAATAACACCTTGCCTGGAGCCCGCGTAAATCGTGGCTTTGACGTTTCTGGATGTTTCATTTATTCAATTTTGATCTATGCATAACTGGAAAGATTACTTTAAGAGATAAGCGTCTGGCCCCGATGATTCAGCCCTCGACGGCCTTCCACGCAGGCCTGTCGGTTTTTTTGTTTCAAAACCGTAGGGAGTGAATCAATGGGCAATGTCCAGACCGCCGCCAGTGCACAAGAGGCGCAATGGCGTCACGCACCGAGTGGTGAGTTGGTCGACCTTGGCCGGCCGCACCGCGCGCCGTTGGGGCAACTGCGAACGCAGAAGACCCCCAAGCGTTTCTCTAGCCGTCGCGAAGGGATTTTTCTCGGCTTGCTGGTGTTGGCCCTGCACGGTGCGGTGATCTATTGGGTGGCCCAGAAGCCAACCCCGGTGTTGCCGATTGTGCCGCCGGAAATTCCGCCGATGACCATCGAATTCTCCCAACCGGCACCGCCCGTGGTTGAGCCGCCACCGCCCGTGCCGCCACCACCACCGCCGCCTGTGGTCGAGCCACCGCCGCCGGTGGTGGATGAATTGGCCGCCAAACCGGCGCCGAAAAAACCGATTCCCAAACCCAAGCCCGTGCCAAAGCCGGTGCCCAAGCCTCAGCCCGCGCCCAAACCGGTCGAGCAACCGCCTGCGCCACCGACACCGGCACCGCCTGCGCCACCCGCTCCACCGGCTCCGGCCCCGGTAACACCCGCTTCGGCCAACGCCGCGTACTTGAAGAACCCGGCGCCCGAATACCCCTCACTGGCCCAGCGCCGGGGTTGGGAAGGCACGGTGTTGCTCAGGGTGCACGTACTGGCCAGCGGCAAGCCGGGTGAGATCCAGGTCCAGAAGAGCAGCGGTCGCCAGCAACTCGACGACGCCGCACTCGCCGCCGTGAAGCGCTGGAGCTTCGTACCGGCCAAGCAGGGCGATGTCGCCCAGGACGGCTGGGTCAGCGTACCGATCGATTTCAAGATTCACTAACTATTCGGCTGCGGTGTGTTGCACACGCCGCGACCTGCACAGAGGGAACACATCATGGCATTAGCATCTCCACTTGAATCCATCGAAAGCGCGGTGATCTGGCTGCTGGTGGTCTTTTCGGTCGCCACCTGGGGCCTGGCCCTGCTCAAGGGCGTGCAGTTTGGTCGCCTCAAGGCGCAGGATCGCAAATTCCACAAACAGTTCTGGGCGGCGTCGAGTCTCGACTCTGCCGCCGAACTCGCCGAGACCCAACCCGGCGCCGCTGCCCGCGTGGCCCAGGCCGGTTACGCCGCGATCCAGGTGGGCGAAACCCCGCACGCTGCCGACCTGAGCCAGGCGATCAACCATCAGGACCGCCTCGAGCGCGCCCTGCGTCAGCAAATCGTGCGTGAGCGCCGCTCCCTGGAAACCGGCCTGGCCGTGGTCGCCAGTATCGGCAGCACATCGCCGTTCATCGGCCTGTTCGGCACCGTGTGGGGCATCATGGAAGCGCTTAAAGGCATCAGCGCCGCCGGCTCCGCCAGCCTCGAAACCGTGGCCGGCCCGATTGGTGCCGCCCTGGTTGCCACTGGTGTCGGTATCGCCGTCGCGGTGCCTGCGGTGCTGGTCTACAACTACTTCCTGCGCCGCCTCAAGTTGACCGCCGCCGACCTCGACGACTTCGCCCACGACTTCTACAGCCTGGCGCAGAAAAATTCGTTCCGCGTGCTGCTGCACCCGGCACTGAACAAAACCGCTGCCGGCAACCCGCAAAAAGTGAAGGAGGCGTCCTGAGATGGCCTTCTCCACGCAAGACAGCGATGAGGTGCTGAGCGAGATCAACGTCACGCCCCTGGTAGACGTGATGCTGGTATTGCTGGTGGTGTTTATCGTCACCGCGCCGCTGCTGACCAACGCGATCCCGATCAACCTGCCCAAGACCGAATCCGTGGCCCCGGTGGAGCAGAAAGACCCGCTGGTGGTGAGCATCGACGGCGCGGGCAAAGTGTTTATCAACAAGGACGAAATCCAGCCGGATTTGCTGGAATTCAACCTGCAGTCGGCGAAAGCCAAGGACCCGGAGGTTCGGGTGCAATTGCAGGCTGACGATGGAGTGAACTACGGCGAAGTGGCGCGAGCCATGGCGTCTATCGAGCGCGCGGGGATTACCAAGTTGTCGGTGATTACCGCCCGTTAAGTTGCAAAAGCCTCGACAAAATTTTTGGCCGTCTCCTTGGCAGGGTGCGGCCTTTTTTTGCGTGCGATTCCAGCCACATCAGGGCGTTCAATATGAAATGAGGGCAATGTGGGAGGGGGCTTGCCCCCGATGGCGGTGTATCAGTCACAGATGTATTGGCTGACCCACTGCTATCGGGGGCAAGCCCCCTCCCACATTTTGATCTTCATTAGGGTTGAGATTTTGGTTATTAATAAATAGCTTCTTATTCCTTAACGAATATAACCCTCGTCCCTATACTGTCCAGCAACGTTAAACGCTGCAGGAGGGCACACCCATGCACAGCGAGTCGATTCGTTACCTGATCGTGCCGGGCTGGCAAGGATCGCCAGAAGATCATTGGCAAACCCATTGGCAGAACAGCCTGCCCAACAGCGCTCGCGTGGAGCAGGCCGATTGGCTGACGCCGCGTCGCGAAGACTGGGTGGCAGCGTTGGCCGAAGCCATTGCGGCCGACAGCACGCCGGTGATCCTGATCGCCCATAGCCTGGGTTGCATCACCGTGGCTCACTGGGCCGCCACCGCGCCCGTACATTTTTTGCGCCAGGTGCGCGGCGCCTTGCTGGTGGCCCCGGCCGATGTCGAACGCCCGGCTTGCTCGCCTGCCTTGCGTAATTTCGCGCCAATTCCCACCACCCTGTTGCCGTTCCCCAGCCAAGTGGTCAGCTCCGACAACGACGCCGCTGTCAGCGCCCCGCGAGCCCTGGAGCTGGCGCGCAACTGGGGTGCCGAAGCCGGCATTTTGTCTGGCGCCGGCCATATCAATGTGAAGTCCGGCCACCAGCGCTGGGAGCAGGGTTTTTCTTACCTCTATCGCCTGCAAACCCGTCTTGAGCACCACGCCCGACGCACTGCCTGAACATTTTTCAACGCCCCGTCCCTGAGTGGATCCGGGGCGGGAGCCTGCCATGAGTCTGCATGAAACCTACGGCCAGCCGCTGCTGACCTTCCCCGACGCCGATAAAAGCCCGCTGAGCATCCGCGCCAAGGCGCTGGTATTTGTCGACCCACGCTCGCGGCAATTGCGCGAAGACCTCGAAAGCCTCGCCCCCCGCGCCTTGCCGGTGTTGATTCGCGGCGAGACCGGTAGCGGTAAGGAACTGTTGGCGCGACACATTCACCGTGGCAGTGATCGCGGCGGCTTGTTTGTGTCGGTCAATTGCGGTGCGATCAGCCCGACTTACGCCGACGCCGAGCTGTTCGGCTATGCCGCCGGCAGCCACAGTGGCGCGGCCAGCAGCCGGGCAGGGTGGTTCGGTTCGGCCAATGGCGGCACCTTGTACCTGGATGAGATCGGCGATTTGCCGCTGCCGATCCAGGTCAAGCTGCTCTCCGCGCTGGAGAACCACGAAGTCACCCGCGTCGGTGCCCATCAGCCAAGCCCGGTGGATGTGCGCCTGGTCGCCGCCACCAGCATCGACCTGGCCCAGGCCGTGGCGGCGGGCAAGTTCCATGAGCGTCTGTTCCATTACCTGAGTGAAGGTCAGCTGGAGTTGCCTGCGTTGCGCGAGCGGGTCGGCGATATTTTGTCCCTGGCCGAATATTTCCTCGGCATCTACAGTCAGCGCCTGGACTTGCCGGTGCCATTGATCAGCGACGCGGCGCAGCAAGTGCTGGAGCATCACAGTTGGCCGGGCAATACCCGCGAGTTGGAAAACGTTATTCACTTTGCCTTGCTGGTGAGCAGTGGCGACGAGATTTTGCCTGAGCATTTGAACCTGCCGGTGGCCGGTTCGCCGCTGGAGCAGGTGCAGCGGATCTTCAACAGCGCCAGCCCGGCCGAGCAAGAAACCTTGCGTAAGTTCCTACATGAACAAAATGGAATATCAACGTGAATAAAAGATATTGTTCGGGAATAAAAAATCTAGGTATCGTCACACCCACGCCGCGATAGCACTTCGCTGGCACACTCTATAAAAACGGTCGTCACAGACGCCCCCGGAATTCCGATAAGGACACTGCATGAAAAAGGTTCTGTTGTTTACCGCACTGGCGGCTGCCCTGACCGCAAGCTTCGCCCAGGCCAACGAGAAGCTGGTGGTTGCCGCCACCCCGATCCCGCACGCGGAGATCCTCGAACTGGTCAAGCCAACCCTGGCCAAAGAAGGCGTGGACCTGGAAATCAAGGTCTTCACCGACTACGTACAACCCAACGTACAAGTGGCCGAAAAGCGCCTGGACGCCAACTACTTCCAGACCCTGCCGTACCTGGAAAACTTCAACAAGGGCAAGGGCACCAACCTGGTGACCGTGGTCGGCGTACACGTTGAACCGTTTGGCGGCTACTCGAAAAAGATCAAGAAAATTGAAGACCTGAAAGATGGCGCCACCGTGGCCATCCCGAACGAAGGTTCCAACAGCGGCCGCGCCCTGTTGCTGCTGCAAAAAGCCGGTGTGATCACCCTGAAAGATCCAACCAACGCCCTGGCCACCCCGAAAGACATCGCCAGCAACCCGAAACACCTGAAATTCAAAGAGCTGGAATCGGCCCTGCTGCCACGCGTACTGGACCAGGTTGACCTGGACCTGATCAACACCAACTACGCCCTGGAAGCCGGCCTGAACCCAGCGAAAGACGCGCTGATCCTGGAAAGCGCCGACTCGCCGTACGTGAACTTCCTGGTGGCTCGCCCGGACAACAAGGACAGCGACGCGATCCAGAAACTGTCCAAGGCCCTGACCAGCCCTGAAGTCAAAGCCTTCATCGAGAAGAAGTACAGCGGCGCGGTCGTGCCAGCGTTCTGATGTAACTCAAAACCCCCTTCAAGGTTTCAACGCCGACGGCTTGCATAGCGTCGGCGTTTTTTATTGCCCGAAATTTGTACTGCATTCCAAATGTGGGAGGGGCGGTGCGACGATTCGACTTGCCCCCGATGGCGGTGTATCAGTCACTGATTAGTTGGCTGACACTCCCTCATCGGGGGCAAGCCCCCTCCCACATTTTGAACAGTGTTGAGTCAGATAGGTTTTTGGGTGATATCAATATGCTATTTAGGTATTTAAATAATATTTTTTATACCTTTAAAGTTGCCGCTACCCGGCGTTCCCTGGATTCCCGATGACCTTTGATTTCGCTTTTATCCTCAGCACCCTGCCGGCGTTTCTAAAGGCCGTGGGCGTGACGCTGCAAGTGGGCCTGATTGCCATTGCCACCTCCCTGCTGGTCGCCCTGATCAACGCCGCGTTGCTGGTATTCCGCACGCCTTACCTGTCGCGCCTGGTGGCGTTGTACGTGGAGCTGGCGCGTAACACGCCGCTGCTGATCCAACTGTTTTTCGTGTACTTCGCGCTACCGGCCCTGGGTTTCAATATCTCCGGGTTCTGGGCGGCGATCATCACCATGACTTTCCTCGGCGGCGCCTACCTCACCGAAGTGCTGCGTGCCGGTGTGGAAGCGGTGCCGCTGGCGCAGATCGAGTCGGGTAAATCCATCGGCCTGTCCGACTGGCAGTTGTTGCGCCATGTGATCCTGCCACAGGCTGGCATCCTCAGCCTGCCGGCGCTGTTCGCCAATTTCATCTTCCTGCTCAAGGAGACCACCGTGGTCTCCGCCGTGGCGGTGCCAGAGATTCTCTACACCACCAAGAGCTACATCGCCCTCTACTACAAGACCTACGAAATGCTCGCCGTGCTGACGCTGATTTGCGTGTTGCTGTTCTTGCCGCTGTCGCTGCTGCTCAGCCGCCTGGAAAGGAGGCTCCAGCATGGCCAGTTCGGTTCTTGAGTTGCTGTGGGTGTCGTTGCCGCAACTGGGCAAGGGCGCTGCGCAAACCCTGTCGATTTCCTTCTTGAGCATCGCCTTCAGCACCGTCGGCGGCGTGTTGTATGGCGTGTTGCGCACCTTGAACAACAAGGTGATCAACGCGGTGTTGCGGGTGTACCTGGAGCTGTTCCGGGCGATCCCGGTACTGGTGTGGCTGTACCTGCTGTTTTTTGGCCTGCCGATCTTCTTTGGCTTGAGCATTCCAAGCTTCTGGTGTGCGGTGCTGGTGCTGTCGTTGTGGGGCGCCAGTGAAGTCGGCGAAGTGGTGCGCGGCGCCTTGCACTCGTTGCCCCGTGGCCAGCGTGAGGCGGGCTTGTCGATTGGCCTGTCGGACCCGCAACTGTACGGCTACGTGCTGTTGCCCCAGGCCCTTAAGCGCACGACGCCGCCGACCATCAACGTCTACACGCGCATCATCAAGACCAGCTCCCTGGCGGTGCTGATCGGCGTGGTGGACGTGATCAAGGTCGGCCAGCAAATCATCGAGCGCACCTATGAGTCCGTATTGATCTACGGCGTGCTGTTCCTGTTTTTCTTCTTTATCTGCTACCCGTTGTCGGCCGCCTCCAAGGTGCTGGAACGGCGCTGGGCCCAAGCATGAGCGCATTGATCGAGTTCCAGGGTTTCAATAAATTCTTCGGTGAACAGCAGGTGCTCAAGGGCATCGACCTGAGCGTGCACAGCGGCGAAGTGGTGGTGATCCTCGGCCCCAGCGGCTGCGGCAAAAGCACCTTGCTGCGCTGCTTGAACGGGTTGGAAGTGGCCCACAGCGGCAGCCTGCGCTTTGCCGGTAATGAGCTTTTGGACAAGAAAACCGACTGGCGCCAAGTGCGCCAGGACATCGGCATGGTGTTCCAGAGTTATCACCTGTTCCCCCATATGAGCGTGCTCGACAACATCCTGCTCGGCCCGCTGAAAGTGCAAAAACGCGACCCCCGCGAAGCCCGTGAGCAGGCCGAAAAACTGCTGGAGCGCGTGGGACTTGCCGACAAACGCGACGCCTTCCCGCGCCAGCTCTCCGGCGGGCAGCAACAGCGCATCGCCATCGTGCGTTCGTTGTGCATGAATCCCCAGGTCATGCTGTTTGATGAGGTCACCGCCGCCCTCGACCCGGAAATGGTCAAGGAAGTGCTGGAAGTGATCCAGGACCTGGCCCGCGATGGCATGACCCTGCTGATCGTCACCCACGAAATGGCCTTTGCCCGCGCCGTCGCCGACCGCGTGGTGTTTATGGAGGCTGGTCGCATCCTCGAACACAACACCCCCGAGGCATTCTTTACGAACCCGCAAACCGCACGCGCGCAGCAGTTCCTGGAGAAGTTCTCCTTTGTTTCAACACTGCCCAAGAAAACCAAGGAACTGGAGTTGCTATGAAAAAGTTACTGCTGCCACTGTTTGCCGTCGCCTTGCTCGCCGGCTGCGATAAAAAGGCCGAAGAGCCTGTAAAACCTGCCGCTGTCAGTTACATCGATAAGATCAAGGCCCGCGACAAGCTGATCGTCGGCGTATTCACCGACAAACCGCCGTTCGGCTTTGTGAACGAAGCGGGCCGTTACGTCGGCTTCGATACCGACATCGGCCGCCAATTCGCCAAGGACCTGCTGGGCGATGAAAACAAAGTCGAATTCGTCGCCGTCGAGCCGGCCAGCCGTATTCCGTTTCTGCAAAGCGACAAGGTCGACCTGATTCTCGCCAACATGACCGTGACCCCGGAACGCAAGGAAGCGGTGGACTTCACCAACCCCAACCTGAAAGTCGCGGTGCAGGCTCTGGTGCCGAACGACAGCGCGGTGAAAAGCCTGGATGACCTGGCCAGCCGCACCACTATCGTCACCACCGGCACCACCGCCGATATCTGGCTGACCAAAAACCACCCGGACTGGAAACTGCTCAAGTTCGAGAAAAACTCCGAGTCGCTGCAAGCCTTGTCGGCTGGCCGTGGTGATGCCTACGCCCAAGACAACCTGGTGCTGTTCAGCTGGGCCAAGCAGAACCCTGGCTATCGCGTGCTGGAAGAAAAACTCGGTGATGAAGCGCCGATTGCGCCGGCGGTGAAGAAGGGCAATACCGAGTTGCGTGACTGGGTGAATGCCGAATTGGCCAAGTTGGGTGAGGAGAAATTCCTGCTCAAGCTGTATGACCAATATGTGCGTAAAGAGCTGAGCGATGACACCAAGCCTGAGAGTGTGATTGTTGAAGGCGGTAAGTGGCAGGGCTGATATCGCTATCGGGGGCAAGCCCCCTCCCACAGAGGAACGCATTCCAATGTGGGAGGGGGCTTGCCCCCGATGAGGCCCTCCCAGTCACCGCCTATTCAGGCCAATGCCACGCCGGCGCATCCAAAACCCCCTGCCCCACAATCCGCGTCTCCCCCAGCACCTTCTCCAACACAATCGAATTACACCCCTCATCCTGCTGCAACGCCGCAATCAAGCGGCTGGCATGGGACACCACCCTCACGGGCCAACGCGTTGATCACCCCGCCCTGGGCGGTTTCCGCCAGCAGCCGCAGGGCACGGTACAGGTTGGACTTGCCGCTGCCATTGGGGCCGGTGACCAGGTTGAGCCGGTCCAGAGGCACCACCCATTTATTGATTGAGCGGTAATTGGCCACCGCAAGGGTTTTGAGCATCAATCAAGTACCTGTAGTGAGCGGGCTTGCCCCGCGCGAGGCCCTAACGGCCCTACAAGTGGGTCATAACCGTTTGGGGCGGCTTCGCCCCCCCAGCGCGGGGCAAGCCCGCTCACCACAGACAGAAACCATGCACAGGCGGAACCCTGAACTAAGCTCACAGTCGCATACACACTGGCAAGTCGGCATCACGCAAAAGGAGCCTGCATGGGCGGTCGTATTTCCACCTGTATTTTCGGACTTGGCCTACTGACGCTGTTAAGCGGTTGCGGCCAGGAAAAGGCCGAGCCCAAGCAGCACTCGCGGGTCTTTGTGCAGACCGTGCAGTCGACGGACTTCGCGGCGGCGGTCACGCTTACCGGGGATATCCAGGCCCGGGTGCAAACCGACCTGTCCTTCCGCGTCGGTGGCAAGATCATCCAGCGCATGGTGGACGTGGGCGACCGCGTCACCGCCAAGCAAGTGCTGGCCAAACTCGACCCCAAAGACTTGCAGACCAATGTCGACTCCGCCCAGGCCCAGGTCGTGGCCGAACAGGCGCGGGTCAAGCAGACCGCTGCCGCGTTCGTGCGCCAGGAAAAACTCTTGCCCAAGGGCTACACCAGCCGCAGCGAATACGACGCCGCCCAGGCCGCCTTGCGCAGCAGCCAAAGCGCCTTGACCGCCGCCCAGGCCCAGTTGGCCAACGCCCGCGAACAACTCGGCTACACCGCCCTGATTGCCGATGCTCCCGGCGTGATTACCGCGCGCCAGGCCGAAGTGGGCCAGGTGGTGCAGGCCACCATGCCGATCTTCAGCCTGGCCCAGGACGGTGAGCGCGATGCGGTGTTCAACGTCTATGAATCACTGTTGGTAGAGCCGCCGCCGGAGGCGCCGATCACCGTCAGTCTGCTGGACAACCCGAGCATCAAGGCCCAGGGCAAAGTCCGCGAGGTGACACCCGCCGTCGCGGCCAACACCGGCACCGTGCAGGTCAAGATTGCCCTCGACGCGTTGCCCAAGGGCATGCAACTGGGCTCGGTGGTCAGCGCCACTGCCAATGGCCCGGCCAAGCCCAGTATCGAGTTGCCGTGGGCCGCACTCACCAAAGACCTCAATGACCCCGCCGTGTGGCTGATCGACGGCGACGGCAAGGCGCAATTGCACAAGGTCGGCGTGGCGCGTTACCTCACCGGCAAAGTCATCATCAACGACGGCCTCAAGGGCGGCGAAAAAGTCGTGGTGGCTGGCGGGCAACTGCTGCACCCCGGCATGCTGGTCGAGATTGCCCAGCAAGGAGCCCAGCCATGAAGCGCCTGACGGTGTTACTCGCCGCCAGCCTGTTGCTGGTGGCCTGCTCCAAGGAAGACGCACCGCCGGAGCCCGTGCGGCCGGTGTTGTCGATGGAAGTGAAAGCCGAGGACCAGGAAACCCTCGGCCGCTTCGCCGGCACCATCCAGGCCCGCTACGAAAGCAACCTGGGTTTCCGCGTACCGGGCCGTATCGCCCGTCGCGCGGTGGATGTGGGCGCCGAAGTGGAGAAGGGCGCCTTGCTCGCCGTGCTCGACCCCACCGACCAGCAAAACCAACTGCGCGCCGCCCAGGGCGACCTGGCCAGGGTGCAGGCGCAATTTATCAATGCCCAGGCCAATGCCCGCCGCCAGCAGGAATTGTTCAACCGTGGCGTCGGCGCCCAGGCCCAGTTGGATATCGCTCAGACTGACTTGAAAACCACCCAGGCTTCCCTCGACCAGGCCCAAGCCTCGGTCAACCAGGCCAAGGACCAACTCAACTACGCCGAGCTGCGCACCGACCACGCCGGCATTGTCACGGCCTGGAACGCCGAGGCTGGCCAGGTGGTCAGCGCCGGGCAGCAGGTGGTGACGTTGGCCCGCCCGGACATCAAGGAAGCCGTGATCGACCTGCCCGCCGGCCTCGCCGAACGCCTGCCGCCGGACGTGGTGTTTTTGGTAGCCGCACAGTTGGACCCCGACGTGCACACCACCGCCATCGTGCGCGAGATCGAGCCCCAGGCCCAAAGCGCCACGCGCACCCGTCGTGCGCGCCTGACCCTGACCGAGACGCCGCCTGCGTTCCGTCTGGGCACGGCGATCAGCGTCACGTTGAGCACCGCCATCGCACCGCGTATCGAAGTGCCCCTGAGCGCCTTGCAGGAGGTTGACGGCAAAACCCGCATCTGGCTGCTCGACACCCAGAGCCAGACCGTGCAACCGCGTGAGGTAACGCTCATCAGCCGCGACGCCCACAGCGCATTGCTCAATGGTGGCGTCAAACCCGGCGAGCGTATCGTCACCGCCGGCGTGAACAGCCTGAAGCCTGGGCAAAAAGTCAAAATCGACGAGGACAGCCCGCGATGAAAGGGAGCTTCAACTTATCCGACTGGGCCCTCAAGCATCAGTCCTTCGTCTGGTACCTGATGTTCGTCGCGCTGCTGATGGGCGTGTTCTCCTACATGAACCTGGGCCGCGAGGAAGACCCCTCGTTCACCATCAAGACCATGGTGATCCAGACCCGCTGGCCGGGCGCGACCCAGGAAGAAACCCTCAAGCAAGTCACCGACCGCATCGAGAAAAAACTCGAAGAGCTGGACTCCCTCGACTACGTGAAAAGCTACACCCGGCCCGGTGAGTCCACGGTGTTCGTGTTCTTGAAGGACACCACCAGCGCCAAGGACATCCCCCATATCTGGTACCTGGTGCACAAGAAGATCGACGATATTCGTGGCTCCTTCCCCCAAGGGTTGCAGGGGCCGTCGTTCAACGATGAGTTCGGTGACGTGTTCGGCTCGGTGTACGCGTTTACCGGCGACGGCCTGACCATGCGCCAGCTGCGCGACTACGTGGAACAGGTGCGCGCCGAGATCCGTTCGGTGCCGGGGCTGGGCAAGGTCGAGATGATCGGCCAGCAGGACGAAGTGATTTACCTGAATTTCTCCACGCGCAAACTGGCGGCGCTGGGGATTGATCAACGTCAGGTCGTGCAAAGCCTGCAATCGCAGAATGCGGTGACGCCCGCCGGGGTGATCGAGGCCGGGCCCGAGCGGATTTCCGTGCGCACGTCTGGGCAGTTCGCTTCGGAAAAAGACCTGGCCAACGTCAACCTGCGGCTCAATGACCGTTTCTATCGCCTGGCGGATATCGCCGACATCAGCCGTGGCTACGTCGACCCGGCGCGGCCGATGTTCCGGTTCAACGGCAAACCGGCGATTGGCCTGGCGATTGCCATGCAGAAGGGCGGCAATATCCAGGCCTTCGGCAAGGCCCTGCATACGCGTATGGACGAGCTGACCGCCGACCTGCCGGTGGGCGTGGGCGTGCACAAGGTGTCCGACCAGGCCGAAGTGGTGGAGGAGGCCGTCGGCGGCTTTACCAGCGCGTTGTTCGAAGCAGTGATCATTGTGCTGGTGGTGAGCTTTATCAGCCTTGGGATGCGTGCCGGGCTTGTGGTCGCATGCTCGATCCCGCTGGTGCTGGCGCTGGTGTTCGTGTTCATGGAGTACAGCGGCATCACCATGCAGCGGGTCTCGCTGGGCGCGTTGATCATCGCCCTTGGCTTGCTGGTGGACGACGCGATGATCACCGTGGAGATGATGATCACGCGCCTGGAAAAAGGCGAAACCAAGGAACAGGCGGCGACCTACGCCTACACGTCCACGGCGTTCCCCATGCTCACCGGTACGTTGGTGACGGTGGCCGGTTTTGTGCCGATTGGCCTCAACGCCAGCTCGGCGGGCGAATACACCTTTACCCTGTTCGCGGTGATTGCCGTGGCGATGCTGGTGTCGTGGGTGGTGGCGGTGCTGTTTGCGCCGGTGATCGGCGTGCATATCCTCAGTGCCAATGTGAAACCCCACGATGCCGAGCCGGGCCGCATCGGCCGCGCGTTCAATAACGGCATGCTGTGGGCGATGCGCAACCGCTGGTGGGCCATTGGCATCACCGTGGCGCTGTTTGCGGCCTCGGTGTTCTCCATGCAGTTTGTGCAGAACCAATTCTTTCCGTCGTCGGACCGCCCGGAAATTCTCGTCGACCTGAACCTGCCGCAAAACGCCTCGATCAACGAGACGCGCAAGGCCGTCGACCGCCTGGAAGCGATCATCAAGGACGACCCGGACATCGCGCGCTGGAGTACCTATATCGGCCAGGGCGCGATCCGTTTCTACCTGCCGCTGGATCAGCAACTGGAAAACCCGTATTACGCGCAACTGGTGATCGTCAGTAAAGGCCTGGAAGAGCGTGGCGAGTTGATCAAGCGCCTGCAAAAGCGCCTGCGCGATGATTTCGTCGGCATCGGCAGCTTTGTGCAACCCCTGGAGATGGGCCCGCCGGTGGGGCGGCCGATCCAGTACCGCGTGTCCGGCAAAGACATTGACCAGGTGCGCAAACACGCCATCGAACTGGCGACTTTGCTCGATCAAAATACCCATCTGGGCGAGATCATCTACGATTGGAACGAGCCCGGAAAAGTGCTGCGGGTGGACATCGCCCAGGACAAGGCGCGGCAACTGGGGTTGTCGTCGGAAGACGTGGCGCAGTTGATGAACAGCGTGGTCAGCGGTGCCTCGGTGACCCAGGTGCACGACGATATCTACCTGATCAACGTGGTCGGCCGCGCCGAAGACGCCGAGCGGGGCACGCCGGAAACCTTGCAAAACCTGCAAATCGTCACGCCCAACGGCACCTCGATTCCGCTGCTGGCCTTCGCCACCGTGCGTTACGAGCTGGAACAGCCGCTGGTGTGGCGGCGCGACCGCAAGCCGACCATCACCGTCAAGGCCTCGGTGCGCGATGAGATGCAGCCCACCGACCTGGTGAAACAGCTGGCGCCGACCATCGACAAGTTCAACGCCGGTTTGCCGGTGGGCTACAAGGTCGCCACCGGCGGCACCGTGGAAGAAAGCGGCAAGGCCCAGGGCCCGATCGCCAGCGTGGTGCCGTTGATGCTGTTCCTGATGGCGACGTTCCTGATGATCCAACTGCACAGCGTGCAGAAGATGTTCCTGGTGGCGAGTGTCGCGCCGCTTGGGCTGATCGGCGTGGTGCTGGCGCTGATTCCCACGGGGACGCCCATGGGCTTTGTGGCGATCCTCGGGATTCTGGCGTTGATCGGCATCATCATCCGCAACTCGGTGATCCTGGTGACGCAGATTCACGAGTATGAAGTGGCCGGCTATTCACCGTGGGATGCGGTGGTGGAAGCCACCGAGCATCGGCGCAGGCCGATCCTGCTGACAGCGGCGGCGGCGAGCCTGGGCATGATCCCGATTGCGCGGGAAGTGTTCTGGGGACCGATGGCGTACGCGATGATTGGCGGGATTATTGTTGCCACGTTACTGACTTTGCTGTTCCTGCCGGCGCTGTATGTGGCCTGGTACAAGATCCGCGAGCCGAAACAGGACCATCAGACACAGTGAGGTTTAAATGTGGGAGGGGGCTTGCCCCCGATTGCAGTGGGTCAGCCAACAGATATGCAAGCTGATACACCGCTATCGGGGGCAAGCCCCCTCCCACATTTGAATTTCTATTTGCCTGAATGCCTGTGGGAAACATCCTGAAATGCCCAGCCCAGGCATACCCGCCCCCCAAGTGTTCTACCCTCCCGACCTCCACCCCAATCGGTCGAACACCATGAACTGGCAACGTCATCTTTTACTGGTCTGCACGTTCCTCCTCTCACCGCTGGCCTCTGCCGCGATCCTTCTGGAAAACCCCTTGTGGCGCGTCGAACTCGACCCCGCCACCCTCGCCATCACCGTCACGCCCAGCGGCCAGGCGCCGGTGCAAGCCTCCAGCGGCCTACCGGCGCGGGCGGTCAGCCAGCTCGCTCAAACCGACCAACAGGCCAACTGGCAGTGGGACGACGGCGCCTTTCGCGTGCGTGCCACCCTTGAACAGCGCGACCTCACGCTGACGCTCCGCGCACGTGAGCCGGGCGACCTGACGATCCTCCAACAACCCGCCAGCGCCATCGGCAAAGGCCTGATGTGGCCGTTGGCGGAGGGGCATTACGTCCCTGCGGGCAATGCCGTGTGGACGGCGTTCTTGCAAGAGCAAGGCGACCTCAACACCACCCAGGATCTCAGCCTGCCGCTGTGGGGCCTGGACCACGGCCCATTCACCCTGAACTGGCTGTTGACCAACTCCTACAACAACCGCTTGCGCTGGCAGGGCAAGATGGCCTTGTCGCTGGCCCATGAATTCACCGCGCTCGATCCCAGCGCACCGATGACCCTGGTATTGCACCTGGGCGACGCTGACCCCTTGGCCGGCGCCAAGCGTTATCGCCAGTGGCTGGTGGAACAGGGCCGCTATGAACCGCTGGCGGACAAGCTGCGCCAGACGCCCGAGGCCGAAAAGCTGTTGGGCGCCAGTCATGTCTACCTGTGGGGCAATGACCTGCTGGCCCTGGACGATGTAAGTGACTGGCCGCTGTTGCTCAAGCGGCTGCGCGGGCATGAGCTCAAAGGCTTGTTGGACAAGGAAACCGCCAAGGTGCTGGCACAGACCACCGCGCTCAATCGCTATGAGCAGACCGTCCTTCTGCGCGGCCTGAATGCGGCCATCAATAAAAAGGCCCGCCAGAGTTGGCAAGTGGATCAACCCGATATGAGCCGCCTGGCTGTACGGTATGGCGAGCTTCGCGGTGAACTGGCCGTCGCGTTCGCCGGGGCACTGCGTGACACCCCCGAGGCGTGGGGCAGCCAGACCATTCAAGCGCTGGGCAAGGCGGGGCTTTCGCGCTTGCTGGTGACCCTGGGTGAAGGCTGGGAGGGCGGGCTGTGGCACCCCGAGGCGATTCGCGCCGGGGTCGATGCGGGGTTCCTGATGGCGCCTTACGACTCTTATGAAACCGCCTTGTCTGCCAGCGAAAACCCGGATTGGACCACCGCTCACCTGGGCAGCAGGGCCTATCGCGACTGCGCCATCATGTTGAAGGGCGGCACGCTCAAGAGCGGTTTCCAGCAGTCCGGCCACTACACCGACCCGCGTTGCGTACGGCCCTTACTGGAAGCCCGGGTGAAGGCCGTCCAAGCCAAGGCCGGTTTCAACGCCTGGTTCCTCGACGCCTACGCCACCAGCATGGTGTTTGACAGCTACCGCGACAGCGCGCCGATGACCCAGGCACAGAATGCCGAAGGCAATATCGACGCCTCCCGCTGGCTCAATACCGTGCTCAAACTGCCGGCCGGTTCAGAGGATGGCAACGCCATCACCGCCCAAGGCATCCTGTTCGCCCATGGCATGCAGACGCCGGTGATTGGCTGGGGTAATCCTGCGATGACCCAGGACAAACAATCGCCGTATTACGTCGGTAACTGGTACCCGCCGGAGCAACCGACGGTGTTCTTCAAAGCGGTGCCATTGAACGAGCCGTTTCGCACGGTGCACTTCGAGCCGAGCATGCGCTTGCCGCTGTATCAAGCGGTGTTCCATGGCTCGGTGATCACGACCCATCACTGGTTGTTCGACAGCCTGAAGCTGAGCAATGTGCGGGCTGAGAATGAACTGGCTCAACTGCTCTACAACGTGCCGCCGCTGTATCACTTGAGTGCGGCGACGGTTAAGCAGCGTTTGCCGGTGATTGAGCGTCAGGACCGGTTTTTTCGGCCGTTGCATCAGCGCCTGGCGACCCAGGCCATGACCGGGTTTCGTTGGCTGACAGAGGATCGGTTGGTGCAGGAGACCACGTTTGCCGATGGGACGCGGTTGGTGGGGAATTTTGCTGCGGCATCGAGAGAGGGCTATGCCGCGAGCAGCATTACAGCGTTAGTGGTGGGTGAGAAACCGGTGGTGTATCAGGTCGATTAGCGGTGCCTTTGAGACCATCGGGGGCAAGCCCCCTCCCACATTTGATAGGCGGCGCGGTCAAAATGTGGGAGGGGGCTTGCCCCCGATGGCGTCAGTCCTGCTTACGCCAAACACTCGCCAACCAAGGTTGCTGGTCACGGGGCAACCCCGCCGGACGATAGTAATGCTCCAACTCCCCAAACCCCGCCTCGGCCAGCAGTGCCTGCCACGCCGTCAGGTCGTGATAAGACCCGTACCGCGGCCCGTTCCAACCTTCCTGGTTCTCACCCCGAGGGTTGGAGCTGAACAGCACGCCGCCGGGCTTCAACGCCCCATGCAGTTGCTTGAGCACACGCGGCAATTCCTGCTTGGGAATATGAAACAGCACCGCATTGGCAAAGATCCCATCGAAGCGCTCAGCGGGTAAGTCGAGTTTCAAGAAATCCTGCTGCAACACCTCACACCCACTGTCCTCCCGCGCCATCTGCGCAAACCGCTCAGAGCCATCCAGCCCGACGGCGATATGGCCCATGCGCGTAAAGGTCTGCAAATCCCGCCCCGGCCCGCAGCCGAAATCCAGCACGGTAAACGGCGCGGTGCCCTGGATATGCCGCAGCAGCGCGTCGATGTTCTGGCTCACATCGTGGTCGCGGGTGCCTTCGCGGAAGTTCTCGGCCACCGTGTTGTAGTGGCCGAGGGTGGTGGAGGTGATTTGGTCGAGGTCGTCGGGCTTGAGGGTCATGGCGGGTAATACCGGGCGCTGGAATGGCCCGACTATACCTCACCTCTTGTTGAGTACTCGCGCCAAGCGGTCGCCGCCCAACTGGATCACCGCCACCAGAATCACCAGCAGCACGATCACCGTCAGCATGATCTGCGTATCAAAGCGCTGATAACCGTAGCGGTAGGCAATGTCGCCCAAGCCCCCGGCGCCAATCGCTCCGGCCATGGCCGACGAGTTGATCATAGTCACCAGGGTAATGGTGAACCCACCGACAATCCCCGGCAGCGCTTCCGGCAACAACACATGCCAGATGATGTGCCAGCGTCGGCAGCCCATGGCCTGCGCCGCTTCAATCAACCCATGATCAACTTCGCGCAAGCTCACCTCGGCGATCCGCGCAAAGAACGGCGTGGCCGCGATGGTCAGCGGCACGACCGCCGCCCACACGCCATAGGTGGTGCCAACGATCAGCCGGGTGAACGGGATCAACGCCACCATCAGGATCAAAAACGGAATGGAGCGGAACAAATTGACGAACGCCCCCAGCACCCGGTTAAGCGCCGGTGCCTGGTAGATGCCGCCTTTGTCGCTGGTGACCAAAAACACCGCCAGCGGAATCCCCACCAGCAATGCGATCAGCGACGACACGCCGACCATCAACAGGGTGTCGATGGCTCCCTGCACTAAACGATCAAACCACATAGCCCAGCACCTCCGCCTGTTGTGCCCAGTTGCCGGCGCGGTTGCGCAGTTCCTCTGTGCTGTGGGGCGAGCCACTCACCGCCAACAATAGCTGCCCCAGGGCGTGCCCCTGGATACGTTCCACGCCGCCTTGCAACAAGCGCACGCGGCCACCGAGGGCGCTGAACAGCGCGGCCAGGTCTGGCTCATCGGTATCGCTGCCGGTGAACTGCAAACGCAGCACCACGGCGGCATCGGCTGATGCGGGTGCGGCTTGCAAGCGGCTTTGCAGCTCGTCAGGCAGCCCGTGTTGCAGGGGCGCTAACAGCGTCTTGCTCACCTCGTGCTGTGGGTTGCCGAACACCTGCCACACCGGGCCTTGTTCGGCGATGCGTCCGTGTTCCAGCACCACCACGCGGTCGCAGATTTCACGGATCACTGCCATCTCGTGGGTGATCAACACGATGGTCAAACCCAGGCGCTGGTTGATCTCGCGCAGCAGGCCGAGGATCGACTGGGTGGTCTCCGGGTCGAGGGCCGACGTGGCCTCGTCGCACAGCAGAATCTCGGGGTCGTGCACCAGCGAGCGGGCGATGCCCACGCGCTGTTTCTGCCCGCCGGACAACTGCGCCGGATACGATTTGTGCTTGTCCTGTAACCCCACCAACTCCAGCAGCTCACGCACCTTTTGTTCACGTTGCAGCTTGGGTACACCAGCGACTTTCAGCGGCAACTCGACGTTCTGCCACACGGTCTTGGCCGACATCAGGTTGAAGTGCTGGAAGATCATGCCGATGCGCCGACGCAACGCCACCAGGCGGTCCTCGTCGAAGTCGCCGATGTCCACCTGATCGATCAACACGCGGCCACTGCTGGGTTGCTCCAGGCGGTTGATGGTGCGAATCAGCGACGATTTACCCGCACCGCTGCGCCCGATAATGCCGAACACTTCACCGCGCTGGATCGCCAGGTCGATGCCTTGCAAGGCCTGCACGCGGCCATCGTAGGTCTTGCCCAGGTTGATAAAACGCACGTGAGCGCGGTTCAGGTCGGGGTGCAGTTCTGTCTGCTCGGCGTCCCTGGGCGTTAGGCCCAGGTCGCGCAGTTGAGAGTGGGCGGCGGTCATTTTTTATCTTCCCAGCCCACTTGGTAGAGCTTGCCGAGGGATTTATCCAGCGCGGCACGTACCACGGGCGAGTGCTGATAGATATCCACGAACTTGATCACACGCGGGTCGGTTTTGCTTTTCGGCTGGATCACAAACTGGATCACGTATTCCGGGTGGTCGAGGCCGTCGAACAGCAGCGCTGACTCGGCATCGAAGGTCTTGGACAGGCGGATATAGGCCGGGTAGCCCTGCACCAGATCGGCGTCGTCATAGGCGCGCACCAGTTGCACCGCCTCGACTTGCAGGATCTTGATCTTCTTCGGGTTGGCCACGATGTCTTCTTCGGTGGCCTTGTAGCCCACCCCCGGCTTGAGGGTGATCAACCCGGCCTTGGCCAGCAATTGCAGACCGCGACCGCTGTTGATCGGGTCGTTGGCGATGGCCACGCTGGCGCCTTGGGGCAGGTCGTTGATGCTTTTGTATTTCTTCGAGTACAGGCCGACGTTGTTGATGATGCCCGGGGCGTACGGCACCAGGTCAAACCCGGCGGCGGCCTTGGCGTTTTCCAGGAAGGGGATGTGCTGGAAGTAGTTCACGTCGATATCACCGGCGGCGAGGCTGACGTTGGGCGCGATCCAGTCGGTGAACTCCACCAGCTCGACTTTCAGGCCTTGTTTGTCGGCTTCGGCGACGGCGGCCTCCAGGGGAATGGCGAACGCGGCGGTGGTGCCGATTTTCAACGGCGCATCGGCGGCGAAGACCGCCGAGCTGAACAGTCCAAAAACCAGGGCCAGTGCTTTGACTGGGTGGGCGAGCAGGGTTTTTTTCATAGTGGTTTTCCAGTCATAAGGTATGGGTACAAACAATGAAGATCACATGTGGGAGGGGGCTTGCCCCCGATGGCGGAGTGTCAGTCACCTGATTTGTTAACTGAACCACTGCAATCGGGGGCAAGCCCCCTCCCACATTTTTGATCAGTGTCTGTAGGTAGATCCGGTGTGTTGTTCGGGTAGGCGCGCGGTGTTGTGGAAGACTTTTTCCCTCAGCGTGCCTTGCTCATAAGCGGTCTTGTACGAGCCGCGTTTTTGAAGCTCCGGCACCACCAGCTCAATAAAATCCACATAGCTTTCCGGCGTGACAATCCGCGTCAGGTTGAACCCATCCAACCCGGTCTCGCTGATCCACGACTCCAGCTCATCCGCCACCTGTTCAGGCGAGCCCACCAACGTGATATAGCGCCCGCCCAACGCGTGCTGCTCGAGCAATTTGCGTCGGGTCCAGTCGTTGTTCTGCAGGTTCTTGGTGGCCGACTGGATCGCGTTGCTTTTCACGTACTGGATCGGTTCGTCCAGTGCGTACTGGGAGAAATCAATCGCGGTGGACGCCGAGAAATGCGCGACCCCGGCTTCCGCGCTGGCGTAGCTCAGGTACTCGGCGTGCTTGGCCCAGGCCAGCGCTTCGGTGGCGGCAACGATCACGTTGAGGCCCATGAACACCTTGATATCGTCCGGGTTGCGTCCGGCTTCGACGGCGCTGGCGCGCACCTTGTCCACCTGCACCTTGGTGGAGGTCTTGTTCTGCCCGCTGATGAAGACGCACTCGGCATGCCGCCCGGCGAACAGCAAACCGCGATCCGAACTGCCGGCCTGGAACAGCACTGGCGTACGCTGTGGCGACGGTTCGCACAGGTGGTAACCCTCGACCTGGTAGAACTCGCCGTGGTGCTCCACTTTGTGCACCTTGCCCGGTTGCGCATAGACCCGCGCCTGGGGATCGTTGACCACGGCGTCGTCTTCCCAGCTGCCTTCCCAGAGTTTGTAGAGCACTTCCAGGTATTCGTCGGCCTGGTCGTAGCGACGATCGTGTTCGACTTGCTCGGTCAGGCCCATGGCCTTGGCAGCGCTGTCGAGATAGCCGGTGACGATGTTCCAGCCCACCCGGCCACGGCTCAGATGATCCAGCGTGGACATGCGCCGGGCGAACAGGTACGGCGGCTCATAGGTGAGGTTGGCGGTGAGGCCGAAGCCAAGGTTCTTGGTCACCGCAGCCATCGCCGACACCAGCAGCAACGGGTCGTTGACCGGCAGTTGGATCGACTCTTTGAGTGGCACGTCGATGGAGTTTTGATAGACGTCGTACACACCGACGATATCGGCGATGAACAACCCATCGAACAACCCGCGTTCCAGCGTCTTGGCCAGTTCGGTCCAGTATTCGATGGTTTTGTACTCGGTGGACGTGTCCCGAGGGTGCGTCCACATGCCGTGGTTGATATGCCCGATGCAGTTCATGTTGAAGGCATTGAGCAGGATCTTTTTCTTGGCCATTCAGATGGTCCCCCGCAGTGGCGGGTTTTCATCGTTGAGGTAGTAATTGCCCACCGCGTGGTACTTCCAGCGCACCGGGTCGTGCAGGGTGTGCACGCGGGCGTTGCGCCAGTGGCGGTCCAGGCCGTGTTCGGCCAGGGTCGCCTGGCTGCCAGCCAGTTCGAAGAGGGTGCTGCCAGCGGCCAGTGAAATTTCAGTGCTCAGGGCGCGCACCTCGGCGACGGCAATCGAGGCGGCGGCCACGGTTTCGGCATTGCTGTCGGCCTGGGCGCGGTCGAGGAACTCACCGGCGCGCTCCAGCAACGCTTCGGCGGCGTGCAGGCGGATGCTCAGGTGGCCGAAGCTTTTCAGGGTCAGCGGGTCTTCGGTGGCTTTGTCGTTGCCGGAATCGATCCACGGGCGGGTCTTGGTGCGCACAAAGTGCAGCGCATCCTCAAAGGCGGCGCGGGCGATGCCGGTGTCGATGGCGGCGTGAAGGATCTGCGCCAGCGGGCCGACGGTGGTCGGGCGTTCGAAAGCGCTTTGGAATGGGATCACGTCATGGGCAGCCACCCACACGTTGTCGAACACCACCGAACCGCTGCCGGTGGTGCGTTGGCCGAAGCCGCTCCAGTCGTCGATCACCGTCAGACCTTCGCTGTGCCGTGGCACGAAGGCGAGTTGCTGCACACCGTGTTCATCCACCACCGAGGTGGGGATGCGCTGGGCGTAGATCGCGCCGGTGGAGTAGAACTTGCGGCCGCTGATGCGAAAACCATCGCCGTCGCGGGTGATTTTTGTGACGCGGTCGTGAGCCGTTTTAGTGCCCAATTCCGCCAGGGCATTGCCGAAACGCTGGCCAGCCAACACTTCGGCGTACAGGCGTTTTTGCTGCGCTGGTGTGCCGTTCACCCGGAGTACTTCTAGGGCGTAGAAATGGTTTTGCGGGATCTGGCCCAACGAGGCATCCGCCTGGGCGATCAGCGCAATCACCTTCGCCAGGGTCACGTTGGACACGCCCGCACCGCCATATTCCTTGGGCACGCTGATGCCCCACAGGCCGGAGCGTGAAAACACATCCAGTTCGGGCAAGGGCAGGCGGCGTTCGCGGTCGCGCTGGGCGCTGTCGCGGCGGAAGTCTTCGGCCAGGTCGCTGGCGACAACAAGGGCGTGTTCGTCGCTGGTGATAACCGCGACGTTTGCAGAGAAAGTCATATTTGCTCCAGAGGTCTGGTCGGTTAAATCCAGGAGTGACGAGCCGGTAACGTGCCGTTCAATCGATAGGCGCCGACGGCGTGATACTTCCAGCGCACCGGGTCGTGCAGGGTGTGCACGCGGGCGTTGCGCCAGTGACGGTCGAGGTTGAATTCGGCGAGGGTGGCGCGGCTGCCGGCCAGTTCGAAGAGCTTTTCGCTGACCAGCAACGACACTTCGGTGGTCAGCACTTTCGCTTCGGCCACGGCAATCGAGGCCCGGGCGGCGGAGTGCGCGGTGATCGGCGCTGCGCTGACCTGATCCAACACCTGGCCGGCCTTGCGCAGCAGGGCTTCGGCGGCGTGCAGTTCGATCTTCAACTTGCCGATATCGGCGATCACATACAGGTCATCACTGGCGCGTTCGACCTTGGCGTCAATCCACGGGCGCGAACGTTCGCGGACAAAGGCGATGGTGTCGTCCAGGGCGCCACGTGCAATACCGGCGTCGATGGCGGCCTGGATCAGTTGCGAGACGGCGCCCTGGATATTCGGGGTTTCGCCGATGCGCCAGTTCTCGACCACCCGTTCTGCGTCCACGGGCACTTGGTCCAACAGCACCGTGCCGCTGGCGGTGGTGCGTTGGCCGAAGCCCGACCAGTCGTCAACGATGCGCAGCCCTTCGCTGCCGCGGCGTACGAATGCCATGACTTGCTTGCCGTCATCGTTCAACGCCTTGACGGCGACCCAATGCGCAAACAACGCACCAGTGGAATAGAACTTCTGGCCGCTGATCACGTAGCCGTCACCCTCGGCGGTGATGCGGGCCTTGAGTTCCAAGGTGTTCCTGGTGCCGCGTTCCGGGCCGCCATTGCCGATGCGCCAGCCGTCGAGGACGCTCTGGAACAACTGCTTTTTTTGATGCTCGGTAGCCGCACCCTGCAACAGGTGCAGGATGCCGAAATGGTTCTGCGGGATCTGGCCGAGGGCCGGGTCTGCCGCGCTGATGATCGCGAACACCTCGGCCAGGGTCACAAAGGACACCTGCGGGCCGCCGTATTCGCGGGGAATGGAAATACTGCCCAGCCCACTGCGGGTGAACTGCTCGATCTGCGCCCATGGCAGCTTGCGTTGTTGGTCGCGCTTGGCGGCTTGCAGGCGGGCAGCCTGGGCCAGCTCATGGGCGGCGTCGAGGGCCTCGGCGTCGTTGCGCAGCACGGCGGCCGGCAACAACAGCGGAGCGACATCCAGATCACTCTGGGGGGGTGTTTGAGCCAAGTTAGACATCAGCGCCGCTCCTTGGCTGCACGTAATGCCCTGGCGTTGTGCACCGGGGTAATTCTGACCATACCGACCTCGCATTCAATGAAATGAAAACAGAAAAATCAGAGATGTCCGGTGGTCCGGTGCATATACCCTAAGCGCGTTAAATATTTAAATAAACGTGCTTTTTGGAATAAGCATAGAAGGGCTGTCACCCCGGTTCCGAGGGTGAGCCGAAGGGACGAGGCTGATAGATCAGCGCTGTACCGGTCTGGCGGGTTGGCGCTGCGGGTGCGATGCGTAAGGTGCGTGCCGGTGCCCAGCGCGAATTGTTGCCTACGCGGTCGAGGATGCAGTAGGTGACGTCCAGGCGGCTGTCATCACCGGCTTCGGTAATCACCGCAGAGGGCACCCACACCTGCACGGCCACGCCGACATCCCTGGCCTTGAGACTGGGCAGGTCCAGGCGTACATCGCCCCAGCGCAGCGTGATGGCGTCGCCTGTGGCCATGTTCAGCCAGGGCTCGATGGTCAATGGAATGCCGCGCCGTACCTGGCTGGCGTTGACCCCGTAGCGGCGGATGGTGTCAGGCAGGCCTACGGGGGCGAGGTTCTGGTTTTCGTCGCTGTGGGGAGGCAGGGGTTGGCCGCCGGGGTGATTGGTCTTGACGCGCACACGGGCCACCGCCGAGCGCGCCGGGGCGTAACCTACTTGCATGACCTGGTAATGCACCTGGGCTGCGCCATCCAGCACGAAACTTTCTGGCACACGCAGGTGGGTCGGGGTGCCGACCTTGCACGCGGTCACCCGCCGAGAGGCAGCAAAGCAGTTGTTCCAGAACAGTTCGATCAGGTCGCCTTCATCCATGCCGGGATAGGGGGGGATGTCGACCTGCAATTGGGCGGCAGCGTGGGCATTGATGCCGTTGCGATGGGCTTGGGGCAGCGTCGGGGCGGTGAGCAGAGTGTGCGTCATAAGTAATCTCCTTGATGCAGCCAGCAGCGATCGTTCCGGCCTCGGTAGCGGGAGGCCGAAAAGAACGATTCAGTGAGTAGCCGGGATAGGATCCAATCCTCTGGGTGCTAGATAAGAGGGTTGGCCAAGGAGGGTCAATGGCGGCAAAAGGCTAAACGGCGGGTTGGAGCAGATTCAGAAGGGTCTGACTGGCGCAGGGATATTTAGGTGGGGGTTGGCGACGGATTACTTGTTGCTACGAGGATTTCTTGTAGGAACAGTTTATTGTGGCGAGGGAGCTTGCTCCCGCTGGAGTGCGCAGCGCTCCCAACATTTTTGGGGCCGCTTCGCAGCCCAGCGGGAGCAAGCTCCCTCGCCACAGGTTAGCGGTATGCCACGTATCAATGAGCCAGGAATTTGCTCAGGAACTGCTTGGTGCGCTCTTCTTTGGGGTTGGCAAACAATGCCTTGGCTTCGCCTTGCTCCACGATCACGCCCTTGTCGAAGAAGATCACTCGGTTGGCCACATCCCGGGCGAAGCTCATCTCGTGGGTGACGATGACCATCGTGCGGTTCTCTTCAGCGAGGCTGCGGATGGTCGCCAGCACTTCACCCACCAGCTCCGGGTCGAGGGCCGAGGTGGGTTCGTCGAACAGGATGACCTCGGGCTCCATCGCGAGCGCCCGAGCAATCGCCACGCGCTGTTGCTGGCCGCCGGAGAGACGCCGTGGGTAGACATCTTCCTTGCCCGCCAGGCCGACCTTGGCCAGCAGCTTGCGGCCCAGGGTCACTGCCGCGTCGTGGGGCATCTTCTTGACCACGGTGGGGCCTTCGATGACGTTTTCCAGCGCGGTGCGGTGAGGAAACAGGTTGAAATTCTGGAACACGAAACCCACGTGCTGGCGCAGGCGCCGCACCAGGCCTTGTTGCTGGGTCAGCGGCTTGCTGCCGTCGATCTCGATATCGCCCACCTTGATACGGCCGCTGGTGGGTTCTTCAAGCAGGTTCAGGCAGCGCAGCAGGGTGGTCTTGCCGGAGCCGCTGGGGCCGATAATGGCCACCACCTCCCCGGGGTTGACCACCAGGTCGATACCGTCGAGCACCACCTGGCCCTTGAATTGTTTGGTCAGTTTTTCAACCACGATCATGCTTCAAGACTCCAGGTCATGCCGGTTGACCCGGTCTTCCAGGCGGTTTTGCAGATGCGCCAGGATGCTCACCAATACCCAATAGATCAGCGCGGCTGAAAGGTACATGGCAAAGATTTCGAAGGTGCGTGCGGAAACCAACTGCGCCTGACGCAGCAACTCGGGCACCTGGATGGTCGCGGCCAGTGAGGTGTCCTTTACCAGCGACGTGAAGCTGTTGCCCAGCGGCGGTAATGCCGTGCGCATCGCCTGCGGCAGGATCGCCCGGCGCAGGGTCTGCACCCGCGTCATGCCGATACTGGCAGCGGCTTCCCACTGGCCACGCTCGATAGAGCTGATGGCGGCGCGCAAGGTCTCACAGATGTACGCCGCCATGTTCAGCGACAGGCCGATCAGCGCGGCGGGGATCGGATCCAGTTCGATCCCCACTTGCGGCAAGCCGTAATACATCATGAACAGTTGCACCAGCAGCGGCGTGCCGCGAAAGAACGACACGTAGACACGGGCGAACCAGCTCAGCGACTTGAACCGCGACAAGCGCATCAGGGCCAGGCCAAAGCCCATCAGAAAGCCGAAGAACAAGCCACCCAGGCTCAGGATGATGGTGAAGTACACGCCCTGCATCAGGAAGGGCGTGGAGCTCAGGATCAGTTGGAGCTTTGCTTCCATTATTGAGTAACGTCAGCGTTGAAGTACTTCTCGGACAGCTTCTTCAACGTACCGTCAGCGCGCAGCTTATCGATGGCCTTGTTGACCGCCGCCAGCAACTCCGGCTCGCCTTTACGCAGGGCTACACCGGCTTCCTGACGGGAAAACGCATCGCCGGCAGCGGCGGTGTCAGGGGCTTTCTTGGCATATTCCAGCGCCGCCAGACGGTCGATCAGGATGGCGTCGATACGGCCGATGCGCAGGTCCTGGAACTTGGTCGGGTCATCTTCGTAGGTGCGCACATCAGCGCCCTTGACGTTGGCTTTTACCCACTCTTCGTAGTTGGTGCCCAGGCCCACGCCGACTTTTTTACCGGCCAGGTCAGCAGCGGATTTGATGTTGAGCTTGTCTTCGTTCTTCTTCAGGACCAGCGCCTGGATCCCGGAAACGGTGTAGGGCTCGGAGAAATCGTATTTTTTCTTGCGCTCTTCGGAGATGGTCACCTGGTTGATCACAGCGTCCAGACGCTTGGATTCCAGTGCCGCCAGGATGCCGTCCCACTTGGTGGCTTGCAGCTTGACCTTCACACCCAGCTCTTTGGCCAGGGCTTCGGAAAGTTCGACTTCGAAGCCTGCGAGCTTGCCGCTTTCATCGACGAAGCTGAACGGTGGGTAAGTCCCTTCCAGGCCGACATTGATCACGCCGGCTTTCTGGATGTTGTCCAGTTGCTCGCCGGCAACCGCCTGACCCATCAGGCCAGCCCCAAGCGCCAAGCCCAAAGTGCCAACCAACAACGTACGACGCAATACAGAAATAGTCATGAAGAGCCCCTGTGTTTTTTATGTTGAGCGAAGCAGGTGACGCAGTGGTTGTATCCTGCCTTAAAGCCGCGACTATAAAGTCGATTTTTAAGACTTGAAAATAATATAAATCTAATTTGATATTCAATTATTGAATATGTGGTGCTTCCAATGTGGGAGGGGGCTTGCCCCCGATAGCGGTGTGTCAGGTTATAAATGTGTCACTGACCCACTGCTATCGGGGGCAAGCCCCCTCCCACATTTGGCCCGCATTTATTCAGTTGAATACTGAGTCGTAGGCAAACAGCGCCGGCGCTCCACCGGTATGCAGGAAAATGATCGGCCCCTCCTCAAACCGCTGGCGCCCGATACCATCCAGCAAACCCGCCATGGCCTTGCCAGTGTAGACCGGGTCCAGCAGCAGGCCTTCCTGGCTGGCCAGCAGCTTGATCGCCGCCAGGGTGCCGGCATTGGGCTCGCCGTAGCGCGGGCCGAAGTATTCGTCCCACAGGATCACCTTGAAGGCTTCGGGGATATCCACACCCAGCAGCTCGGCGGTGCGCTCGGCCAGGCCCTGGACTTTCGGGCGCTGGGCTTCATCGGTGCGCGAGACGGTTACGCCAATGACCGGCAGCTCCGGCAACACTTGGCTCAAGGCCAATGCCAACCCGCTGTGTGTCCCGGCGCTACCGGAGGCCAGCACCACAGCGGCAAACTCAATCCCGCTGTCTTCGATCTGCGCTGCCAATTCCAGCCCGGCGCGCACATAACCCAATGCGCCGAGGGCGTTGGAGCCGCCGATGGGCACCAGATACGGCTTCTTGCCGTTGCTGCGCAGGCGGTCGGCGAGGGCGTTTAGCTGGTCGTCGACGTTGTCGAGGTTTTCCACCAGCTCCACCTTGGCGTCGAATAACTCCAGCAGCAGGCGGTTGCCGTTGCCCAGGTAGTTGGGGTCGTCAGTGCCGGTAGGGTTTTCCAGCAACGCCACACAGCCCAGGCCAAGCTTGGCAGCCAGGGCGGCGGTCTGGCGTACATGGTTGGACTGAATCGCACCGGCGGTCACCAGGGTGTCGGCGCCTTGAGCGATGGCATCTGCCGCCAGGTATTCGAGTTTGCGCAGCTTGTTGCCACCCATGGCCAGGGGCGTGGTGTCGTCACGCTTGACGTAGATATCCCTGCCCAGCCAGGCCGACAGCCGCTCGAGTTTTTCCAGGGCGGTGGCGCCGCCCAGCAGTTCCAGACGGTTAAAACGGTCGAGCTGTTGTTTGATCATGACGACGCACGGTTGCTAAGTGATGGGCCGACTATAGGCAGGCACTTTTCATCGGGCAACCGCCAATCGCTTATGCCGGATGGTTCTTAGCATCACACCATTGGTTCTTAAGGGCGCTGAGGGTGCATACCGTAAAGTGATGGGCATTTCGTCAGGAGTGAAGACCGTGAGTGAGCGTTCCAGTCATTGGCAACTACAGACCATCGTCAGCCAACTGCGCGGCGCGCGGGACCAGTGGCGAACGCGCAATGGTCGCCTGAGCGGCGAGCACGGTGGCCGCGAGTTGCCGTCCCGCGAAGCGGTGGCGCAGATTCTCGAGGCATTGTGCGGCGCGCTGTTTCCCATGCGCTTGGGGCCCGTGGATTTGCGTGAAGAAAGTGAAGACTTCTACGTCGGTCATACCCTCGATGTGGCGTTGAACGCCTTGCTCGGCCAGGCGCGCCTGGAGCTGCGTTATGCAGCACGCCAAGGCGCCAAGGACGACAGCGAAGTCGATGCCCTGGCCATCCGCCTGATCCAGGATTTCGCCCTGGCCCTGCCGTCCCTGCGCAGCCTGTTGGACACCGACGTACTCGCCGCCTATCACGGTGACCCGGCCGCCCGCAGCGTGGATGAAGTGCTGCTGTGCTACCCCGGTATTTTGGCGGTGATACACCATCGCCTGGCGCACCACCTGTACCGTGCGGGCTTGCCATTGTTGGCGCGGATCAGCGCGGAGATTGCGCACTCGGCGACTGGCATCGATATCCACCCCGGCGCGCAGATCGGCCCGAGCTTCTTTATCGACCACGGCACCGGCGTGGTGATCGGCGAGACTGCGATCATTGGCGAGCGGGTGCGTATCTACCAGGCCGTGACCCTCGGCGCCAAGCGCTTCCCGGCGGATGAAGATGGGCAGTTGCAGAAGGGCCATCCGCGTCACCCGATTGTCGAGGATGACGTGGTGATCTACGCGGGGGCGACGATTCTGGGGCGTATCACCATCGGCCAAGGCTCGACCATTGGCGGCAACGTGTGGCTGACCCGCAGCGTGCCGGCGGGGGCGAATATCACCCAGGCCAATTTGCAGCATGATGACGGTACGCAAAAGTAACGGGCCTAATTAGGTCCCTGTGGGAGGGGGCTTGCCCCCGATAGCGGTGTGTCAGTCAGCATTTCCTTGACTGAAGCACCGCCATCGGGGGCAAGTCGAATCGTCGCACCGCCCCTCCCACATTGATTGCATTGCCAAATCAATGATCCATCCAACGACCACTCAGCCCCGCGATTAGTCCTGAACCCCCTATTCATGTTTAACTTGAACGCTTGTTCAAGTTAAACCCGGTGGTTCGCTGCCCGCTCACAACAGGAGGCTTACCTTTGCTGAGTCCGTTTTTCCCAGCCATATCCCACGCTTTCGGGGTGCATCGTTCATGAGTGCATCGTCCACCCCATCCAGCGGACTGGTGCGCATGAACGCGCCGGTCTTCTACTTCGCTGCAACGGTCATTTTGCTGTTCGGCGTCACTGTCATCGCTATCCCGCAACAGGCCGGCGCCTGGTTGCTGGCCGCGCAAAACTGGGCGGCCAACACGGTCGGCTGGTACTACATGTTGGCGATGACCCTGTATCTGGTCTTCGTGGTGGTCACCGCGCTATCGGGCTACGGCAAGATAAAACTCGGTGCCGACCACGACGAGCCCGAATTCAGTTACCTGTCCTGGGCCGGCATGCTGTTCGCCGCCGGGATCAGCATCACGCTGTTTTTCTTCTGTGTATCCGAGCCGCTGACGCACCTGGAGCAACCGCCACAAGGCGCGCCGATGAATGCAGATGCCGCACGCCAGGCCATGCAGATTCTGTTTCTGCACTGGGGCCTGCACGGCTGGGGCGTGTTCGCGTTTGTTGGCATGGCCCTGGCGTATTTCGCCTACCGGCATAACCTGCCGCTGGCCTTGCGCTCGGCGCTGTACCCGCTGATCGGCAAGCGCATCAATGGCCCCATCGGCTATGCGGTAGATGGCTTCGGCATCATCGCCACGGTGTTCGGCCTGGGCGCGGACATGGGTTTTGGGGTGCTGCACCTCAACTCCGGTCTGGACTACCTGTTCGGCATCGCGCATACCCAGTGGATCCAGGTCGGCTTGATCACCTTGATGATGGGCGCTGCGATCATCGTCGCGGTGGCTGGCGTCGACAAGGGCGTGCGGGTGATGTCCGACATCAACATGCTGCTGGCTTGTGCGCTGCTGCTGTTTGTGTTGTTTGCCGGGCCTACCCAGCACTTGCTCAACACGCTGATCCAGAACATCGGCGACTACCTCGGCGCATTGCCGACCAAGAGTTTCGACGTCTACGCCTACGACAAGCCCAGCGACTGGCTGGGCGGTTGGACGGTGTTCTACTGGGCCTGGTGGATCGCATGGTCGCCGTTCGTGGGCCTGTTCATCGCACGTATTTCCCGTGGCCGCACCATCCGCGAATTCGTGTTTGGCGTGCTGCTGATCCCGCTGGGTTTCACCCTGGCGTGGATGTCGATTTTCGGCAACAGTGCCATCGATCAAGTGCTCAACCATGGCATGGCCGCACTCGGTCAGTCGGCCATCGATGACCCGTCGATGAGCCTCTACCTGCTGCTGGAAACCTACCCGTGGAGCAAGGTGGTGATCGCGGTCACGGTGTTTATCAGTTTTGTGTTCTTCGTCACCTCGGCCGACTCCGGCACCGTGGTGCTGTCGACCCTGTCGTCCAAGGGCGGCAATGCCGACGAAGACGGGCCGAAATGGCTGCGGGTGTTCTGGGGCGCGATGACGGCGCTGGTCACCAGTGCGCTGCTGTTTGCCGGCAGCATCGACTCGCTCAAGTCAGCGGTGGTGCTGACCTCGTTGCCGTTCTCGATGATCCTGTTGCTGATGATGTGGGGGCTGCACAAGGCGTTCTACCTCGAGTCGCAAAAGCAGATTGCGCAGTTGCATTCATTGGCGCCGGTTTCGGCGTCGCGCAAGGGACGGGGCGGTTGGCGCCAGCGCTTGAGCCATGCCTTGCACTTCCCATCGCGTGACGAGGTGTACCGCTTCCTGGAATCGACCGTGCGCCCGGCCATTGAAGATGTGACCGCGGTGTTCGTCGAAAAAGGCCTGAATGTGACCACCCAACCGGACCCGGCCAACGACAGCGTCAGCCTGGAAGTCGGCCACGGTGAGGAGCATCCGTTCGTGTACCAAGTGCAGATGCGCGGTTACTTCACGCCATCGTTCGCCCGGGGCGGCATGGGCTCCAAAGAGCTCAACAACCGTCGCTACTACCGGGCGGAAGTGCACTTGGCCGAGGGCAGCCAGGACTACGATTTGATGGGTTACACCAAGGAGCAAATCATCAACGACATCCTCGACCAGTACGAGCGGCATTTGCAGTTCCTGCATTTGGTGCGCTGAAAGCCGGTTTGTGAAGTCTGCCTTTTGTGGGAGGGGGCTTGCCCCCGATGGCGGTGAACCAGTCAATGCATATGCTGACTGACACACTGCTATCGCAGGCAAGCCCCCTCCCACAAAAAACCTCGCAAGGCCCTGATCTACAGGGCTTTCTTAAATTTAATTTCATCCGGCCCAACCCGGTTTTGACGCGTAACTGTCATCTGCCCACTGCGTAATTGTGTGAAGCGTTTGACGCTTTCATTTCAGAACAGTGACGGAGACCGGTAACAATGAAGACGTTATTAAGCCCCATGGTGGGTGTCGCCATGGCGAGCTTTATGCTGTCCGCCCACGCCGACTTTATTGATGACAGCCACGCCGATGTGACCCTGCTCAATCGCTATCTCAACCAGCAGGGACGTGACGTGGTGAACAGCACCGCCAAGGCCCACAGCATTCGCGATTGGGGCCAGGGTTTCGAGTTCAACTTCAAGTCCGGCTACACCGAGGGGCCTGTGGGTTTTGGTCTGGATCTGCAAGCGTTCTACGGCTTGAAACTGGACTCCGGCGGCGACCTCAACGACAAGGATCACCAGAGCCGCTACCCCGGCAGCATGTTCCCGCTGGACAACGGCAAATCCGCCGACCAGTTCGGCGTGCTGAGCCCGACGTTCAAGATGCGCTTCGCCAAGGATGAACTGCGTGTCGGCACCCTGTATGGCAACAATCCGATACTCGCCAACACGGACGGTCGCCTGTACCAGCAGACCAACACCGGCGTGCAATTGGTCTCCAAGGACTTGAGCGATTTCACCTTCACCGGCGGCGATATCTTCAAGACCAAGATCCGCAACGAAACCGGCGACCAGGGCATGATCACCGCCGGTGGTACCAAAGAGAGCGACCGCTTCCTGTTCGGCGGTGCCGACTACACCGGCATCCAGAACACCACGGTCAGCCTGTGGTATTCCAACCTTGAGGACTACTACCAGCAGTTCTTCCTCGGCGCCAAGCGTCATGACGCTGTGGCGGTGGGCGCCTTCGATACCGATATCCGCGTGTTCCGCAGCCTGGGTGTGGGCGGCAACGCAGATGGCGACAAAGACTACGCCGCCAGTGGCCTGTACGGCGATGGCGTGAGCAAAGGCCGCATCAACCAGACCACCGCCAGCTTGCTTGAAAGCTACAGCCTGGACGGTCATACCATCGGTCTCGGCATTCAGAAAAACAGCGGCGACAGCGACTTTCCGTACCTCGACTCCGGCCTGAACAGCGGCGACAACCGTCAAGGCCCCGGCTCAGGCGCCGACACCCCGGCACTGACCAACATGCAGTTGAACAAATTCCAGCACGCCGGCGAGCGCACGTGGCTGGCGCAATACAAGTATGACTTCGGCAAGCTCGGCCTTACCGGCCTGACGTTCTCCGCCGCCTACGCCCATGGCGATGACATCCGCACTGCGCAAGGCAACACCAGCGAATGGGAGCGCAACGTCGCCGTGGCGTATCAAGTGCCTACAGGCACGCTCAAAGGCCTGGGTGTGACCTGGAAAAATGCCCACGCCAGCCCCGACATCACCGGTGCCACCGTGCAGGATGAAAACCGCTTTTATGTCAGCTACGTCGTTCCACTCTGGTAGGCAATTGCTGTAAAACGAAAGGGCAGACTTAAGCGATTCAGCCGGTTAAAAGCCCTGGGAATAACCTTATTCCCAGGGCTTATTTGCCCTAAGCCCAGAGAGGATTCGATGACGTACATTGCTGCCGAAAACCGCTATGAATCTATCCCGTATCGCCGCGTAGGCCGCAGTGGATTGGTGCTGCCTGCACTGTCCCTCGGCCTGTGGCACAACTTTGGCGACAGCACCCCGATCGACACCCAGCGCGCCCTGCTGCGCACCGCGTTCGACCTGGGGATCAACCACTTCGACCTGGCCAACAACTACGGCCCACCGTACGGCAGCGCCGAGATCAATTTCGGCCGTTTGCTGCGCGAAGATTTCAAGCACTACCGCGATGAATTGATCATCTCCAGCAAAGCCGGTTGGGACATGTGGCCAGGCCCTTACGGTCAGGGCGGCGGTTCGCGCAAATACATCCTGGCGAGCCTGGACCAGAGCCTGCAACGCCTGGGCGTCGACTACGTGGACATCTTCTACTCCCACCGTTTCGACCCCGACACCCCACTGGAAGAAACCGCCAGCGCCCTCGCCACCGCCGTGCAACAAGGCAAGGCGCTGTACATCGGTATCTCGTCGTATTCCGGCGTAAAAACCCGTGAAATCGCTGCCCTGCTCCAAGAGTGGAAAGTGCCGTTGCTGATCCACCAGCCGGCCTACAACCTGCTTAACCGCTGGGTGGAAAAAGACCTGTTGGACACCACCGAAGCACTCGGTGCCGGAGTGATTGCGTTCACCCCGTTGGCCCAGGGTTTGTTGACCGACAAATACCTCAACGGCGTACCGGCCGATGCTCGGGTCAATCGCCCGGGCGGTGGTTCGTTGCAGGCCAAGCACCTGTCCGAAGAAAACATCGCTCACGTACGTGCACTGAACGAAATCGCCCAGCGTCGTGGCCAGAGTTTGGCCCAATTGGCGTTGGCCTGGACGTTGCGTGATCCACGGGTGACCAGTGCACTGATCGGCGCGAGCCGGCCAGAGCAAATCATTGAGAACGTCGGGGCGTTGAAGAACTTGAGCTTCAGTGCAGAAGAGCTGGCGGAGATCGACCGGTTTGCCCAGGAAGGCGGGATCAACCTGTGGGAAAAGCCCTCCACCGCTGAATAAAAGACAGTACGCGGTCAATGTGGGAGGGGGCTTGCCCCCGATTGCGGTGTATCAGCCAACACATCAGTGACTGGTCCACTGCTATCGGGGGCAAGTCGAATCGTCGCACCGCCCCTCCCACATTTGATCTTCGTCAGGCTCTAGAACGGGACGTCACCCAAAATCGTCGCCCGGTGCATCACCCGCCGCTGTGGCCGGTAATCATCCACCGCGTAATGCTGGGTCACGCGGTTGTCCCAGAACGCCACATCATTCTCCTGCCAGCGCCAGCGGATGGTGAATTCCGGGCGTGTCGCGTGGGCGAACAGCAGCTTCAGTATCGCTTCGCTTTCCGCCGGTTCCAGCTCATTGATCCTGGTGGTAAACCCGTCACTGACGAACAGCGACTTACGTCCGCTCACCGGATGCGTGCGCACCACTGGGTGCGACAACGGCGGGTTCTTCCGGCGGGTTTCTTCCCAGCGCGCCAGGTCTTCGGCGGTGTTGCCAAAGCGCTCCAGCGGAAAGGATTTGGTGAAGTCGTGGGTCGCGGTAAGCCCGTCGAGCAAACGCTTCAATGGCGCCGACAGCGCTTCATACGCCGCAATCCCGCTGGCCCACAACGTGTCACCGCCAAATGCCGGCAGCTGCTTGGCACTCAGCACCGCGCCGAGCGCCGGGGTGGGCAGGAAGGTCACGTCGGTGTGCCACACCGCGTTGTCGCGCACGTCGGTGACGGCGGTGTCGAGGATCAGCACTTCGGGCTGTTCCGGCACGTTGGGGTAGATCGGGTGGATGTGCAGGTCGCCAAAATTCGCCGCGAAGCGTGCTTGTTGCTGTGGGGTGATTTCCTGGCCACGGAAGAACAGTACCGAATGGGTCAGCAACGCCTGTTCGATGGCGTCACGCTGTTCCAGGTTCAGCGGCTGGGTGATGTCGACGCCACTGATCTCGGCGCCAAGGGCGATGCTTAATGGGGTAACGGTCAGGCTGCTCATGCGGTTCTCACTCAATGTGCCTGGCCATGCCACGGCACCAACTTGCGCTGAAGGGCGCGCAGGCCCATTTCCATGGCAAAGGCAATCAGGGCGATAACCAGAATGCCCAGCACCACCACATCGGTGACCAGGAACTGCGCCGCCGACTGCACCATAAAGCCCAGGCCGCTGGTGGCGGCGATCAACTCGGCCGCGACCAGGGTGGACCAGCCCACGCCCAGGCCGATGCGTACACCGGTGAGGATGTCGGGCAGGGCACTCGGCAAAATCACATGGCGAATCAGCTGGGCGCGGGTCGCTCCCAATGACTGCGCCGCACGCAGTTTGGCCGGGTCGACGGTGCGCACGCCGGTCGCGGTGGCGATGGCGATCGGCGCAAAGATCGCCAGGTAAATCAGCAGCACCTTGGACAGCTCGCCGATGCCGCACCAGATCACGATCAACGGCAGATAGGCCAGCGGCGGAATCGGTCGATAAAACTCGATCAGCGGGTCGAGCACACCGCGGGCAACCCGGTTGGAACCGATGGCAATCCCCACCGGCACGGCAGTCAGCACGGCAAAACCCAGGCCCAGGCCGATGCGGCTGAGGCTCGAACCCAAGTGCTGCCACAGGGTGGAATCCATATAGCCGGTGGTCGCCAGCAGCCAGCCTTTTTGCAGCACGGCGGAGGGCGGCGGCAGGAATAGTGGTTCGATCAACCCGGTGGCGGTCACGGCCCACCAGGTGGCCAACAAGGCGACGAGCGTCAGCACGCTGATCCAGCGCGTGCTTATGCGGCGACGTATCGGGGTAACGACCTGGGCCACCGCCTCAACGACAGTGGCGATTTCGTAACTGCTCATGCGGACACCTGCCGTTGCGAGAACACTTTGCCCAGCACGTGTTCGCGGGTTTCGATAAAGCGCGGGTCGGACTTGATCGCCCGTGCCGACTCACCGGCCGCGTAGCGCTGGCCGAAGTCCAGGCTCAGACGCTCGACGATTTGCCCAGGGTTGGGCGCCAGCAGAATCAAGTCCGTGGCGAGGAAAACCGCCTCTTCGATGTCATGGGTAATCAGGAACACCGGCTTGGACGTGCGTTGCCAGACTTGCAGCAACAGCTCCTGCATCTGTTCACGAGTAAACGCATCGAGGGCGCCGAAGGGTTCGTCCATCAACAACACGCGTGGGTCTGCCGCCAGCGCGCGGGCGAGGCCGACACGTTGCTTCTGGCCGCCGGAAAGCTGCCAGATTCGACGGCTGTCGAAACCGGCCAGGTCGACCAAGGCGAGCATTTCCCGGGCGCGCACTTCACGCTGTGCCTTGGGCACGCCGGCCAGTTCCAGGCCGAAGCCGACGTTGGCCAGCACGTCCTGCCAGGGCAGCAGGGCGTCGTCCTGGAACACCACGCCGCGTTCGGCGCTGGGGCCTTTGACCGGCACACCATCGAGGGTGATGCGCCCGGCGGAGGGTTCGACAAAGCCGGCAATCAGGTTCAACAGCGAAGTCTTGCCACTGCCGGACGGGCCGAGGGCCACCAGCAATTGCTGGGGCCCCAGGTCGATTGAGATGTCAGACAGTACCGGTTGTGTGGCGCCTGGGTACTGTGCGCTGATGCGCTCCAGTTGTAGCAAGGCCATCGCGATGAACTCCTGATCAGTTGGTAATGAACTTGGCGCTGACGTAAGGGGCGTAGTCCGGCAGCACGGCGTCGACCTTGCCCTGCTCCTTGAGGAACGCAGCGGTATCGGTCACGGCCTTGGTGGTCGGGGCGCCCAGCAGCGTCACTTGGTCAGCGGCCAGCGGGTAGACGTTGCCTTGCAGCAGCAGCGGGATATCGTCGGCCTTGGCGCCGGAGAGCTTCACCAGTTTGTCGACGTTGCCTTTGTCGGCGAGCCAGGCTTGTGGGTCTTTGCGGTAGGCGGCGTAGGCGTCCAGCGTGACCTTGGCGAAGGCGGTGACAATTTCCGGGTGCTTCTCGGCAAAATCCTTACGTACGATCCAGGCATCGAAGGTCGGTGCGCCAAACTTGGCCAGTTCGCCGGAGGTGATCAGCACCTTGCCGTTTTCCTTGGCCACGCCCAGGGCCGGGTCCCAGACGTAGGTCGCGTCGATATCACCGCGCTTCCAGGCGGCGATGATCGCCGGCGGTGCGAGGTTGAGGATGGTCACTTTGGACGCGTCGATGTTCCAGTGCTTCAACGCGGCCAGCAGGCTGTAATGGCCGGTGGACACAAACGGCACGGCGACTTTCTTGCCGATCAGGTCCTGCGGGCTGTTGATCCCCGAACCATTGCGCGCCACCAGCGCTTCGGCGCCGCCGATCTGGGTGGCGACGAGGAAGGTTTCCACCGGTACTTTGCGGGTGATGGCGGCGGTCAGCGGGCTGGAACCGAGGTAGCCGATCTGCACGTCGCCGGAGGCGATGGCGGCGATGATGTCGGCGCCATTGTCGAATTTGCGCCAGTTGATCTTGGCGTTGGTGGCTTTTTCATACGCGCCGTCGGCCTGGGCGACCTTGGCCGGGTCCACGGTGGTCTGGTACGCCACGGTCACATCCGCCGCCTGGGCGAACAGGCTGGCACCGGCCAGGGACAGCGCCGCCAAGAGGCGCAGAGGGGTCAATAGTTTCAAGGGGAAGCTCCTCAATCAGGCGGCCGAGGGTCGGCGTGTGAGGAGACTAAATGATCTAAGAACTCGAAAATAAATAACATTTTCGAATGAGCTTATGAGAAGAAGGGTGAGCGCTGAACCTCAATTGAAATGAGGTCAAATGTGGGAGGGGGCTTGCCCCCGATAGCGGTCTTTCAGTCAGCACATCACTGGCTGATACACCGCTATCGGGGGCAAGTCGAATCGTCGCACCGCCCCTCCCACATTGACCCCATTCACATGGGGAATCGGTTAGTTGCTGATGGCCAAGATGCTCGCCTGGTATGACCCGACAAACACATCAAAATCGCCCACTTCGTTCTGCTCCAGCTCCGCCTGCTGTGCCAGCGACGTACGCGCCAGCTCTTCGAAGCGTGCCTGCTCTTCGGCCGGCAACGGCTCCTTGCGGAAGTGCTCGGCATGCAACTGGCTCTGGTGCAGGGAGAACTGCGCAAAGCTCTGCTTGCGCTCAGCCATCGCTGCCAGCACTTGGGCCGAAGGGGTCAGGGACGAGTCCTTGACCTTCGCCAGCTGGGCGTCCAGCGCCTGGCTGTGTTCGGTGATGCCATGGCTTTCATCGAGCAGGGCCGCCAGCGGTGCGATTTTTTCCAGCAATTCGGCGGCCCATTCCTTCATGTCCACAGGCTGGCCGTCGCGCTGCAATTGCAGGCCCGGACGACGACCCTCCTTGACCACGCTGAGGAAGTTGGAGGTGGCATTACCGCACTCGTTATTCGCGAATAGCGGGCTGTCGTTCAGCGCGCAATACAACAGGAACGCGTCAAGGAAGCGCGACTCTTGCAAGTCGATACCCATCGGCAGGAACGGGTTGATGTCCAGGCAACGCACTTCGATGTACTGGATGCCACGCGCCATCAGCGCCTGGATCGGCCGTTCGCCGGTGTAGGTCACGCGTTTGGGGCGAATGTTGGAGTAGTACTCGTTTTCGATCTGCAGGATGTTGGTGTTCAGCTGTACCCATTCACCGTCCTTGTGCGTGCCGACTTCGACGTACGGCGCGTAGGGCGTTGCCACCGCTTCACGCAGGCTGTCGGTGTAGCTGGCCAAGTCGTTGTAGCACGGCGTAAGACCGGCCTGGGCGTTGCTTTGGTAACCCAGGTCGCTCATGCGCAGGCTGGTGGCGTAGGGCAGGTACAGGGTGTCGGCGTCGAGCACTTCCAGTTGGTGCGAGCGACCGCGCAGGAAGCCCGCGTCCAGGGCTGGCGAGGCGCCGAACAGATACATCAACAGCCAGCTGTAGCGACGGAAGTTACGGATCAGCGCGATATAGGCGTCGGACTGGAAGTCGCGGTCAGTACCGACATACCCCTCAGTCTCCTTGAGCAACGGCCACAACGGTTCCGGCAGGGAAAAGTTGTAGTGGATGCCAGCGATGCACTGCATGGTTTTGCCGTAACGCAGGGCCAGGCCCTTGCGATACACGTACTTGAGCTGTCCGATATTGGAGGTGCCGTAGTAGGCAATCGGAATATCTTCCTCGGCCGGCAACGGGCACGGCATCGACGGGCTCCACAGGTACTCGCTGCCGAGCTTGCTGTAGGCAAAGCGGTGGATCTTGTCCAGGCTGCTCAAGGTATCGGCCGGGTTGGGCAGGGCAGGAGTGATGAACTCCAGCAACGATTCCGAATAGTCAGTGGTGATCTGTTCATGGGTCAACGCGGCGCCCAAGGCTTCGGGGTGCGGCGTCTGCGCCAGGCGACCCTCAGCGGTGACGCGCAGGCATTCGCGCTCGATGCCGTGCAAGCACTGCTCTAGCAGGGAGAGGTGTTCGCGCTTGCCGAGCAGGGCCAGGCGGCGGTTGAGAAGTTCGCTCAAGTTGGATTCCTTCACGCGTCAGTCGCCCCAATATGGGGGTGGGCAGGACGGTCTACAAGGGTGAAGTTAAAACTGGCGTTTTCGCCTGGTTTAGAGTCGATTTGACCCGCTCTGAAAAAGCCGACTTCACTCCATGAATTTGGCTACAGCGCAGCGAGAAAATTCCGACGCCGTTTGTGCAGCGCCGAAATTAACTCAAATCGTGGGCGGGGAGCTATAGGACAGCGAAGGTGCCCTGTGCTTTTGCGACAAGCCGGTCGCCCTGGTGCACATCCGCTTCCACCACCAGCGTGCGCCGACCGGCATGAATCACCCGGCTGGTGCACAACACGTCGCCGTCTTCCACGGCGCGGATGTAGTTGATCTTGCACTCGATAGTCGCGCTCTGTTGGTCGAAACCATGGGAGCTGGAACAGGCCAGCCCCATCGTAATGTCCACCAGGCTGAAAATCGCCCCGCCATGGAGCTTGCCCGCGCGGTTGCGCAGGTGCGGCTCCAGGGTCAGGGCCACCTCGGCAACGCCTTCTTCAAGGCGTTGCAGGCGGCAGCCAATCAAGTCGCTGAAGGCGCTTTGGGTCAAGCCAGCCGGCATTTCCATCAGCGTTTCTTCAACTGTTTGGCGTTGGCGAACAGCGAGGCCATGGCGTTGTTGCTCGGCGCGGCTGTGGCGGTTTCCTTGCGTGGCGCGTTGTTCTGCGACTGGCGCGGTGCCGAGCCTGGGCGTGCGCCACGGGCGCCGTCGATTTTCTCGCCGGGGGTGTCGCTCATGCGCATCGACAGGCCGACGCGTTTGCGCGGGATGTCGACTTCCATGACCTTCACTTTGACCACGTCGCCGGCTTTCACCGCCTCACGTGGGTCCTTGATGAATTTCTCCGAAAGCGCGGAAATATGCACCAAACCGTCCTGATGCACGCCGATGTCCACAAACGCGCCGAAGTTGGTCACGTTGGTCACCACGCCTTCGAGGATCATGCCCGGTTGCAGGTCCTTGAGGTCTTCCACACCTTCCTGGAACTCAGCGGTCTTGAACTCCGGACGCGGGTCGCGGCCCGGCTTTTCCAGCTCTTGCAGGATGTCGGTGATGGTCGGCACGCCGAAGGTTTCGTCGGTGTACTTCTTCGGGTCCAGACGCTTGAGGAACGCGGCGTCGCCGATCAGCGAGCGGATGTCGCGGTCGGTTTCGGCGGCAATGCGTTGTACCAGCGGGTAGGCTTCCGGGTGGACGGCAGAGGAATCCAGCGGGTTGTCGCCGTTCATCACGCGTAGGAAGCCGGCGGCTTGTTCGAAGGTTTTTTCACCCAGGCGTGCAACTTTTTTCAGGGCTGCGCGGGTTTTGAACGCGCCGTTTTCGTCACGGTGAGTCACGATATTCTGCGCCAGTGTCGCGTTGAGGCCGGAGATGCGCGCCAGCAGCGCCACCGAAGCGGTGTTCACGTCCACGCCCACGGCGTTTACGCAGTCTTCCACCACGGCATCCAGGCCACGCGCCAGTTTCAGCTGCGACACGTCGTGCTGGTACTGGCCGACGCCGATGGACTTCGGATCGATTTTCACCAGTTCGGCCAGCGGATCCTGCAAGCGACGGGCGATGGACACCGCGCCACGGATCGACACGTCGAGGTCCGGGAACTCCTTGGAGGCCAGTTCCGACGCCGAGTACACCGAAGCGCCGGCTTCGGAGACCATAACCTTGGTCATCTTCATGGCTGGATATTTTTTGATCAGCTCGGCGGCCAGCTTGTCGGTTTCGCGGCTGGCGGTGCCGTTGCCGATGGCGATCAGGTCCACCGCGTGCTTGGCGCAGAGGGCGGCCAGGATGGCGAGGGTCTGGTCCCACTTGTTGTGCGGCACGTGGGGGTACACGGTGGTGTGGTCCAGCAGCTTGCCGGTGGAGTCGACCACGGCCACCTTGCAGCCTGTGCGCAGGCCTGGGTCGAGGCCCAGGGTGGCGCGCGGGCCGGCCGGCGCGGCCAGCAGCAAGTCGTGCAGGTTGTGGGCGAATACGTTGATCGCCTCGGTTTCGGCGCCGTCACGCAACTCGCCCAGCAGGTCGGTTTCCAGGTGGGTATAGAGCTTGACCTTCCAGGTCCAGCGCACCACTTCACCCAGCCACTTGTCCGCAGGACGATTCTGATTCTGGATGCCGAATTGTTGGCCGATCATGCCTTCGCACGGGTGCATGGTGCCCGGTAGTTCGTCGCCGACTTTGAGCGCGGAGCTGAGAATGCCTTCGTTGCGGCCGCGGAAAATCGCCAGCGCACGGTGGGACGGCATGCTCTTGAGCGGTTCGTCGTGTTCGAAGTAGTCGCGGAACTTGGCGCCTTCTTCCTCTTTGCCGGCGATGACGCGGGCGCTGAGGGTGGCTTCCTGCTTGAGGTAAGTGCGCAGTTTTTCCAGCAGGCTGGCGTCTTCGGCGAAGCGCTCCATGAGAATGTACTTGGCACCCTCGAGGGCGGCTTTGACGTCGGCGACGCCTTTTTCGGCGTCGATGAAGCGGGCGGCTTCGGTGTCCGGGGTCAGCGACGGGTCATTGAACAGGCCGTCGGCCAGCTCGCCGAGGCCGGCTTCCAGGGCGATCTGGCCCTTGGTGCGGCGCTTCTGCTTGTACGGCAGGTACAGGTCTTCGAGACGGGTCTTGGTGTCGGCGAGCTTGATGTCGCGCTCAAGCTGCGGGGTCAGCTTGCCCTGTTCCGTGATGCTGGCGAGGATGCTGATACGCCGTTCGTCGAGTTCTCGCAGGTAGCGCAGACGCTCTTCCAGGTGACGCAGTTGGGTGTCGTCGAGGCTGCCGGTCACTTCTTTACGGTAACGGGCGATGAAAGGCACCGTGGAGCCTTCATCCAGTAGAGCGACGGCCGCTTCGACCTGTTGTGGGCGTACACCGAGTTCCTCGGCGATGCGGCTGTTGATGCTGTCCATAAAACCACCTGAAATTCTGAAAATCAGCTCGCAGGCCCGGAAAACAAGGCCCGGCAAGGCTGGTTGAGCGGCCCGACTGGCGCCGCTGCCTGGGTCAAGAGGCAGCCTATTGACCCTCGAAATCGAAAAAATCACGACAAGCGGGTGAAAAAAGCCCGGCAGTAAACGGTAACGATCTGACGTTGCCCTGCACGAAGGCGCCGCATTATAACCAGCGTTCTGCCCTTGGGGGGTACTGCGCCAGTGCTTGTAGGACACGGGGGCGCTGGCGGTAGAGGAAAAATCTGCTAACAATGCACACGGTGCGTATAACGGCAGCTAGGCCATAATGCGCGCCGAGATAAGAGGAGCATCCAATGAGCAGCACTGCACAAACTGCTGAAGGCGAAAAAATTCTCATCGTTGATGACGATCCGGGGCTGAGCAGCCTGCTGGAGCGTTTCTTCAACTCCAAGGGCTACCGTGCCCGCGCGGTGCCGAACACCGAGCAAATGGACCGCCTGTTGGGGCGTGAAGTCTTCAACCTGGTCGTACTTGACCTGATGCTGCCCGGCGAAGACGGCCTCACCGCCTGCAAACGCCTGCGCGGTGCGAACAACCAGATCCCGATCATCATGCTGACCGCCAAGGGCGACGAGCTGAGCCGCATCAAGGGCCTCGAACTGGGCGCAGATGACTACCTGGCCAAGCCGTTCAACCCGGACGAGCTGATGGCACGGGTCAAGGCCGTATTGCGCCGCCAGGCACCGGCCGTGCCGGGTGCGCCAGGCAGTGAGGACGAAAACGTCACCTTTGGCGACTACGAACTGTCGTTGGCCACCCGTGAGCTCAAGCGTGGCGATGAAGTGCACATGCTCACCACCGGTGAATTCGCCGTGCTCAAGGCGCTGGTGATGAACGCGCGCCAGCCGCTGACCCGCGACAAGCTGATGAATTTGGCCCGTGGTCGCGAGTGGGACGCTCTGGAGCGCTCCATCGACGTACAGATCTCCCGCCTGCGCCGGATGATCGAGCCGGACCCTTCCAAACCGCGGTATATCCAGACCGTGTGGGGCGTGGGTTATGTGTTTGTGCCGGATGGCACCGCAACCAAGTGACCGATGTTTTGCAGGGGCGGGTATCCTGGCGTTTGGCTCCATGAGGGGCGACGGGATGCCCGGCGTCTGCGCCGCTCGTTCCTGCAAGGTGTCTAGCAGTCTTCTATGAAAACCCCGTTGTGGTTCCCGCAAAGTTTCTTCTCTCGCACCCTTTGGCTGGTGCTGATCGTCGTTCTTTTTTCCAAGGCACTCACTCTGGTTTATCTGTTGATGAACGAAGACGTGCTGGTGGACCGACAGTACAGCCATGGCGTCGCCCTGACGCTGCGTGCCTATTGGGCGGCTGACCCGGAAAACCGCGAAAAGATCGCCAAGGCCGCGACGCTGGTGCGAGTCGCCGGTGCCGGTGTGCCGGAGGGCGAGCAGCACTGGCCCTACAGCGAAATCTACCAGCGCCAGATGCAGGCCGAGCTCGGTGAAGACACCGAGGTGCGGTTGCGTATGCACGTGTCGCCTGCGTTGTGGGTGCGTGCGCCGAGCTTGGGCGAGGACTGGTTGAAAGTGCCGCTGTATCCGCATCCGTTGCGGGGGCAGAAGATCTGGAACGTACTCGGCTGGTTCTTGGCAATCGGCTTGTTATCCACCGCCTCCGCGTGGATTTTCGTACGTCAGCTCAACCAACCGCTCAAGCGACTGGTGTTTGCTGCCCGCCAACTGGGGCAGGGGCGTAGCGTGCGTCTGCCGGTCAGTGACACGCCCAGTGAAATGACCGAGGTGTACGGTGCCTTCAACCAGATGGCGGAGGATGTCGAACAGGCTGGGCGCGAGCGCGAGTTGATGCTTGCGGGCGTTTCCCATGACCTGCGTACACCGTTGACCCGGTTGCGCTTGTCCCTGGAATTGATGGGTGACCGTAACGACCTTACCGATGACATGGTTCGCGATATCGAAGACATGGATGCGATTCTCGACCAGTTCCTGGCGTTTATCCGTGATGGTCGGGACGAATTGGTGGAGGAGGTCGACCTGACGGACTTGGTTCGTGAGGTGGTGGCGCCCTATAATCAGAACGGCGAACAAGTGCGCATGCGCCTGGAACCTATCCAACCGTTTGCCTTGCGCCGGGTGTCGATGAAGCGCCTGTTGAACAACCTGATCGGCAACGCCTTGCACCATGCCGGCTCAGATGTGGAAGTGGCGGCATACGTGTCCGGTGACAGCGCGGCGCCCTATGTGGTGCTGAGTGTGATGGACCGGGGCGCGGGCATTGACCCGGATGAGCTGGAAGGCATCTTCAACCCATTCACCCGTGGCGACCGTGCTCGAGGTGGCAAGGGCACCGGCCTGGGGCTGGCGATTGTGCGGCGGATTGCTTCGATGCACGGCGGCAATGTTGAGTTGCGCAACCGTGAGGGCGGAGGGCTGGAAGCGCGGGTGCGCTTGCCGCTTGGGTTGATGTTGCCCCGAGACGCGGTTTAACAAACCACACTGCGCAAATGTGGGAGGGGGCTTGCCCCCTCCCACATTTTGATCGGTGTTTATCAGCCCTTGCCCTTGGTCCGAGTCATATTCGGCCCACCGTTCTTCTCCAGATGCTGAATGATGATCCCCGCCACGTCCTTGCCGGTGGTGGTCTCGATCCCCTCCAACCCCGGCGACGAATTCACCTCCATCACCAGCGGCCCGTGGTTGGAGCGCAAGATATCCACACCCGCCACGCTCAACCCCATCACCTTCGCCGCCCGCAGTGCGGTCATGCGTTCTTCCGGGGTGATCTTGATCAGGCTGGCACTGCCGCCACGGTGCAGGTTGGAGCGGAACTCACCGGGTTTGGCCTGGCGCTTCATCGCGGCAATCACCTTGTCGCCGACCACGAAGCAGCGAATATCCGCACCGCCGGCTTCCTTGATGTATTCCTGCACCATGATGTTCTGCTTGAGGCCCATGAACGCCTCGATCACCGATTCCGCCGCTGTGGCGGTTTCACACAGCACCACGCCAATGCCCTGGGTGCCTTCCAATACCTTGATCACCAGCGGCGCACCGTTGACCATCTCGATCAGGTCGGGGATGTCGTCCGGGGAGTGGGCAAAACCGGTGACCGGCAAGCCGATGCCACGTCGCGACAGCAGTTGCAGCGAGCGCAACTTGTCCCGTGAACGGGCGATGGCCACGGATTCGTTGAGGGGGAACACCCCCATCATTTCAAACTGGCGCAGCACCGCGCAGCCATAGAACGTCACCGAAGCACCAATACGTGGGATCACCGCATCAAAGCCTTCCAGCGGTTTGCCCCGGTAGTGGATCTGCGGCTTGTGGCTGGCAATGTTCATGTAGGCACGCAACGTGTCGATCACCACCATTTCGTGGCCACGTTCGGTGCCGGCCTCGACCAGGCGGCGGGTGGAATACAGACGCGGGTTTCGCGACAGCACAGCAATCTTCATGCAGCACCTGGGGCAGAAATAGTAGAGACCGGGAACACCGGCTTGTCTTGAACGTACTTGACGCCTGGATTGACCACCAAGTGGCCGTCAATCAGCGCCTTGGAACCCAACAACAGGCGATAACGCATGGCTTTGCGGCAGGCCAGGGTGAACTCCACCCGCCATACCCGATCACCCAACGCCAGGGTGGTGCTGATCACATAACGCACCTGCGCATGGCCGTTGGAGCTCTTGATGGTTTTCATCGTCACCAGGGGCGCTTCGCAGCGGCGGTGACGCAGTTGCACCACGCTGCCCAGGTGCGCGGTAAAGCGCACCCACTTCTCACCGTCGCGCTCGAATGGCTCGATGTCGGTGGCGTGCAGGCTGGACGTGCTGGCACCGGTGTCGATCTTTGCGCGCAAGCCAGCCACTCCCAAGTCGGGAAGTGCCACCCACTCACGCAGACCGACAACGGTCAAATGGTCAAATGTCTTCAATATGGATAACCGGTATTTCAGAAATGTTTCGAAGCTGCCGAGGGTTCGGTGCCGAATTCGCGGTATTCACGCAGAATATTCGGCAAATGGCGACAGATATCGCTCAGGCTTCAGTAATCAGCCTGTGCGCTGAAATCTCGTCGTGCCTGGCGTATCTTAGGTGAGCCTTGGGGTTTATGCGTCGAAGGGTTTCAACGGTACAGTTGCGACATTTTTCAGAGCGAGGAATTCAAGTGGCTCAAAAGCAGGAAGAGGAAGACAAGGTTCGTTTGGACAAGTGGTTGTGGGCGGCGCGTTTCTATAAAACCCGTGCCCTGGCCAAGGCCGCCATCGAGAGCGGCAAGGTGCATCATCGCGGCGAACGCTGCAAGCCGGGCAAGGAGCCGCGTGTCGGCGATGAGTTCCAGATTCGCACCGGGTTTGATGAAAAGACCGTCGTGGTGCAGGCACTTTCCATCGTGCGTCGTGGTGCGCCTGAAGCGCAGGCGTTGTACGCCGAAACCGAAGCCAGCATCGCCAAGCGCGAAAATGCGGCGGCGATGCGCAAGGCCGGCGCAATGGGCCTGAGCACCGATGGCAAGCCGAGCAAGAAGCAACGCCGCGACTTGTTCAAGTTTCGCGGCAGTGGCAATGACGATTGACCTTGTAGTGAGCGGGCTTGCCCCGCGCTGGGTGGCGCAGCCGCCCTAAACAGGACGCAGCGGTGTTTCAGGTAAACCGAGGTGTCTGGATTTAGGGCGGCTGCGCCACCCAGCGCGGGGCAAGCCCGCTCACTACACGCGTATGACGTTCAGTCGGTTGATCATTGGCACGCGCTTAAGTATTCCAAACACCGGCACCGTCGCCCGCAACAACCCCTGCGACACCTTCGCCGCAAACGGCGTGTAATACCCCCAGCCCAACGCCAACAGCGCCAGCAACACCCCGCCGATATAATCGTCCTGCCCCCAATGCGCCCCCGCCACCAGGCGCGGCATCATGAACAGCAGCGCCAGGCCCCAGATCACCAACACCTGGCCGATGCGCTTGGCGAACACCGTCATGAACATCCCCCAGATCAACAACACCGAGGCATGATCCCCCGGGAAGCTCTGGCTCGAACGGTCCTTCAATTCCCAGGTCTTCTCGAGCCCCGGAAAGTAGTCACTCATCTGAATCGCGCCGCTGATCACCATCGACGGGCTACTGTGTTGCCAGCCCATGTGCGCGGCGAGCTTGGAAAACAGCAGGCGGATAAACAGCAGCAGCAACAAAATGCCGATAAAACCCAACGCTGCCTGACGCACCTGCACGGCCTTGAACACCCAATCGCCGCGAATCAGCAGCGTCAGCAGGATCACGCCGACCACCGCATCAAATGGGCGCAAGCTGGCGACAGCCCACACGTGCAGCCACGTGGCGTTGCTCGCCAGCGGGTCATTGAGCAGATGAAACAGCCACTCGTCGAAAACCGTACACAGCATCTGGCCCGTGGGCCACAGCCAAAAACACAGCAAGCCGATAGCGAGTAGATTGCAAACGGCCCATCGCCCGAGGTTCCACTTGGCTTGGAACAAACCCGGATTGTTCATAAACTGTCCCCCACTGCTCTAGAAAACCGCACCAAATTGGTGCTAAAGCGTTTAATTCTATAAACCTTGTAATCAATTTGTCATCAATTCAGATACCCAGACCTATGACTGATCTACCGGATACCGACTTCACCCAACGCTTCATCTTCGACGAGAGCGACGCCCGCGGCGAACTGGTCTCGCTGGAGCGCAGCTATGCCGAAGTCCTCGCCAAGCACCCCTATCCGGAGCCGGTCGCGCAATTGCTCGGTGAGCTGATGGCGGCAGCAGCGCTGCTGGTCGGCACCATGAAGTTCGACGGTTTGCTGATCCTGCAAGCACGCTCCGAAGGCCCGATCCCACTGCTGATGATCGAGTGCTCCAGCGAGCGCGGCATCCGTGGCCTGGCCCGTTACGAGGCTGACCTGATCGCACCGGATGCCACCCTGTCCGACCTGATGCCCAACGGCGTGCTGGCACTCACCGTCGACCCGACCGAAGGCCAGCGCTACCAGGGCATCGTCGACCTTGACGGTGAAACCCTGTCGGACTGCTTCACCAACTATTTCGTGATGTCCCAGCAAGTGGGCACCAAGTTCTGGCTCAACGCCGACGGCAAGCGCGCCCGTGGTCTGTTGGTGCAACAACTGCCGGCCGACCGCATCAAGGATGACGATGATCGCGCCGAGAGCTGGCAGCACATCATCGCTTTGGCCAATACCGTGAAAGCCGAGGAATTGCTGGGCCTGGACAACGAGACCATCCTGCACCGTCTCTATCACGAAGAGGCCGTGCGTCTATTCGACACACAATCCCTGCGCTTCCACTGCAGCTGCTCCCGCGAGCGCTCGGGCAACGCCCTGGTCAGCCTGGGCCTGGAGGATGCGCAAAACCTGGTGGTGGAGCACGGTGGCAACATCGAGATCGACTGCCAGTTCTGCAACCAGCGCTACCTGTTCGATGCGGCCGATGTAGTGCAATTGTTCGCCGGTGCAGGTATCGACACCCCTTCCGACACCCGCCACTAAAACGTTTAAGCACAGGTAAATCACCTGACAAACGCCGGATTAGCGCAGTTCTGACGGGAGGGCCCTACTCTTTTTGGGCTTTTCTGGCATAATCCGGCCCACTTTTTTCGCGGTAGTAGTGCGCAACTTTCTACTACAAAACGTTTGGAGCACTCGGCCATAGGCCGACGGGGAACCTCATGACGCAAGCCAATAACGCCGTATACACCGATCTGAGTGTTGACGATCTGGTCAAAGAAGCCCTGCAGCGCGGTGAAGGCGTGCTTGCCGATACTGGCGCACTGGTCGTCGAAACCGGTCACCGTACCGGCCGTTCGCCAGTCGATCGTTTCATCGTTGAAGAGCCTACTACCCAGGACGCTATCGCCTGGGGCCCGATCAACCGCAAGTTCCCGGCCGACAAGTTCGATGCCCTGTGGGCTCGCGTCGAGGCCTTCAACAACGCGCAAGAGCATTTCGTTTCCCACGTTCACGTAGGTGCTGCCGAAGATCACTACCTGGCCGTGAAAATGACCACCCAGACTGCCTGGCAGAACCTGTTCGGTCGTTGCCTGTTCATCAACCCGGCCCAGTACAACCCGGCCGGTCGTGAAGAGTGGCAAGTGCTCAACGTCGCCAACTTCGAATGCGTGCCAGAGCGTGACGGCACCAACTCCGATGGTTGCGTGATCCTCAACTTCGCCCAGAAGAAAGTGCTGATCGCCGGCATGCGTTACGCCGGTGAAATGAAGAAAGCCATGTTCTCGGTGCAGAACTTCCTGCTGCCGGCTTCCGACGTGTTGCCGATGCACTGCGCCGCCAACATTGGCGAAGCGGGCGACGTGACCCTGTTCTTCGGTCTGTCGGGTACTGGTAAAACCACCCTGTCCGCCGACGAAAGCCGTTACCTGATCGGTGACGACGAACACGGCTGGGGCGAAGGCGTGGTGTTCAACATCGAAGGCGGTTGCTATGCCAAGTGCATCGACCTCTCCGAGAAGAACGAGCCAGTGATCTGGAAAGCCATCAAGCACGGCGCCGTGCTGGAAAACGTCGTGATCAACGACGCCAAGCACGCCGACTACACCGACGTCAGCCTGACCCAGAACAGCCGCGCCGCCTACCCGCTGGAGCACGTTGCCAAGCGTTCCGAGGCGAACCTGGGTGGCGAGCCAAACGCAGTGATCTTCCTGACCTGCGACCTGACCGGCGTACTGCCGCCAGTGTCCATCCTCAGCGAAGAACAAGCGGCCTACCACTTCCTGTCCGGCTACACCGCACTGGTGGGTTCGACCGAAATGGGTTCCGGCGGCGGCATCAAGTCGACTTTCTCCACCTGCTTCGGCGCACCGTTCTTCCCGCGTCCGGCTGGCGAATACGCTGAGCTTCTGATCAAGCGCATCCGCGGCTTCGGCTCCAAGGTCTACCTGGTCAACACCGGCTGGACCGGTGGCGGCTACGGCGTTGGCAACCGCTTCAACATCCCGACCACTCGCGGCGTGATCGCAGCGATCCAGAGCGGCGCGTTGGTCGGTGCAGAAACCGAACACCTCGACACCATCAACCTCGACGTGCCATTGGCCGTACCGGGCGTTGAGACTGGCCTGTTGAACCCACGCAACACCTGGGCTGACAAGGCTGCATACGATGAAGCGGCGAAGGCGCTGGCCGGTCTGTTCATCGAGAACTTCAAGAAGTTTGAAGTGAGCGATGCGATCAAGGCTGCCGGTCCTAAGTTGTAAGATTCGGTCGTTGTGAAAAAGCCGCCTCTTGTGAGGCGGCTTTTTTGTGCGCGCCCGGAAAATTAACGCAAATCCATTGTGGGAGGGGGCTTGCCCCCCATAGCGGAGTGTCAGTACCGGATGCGCTGACTGATACACAGCAATCGGGGGCAAGCCCCCTCCCACATTGGATCTGCTTTGTTCTCTGGACTAGCAGAGGTTCTCCAGGGTTTGCGTGTCCCAGCTATGGGTCTTGATCGCGAGGTACAGCATGCCAATGGTCAGCGGGACCTTTTCACCCCGGCCCTTGGCGCGATGCTTGAGGAATACATCGAACACCGGTGGGTTGAAATAGCGATAGGCATCGTAGTCGCCCAGGTCGAACTCAAATGCCTGCTCCACCGCTTCCATAAATTGCTTGGCCTCAGCACCGTCGCAGCCAAGATCGAAGTTGATCGAGGTTTTCAGGCGCACGGTCTTGTGTTTCGGCAGGCCGATTTCTTCGTGGATCAGTTGCAGAAGTTGCTGCATCTCGACGTCATCGGGGAGGTCTGGGGCGAGGTTCATGGTGGGGGTACGCAGGAGTGGGTGAGGGGGAGGGTTGAGTTGTCTGTTGTATTTGTTGCGGGTCGCTAAAAAGCTGATGCCTGTGACAAGGGCCATTATCGGAAAGCTGAAGAATTGTATCTGCGTTAGCCAGGGCTTGGCGCCGAAAAGGATCGTCGGGCCGGCAGCGATAAGGGTTAACCCTAGCCATTTTCTGATTCGGGGCTGCTTCAAGTTCCTATCCAGTGCAGTGGCAATTGCTACGAAGACGAAGAGAATTATCCAAGAAGAATATTCAGTCATCGCCTTATGCCCCTGGATCTGCAAGTTGGGTCCTTTCGATGTTCATGGTTTTTTGCGTGGGCTGTTGAAAGGGCGCTAGTGTCAATCAAGCGAAGGTGAATTTTGTAGAGGGGCGGGAGAGAGTTTTAAGCAGTTTGGGAAGGGGATTGCACGGGGTTTGGCGGTTTCTTACAGAGGGTTCCGAATTTTTGGTCTGGCGCTGCTTGTTTGATCGAACTCGGTCATTTTGGAGAGCAATCTTCTTCTAATAGAGTTAGCTGATCAGGTGACCAAAGGCCTACTGATACACCGCTCAAAAATCGCCTCCAACCCCCGATAGTCACAGGCTACGGCATCAATATTCGCCGGCACCCATGCCGCGTGTTTCACCAGCCACCAGTTCACTGAGAACCCGGCGTTCACGATGATCTGCTCAAACAAAATCCGCTGCGCCCGGCCATTGCCTTCGCGGAAGGGGTGGATGACGTTGAGGTCGCCGTAGGCTTCGGCAATCTGCTTCACCAGCTCGGCCTGAGTCGTGCCGACGTACCAGTTGGCCTGTTCCATGTGCCGGATGATTTTGGCTGCTTCCGGCGGGATGCGTTCCGGGGTGCAGAACAGGGTGTCGCCTTTCTGGATATTGACGCTGCGCAGTTCGCCGGCCCAGTCGTAGATGTCGCCGAACAGGGTGTGGTGAATATGTTGCAGGCGTTCGAGGTCGTAGGGTGGCGGGAAAAGAGGGAGGCTGCCTACGGCAATTTCGGATAATTCCCGTTCGGCCTGGTGCAGCAGGATTTCGTCGTGCAAATCCAGGCGATTGCGCAGGACGCTGCTACCGGGATAGCAGTACGGATCCTGGCCCACCCCGTATTTGTCGAGCATCAGCGTGGCGTGTTGCGATACTTGGCGAGGACGGCTTCCCGGGTCGGCAAGGGTTTGTCGACGTCGGCCGGTTGGGTGTCGAACCCTTCCAGGCGCAAGCTGGCCAGGTAATTGGAACGGCGGATCTTGTGGTAGTGATCCTGTTTTTGCTCAAACGTCGGTTCGCTCATCGCAGCGTACTCCTGGGTAGCAAGACTTGATTGTAGCGCAATGCTTCGGCGGGCTGGCGGGATAAAAACCACGTCACATTTTGTACAAAAAATCCGCCGCGGGCCTGATTTCAGCGTATGTTTCACCGCAAAATCTTGTAGGGCAATTCTGCCCACTACTTAAAGGGAGTTAAGCATGGGTTTGCTGCGTGTCGCCTCGGCGATGTCATTGTGTGCGGTAGCGTTTTCAATTCAGGCCGAGCAGTTGCCGATTGAGGTGCTGAGTGCGGTGGTCAAGGACCAGAAAATCGCTGACGCCGAAGTGCTGCTGCAACGTAACGGCGCACAAAACGTGGTGGGCCGCACCAACGCGCAAGGTCAGGTTACGCTGGCCAGCGAAGCGGCCGATGATGCCACCAGCCTGCTGATCATCAAGAAACCGGGTTATTCCAACCTGGTGGTGAAATGCCCATGCAAAGGCATGACCTATGCCATCAGCCCAGTGATGGAAAACCTCGACGGCCTGCGTGTGGTGCTGACCTGGGGCAAGACCCCGGAAGACCTCGACTCCCACATGATTTTCCCGGGCAACAATATCTACTTCGAAAACAAGAACGGCACCGACGCCGAGCTGGATGTGGATGACACCGACAGCTACGGCCCGGAAACCATCACCCTGCAGAAAAAGCACTACGGCGAAAGCTACGTCTACGCCGTGCATGACTACACCAATGGCAACAATCCTGGTTCGCGCCAACTGTCCAACAGCGAGGCCAAGGTGTTTGTGTACATGGGCCAATCCCTGGTGCGCACCTACTACGTACCGCAAAACCGCAGCGGTAACCTGTGGACCGTGTTCCGCATGACCGGCAGCGGCGACTTCCAGGACATCAACACCTTCAGTGGCGTACGCGTGGATGCCAAGGATGTGCTCAACGAGGTCAAGCCTTTGCTGGATGACAGCGTCGCGGTTACGGCGGTGGCTGTCAGCTCTTCCGCACAAGCCGATGCGAAACGTCTGAACGTACAGGGCGAAGCAGCCTACCAGGCGGGTAACCTGGATCAGGCGATTGACCTGTTCCGCCAGGCCATTGATCTGGACAATAGCTTCGGCAAGGCCTACGGCAACCTGGGCCTGGCGTATCAGAAGGCTGGCAATACTGCCGAGTCGATCTGGGCCAACCGCAAGGCTATTGCCTTGGCGAGCGGCGCGAATGCCGCGACCGTGCGTGCGGGTGCTTACTACAACATTGCGCGGATCTATGAAGCGGCGGGCCAGTTCCAGGATGCGTTGCGTCACTACCAGTTGGCCAAAGAACAAAAGGCCAACCCGGTGTACGACACGGCGATTGAGCGCGTGAAGAACCGCTGATCCAGCCATGTGGGAGGGGGCAAGCCC
>NZ_QUZT01000011.1 GCF_004682045.1 Pseudomonas nabeulensis
CTGGCATTAGGGCAAGCCCCCTCCCACATGTTGAACTTCATTTATTCGGGGAGATGTGCCACGCCATCGGCATCGGTCATCGCCCTTTCCAGCAAATCTGTCGGCAGGCTTTTACTGGCCCGCGCGCCCAGCAACCTCAATTGCTCAGTACGGCTGACCAGATTCCCGCGTCCATCTGTCAGCTTGTTGCGCGCTGAGCTGTAAGCCTTATCCAACTGTTGCAAGCGATTACCCACTTCATCCAGATCCTGGATAAACAACACGAACTTGTCGTACAGCCAACCCGCACGCTCAGCGATTTCCCGGGCGTTCTGGCTCTGGCGCTCCTGCTTCCACAGGCTGTCGATCACCCGCAACGTGGCGAGCAAGGTGGTGGGGCTGACGATCACGATATGACGGTCGAAGGCTTCCTGGAACAGGTTCGGCTCAGCCTGCAACGCCGCGGAGAACGCCGCCTCAATGGGCACGAACAGCAAGACGAAATCCAGGCTGTGCAGGCCTTCCAGGCGTTTGTAATCCTTACTGGCCAGGCCTTTGACGTGATTGCGCAGGGACAGCACGTGTTGCTTCAACGCCGCCTGGCCGATCACCTCATCGTCCGCGCCGACGAACTGCTGATAGGCGGTGAGGCTGACCTTGGAGTCCACCACCACCTGCTTGTCACCGGGCAACATGATCAGCACATCGGGCTGGAAGCGTTCGCCATCCGGGCCTTTGAGGCTGACTTGTGTCTGGTACTCGCGGCCTTTCTCCAATCCGGCATGTTCCAGCACGCGCTCCAGGATCAGTTCGCCCCAATTGCCCTGGGTTTTCTGGCCCTTGAGGGCACGGGTCAGGTTAGTGGCCTCATCTGACAGACGCAGGTTCAACTGCTGTAGGCGCTCAAGCTCCTTGGCCAGGGAAAACCGCTCACGGGCTTCATTCTGATAGCTCTCTTCGACACGCTTTTCAAAGGACTGGATGCGTTCCTTCAACGGGTCGAGCAACTGACCCAAGCGCTCCTGGCTGGTTTCGGCAAAACGTTGTTCGCGCTCGTCAAAGATCTTGCCAGCCAATTCGGCGAACTGCGCGCGCAACTCATCCCGCGAGCCTTGCAGGTCGGCGAGGCGTTGTTGATGGCTGTCCTGTTGCTCGCGCAGTTCGGCACGCAAGGCGGCTGCCAGCGCGTCGAGACGGCGCAGTTCGGTGTCTTTGGCGCTGCGGTCGAGGTTCCAGGCGTGGGCAGCGTCACGGGCGTTGTCGCGATCGATCTGCAACAGCTCGACTTCACGGCGCACAGCCGCGAGGTCGGCTTGTTTGGCGGCATTGGCGTGGCTCAGGTCGCTGATCTCGTCGCGGCTGGCCTCCAGTTGAGCGGTGAGGCCTTCCTGGGCCAGTTGCGCGGTGGCCAGGCGCTCTTCGAGCAATTCCCAGCCCGTCATGCGGGCCGTGAGCTTGCGTTGGATCTGCCAGCACACCGCCAGTAACGGCACTGCTGCACCCGCGAGGCCCAAGGCAATACTGGTCCAGTCAAACACCATAGCCATTTCTGCCATCACCGAAAAAAACCAAGGTTAGCGGAGCACGAGGCGGGAGGACAGTTCAGTCTTCGACCTGGCCCAGCTCACGTTGGGCCCGGCGGTCGCCGGCACGTGCAGCCAGGCGCAGCAGGTCGTGGCCGATGCGGCGGTCGCGGGCGTTGCCGCATTCACGGCACATCAGCTCGCCCAAACGGCTCTGCGCCGCGACCACGCCTTCACGGGCGGGTTGTTTGAGCAAGCGCCCAGCGAAGTGCTTGACGTTGGTGCTGTGCCCCAGGCGCGGGCTGTCGAGCAGCCACAACGCGACCTTCAACGAAAAGCGCTTGGGTGCGGTAACAGTCTGAGGGGTATCGGTAACAGAAGGTGATACTGAGCGAAACTTCATAAAACACTGTGGGACAGATCGGAAGGCGCGCCACTCTACTCTTTTTTTCGTACAGGTAAAGCTGGAAAAACTCTGCACGCCCGTTCTAGAGCAAGCGCTCGGGACAATCCACAGAAGCTGTGGATAACTCAGTGGACAACCCCCCTTTAACCCGCGCAAAGGCCCATGGAATGGGGGCCGCAGTCAAACTGACGATTTTTTCACCAATAAAAAAAAGCGAGATTTTTCATTGACTTAAATTTCCAATGCAGGCACCAGACGCCTCATCAACGCAGTTGACAGGGTGGTTACACATTCCGCAACTAATGTGCACAAGTGCCCCTCCGATGGTTATATCGCCCGCGTTTTTTGAAGCGACTGGCCTCAAAAATGTTACCGCATGGACAAACCGGGGACTTTTCAAATCCCGAAACGCTCGCCACACTTCGCGACTTACAACACCACAGCGGGCGGGCTGATGAAAGGAATGCTGGTATTCGCCATGTTGTTATTGGCCATTTGCGCCACTTCCCTGGGAATCAGCGCGACGCTGCCGTCCCCGGATGGGGCGCTGTTCGCCATCGCGATCCTGCTGTCAGCGACCTTCACGGCCGTTTGCCTGTGCATCGAACTGGGCGAAGGCCGGATCAATGACATGGGCGATGTGATGAACGTGATCGAAACCGGCCAGTCCCTGCGCTTGACGCTCGCAGCCTACGGGCTCGGCTGCTCGCTCGCGGCATCGGCCACGGTGCTGGTCTACCACGGCCTGTTGGGCTACTGATTAATTTTTTTGGCTAACACACTTCCCTTACCTGTTTCAATCCGTTACTATCCGCGGCGTTAGTACCAAGCTGAAAGTCAATTCTGGTCGAATAACTCCCCCGAACAACGCGGGATCGATCACCTCGATGGTTTCCAGGTATTCCTTGCGACGACACAGCCTTTGAACAAGCAAAGGGTGTCGCCAAGTCTCAATACTCTGACCGAACCAACCTGCAAATTGATCAGGATCCTCACCCCGGGCCCAGAACCTTTGCCCCTGTTGTGTTGCCTGCCCTCCTAAGTACCTACCTGCCAGCCCAAGCGCGCCTAACTTATCAGCGCTTCAAACTGGCTGCTTTGTTCCAGTTGGTTTCTTCGTTCGATCAATCGTGGTCAACGTCGCTGGAACGTTTTAATACGGCACGGTTCTTATCTGTGTCATTTGTAGGAACACCAATAATATGAACACTCAAATTCATACTCAGGATGCCATTCGCACCCTAACCAACGCTTTTGCTCCAATGAACTGCCTGATCATGGCCGCTCGCAAAGGCTGCTTCAGCTTCACGCTGGTCAACGAACACGGCATCGCTCGTCACAGCGAACGCCTGTACCCCGATCAATACTCCAGCGCAGAACCGCTGCAGGCCGTGATCGATCGTACTCGCCAGGCATTGACTGCCTGACTGACCCGAGTCGCTGAAACACCCAAAACCCTGCTTAAAAAGCAGGGTTTTTTATTGCCCGAAATAACAGTTTTGAGCTTTTGCACTAAGTGCGAATAGGTATAAACGTTATAACTAAATGGCGAAGATGTTTTAAAAACAGTCCTTTACATCACAAATATGACACTACACTTCAACTCAAGCGGCATGATCCGCTTCCGGCGAGCCTGAGTTCCGATCCACTGCTGCCAAGCCCCCGCTCAGGCCTCGTCGACCACTTTCTTCACGGATTGAGGCGTGTATGGGTATCGCTGCCAGCGAATTGTGTCGTTATGTGATTCGGCCGACGTTGACCTACCTGGGCTGTCACAACGATGCGGCTGAATCACTGCTGCTGGGCATTGCCGCCAGCCAGTCAGAACTGGGCTCCGCCCTGCACGACCGGCGCGGCCACGGGCTGTACAGCATCACCGAACCCCGCCATCGCGCATTATGGGATAACTACCTGGCGCTGGACCCCGAGCGCGCCAGCCTGGTACGTGGGCTGGCCAGTCAACATGCATTCCTCAGTGCGCCGCAACTCGAACTTACGGTAAACCTGCGTTACGCCACCGCCATCGCCTGGCTGTTGGTGGAGCAACACAACCCCGCTTTGCCACCGCCTGGCGATGTTCTGGCCATGGCGCGTATCTGGAAAGAAATATTTCACCCTCATGGGCGCATCAAGGATTTGACGCAAACCTGGCAAACCTGTGTTTCATCCATGAATCACGTGGCTTGCTGACCGGGCAATTTGCAAGAATCGCCAAAAAACAGCGATTTTGGTCGGATTGTCCTACAAAACCGCTCTATCTCCCACATTACAGCCTATAGCGCTCTCTTAAATTTATTGATACTTTCCGCAGCGGTGATCACCACGGAGTTCTAATAATGAAAAAAGTAATGCTCAAGACCACACTTAGCCTCGCCGTTGCCATGGCATCCTCCCACCTGTTCGCAAGCGGTTTTGCACTGAACGAACAGAGCGTCAGCGGGATGGGTACGGGTTTCGCAGGTCGCTCCTCTTCTGCCGATGATGCAAGCACTGTCTACGGTAACCCTGCCGGTATGGCTCGCCTGAATGGTCAGCAAATCACTGGCGGTGTCGCTGCCATTGATGCGTCGACCAATATCAAAGATGCAAGCGGTTCTCCAAGCGGCTCCAACAAAGGTGACATGGTTCCGTTCACCGCGGTGCCATTCGGTTTCTACACGAATAAACTCAACGATCAATGGGCTGTTGGCCTGGGTTTCTATGCCCCTTTTGGCCTTGTGACCGATTATGAGAGCGGTTTCCAGGGCCGTGGTTTTGGCAGTAAGAGCGAAGTGAAGGTAGTGACCTTCCAGCCAACCGTCAGCTATGCGTTCAACGACAAGGTTTCCGTTGGCTTTGGCCCGACCATCAACCGGATTTCCGGCACTCTGGAGTCGGATAAAACGCTGAGCCCTCTCGCCTCCGACACCAATGTCAAAATCAAGGGTGACGATACTGCCTTGGGTTTCAACGTTGGCGTACTGGTTCAAGCGACCGATACGACTCGCGTTGGCCTGACCTACCACTCGAAGGTCAAATACAAACTTGAAGGCCACACGACCGTCAGCGGTCCTGCTGCGACTCAAGGGTTCCTGCGTAACAACCGTTACGATGCCTCGTTGAAGATCGAAACGCCAGAATCCTACGACTTGTCGGTCACTCAAGATCTGACCGATGCCTGGAAACTGTACGGTGGTGCCACATGGACCCGCTGGAGCCGGCTGAAAGAGATCACCGTTAACAATGATGGTGTGACCACAGCAAACGGCGGCCTTCTGGGCCCTAGCCGAATCGGCAGCATTACCGAAGAGCAAAACTGGCATGACACCTGGGCTTATGCCGTGGGTACTTCGTACCAATTGACCAAGCAGGTAGTACTGCGTACCGGCCTGACTTTCGACCAGTCGCCAACTAACAATACTGACCGCTCGCCACGTATTCCTACCGGCGACCGGACGATTTTTAGTGTCGGCCTGGGCTACAAAGTCATGGACAACATGACCATCGACTTGGCTTATTCCTACCTCAAGGAAGAAGACGTTAAGGTCAATAACACTGCCGCACCGTCGAGCTACCGCGCCAAATACGAAAACAGTGCCAACGGCTTCGGCCTCGGCATGACCTACACCTTCTAAAACGGACGGGTGTAAAAAAGCCCCGCTCTCCTGCAAAGGAAGCGGGGCTTTTTAATACCCGAAAATCACGGTTTGGAAGCCAACGCCTTCTCCACCACCTCGATCAAATCCGGGCTGTCCGGCTTGGTCAGGCTGGAGAAATTGGCAATCACCTTGCCCTGCCGATCCACCACGTACTTGTAGAAATTCCACTTCGGCGCGTTGGTCTGCTCGGCCAACACCTTGAACAGATGCACCGCATCCGGCCCCTTGACCTTCTGCGGCTCGGTCATGGTGAAGGTTACGCCGTAATTCACGTAACAAACCTTGGCGGTCTCTTCGCCGGTCTTGGCCTCTTGCTTGAAGTCATCGGACGGTACGCCGATCACCTCCAACCCTTCGCCCTTGTAACGCTGGTACAAGGCTTCCAGGCCTTTGAATTGCGGCGCGAACCCGCAGAAGCTCGCGGTGTTGACGATGACCAGCGGCTTGCCGGCAAAACGCTGGCACAGGTCGATGGATTCCTTGGCGCGCAGCTTGGGCAACTGGCCTTCCAGCAACGGCGGGCAAGTGGCGGCCATCGCGGCGCTGCCGATGGCCATCAGCACGGGTACAGCGAGCCAGCGCATCTGCATGTCATGTGTCCTTGAGAATGTCAGGTCACGAACTTAACAGATCGACATACCCAGTTGCATCAATGCCAGGCCACCGTGTTGCCAGCCCCACCAGGCCAACAGCATCAGGATCAGCCCTGCAATCATCACCAAACCCCGTGCCGCTATGCTCATGCCGCCTCCATCTGCGCCTGCAACCTTGCCACTGGGCGTTCACGCACCGGCCAGTTCAACGCCGCCGCCAGTACGCTCAACAGAATTGCCACCTGCCAGATCAAATCGTAGTTGCCGGTTCGATCATAGACCACCCCGCCCAACCAGCCGCCGAGGAACGATCCCAGTTGATGGAACAGGAATACAATCCCACCCAACATAGAGAGGTTTCGTACACCAAATAGCGTAGCGACCGTGCCGTTGGTCAGCGGAACGGTGGACAGCCACAAAAAGCCCATCGCCATGCCAAACAGATACGCCGTGATCTCGGTGACTGGCGCCCACAGGAACAACACAATCACCACCGCCCGCAACAGGTACAACCCGGTGAGCAAGCGCGGCTTGGACATACGCCCACCGAGCCAACCGGCGGTGTAGGTGCCGAAGATATTGAACAGCCCGATCAGCGCCAATACGGTGGTGCCGACGGTGGCCGGCAGATGCTGGTCCACCAGGTAGGCCGGCAAGTGCACGCCGATAAACACCACTTGGAAACCGCAGACAAAAAAGCCGAAGGCCAGCAGCCAGAAACCGGAATGGGAACAGGCTTCCTTCAAGGCTTCACGCAGGGTTTGCTGACCCGCCGTGGCCGGCAATGGTCGATCCTTGAGCATGCTCACCAATGGCAGGATCAACGCGACCATCAGGCCCAGCACCAGCAGGGCTGCGGACCAACCCAACCAACTGATCAGCCCCAGAGTGCCTGGCACCATCGCAAACTGGCCGAACGAACCGGCTGCGCTGGCGATGCCCATGGCGACGCTACGCTTCTCTGATGCCACCGCGCGACCGACCACACCCAGAATCACCGAGAATGACGTACCGGACAGGCCGATACCAATCAGCAGACCCGCACTGAGGGACAACGACGCCCCCGAATCGGACATGCCCATCAACACCAGTCCGGCGGCGTACAGCACGCCGCCGACAAACACGGCTTTGGTCGCACCGAAACGGTCAGCCAGCGCACCGGTAAACGGCTGGGCCAGACCCCAGATCAGGTTCTGCAAGGCGATGGCGAAGGCAAACGTCTCACGGCCCCAGCCAAATTCACTGCTCATCGGCGCCAGAAACAGGCCGAAACCATGTCGCACACCCAACGACAGCGCCAGGATCAGCGCACTCCCCACAAGAATCCAGCCACTGGCGCGCCACATCGAGGTCATTTCTTATTCTCCGCTCGCGGGTATATACCCGCTTGTATTCGAACAAACTCGCCTTCAGGCGAGTTCGTCCAGCAAGGCCAACAAGGTTTCGCGTTTATCCGCGCCGAGTTGATCGATCAATTTCTGTTGTGCCGCTTCCCAGGCCGGTAACGCGGCGGCCAGCCGTTCTTCGCCGGCCTCGCTCAACAGCACCAGGCGGTTGCGCAGGTCGTCGCCCTCCACCAGTTGCACCAGGCCTTCGCCTTCCAGCACCCGCAGGTTGCGCCCCAAGGTGCTGCGATCCAGTCCCATGGCTTCGGCCAGGCTGGAAATGCTCGGCTGATCCAGGCGCTGCAAGTTGCACAGCAAAGAATACTGGGCAACGTTGATCCCGAAGCCGTCGAGAGCGCCGTCGTAATACCTGCTGACGCCACGGGCGGCACGACGCAGGTTGGTGCATAAACATTGGGAGGCAAGCATGGAACGTGTATATACCCGCGATTAATAGAATGCAAGAAAGTGTTACAGCGCCAGACTGACCAATACCGCGACTTCCAGCAGCTCCAGCAACGCCCCGGCGGTGTCGCCGGTGGTTCCGCCCAGGCGCTTGACCATCAGGTGACGCAAACCGATAAAGCACAGCGCAGCCAGCAAAACAGCCATGCCGCCGCTGAAACCGCCGATCAGGATGCACGCCAGGCCACTCAGGATCAGCACCTGTTGGCCGACGCCCCTCGGTAAATGATCCGACAAGGCCTGGCCCAATCCTCCTGCACGCACATAACGGGTCGTCAGAAACAACGCCAACATCGACGCTCGACCGATCAGCGGTGCCAGGAGCAACGCCGCGCCGTTGTGTTGCTCGATCAACGCCACCAGCGCGGTGAACTTGAGCAACAACACCAGGCCCAACGTCACCACCGCAATCGGCCCGCTGCGCGGGTCTTTCATGATGGTGAGGGTGCGCTCACGGTCACCAAAGCCACCCAGCCAGGCGTCGGCGCTGTCTGCCAGGCCGTCCAGGTGCAGGCCTCCACTGAGCAGCACCCAGGCCGTCAGCAACAGTGCGGCGTGCAGCAGCAAGGGCGATCCCATCAACACGGCGTTCAGGGCCCACAACAGTACGCCGAACAACACGCCGACCAGCGGGTAAAACAGCAACGAACGCCCCAGCTCCTGGGGTTGCGGCATGCCCGGCAAACGAATCGGCAGGCTGCTGAGAAATTGCAGGGCGATCCAAAACGGCAGCATCGTCAGATTCCTTCCTTCAACACGCCATCCGCGTTGATTTGCAGGCTGAACAACCCAGCGTGCCCAACCTCAACATTCAGCAACTGCTCACGGGGCAAACCACGCGCCCGCGCCAGCAAGAGACGCATCACGCCGCCATGGCTGATCAACAACACACGCTCGCCGGCGTAGGCCTGCTGTAGGCGTGAGATTGCGCCCAGCACCCGATCGGAAAAGTCACTGACAGGCTCGCCATCCGGCGGCGTAAAACCGTACGGATCAGCCCAGAACAACCCCAGCGCCTCGGCGTCGGTCTCCATCAGTGCCGCCGCGCTCTGGCCTTCCCAGGCGCCGAAGTGCAACTCCTGTAGAGCCTTTTCCAGGCTGACCGGCACATTGAGCCGAGCGCCCAATTCCTCGGCAAATCGCGCACAGCGTTGCAACGGCGAACTGACCAAACGGTCCCAAGGCCCCTGCCCGACTACGGCGGCGCGCATCTGCTCCCAGCCCTTGGCGGTGAGCGCGTCGTCCAGGCTGCCACGCAGGCCGCCGCCCAACTCAGTTTCGCCGTGGCGCAGCAGGTCGAGGTGCACGGTCATGCCGGACGGTCTGCCACGGCCGCTTCGGCAAAGGTGGCCATCTGGCCGTGCAGCGCGCACGCCAGGCGCAACAGCGGCACGGCCAATGCGGCGCCGCTGCCTTCACCGAGGCGCAGGCCCAATTCCAGCAACGGCTGCGCGTCGAGGCTTTGCAGTACATGACGATGGCCTGGCTCGGCACCCCGATGGCCAAACACCAACCACTCACGACTGGCCGGATTCAGACGCGTGGCGACCAGTGCCGCCACGGTGCAGATAAATCCGTCCACCAGCACCACGATGCCTTCCTGGGCGCAGGCCAGATAAGCGCCCACCAGGGCGGCAATTTCAAAACCGCCGAGATTGAACAGGGTTTGCAGCCCATCACTGCGTTGTCCGGCATGCACAGTCAGCGCACGTTCGATCACGGCAACCTTATGGCTGACGCCTTGCGCATTCAAGCCGGTGCCCGGACCGGTCAAGTCACTGACCTGGCAATCCAGCAACGCGCACGCCAGCGCACTGGCGGCCGTGGTATTGCCGATGCCCATCTCGCCGCCGATAAACAACTGTGCGCCGCTCTCCCGTGCACGCAGCGCACTGTCGCGACCCGCTTGCAGGGCCAAGCGACCCTGGGCGGCGGTCATCGCCGGACCGTTGACGAAGTTCGCGGTGCCCGCGCCGATATTCAGGTGGCGTACGCCGGGCAAACTCAGCGACGGCGTAATCGTGCCAAGGTCGACCACTTCCAATTGCGCATCCAGTTGCCGCGCCAAGACGCTGATGGCCGCGCCGCCGCTGACAAAGTTATGCAGCATCTGCCCGGTCACTTCCTGGGGATAGGCCGATACACCTTCGGCAACCACGCCGTGGTCACCGGCAAAAATCGCGATCCACAGCTGGTCCACAGCAGGTTTTACCTGGCCTTGCAGACCAGCCAACTGCACCGCCAGCGCCTCCAGCTGACCCAGGGAACCTGCCGGCTTGGTCAATTGCTGCTGGCGCGCCAGGGCTTGCTCGTACGCTTGCGCGTCAATCGCCTTACAAGGGTTGAGCCACCAGGAGTCAGTCATAACGCAGTACCTTTCAAAGTCAGGGGCAGGCCGGCAACCGTCAGGACAACACGCTGACAACGCTCGGCCAAGGCTTGATGCAGCCAACCGGCTTCATCCACATAGCGGCGAGTCAATTCGCCCAGCGGCACGACACCCAGACCGGTCTCGTTGCTGACAAAAATGATTTCCCCTGGCAGCGTGGCCAGGGTTTCGAGCAGTTGATCGCGTTCCGCCGTCAGCCGGCTTGAGTCTTCAAGCATCAGTAGATTGGTGAGCCAGAGGGTCAGGCAATCCACCAGCAGGCAATGGCCGACGGCTGCGTTTTCCCGCAGCACCCGTGCCAGTTCAAGAGGCTCTTCGATCAGGCCCCAGTGATCGGGGCGGCGCTGGCGATGCAACGCGACGCGCTCATTCATCTCGCCGTCCAGGGGCTGGCTGGTGGCGATATAGATGACGGGCAACGCGCTGTCGCTGGCGAGTTTTTCGGCGAGGCGGCTTTTGCCGGAACGGGCGCCGCCGAGGATCAGTTGGAGCATGGGGTTATACCTTGTTTCGCCGAATCGGTTTTCGAGACAGACACATCCCCCTGTGGGAGGGGGCTTGCCCCCGATGGCAGTGTGTCAGTCAAAGTTGCTCTAACTGAACCACCGCTATCGGGGGCAAGCCCCCTCCCACATTTGGATAATGTGCACACCATTAAATCCCGCACAGGCGGCGCAGGAGATCAGTGTCCAAATGATTTTCCACCAGATCCGCCAAACGCTCCATATCGCGCTCGCGCAACGCGTGGTAATCCACCTCCTGCACATCCTGCAGCCCCGCCCAGCGTAGCAAGGCGCTACACGCAGCCGGCGTTTCAAACAGACCATGCAGGTAAGTACCAAGAATCTGCCCATCTGCGCTTTGCGCGCCGTCGCTGCGACCGTCATCCAGCAACACCGCAGCATTCGCCAGCGCAGCACCCGACGTCACGCCCGCATGAATCTCATACCCGCTGACCTCGGTGTCTTCCAACAACAAACGTCCGTGCACATTGCGCAGTTGCTTCTCTTCTTCCAGCGTGGTGCTGAACGCCAGCAGCCCCAGTCCTTCGCTGGAGCCCGCAGGCCCTTCCAGACCGAGCGGGTCATGCACCTGCTCGCCGAGCATCTGCAAGCCGCCACAAATGCCCAGCACCTTGCCGCCGTAGCGCAAGTGCCGCGCCACGGCAGTGTCCCAGCCGTTGGCGCGCAGGTAAGCGAGATCACTGCGCACGCTTTTCGAGCCCGGCAGGATAATCAGGTCGGCAGCCGGGATCGGCTGGCCCGGGCCGATAAACTGCAAATCCACTTGGGGATGCAAACGCAGCGGGTCGAAATCCGTATGGTTGCTGATGCGCGGCAACACCGGCACCACCACCTTGAGCACCTGGGCGGCTTTGTCGATCTGGCGCTGGTCGATGCCATCCTCGGCTTCCAGGTGCAGGTCCATCACATAGGGCAATACGCCCACCACCGGTTTGCCGGTGCGTGCCTCCAACCAATCCAGCCCCGGTTGCAGCAGCGCGATATCGCCGCGAAAACGGTTGATGATGAAACCCTGGACCCGCGCTTGTTCGCTGGGCGACAGCAACTCCAGGGTGCCCACCAGATGAGCAAACACGCCGCCACGGTTGATATCGGCGATCAGCAGCACCGGGCAGTCCACCGCCTCGGCGAAGCCCATGTTGGCGATATCGTTGGCGCGCAGGTTGATCTCCGCCGGGGAGCCCGCACCTTCCACCATCACCACCGGGTAGGCTGCGCTCAGTCGGGCATGGGAGGCCAGCACCGCTTGCATCGCGATGGCTTTGTAGTCGTGATAGGCCACGGCGTTCATGCTGGTCACCGCACGGCCGTGGATGATGACTTGGGAGCCGGTATCGCTGTTGGGCTTGAGCAGCACCGGGTTCATATCGGTGTGCGGCGCCAAGTTGGCGGCCTGGGCCTGCACGGCCTGGGCGCGGCCGATCTCGCCACCTTCGGCGGTCACGGCGCTGTTGAGGGCCATGTTCTGCGGCTTGAACGGCGCGACCGCCACGCCTTGGCGAACCAGCCAGCGGCACAATGCAGTCACCAGTGTGCTTTTACCGGCGTCGGAGGTGGTGCCTTGCACCATCAGCGTACTCATGAAGCATCCTTGTAGGCGGCCAGGGCTTCGTCGAGGCGTAGCCAGTCGGCCTCGGTGTCGGGCAGGCCAAAACGCAGGCTGCTGTCGTGGACGAACAAACGCAGCAGGATGCCGCGCTGGGCCATGAATTCGTGCAAGCGTTCGGCGTGCGGGGTGATCATCCATTGGAACAGCGCGCAGCCACCCTGGGGCTGGAAGCCATGCCGCTCAAGCAAGGCGAACAAGCGTTTGCCAGCCTCGATACACCGCGTGCGTTGCCGTGCCTGCCCTGCCACGTCACGCAGGCACACCTGCCCCACCAACCGGGTGGGTCCGCTGACGGCCCAAGGCCCGACTTGTTCAGCGAGCAATTTGAGCAACTTGCGTTCGGCCAACACAAAACCCAGCCGCACACCGGCCAGGCCGAAGAATTTGCCAAATGAACGCAGCACGATCAGGCCGACCTGATGGGCTTCACTCGCCAGGCTCAATTGCGGGGTCACATCCATGAAAGCTTCGTCCACCACCAGCCAGCCGCCGCGCTGGGCCAGGCGCGTGTGCCAGTCCAGCAAGCGTTGCGGGGGCAGGCTCAGGCCCGTGGGGTTATTGGGATTGACCACCACCAGTACGTCGAGGCTGTCGAGGAAGAAATCCACTTCCTGCTCCTGCACTTCACGCACCACATAGCCGGCGCGCCGCCAGGCTTCGGCGTGTTCGGCATAGCACGGCGACAGCACCCCGACCTTGCCCGCACGACGCAGGCGCGGCAGCAACTGGATCGCCGCCTGGGAACCGGGCACCGGCAACAAATGCGCGGCGCCGTAGTATTCGCTGGCGGCCTGTTCCAGGCCATCGTCGGTCTCTGGCAAACGTGCCCAGGCCCGCAAGGGAATCTCGGGAATGGGCCAGGGCCAGGGAGCCAGGCCGCTGGAGAGGTCCAGCCAGTCGGCCTCGGCGATTCCGTATTGCAGCGCCGCCTTGCGCAGTCGGCCACCGTGTTCAAGCATAGAATTGCGCCCCCGCGCACAGGATCAGCAGCCACAACCATACGCCGCGTTGCACCAGTTGCCAGCCTCGGTCGATGGAGTCCGCATCCGCTGGCGGGCCTTCGCCCAGCTGCGAACGCTGATGGACTTCGCCGTGATAGATCGCGGCACCACCCAGTTCGACACCGAGGGCGCCTGCACCGGCAGCCATCACCGGGCCAGCGTTGGGGCTGTCCCACGTCGGGCCCTGGGTGCGCCAGCATTTAAGTGCCAGTCGGGTTTTGCCGAGCAGCGCGTAGGTCAATGCCACCAAGCGGGCAGGAATGTAGTTCAACACGTCATCGATTTTGGCCGCAGCCCAGCCAAAGCGCTCGAAGCGTTCGTTGCGGTAGCCCCACATGGCATCCAGGGTGTTGCTCAGGCGGTACAGCACCACGCCCGGCACACCCGCCACGACAAACCAGAACAACGCGGCAAACACCGCATCGCTGCCGTTTTCCAGCACCGACTCCGTGGCGGCGCGGGCGACTTCGGTGCGGTCCAATTCGCTGGTCTGACGGCTCACCAAATAGCTCACGCGTTTGCGCGCCTCGTCCAGGTCATCACTGCGCAAGGCCTGGGCCACCGGGATCACATGTTCGCCCAGGCTGCGCATGCCGAGGGCACAGTACAGCGCCAGGATCTCCAGCACCCAACCAATATACGGCGCCCAGGACAATGCCGTGGCCAGCAGGGTCAGTGGCACTACCGCGATAACCCACGCGGTCACGCCGTGGCTGCGCCAGCCACGCCCACCGGTATTGAAACGTTGCTCGATGCGCCCGGCGAAACTGCCGAACGCCACCAGCGGATGCCAGCGCCTGGGCTCGCCCAGCAGCGCATCCAGCGCCACGGCCGCGACACACAGCAAGGCCACACTCATTGACTCACTCCCCACGTGTTTTCATACAGCATGTCACTCAGCGGCCGAGGCTCGGTCCAGCCTTCGAGCTGCAACATCGGTGCCGGGTAAAACTCGGTCACCGGCCCCAGGCACAACACCGCCAGGGGCTTGGCGCCGGGCGGCAAGCCCAGCAGATCGGCCAGGGCCTGGGGTTCGAACAGCGAGACCCAGCCCATGCCCAGGCCTTCGACGCGGGCCGCGAGCCACAGATTCTGGATCGCACAGGACAGCGAGGCCATGTCCATTTCCGGCAAGGTGCGCCGGCCAAAGATGTGGCGTTCGCGATCATCCATCAGCGCAGCCACCAGCACTTCGGCGCAATCGTGGATGCCTTCGACCTTGAGCTTCATAAATTCGTCGGAGCGCTCGCCCAAGGCTTCGGCGGTGCGTACGCGCTCTTCTTCCACCAGATGCTGGATTTGGCCACGCAGCTGGCGGTCACTGATGCGGATAAAGCGCCACGGCTGCATCAGGCCGACGCTGGGGGCTTGATGGGCAGCGTGGAGCAGGCGGTGGAGCAACTCGGGGGCGACCGTGCCGCCGCTGAAGTGGCGCATGTCGCGGCGTTCGGCGATGGCGCGGTAGACGGCTTCGCGGTCGGCCTGGGGGAAGGCGTTGTCCGTCATGGCCTCATCGGGGGCAAGCCCCCTCCCACATTTTGATCTGCAAACGCCGTTAATGTGGGAGCTGGCTTGCCTGCGATGGCGGCCTCCCGGTCTGGCGCAAACAACGCGGCCACTGCGCTCGGATTCGACGGGAAATAAAAGTGCACGTACGAAGCCGTCATGCGCCCCTGCCGATACACCGCCTCGGCCCCACGCCCACCGTTGGGGCTCAGGCCACGGGCAATCGGTTGCCACTGCGTGCTGGTCAGCGAGTGATGATAAGTATGGCCGCGCAACGTACCTTCGGGCAGCTCGACATTTTGCAGCGCCAGGGCCGCGAGCTTCTTCTGCATCACCGCATCGCCCTGCAACAGGCTGACCAGTTCGGCGCGGGTTCCGTCGACATCGGTGAGCGAATCCAGCAGATAGAGCATGCCGCCACATTCGGCGAGCAACGGTTTGCCCGCCGCGTGATGGGCGCGGATGGCTTCTAGCATCGAGGTATTTTCCGACAGTGCCTTGTGGTGCAATTCCGGATAACCACCGGGAAGGTACAGGCTGTCGGCGTCAGGCAACTCCCGGTCGTGGATCGGCGAGAAGAATGTCAGCTCGGCGCCCATCGCCCGCAGCAAATCGAGGCTGGCGCCATAGGTAAAGGCAAAGGCTTCGTCGCGGGCCACGGCGATACGTACGCCGGCAAGCGATGGCTCGGCCGCGATCACTTCCGGCGCGGCGAAGGTCACTGGCGGCGGCAACGCGACTTCACAACTGCTGCCCAGGGCCTGGGCGGCAGCGTCCAGGCGCACGTCTAGGTCATTCAGTTCACTGGCTTGCACCAGGCCCAAATGGCGGCTCGGCAATTCGATCCCGGTTTCGCGGGACAGCGCGCCATACCAGCGCAAGCCTTCGGTGAGGCTGCCTTCCAACAGTTGCGCATGGCGCAGGGTGCCGACGCGATTGGCCAGCACGCCGGCGAATGGCAAGTCCGGCTGGTAGCGCGCCAGGCCAAGGGCCAGTGCGCCGAACGTCTGGGCCATGGCGGTGCCGTCGATCACGCCCAGCACCGGCACGCCGAAGTGGCGGGCCAAATCGGCGCTGGATGGGGTGCCGTCAAACAAGCCCATCACGCCTTCAATCAGGATCAGGTCGGCCTCCCCCGCCGCTTCCCACAGCAGGCGGCGGCTTTCTTGCTCACCCACCATCCACATATCCAATTGATACACCGGCGCACCGCTGGCGCGTTCGTGGATCATCGGATCGAGAAAGTCCGGCCCGCATTTGAACACGCGCACTTTACGACCCAGATTGCGGTGCAAACGGGCCAGCGCGGCGGTGACGGTGGTTTTGCCCTGGCCGGACGCCGGTGCGGCGATCAATACGGCCGGGCAATGACGGGGCTGATTCAAAGTTCGACGCCCTTCTGTGCCTTGATACCGGCCTGGAAGGCGTGTTTGAGCATGCCCATTTCGGTGACGGTGTCGCCCAGCTCGATCATCTCGGGCTTGGCACCACGGCCGGTGACCACCACGTGTTGCATCGGCGGACGGGCTTGCAAGTCACTGAGCACGCTGTCCAAGTCGAGATAGCCATGCTTGAGAGCGATGTTCAGCTCGTCGAGCACGACCATGCCGATGGACGGGTCTTGCAGCAGTTCGCGGGACACCGCCCAAGCGGCTTCGGCGGCGGCGATGTCGCGCTGGCGGTCCTGGGTTTCCCAGGTGAAGCCTTCGCCCATCACATGGAAGCGAACCTGCTCGGGGAAACGGCGGAAAAACAGCTCCTCGCCCGTGCTGTTGCGGCCCTTGATGAACTGCACCACGCCGCACTGCATCCCGTGGCCCATGGCCCGGGCAAGCATGCCAAACGCGGAGCTGCTTTTGCCCTTGCCGTTGCCGGTCAGCACCAGCAGCAAACCGCATTCGTTGGGGGAATTGGCGATGCGCTCGTCGATCACGGCTTTTTTGCGCAGCATGCGCGCCAGGTGGCGTTCGTCGCGGTCGGGGGAATCGGTCATGGCAGCTCTCCGTTGGGGCTGGACAAAAACGGCGGGCAGGAAAAAGACATTACAGACAGCCAAGCATCGCCCACCGTGATGCTGTTGGATGCTCCGGGCCGGTCTCCGGGCTCATGAGTGGCGCAATTGGCCGTCGCTGCGCCTTCCCATATCGGCGTCGATACAGTGGCAAAAAGCAGCGTCTTGACTCATTTACCGTTGCGGGGGCAGCGCCGGAATTGCGGCGGCACTGTGTACAAGTGCGCTCACTCACCGGCTTCCCTGTTTCACTCTGTCGACCCATGGGTCACAGAGCACCTGGAACAAGTCGCGAAGGGTAGTGGGTTGGGGGTGGAGCGTCAATTAAAGCTGCTGCACTTACCCAAGACCACTACAAAACAATTGTGGGAGGGGGCTTGCCCCCGATGGCGGTGTGTCAGTCAATGAGTAAGGGACTGAAGCACCGACATCGGGGGCAAGTCGAACCGTCGCACCGCCCCTCCCACATTTTGATCTGATTGTGGCTTAGGGATTACGCGCCAGATTGCCCGGCAGTACGCGCTTGGCACTCAGGTACGCATTCTGCCAATACGCCTTGGACAAGGTGTCGAGCTTTACCGTACCGCCAGTTTGCGGCGCATGCACAAAGCGACCTTCACCCACGTAGATCCCGGCGTGGCTGACCTGGGAGCCACCGCCGGTGGCAAAGAACAACAAGTCGCCGGTCTGCAGGTTCTGTTCACTGACATCCTGCGCACGCATCACGATCAGCTCACGGGTCGTTCGCGGCAGGGAGATCCCTGCGGCATCACGGAAGACAAATCCGATCAGGCCGCTGCAATCAAACCCCGAGTCCGGCGTATTGCCGCCCCAACGATAAGGCGTACCGACCAGGCCCAGCGCACGAAAAAGCACGTCCTCGGCCGCAGGCGAAAAATTCTGGGTGGAGTAGTTGAACACCGGCTTCGGCTTGACAGCCACAGGCGCGGGCGGTGGACGACTTGCGCAGGCGCTGAGCAGCGCGGCGCAAAAAATGAGGATCAGGCGGGCCGAGGTCGACATGGGCAGAACAATCCTGGTCTGGATGCGGCTTTCGCTGCCGAACGCTGAAAACCAGAACGCGCAAGCAAAGCTCGCGCGAACGGATTCCAACAATATCCAGGGATTCTAGCGCTTACACGTCAAACTTCAAGTATCACTTTAAGTTTACTTGCTAGCGGTAACCGTCGTCGGGGCCATGGCGAGTGCGCGCTTGGCTTCGATGAAGGTTTTGCTCCAGTAGCTGTCACCCAGGTTGTCGACTCGAACACCGCCACTGCGACGGCTGCTGGAGTGAATAAACTGGTTATCGCCCAGGTAGATACCGGCATGGCTTACACGACCACGGCCAGCCGTACTAAAGAAAAGCAGATCACCCGGCTTGAGGTTGCTGCGTGCGACCAACGGTGCATCCACTTTGATCATTTCGCGAGTGGAGCGCGGCAGGTTCATGCCAGCTTCTTCACGAAACAGATAGCCGATGAAACCGCTGCAATCGAAACCGGCTTCAGAGGTGCCGCCAAAACGGTAACGGGTACCGATCAGGGACATGCCGCGTTCGAGGATGCTGTCGGCCAGGACTGGGAGCTGGTACGGCTTGCTGCCGCCGAAGTCGGCCAGTTCCTTTTCGGTTGCCACTTCTTCTTCATAAACAGAAGCCGATTGTGCAGCAACGAATTTTGCCTGATTTTGAACCTGTGGTTTTTGCTGTTCTGCCACCTGCTGAGGGTGGGAGGCGCAACCAAACAACAGGGTAACGAGTGCGAGAGGCACGAGGGGTGCGAAGCGATTTAGCATGGGCACGACCGTGGCTGATAGGTAAAGAAGCCGAGACTATGCCCACTATCGGATCGATTTGCAAATTCAATCGTGAACTATGTGACTTCCTGTTTGGACTATGACATCTAAGCCCTTAACACCCTATACCCGCCTTTTGCGTGGCCAAACCGGCTTATAACGCAGGTTTTCTGACGCCTGGAAACTGCCGAACCGCCTGAATTCAACGAGTTACCAGCCCAACGTCTCTTTGAGAAAAGGGATCGTCAATTTTCTTTGCGCCTGCAAAGAGGCCTGGTCGAGTTGCTCGAGCAAATCGAACAAGGCGCTCATGCTGCGGGTGCCACGGGTGAGGATAAAGTGCCCGACTTCATCGGTGAGGTGCAGGCCGCGACGGGATGCGCGCAACTGCAAGGCACGCAATTTATCTTCGTCGGACAGCGGGCGCATCTGGAAGATCAACGCCAGGGTCATGCGCGACTTGAGGTCGGCCAACTTGATCGGCAGTTCTCGCGGTGAGGTCGACGCCGCTATCAGCAAGCGCCTGCCGCTGTCGCGCAAGCGGTTGAACAGGTGAAACAGCGCTTCCTCCCACTCCGCCTTGCCAGCGATGGCTTGCAGGTCATCCAGGCAGACCAGCTCGTACTGCTCCAGGTGGTCGAAGATGCCAATACCGCGATCCATCAACTCAGCCAGCGGCAGGTACACCGCCGGTTCGCCCATTTGCTCGAAGCGCAGGCACGCGGCCTGCAACAGATGGGTACGCCCTACGCCGTGCTTGCCCCACAGATAGATCAGGCTTTCGGTCCACCCGGCGTCGGCTTCGCATAGCCGCTCGACATAGCCGAGTGCAGCGGCATTGGCGCCTGGGTAGTAGTTGATAAAGGTGGCGTCATCACGCAGACGCACACCCAGGGGCAGCTGAATCGGTTTCATGCTGACTGAACGGCTCCAAACGAACCGCTAGTGGCCTCTGTGAAAAGTTTGCAAAGTTTATACCCGTCACGCCGGGCGCACAATGCAGCAGACCACAAGCAAAATCAAAGGTTTGCGTTAACTTGCCGGTTTTGCGCAGATTGTTTGACGCGCCAGCTCCAGAAACAACAAACCCGGCCAAAGCCGGGTTTGTGACGCCAAGGTTACAGGTCCGGGTCTTCAGTCCCCGTATACACCTCTGAATCCTTGTAAAGATCGTGCACATGACGCACCAGCACCATGATCACCGCCGCCACCGGCAGCGCCAACAGGATGCCGGTGAAGCCGAATAACTCACCACCGGCCAGGATCGCAAAGATCACCGCCACCGGATGCAAGCCAATCCGATCACCGACCAGCAATGGCGTCAGCACCATGCCTTCCAGGGCCTGCCCCACCATGAACACTGCGACGATCCCCAGCATCGGGTACAAATCGCCACCGAACTGGAACAGCCCGGCGACCAAGGCCGCGCCAATCCCGATCACAAACCCCATATAAGGCACGATGGCCGCCAAACCGGCGATCAGGCCGATCAACAGGCCCAGCTCCAGGCCGATGGCCATCAACCCCGCCGCGTAGATAATCCCCAGCGCCAGCATCACCAGCAACTGGCCACGCACGAACGCCCCCAGCACCTCATGGCACTCTTCGGCCAGGGAGACGATGCGCTCTTCACGATTGCGCGGCAGCAGGCTGCGGATCTTGGCCATCATGATGTCCCAGTCGCGCAGCAGGTAGAACGCCACCACCGGGATCAGCACCAGGTTGGTCAACCAGCCGATCAGCGCCAGGCTGGATGCCGTGGCCTGGCTGAGTACCACGCCGACGATATCGGTGGTCTGGCCCATATGCTCGCTGATGGCCGCCTTGACCTTGTCGAACTTCCAGAACCCGTCCGACAACCCCAGCTTGGCCTGGGCCCACGGCATGGCCGTGTGTTGCAGCCAATCAAGCATCTGCGGCGCCAGTTCATACAGGCGCACCAGTTGCTTGGCCAGCATCGGCACCAACACCAACACCAACGCGGTGATGATCAAGGTAAACAGCGCAAATACCGTCACCACGCCCCAGGTACGCGACAGGCCGATTTTCTCCAGGCGATCCACCACCGGATCGAACAGATAGGCCAACAACAACGCCACCAGGAACGGCGTCAGGATCGAATGCAGCAAGAACACAAACCCGCACAGCAGGACAATCCCGCCAAGCCACACCCAACGACGCGTATCCGCCATATACCACTCCATCTATATAAAGAAGAAAACGACTACCAATGAAAACGCAGTTGCGCCTGAGGCTCTGGTGCGGCATCCGGTTGAGCGCCTTCCACAACGGCAGGCGCTTCACCTGCCGGCACCTCTTGCAACTTGGCCAGGCTCAACTGGGTGCGCAACTGATCGGCGCTGCCATTGACGCGATACACAATGCGGTCGCCCTCCACCCGCAGTGGCTGACCACCAAAGGGTTCAAGCAAGTGGCCCAGCGCGGCATAGCGCTCAAGGGTCATGCCCTGCACTTCCAGCAATTGTTCGGTACTGACGCCCGGCTTGACCGCAAATCGCGGCGCCAGTTTTTGGCTGACCGCCAGCATCACCGCATCAGCCACAGCGGCAGTGTCTGCGCCCTGTGCAGTGCCTTGATCGCTTTTGTCCCCCAGCCACAAGCGCCATTTGGCCGTCCATTGATTACCGTCCTGGCGCGCATGCACGGCCAGCAAGGCATCGGCGCCGTAACGCTCGGAGGCGGCACGCAACGGGGTCGCATCGGCACTTTCCAGATTGGGTGCGGTGGCGACCACCTGTTCCTCGAGGTCACCCAGCGGCAGGCGCAGCGGCAACCCACGGTGCTGTGCCGCACGACGCAAGGCCTGGGCAACGGCCTGACCATCCCCCACCAGGCTGCTGCCGTCAGTGGAATCGTTCAACCACCAGCTGAGAATCGACGGCCGATTACTGCCCCAGATAGACAAACCCGCTTCGCGCAGGACGCGATCTGTGCTGACAGGGTCGAAATCCACTTGCAGACTTTCTGGCGGACCCGCGTCGTAGCCGTATTGCGTGATGATTTGCTGTGGATCCTTGCGAACCGCCGCCAACCCTGGGCCATCGGCGGCCTTGGCGTCACCGGTCAGGCGAATCACCATTGTCTGCACGGCACGCTGGGTGGCCTGGTCGCGCTCTTGCGGCGACTGGCTGCTGACGGGTTCAAGAACTTGATAAAGGCCATTGAGGGTTTCGGCATGACTCGCCAGGCTGACCAACGACAAGCAGCCCACAAAAAAGAATTTACACAGACGCATGAAAGATTCCCGAACGACAAATTTAGCGGCTGGAACAGACCGCGTGAATCCGGTGTGGCAAGGCTGTGACCACAGCGACCGGTAAAACATTCACAGGGTCTTGGTAAGTTTTCGTACTGTCATAACGATAGCGGGTTCAAGGCTATACGTTAATACGCCGCAAAGCAGAGCCGATTAGCATTTTTTTAACTTCATATGGCCCTGCCCGTCGGCCCGAGGATGGCCGCTGCCCCTCAAGCCTGATAAAATCGCGCGCCTTCGCAGACCGTCAACGGCTGGGGCTTTTACCAAAAGCGCCTGCCCGCTCGGTCGTTACCCCTGAATCCCCCCTAAAGGCCTGGATCATGAGCAAGCAACCCTCCCTGAGCTACAAGGACGCCGGTGTAGACATCGACGCCGGTGAAGCATTGGTCGAACGCATCAAGAGCGTCGCCAAGCGCACTGCGCGCCCCGAAGTCATGGGCGGCCTGGGCGGTTTCGGCGCCCTCTGCGAGATCCCGGCCGGCTACAAACAGCCTGTGCTGGTATCCGGCACCGACGGCGTGGGCACCAAGCTGCGCCTGGCCCTGAACCTGAACAAGCACGACAGCATCGGCATCGACCTGGTGGCCATGTGCGTCAATGACCTGGTGGTGTGCGGCGCCGAGCCGTTGTTCTTCCTGGACTACTACGCTACCGGCAAGCTGAACGTGGACACCGCTGCCCAAGTGGTGACCGGTATCGGCGCTGGCTGCGAACTGTCGGGTTGCTCCCTGGTGGGCGGCGAGACCGCTGAAATGCCAGGCATGTACGAAGGCGAAGACTACGACCTGGCCGGTTTCTGCGTCGGCGTTGTGGAAAAAGCCGAAATCATCGACGGCTCCAAGGTGGCTGCCGGTGACGCCCTGCTGGCCCTGCCCTCTTCCGGTCCGCACTCCAACGGCTACTCGCTGATCCGCAAGATCATCGAAGTGTCCGGCGCCGACATCGAGAACACCCAACTCGACGGCAAGCCGCTGACCGACCTGCTGATGGCCCCGACCCGCATCTACGTCAAGCCCCTGCTCAAGCTGATCAAGGACACTGGCGCGGTTAAAGCCATGGCCCACATCACCGGTGGCGGCCTGCTGGACAATATCCCGCGCGTGCTGCCAAAAGGCGCCCAGGCCATCGTCGACGTTGCCAGCTGGCAGCGTCCTGCGGTCTTCGACTGGCTGCAGGAAAAAGGCAACGTTGACGAAACCGAGATGCACCGCGTGCTGAACTGCGGCGTTGGCATGGTGATCTGCGTGGCTCAAGAGCACGTTGAAACCGCGCTGAACGTACTGCGTGAAGCCGGCGAGCAGCCTTGGGTCATCGGCCAGATCGCTACCGCTGCCGAAGGCGCGGCTCAGGTTGAACTGAAGAACCTTAAGGCGCACTGATGCCTGCAACCTGTGATGTCGTGGTGCTGCTTTCCGGCACCGGCAGTAACTTGCAGGCCCTGATCGACAGCACGCGCACCGGCGACAACCCGGTGCGCATCGCTGCGGTGATCTCCAACCGCAGCGACGCCTACGGCCTGCAACGCGCCAGGGAAGCGGGTATCGCCACCCGCTCGCTGGATCACAAGGCTTTCGAGGGCCGCGAGGCCTTCGATGCAGCCTTGGTCGAACTGATCGACACCTTCAATCCCAAACTCGTGGTACTGGCCGGCTTCATGCGCATTCTCAGCGCTGATTTCGTGCGGCACTATGAGGGGCGCCTGCTGAATATCCACCCTTCCCTGCTGCCCAAGTACAAAGGCATGCACACGCATCAGCGGGCGCTCGACGCCGGCGACAGCGAGCATGGCTGCAGCGTGCACTTCGTCACCGAGGAACTCGATGGCGGGCCTCTGGTCGTACAGGCAGTGGTTCCGGTAGAGTCTGACGACTCTGCGCAGACCCTTGCGCAACGGGTTCACACCCAGGAACACAGGATTTACCCGCTGGCTGTTCGCTGGTTTGCCGAGGGACGGTTGATTCTTAGCGATCAGGGTGCATTATTGGACGGTCAGTTACTTGCGGCCAGCGGCCACTTGATTCGAACCTAGGAGATTTTATGCGTCGCGCCTTGCTCTTCGCTTTTGCGCTGTTCGCCTTGCCAGCCGTGCAAGCAGCAGACCTTCACCCTTTCTCCGTAAGCTACACCGCCGACTGGAAACAGTTGCCCATGAGTGGTTCGGCTGAACGCAGCCTGGCCAAGAATGGCGACGGCACCTGGACCTTGAACTTCAAGGCTTCCATGATGATCGCCAGCCTCACCGAAACCAGCCAGATCCTGTTTGACAAGGACACCCTGCAACCGAAGAGCTACAGCTTCGAGCGCGGTGGCCTGGGCAAAGCGAAGAAGATCAACCTGGACTTCGACCAGATCGCGAAGAAAGTTACCGGTTTCGAGAACAAAGACCCGGTCAACGTCACCCTTGAAAGTGGCATGCTCGACAAATCCACTTACCAGTTGGCCCTGCAACGCGATGTAGCGGCCGGCAAGAAAAGCATGAGCTACCGCGTGGTCGAAGGCACTGACGTCGACACCTACGACTTTCGCGTGATCGGCGCGGAAAAGGTGCAGACCAAGGTCGGCGCCATCGACGCAATCAAGGTCGAGCGCGTGCGTGATCCATCGCAGAGCAAGCGCATCACCCAGATGTGGTTTGCCAAGGACCAGGGCGGCATTCTGGTTGCGCTGCGCCAGGTTGAGACAGATGGCAAGGAATACAACATCATGCTGCAGGACGGTACCGTTGACGGGAAGGCTGTCAAAGGTAGCTGATGCACTGATGAGTCAACAATGAGCCTCGCTGAATGCGGGGCTTTTTTTCGCCCATGGGTTTTGTTTTGAAGCCACTACCGCCATCGGGGGCAAGCCCCCTCCCACACTTGATTGCGTTCACAGATCAAAATGTGGGAGGGGGCTTGCCCCCGATGGCGATAACAAGGCCGACAAAGCATTCAATGCCTGACTTGAACATGAAACTTTTGTCATAAAACTCAGCAGCCTGCGGCGCAATGACGCGGTTTACACGGCCTGCAGCACTGTTGCATTTCCCGCAAAGAATTGTTGCACGAAAAGTCGGTTTACTTAGCAAGCTAACAAATCATATAAAAGAGGCCTGCGACGACTTGCCGCATACCCACCAGAGATTGGAGCAAGCAGATGACTGTAAAAGTAACTGAACGCGACGATGCACACATGTCCCACGAAGCGCTGGGCCATGGAATTCACATCTGGGATGTACACCAACAGGACCTGCTGGTCGGCATGTTCCACAACGAGAGCGACGCTCATAATTATAAAAACGAGCTTGAAGCCCTTGAGATGAGACGCCAGGTAGAAGGCTCCTGAGCCCCCACCCCTTCCAAACACAAACCCCGCCTTTTGAGCGGGGTTTGTGTTTCTAGAGCCTTACCACATCAGATCATCCGGGATCTGGTACGCGGCGTACGGATCATCCTCATCCGGCACTTGGCTCTCGGTCAGGATATTGAGCTGCACGATACGCTCCGGCGCACGCTCCTGAATCTTCAGCGCCGCTTCACGCGGGATCACCTCGTAGCCGCCACCGTGGTGCACGATGGCCAGCGAGCCGTTGCTCAGCTTGTTGCGCATCAGGGTGTTGACCGACAGGCGCTTGACCTTCTTGTCGTCCACGAAGTTGTAGTAGTCCTCGGTGGTCAACTTGGGCAGGCGCGAGGTCTCGATCAGTTGCTTGACCTGGGCCGTGCGGGCCTTGGCCTCGGCTTTTTCCTGCTGCTGGCGGTTCAGCTCCTGGTCGCGCTTGACCTTCTCTGCTTTCGCTTCGGCAGCCAGGCGGGCCTGGGTGTCATCGGCCTCGATCTGGCCCTTGTGCACCAGGCGCTGCTGCTTCTGTTTCTCTTTGCCGACCTGCTTGGCCTGCTTTTGATTGACCAGACCTGCTTTGAGCAACTGATCGCGAAGGGAAATGCTCATGGTGCTTACTCACTTAGGCAGCCGCTCAACCGCAGCTGGACATGTTCTTTTCCTGACGTTTGGCTTCGCCCCACAGGGCGTCCAACTCTTCGAGGGTGCAATCTTCTATGGGACGGTGGGTATCGCGCAATGCCTGTTCGATAAATCGGAAACGTCGTTCGAACTTGGCATTGGCGCCACGCAGCGCGATTTCCGGGTCGACCTTGAGGTGACGGGCCAGGTTGACCGCGGCAAACAGCAGGTCGCCGACTTCATCAGCGATGGCCGCCGAGTCGTTATCAGCCATGGCTTCGAGCACTTCATCCAGCTCTTCACGCACGTTATCCACCACCGGCAAGGCGGATGGCCAGTCAAAGCCGACCTGGCTCGCGCGCTTTTGCAATTTGGCGGCACGGGACAGGGATGGCAGCGCCGTGGGCACATCATCCAGCAGGGACAATTGCTCCGGTGCATCGGATTTTTCCGCACGCTCCTCGGCCTTGATCTGCTCCCAGCGCTGCTTGACCTGCTCTTCGCTCAGCCGAGGCACATCCAGCGGTGCATACAGATCACCGGTAGGGAATACGTGAGGATGACGCCGGATCAACTTGCGGGTGATGCTGTCGATCACACCGGCGAACTCAAAACGCCCCTCCTCCCGCGCCAACTGGCTGTAATACACCACCTGGAACAACAGGTCGCCCAGCTCGCCTTGCAGATGGTCGAAGTCGCCGCGCTCAATGGCATCGGCGACTTCGTAGGCTTCTTCCAGGGTGTGCGGCACGATGGTGGCGTAAGTCTGCTTGATGTCCCACGGACAGCCGTATTGCGGGTCTCGCAGGCGGTTCATCAGGTGTAGCAGGTCGTCGAGTGAATACATGATTCTATTTCCGCTGAAGTGGGAACACTGAAGATCAAATGTGGGAGGGGGCTTGCCCCCGATAGCGGTGTATCAGTCGATAGAGATGCTGACTGACACGCCCTCATCGGGGGCAAGCCCCCTCCCACACAAGCCCTCTCCCACATTTTGAGCTCATCAAGGGGTGCGATTACGCCGCGTCTCGATGATATTCGGCAACTGAGAAATCCGACCCAGCAACCGCCCCAACGCGTCCAGCCCCGGAATCTCGATGGTCAGGGACATCAGCGCGGTGTTGTCCTCCTTGTTCGAGCGGGTGTTGACCGCCAGCACGTTGATCCGCTCATTGAGCAGGACTTGCGAGACGTCACGCAGCAGCCCGGAGCGGTCGTATGCACGAATGATGATGTCCACCGGATAGGTGAGCACCGGCACCGGCCCCCAACTGACCTGGATGATCCGCTCCGGCTCACGCCCGCCCAGTTGCAGCACCGAGGCGCAGTCCTGGCGGTGAATGCTCACGCCACGGCCCTGGGTGATGTAGCCGACGATGGCGTCGCCCGGCAACGGCTGGCAGCAGCCGGCCATTTGCGTCATCAGGTTGCCCACGCCCTGGATCTGGATATCGCCGCGCTTGCCGGGTTTGTAGCCGGTGGCTTTGCGTGGGATCAGCTCCAACTGCTCGCTGCCGCGTTCCGGCTCGACCAGTTGCTGGGCCAGGTTGACCAGTTGCGCCAAGCGCAAATCGCCGGCACCGAGGGCGGCGAACATGTCTTCGGCAATCTTCATGTTGGCCTTTTCGGCCAGCTTGTCGAAGTCCACCTGCGGCAAGCCCAGGCGGGCCAATTCGCGTTCGAGCAGGGTCTTGCCGGCGGCGACGTTCTGGTCTCGCGCCTGCAACTTGAACCAGTGGACGATCTTCGCCCGCGCTCGCGAGGTAGTGATGTAGCCTAGGTTCGGGTTCAGCCAGTCGCGGCTCGGCGTGCCGTGCTTGCTGGTGATGATCTCGACTTGTTCACCGGTCTGTAGGCTGTAGTTCAGCGGCACGATGCGCCCGTTGATCTTGGCGCCCCGGCAGTTGTGGCCGATTTCGGTGTGTACGCGGTAGGCGAAATCCAGCGGCGTGGCGCCCTTCGGCAAGTCGATGGCGTGGCCGTCGGGGGTGAAGATATAGACCCGGTCGGGCTCGATATCAACGCGCAGCTGTTCGGCCAGGCCGCCAATGTCGCCGAGCTCTTCGTGCCATTCCAATACTTGGCGTAGCCAGGAGATTTTCTCTTCGTACTGGTTGGACCCGGCCTTGACGTCGGTGCCCTTGTAACGCCAGTGCGCACACACCCCCAGTTCCGCCTCTTCGTGCATGGCGTGGGTGCGAATCTGCACTTCCAGCACCTTGCCCTCGGGGCCGATCACTGCGGTGTGCAGCGAGCGGTAGCCGTTTTCCTTGGGGTTGGCGATGTAGTCGTCGAATTCCTTGGGAATATGGCGCCACAGGGTGTGGACGATGCCCAGCGCGGTGTAGCAGTCGCGCATTTCCGGCACCAGCACACGCACCGCGCGCACGTCGTAGATCTGGCTGAACGCCAGGCCTTTGCGCTGCATTTTGCGCCAGATGGAATAGATGTGTTTGGCGCGGCCGCTGATGTCGGCCTCGACCCCGGTGGCCTGCAACTCGGAGCGCAGCTGGTTCATCACGTCGGTGATAAAGCGCTCACGGTCGAGCCGTCGCTCGTGCAGCAACGTGGCAATCTGTTTGTATTGGTCGGGCTCAAGGTAACGGAAGGACAAGTCCTCCAGCTCCCACTTGATATGGCCGATACCCAGGCGGTGCGCCAGCGGCGCGTAGATGTCGAACACTTCACGGGCAACGCGGTTGCGCTTCTCGTCGTCGGCGGTCTTCACCGCACGGATCGCGCAGGTGCGTTCGGCCAGCTTGATCAACGCAACGCGCACGTCATCGACCATCGCCACCAACATCTTGCGCAGGTTCTCGACCTGGCCCTGGGTGCCCAGCACCATGGACTGGCGGGGGCTGAGGCTGGCACTGATGGCCGCCATGCGCAGCACGCCGTCAATCAGCTTGGCCACCACCGCGCCGAAACGCTGGCTGACCGTGGGCAACGGGATATGCCCTTCACGCACGCCGCGATAGAGCACGGCGGCGATCAGCGAGTCCTGGTCCAGCTTGAGATCGGCCAGGATCTCGGCGATCTCAAGCCCGGTACGAAAGCTGGAAGTGCCTTCGGCCCACAGGTTCTTGGCCGCCTTGTCTTGCTGCTCAGCCTCGCGCGCGAACTCGCAGGCTGCCTTCATGGCTTCACGGTCCAGTGCCGGGTCGACACTGATGGCATGGTCCAGCCATGCCTCGAGATTGATACTGCCGTCGGTGTTGATCGGCTGGTGTGCTCTCACCTGTACCATCTTGCTTACCTTCCCTACGACGCACCTTGAATGCGCCAGAAATCATCGCTGACCTGCTTTACCTATTAAAGCTCAAGCACACCCCGTGGCAGGTCACGGCCATGAAGTGTGCAGGCCAGTCGGATTAAACGGGCATCCTAGCCCGCTTCAAATAACGCCATGGCCTCGACATGCGCTGTCTGCGGAAACATGTCGAGGATCCCGGCACGTTTTAGCCGGTAGCCCTGCTTGACCAACTCAACCGTGTCCCGCGCCAGCGTCGCCGGGTTGCAGGACACATACACCAGGCGCTTGGCACCCAACTTGGCGAGCTTGCGCACAACCTCCAGGGCACCGTCACGCGGTGGGTCCAAGAGTACCGCAGAAAAGCCTTGTTTGGCCCATTCTGCGTCGGTCAAAGGCTGAGACAAATCGGCCTGAAAAAACTGCGCATTATGCAAATCGTTGCTGACGGCATTGTGCGCCGCCCGGTCCACCATGACCTGCACACCTTCCACCGCCACCACTTCACGCACTTGGCGCGCCAGTGGCAGGGCAAAGTTGCCCAGGCCGCAAAACAGGTCCAGCACCCGTTCATCGGGTTGTGGTGCCAGCCAGTCCAGGGCCTGGGCGACCATCGCCTCGTTGACGCCAGCGTTGACTTGCACGAAGTCACCTGGGCGGTAGGCCAGCTCCAGATCCCACTGTTCCAGGCGAAAGCCCAGGACAGAATCGGCGTCGACCGGCTCCGGTTGGCCCTCGCCATGCAGCCACAATTGGGCTTCATGGAAGGCGCAAAATTCTTTCAATACCTGCAAGTCGGCGTCGGACAATGGCGACATATGCCGCAACAGCACGGCAATGGACGTACCACTGAACAATTCCACATGCCCCAGCGCCTGCGGTTTGCTCAGGCGACGCAACATGGTTGGCAGACGCTGCATGATCGGTTGCAAGGCCTGTACCAGCACCGGGCAATCGTCGATGGCGACGATGTCCTGGCTGGCCACGGCACGGAAACCCACCTCAAGCTGTTTCGCCTTGGCATCCCAGCGCACGGCCACGCGGGCACGGCGGCGGTAGCCGAATTCCGGACCGCTCAACGGCGCGACCCATTCCTGCGGTTCGACAGCGGCCACGCGGGACAATTGCTCGGCGAGCATGCGCTGTTTCAGGGCAAGTTGTTCGGCATGGGGCAAGTGCTGCACGCTGCAACCGCCACAGCGGCCAACATGGGCACAGGGGGCCGGACGACGCAATTCGCTGGCCTTGAACACACGCTCGGTGCGCGCCTCGACGATTTTGCCGTGGGCACCCAACACGCGTGCCTCCACCTCTTCGCCGGCCAGCGCACCGTTTACAAACCAGGTCCGGCCTTCAAAGAACACGATGCCCCGGCCATCATTGGCCAGGCGCTCGATGGTCAGGCGCTGCTTCTTGCCCACCGGAATCTGCGGGGCGCGGCTGCCGCCCGTCGGTTGGAAGCGCAGGCCTCTCTCGTGCTTGGCCATCAGTTGGGTTCGTCGAAGATGCCGGTCGACAGGTAGCGGTCGCCTCGGTCACAGATGATCGCGACGATCACCGCGTTTTCCACTTCTTGGGACAAGCGCAACATACCGGCCACGGCGCCACCGGAAGACACGCCGCAGAAGATGCCTTCTTCACGCGCCAGGCGGCGGGTGGTGTCTTCGGCTTCACGCTGGGCCATGTCGATGATGCGGTCCACGCGGGTCGCGTTATAGATCTTCGGCAAATACTCTTCGGGCCAACGGCGAATACCGGGAATGGCGGCGCCTTCCATCGGTTGCAGGCCGACGATCTGGATCGCCGGGTTCTGCTCCTTGAGGTAACGCGAGTTGCCCATGATGGTGCCGGTGGTGCCCATGGAGCTGACGAAATGGGTGATGGTGCCCTGGGTCTGGCGCCAGATTTCCGGACCGGTGGTGGTGTAGTGCGCCTCGGGGTTGTCGCCGTTGGCGAACTGGTCCAGCACCTGGCCACGGCCTTCGGCGGCCATGCGCTCGGCGAGGTCGCGGGCACCTTCCATGCCCTCTTCCTGGGTGACCAGCACCAGCTCGGCGCCATAGGCGGTCATCGCCGCCTTGCGCTCGGCGCTGCCGTTGTCGGGCATGATCAGCACCATCTTGTAACCCTTGATCGCAGCGGCCATGGCCAGTGCGATGCCGGTATTACCCGAGGTGGCTTCGATCAGGGTATCGCCAGGTTTGATCTGCCCGCGCAGCTCGGCGCGGGTGATCATCGACAGCGCCGGGCGGTCCTTGACGGAGCCGGCCGGGTTATTCCCTTCGAGCTTGAGCAGCAGGGTATTGCTGGTTTCGCCCGCCATGCGTTGCAAGCGAACCAGGGGCGTGTTGCCGACGCAATCGGCGATTGTTGGGTACTGCAAGGTCATGGCGTATTCGCAATCCAGACTGCGGGGCGCACATCATACCGGGAAAGGCCGGCGGGCCATATCACGCAAAGTGTGGTGCTTATGGCTTAAAAGAATAAGGCGCACTTGAGGGCCCCATCGGGGGCAAGCCCCCTCCCACATTTTGATCGGTGAACACAGTTAAGTGTGGGAGGGGGCTTGCCCCCGATGGGCGCGACTCGGTGAACCTGCTAGCCATGGTTTTTCTGAAACACATCATCTCCCATCGCTGCGATCTGGCCTTCAATCAACGCTTCAAATGGCTTGAGCAACGGCTCGAAAGAGACCGGCGCCTCCAACACCTGCAATGCTTGTGCGATGGCTTCAACCGTCGACAACGCTCCCGGCCCCGGCGCCTTGCGCAACCGATAGCGGGAAACCCCACCCTCGGCCAGGGTGACCCGAGGCAACGCCGCCAGCAACGGGTTGAGATGCAACATCTTGCGCGCCTTGCGCCAAGTGCCATCGGGCACCACCAGCAACAGCGGCTCTTCGCCAGGCGCATAGGCGTGCAACGCCTGGGCATCGTCCGCCGGAAACAACAACCGCGCCTGATAGCCCGGCACGTGCAGTAACGTCGGCAAGTCCTCAAACACCTCGCCCACCACCAACTGCGCATTGTTCAAGCCCAACGCCGCCAGCCGTGCGGTGTTGAGCGCATGGTTGACTTCGCTGGGGTGCTGCAACAGCAACACGCGAGTGCGGCTGTCGAGGCTGGGGATCAGCGCGCACAAACAATGGGTGAGCGGCCTGAGGCAACGAGAACATTGGGGTCTGGACATAGGATTTCAGGCCTGATTGAGCTGGGTTTTCAGCAAGTCGCGAAAGGTCTGGATCAGCGGTTCGCGACTGCGGCCACGGCGCATGATCATCGAGAACGGTGCCTGGTAGCCGAAGGTGGCCGGCAGCAACACGCGCAGGTCGCCCTTGTCGGCCCAGGCTTGGGCGTAGTGTTCGGGCAAGTAGCCGATGTAGGCGCCGGACAATACAAGGATCAGCTGCGCTTCCATACTTTCTACGGTCGCTGCGCTGTGCTTGAAACCGTGGCGCGCCAATTCCGCCTGGCTCCAGTAGCCGCGACCGACCATCCGCTGTTGCGTGATCACTTGTTCGGGAATCCGGCGCTCATTGAATAAAGGATGGCGAGTACTGCAATACAGCCAATGTTGCTCGCGGTACAGCGGCATGTAGATCAGCCCGCTCATGCGGTTGGAAAAGGCGCCGATGGCCAGGTCCAGACGGTTGTCCTGTACGCCGAGTTGCAGCTCATACGGACTCATCACAGACAAATGCAAATGCACCGCCGGGTGCTCCAGGCTATACGCGCCGATCACTTCGGCGAACGGCAAGGCATTGTCGCTGACCGTGGAATCCAGCACGCCCAGTTTAAGCGTGCCACGCAACTCGCCTTTCAAGGCCGCCGCGTATTGCTCGAAGCCTTCCAGCTCGCCCAACAGGCGCAAGGTTTCCTGATGGAACAACTCGCCCTTGCTGGTGAGGCTGAACCCGCCCCGCCCGCGATGGCACAGCACCAGGCCCAACGCCGACTCCAGCTGGCTCATATACGTGCTGATGGCCGAGGTGGACAGGTTGAGTTCGTGCTGGGCGTTGGCGAAACCCTGGTGCCGCACGACGCTGACGAAGATGCGCAGGAGTTTCAGGTCGGGCAAGGCGTTGGCCATCGGATCTCCAGATACATACAAAACCCACATTTGAACCGAGTTTACCCCAGGCATTAGTTTAGAAAAATCTGAACTAAGTATTTGCCTCAGCCGATTCTTTCGCTTCAGCGTATTTCGCAGAATCGGCCCCTAACAAACAAAACAACGATGAGGCACTCCCGTGGACAAGATTTTCCACCAACCACTGGGCGGCAACGAAATGCCGCGCTTTGCCGGCATCGCCACCATGATGCGTCTTCCCCACCTGCAATCGGCCAAAGGCCTGGACGCCGCCTTTATCGGCGTGCCCCTGGACATCGGCACCTCGCTGCGCGCCGGCACCCGCTTCGGGCCGCGTGAAATCCGCGCCGAATCGGTGATGATCCGCCCTTACAACATGGCCACGGGCGCCGCGCCCTTCGACTCGCTGTCGGTGGCGGATATCGGGGATGTGGCGATCAACACCTTCAACCTGCTCGATGCCGTACGCATCATCGAAGAAGCCTACGACGAGATCCTCGAACACGACGTGATCCCCATGACCCTGGGTGGCGACCACACCATCACCCTGCCGATCCTGCGGGCGATCCACAAGAAACACGGCAAGGTCGGACTGGTGCACATCGATGCCCACGCCGATGTGAACGACCATATGTTCGGCGAGAAAATCGCCCACGGCACCACCTTCCGCCGCGCCGTGGAAGAAGGTCTGCTGGATTGTGACCGCGTGGTGCAGATCGGCCTGCGTGCCCAGGGCTACACCGCCGAAGACTTCAACTGGAGCCGCAAACAGGGCTTCCGTGTGGTCCAGGCCGAAGAATGCTGGCACCACTCCCTCGCGCCCTTGATGGCCGAAGTGCGCGAAAAAGTCGGCGGTGGCCCGGTGTACCTCAGCTTTGATATCGACGGCATCGACCCAGCCTGGGCACCGGGCACCGGCACCCCGGAAATCGGCGGGCTCACCACCATCCAGGCCATCGAGATCATCCGTGGCTGCCAGGGCCTCGACCTGATTGGTTGTGATCTGGTAGAAGTTTCGCCGCCCTACGACACCACCGGCAACACCTCGTTGCTGGGCGCCAACCTGCTGTACGAGATGCTCTGCGTACTGCCTGGCGTGGCGCACCGCTGATGAGCGCGCAAGCCGTGCTGCAAGCCGCCGCCGACCTGGTGGCGGCCTTCGCCCGCAATGATCGCGCCGCCTATTTCGGCGCGTTCACGGCCGACGCCAGCTTTGTGTTCTACACCCTCCCCCAGCCGCTGCTCAGTCGCGATGCCTACCAGGCGTTGTGGGACAGCTGGCGCCGGGACGAGGGGTTCGAAGTGCTCTCGTGCACATCGAGCAACGCCTTTGTCAGCCTGCAAGGCGACGTGGCGATTTTTATCCATGACGTGGCCACCGAGCTGCGCATGAACGGGGAGCAATTCTTTAGCCAGGAACGCGAGACCATTGTCTTCAAACGACAAGGCTCTGGCACACAACAAAAAGAAGGCCTGTGGCTGGCCTGTCACGAACATTTGTCCGCTATGCCGGAAGGGCTGCCGCCCCATTAGCCAATATGATCGGAGCTGATCATGAATAATAAAAACAACGAAAAAAGTATTCGCAAGATAGAAACCAACGGGGTCGAACAGATCCCGGACCACGAACGTACCGCCGGCCCCAAGGATCTGTTCCGACTGATTTTCGGCGGTGCCAATACCTTTGCCACCGCCGTGCTGGGTTCCTTTCCCGTGCTGTTCGGCTTGTCGTTCCAGGCCGGTGCCTGGGCGATTGTGCTGGGTGTGCTGGTGGGCGCGCTGATCCTGGCGCCCATGGGCCTGTTCGGGCCGATCAATGGCACCAACAACGCCGTGTCTTCCGGTGCGCACTTTGGCGTGCACGGGCGCATTGTCGGCTCGTTTCTGTCGCTGCTGACGGCGATTGCCTTCTTCTCACTGTCGGTGTGGAGTTCAGGCGATGCGCTGGTGGGTGGTGCGAAACGTCTGGTCGGCCTGCCAGAAACCGACTTGAGCCTGGGCCTGGCCTACGGCGTGTTCGCGATTCTGGTGCTGACCGTGTGCATCTACGGCTTTCGCTTCATGCTGTGGGTCAACCGCATTGCGGTGTGGGCGGCGAGCCTGCTGTTCCTGCTGGGCATCTTTGCCTTCGCGCCGGCCTTCGACAGCCACTTTGCCGGCACCGTCGCCATGGGCCAGACCGGCTTCTGGGCCGCGTTCATCGGCGCGGCGCTGGTGGCCATGAGCAACCCGATTTCCTTCGGCGCGTTCCTCGGTGACTGGTCGCGCTACATCCCGCGTGAGACGCCAAAAGTGCGCATCATGCTGGCGGTGGTGCTGGCGCAAGTCGCGACGTTGATCCCGTTTTTGTTCGGCCTGGCCACCGCGACCATCGTCGCGATCAAGGCGCCGGACTACATTGCGGCCAACAATTATGTCGGCGGTTTGCTGGCCGTGGCGCCGAGCTGGTTCTTCCTGCCGGTGTGCCTGATCGCGGTGATCGGCGGCATGTCCACCGGCACCACCTCGCTGTATGGCACGGGGTTGGACATGTCCAGTGTGTTCCCGCGCCTGCTGTCGCGGGTCAAGGCCACGCTGCTGATTGGGGTGATGTCGATTGCCTTCATCTTTATCGGACGTTTCGCCGCCAACCTGGTGCAGAGCGTGTCTACCTTCGCCGTGCTGATCATCACCTGCACCACGCCGTGGATGGTGATGATGATCATCGGCCTGATCGTGCGTCGCGGCTTCTACTGCCCGGATGACCTGCAAGTGTTCACCCGTGGGGAAACCGGTGGCCGCTACTGGTTCAGCCACGGCTGGAACTGGCGTGGGCTGGGTGCCTGGATTCCGAGTGCGTTGGTGGGGCTGTGCTTCGTCAACTTGCCGGGGCAGTTTGTCGGGCCGCTGGGCAATTTGGCCGATGGCATCGATATCAGCTTGCCGGTGACGTTGGGGTTGGCGTCGGTGGTGTACCTGACGTTGCTGCGGGTGTTTCCTGAGCCTGCCGAGGTGTATGGACCTGCCTTTGTGGCGAGGGAGCTTGCTCCCGCTGGGCTGCGCAGCGGCCCTAAAAAAGCCGGCTCCAGCTTCGCTGTCGAACGGGAGCAAGCTCCCTCGCCACAGCAAGCTCCCTTACAGCAAGCCTCGTCATCACAATAAAAAACCGGAGAATCGCCGTCATGGCTTTGGATCTATTCGTCGTACTCATCTACGCCGCCGGCATGCTCGTGCTCGGCTACTACGGCATGCGCCGTGCCAAGACCCACGAAGACTACCTGGTGGCCGGTCGCAACCTGGGCCCGTCGCTGTACATGGGCACCATGGCCGCCACGGTATTGGGCGGTGCCTCTACCGTCGGTACCGTGCGCCTGGGTTATGTGCATGGCATCTCGGGTTTCTGGCTGTGTGCCGCGCTGGGCGCCGGGATCATTGCGCTGAACCTGTTCCTGGCCAAGCCGCTGCTCAAGTTGAAGATTTTCACCGTCACCCAGGTCCTGGAAAAACGCTACAACCCCATGGCCCGCCAGGCGAGCGCGGTGATCATGCTGGCTTACGCGCTGATGATCGGCGTGACGTCGATCCTGGCCATCGGCACCGTGCTGCAAGTGCTGTTCGGCCTGCCGTTCTGGGTCTCGGTGCTATTGGGCGGTGGCGTGGTGGTGGTGTACTCGACCATCGGTGGCATGTGGTCGCTGACCCTCACCGACATCGTGCAGTTCGTGATCAAGACCGTCGGCCTGATGTTTATCCTGCTGCCGATCTGCCTGTACCGCGTCGGCGGCTGGGATGAACTGGTGGCCAAGCTGCCTGCGTCGAATTTCAGCTTCACTGCGATTGGCTGGGACACCATCATCACCTACTTCATGATCTACTTTTTCGGCATCCTGATCGGCCAGGACATCTGGCAGCGAGTGTTCACGGCGCGTGACGAAAAGGTCGCCAAGCACGCCGGCACATTCGCGGGTTTCTATTGCATTCTCTACGGCCTGGCCTGTGCGTTGATCGGCATGGCCGCCCATGTGCTGATCCCGGACCTGGATAACGTCAACAACGCGTTTGCCGCCATCGTCAAAGTCTCGCTGCCGGACGGCATCCGTGGCCTGGTGATCGCCGCCGCACTGGCCGCGATGATGTCCACCGCCAGCGCCGGCTTGCTCGCCGCCTCCACCGTATTGACCGAAGACCTGCTGCCGCGCCTGCGAGGTGGCAAGCAGTCGAGCCTGGCGATCAACCGCTTGTTCACGATGTTGACCGGTATCGCCGTGCTGGGTATCGCGCTGGTGGTCAACGATGTGATCAGTGCGCTGACGCTGGCGTACAACCTGTTGGTGGGCGGCATGTTGATCCCCCTGATCGGCGCGATTTTCTGGAAACGTGCCACCACATCCGGGGCGATTACCTCGATGACGTTGGGTTTTGTGACGGCATTGGTGTTTATGCTCAAGGATGGGTTGGATGCGAATACGCCGATCTACTACAGCCTGGCGATCGGGTTGGTCAGTTTTGTGCTGGTGAGTGTGCTGTCGCGCAAGCCTGGGGCGGTGGGAGCTCAGGCGGTGTGATGTGTAACGGGGTTTAGAGCGGTTTCTTCAGCGGGCGCGACGTCTGATGTCGCGCCCGTTTTTTTTAATTTGCCAGGGTGAGTTCCTGGATCAGGGACGCCCATACCAAGCCCCGCGTTGCGTCGCCAACGTGCGCTACGCCAGCCACGATTCGGTGGTAAGCGCCGCGATAGACTATCGAAATTTCATCCTCTTCCTGCGTGATGGCAACTACGACGTGGTCTCTGCTCAGCTCGGCAATTTGGGTCGGACTCGGGCATTGGGGCAGAAAATGTACGCCGGAACGCTCTAAAAGCGCCTCCAAGCGACTCACATCAATCCTGCCGGCTTCCGCGGCACGCTCCAACGATGGGTTGTCCATCACCAGTTTTTCACACAACTCGTCACCTGCACGATTGCATTCAACGGACAGGCGCTGATTTTCGGGAAACAGGTGTTCACAATAGGTCGGCGCTGCTGTCATCGATTGAGTTACGCCATAAACCGTGACCTGATAATTCGCCAAACGCAGCATCACCGCCTGGAACAACCCGTTGATACCGCTGCCGATAACCGACACCCGCGGCGCGTCGGCGCCTGCAGGCTCCGTGGGGATCGTCAATGAGTGTGCAAGTTTGCGCCGGACCAGCCCGCGCAAGGCCATCAAGCTCAGTTGCACCGAGACGGCGTAGTCAAGGTCGCTGTTGCAGGCTTCGGTGGTGGCCGCCTGGCTGGTCAGCGTTGCCGGTCTGCGCCACGCGTCGGTACTGCAACCGAGCATTTGTGTGCGCAGCCGAAAGGCCTCCAGCGTGGCGGGGCCGTAATCCAGAATAAGCTGGATGCCGTCGGCCGCCGCCATCACCTGCAACGCGTCATCGCTGAAGACATCAGGCTTGGACACGCAGACCAGACGCGCGTGTTTGCGCAAACACTGAATGAGGGAGCGATCGATGCGATGAGCAGACTCCTCATTGAGGGACACACAGATGGCAACCGCATCAGCCTCTTCCAGCGCTTGCGGCCAATCCGCGACAAACGCCACTCTGGCGTCGCAATCCGTTGCTTGACCGGATCGAGCAAGCACCTTGATTTGAACTGTCGGATCTCGCTCAAGTAACAACTTGACCAGCGCTTTACCCACGTTGCCGTATCCCAACACACAGACTTCCCCTGGGATGGAACCATCGGAGAGTGTCAGCCAGTGCGCGATATAGGCGGCGACATGCGGCGCGTTGATACCGGGTGTATTGACCACTCGAATATGGCTGGATGCGCACAGGTCCAGTCGCACCTTATCCAGGCTTGTCCCTCGACGCAGCAAACTGAGGTCTCCAAAGGGGTGGGATGTGCGCCATTGTTCAATGATGTCGGCATCGATGGCCTGGTCTCCGATAATCATCGTGGAGGGCCGCAGAAGGGCGATCTGTAGGAGTAGCGCTTGCTTGGTCAGTGTCGGCGAGAGAAATACGACGTTGCTGGGAGCGTCGGTCTTCCAGGCGCTCGACACCGGTGCGATATGCAGGATGGGTTCGGTTGTAGCGATGAGTGACGCGGTGACTGGCGGAACTGAGCAGAGCTTCATCGTTTTGTCTCCAACAATTGCGAAGTTGGGGCACTACGAAGCTGAACCTACTTTTATCTTTAAAATTTAATAAGCCAGGCGCGTCTGATGGGCAGGTAGTCCGATTCCGATAGTTGAACACCGAGGATTGAGAGGGGGATCGGATGGCCCGCGACGTTATTTGTGTGTTGCACAAAACTAATGTGGGAGCGGGCTTGCTGTGGCGAGGGAGCGTGCTCCCGTTCGACAGCGTAGCTGGAGCCAGCTTTTTAGGGGCGCTTCGCACCCCAGCGCAAGCAAGCTTGCTCGCCACAGCAAGCCCGCACACACTTTTTTAATTCGGCTTTGAGCTTGGATTATCTGCGCCGTGGCCGACGCTGCTCATCATCCGTACGAATCGGCACCGGTTGCAGCGGCGGCTCGATCAAGCCCAATGCAACGCCGAGGTCATGGAGCCAGTTCTGGATTTTCTCTTTCATGGTGTCGCCCCCTTTGAGGGTAATGCTGGTAGGCGCAAGTTCTGTCGCCGTTTCCTACAGTGATAGTAGCCCTAAGTCCTACGTAATGCTTGAACGAAACCACAACGAACTATTACTGAATCCATCAAAATCCTGACGGATCGTTCAAGCAATTGCGCGGGTGTCTTGCACAGCCTCGGCCTTGCCCGCTTGCTGCAGATCGATCCATGCGTTGAGGTTAGCGCCGAGCATACCCTTTCGCCACATCAGCCAGGTGGTCGCAGTGGCAAAAGGCCCTGTCAGCGGATGAACGGACACGCCATCCTTGCCCGGCAGGCTGTCGAGCATGGATTCGGACATCAACGCCACACCGGAACCGGCGATCACACAGGCCAGCATGCCCTGATAGGACTCAATCTCAATCGCCCTCCCCATCGCCACCCGTTCGTGGGAAAACCAGGTTTCCAGGCGCGTGCGATAAGCGCAACTGCGCCGAAAGGTGAATACCGCCCGCCCCGCTACATCCTGCGGCCCATGTACCGGCGGATGATCCGCTTCGCAAATCAGCACCAGGCGCTCTTCACACAGCGGCACGCCGTCCAGCGTAGCGATGGTCAACGGGCCATCCACCAACGCCGCATCCAAGCGCCCCGTGATCAGCCCTTCCAATAGCTCCCCGCTGGGCGCCGACTGCACCTGCAAATTCACCATCGGATAAGCCTTGTGATAACGCGCTAACAGCTTGGGCAAATGAATTGCCGCCGTGCTGTACATGCTGCCCAGCACAAAGTCGCCCGCCGGCTGCCCTCCCTGGACGGCGCCGTGAGCTTCGTCATGCAGCGCCAGCAGACGCGTGCTGTAGTCCAACAACACTTTGCCCGCAGGAGAAAGCTGCAAGCGCTGACGCTCACGCACAAACAGCTCAACGCCCAGTTGCTCTTCCATCTGCTTGAGCCGTGTCGACAGGTTCGACGGCACGCGATGCAGGCGCTCGGCCGCACGAGTGATGGAGCCCTCTTCCGCCACGGCCTGGAAAATGCGCAATTGACTGAACTCCATACCTTTCTCCAAAACTGAACAAGTTACTCACTATTATTCATTTTTACAGAAAGTCAATGGGGTTTAGCCTGAGGGTCAATCGCTGTCTTGCAGGAAACCTGAACATGTCACCGTTGATCCGTTTACTCGCCAGCTTTATCGCCTTGATGATGGCCATGGGCATTGGCCGTTTCGCCCTCACCCCGCAGATGCCACATTTGCTCAGCGAAGGGCAGATCGACTTGACGGGCGCAGGCCTGATCGCCGCCGCCAACTACCTGGGCTACTTCGTCGGCGCGGTGGATTCGATTTTTGCGCGCAGCCACCACCATGTGAGTGGCCGCCTGTATGGCGGTTTGTGGATGTGCGTACTGCTGACGCTGGCGTCGTACTGGGCCCACGGGTTCTGGCCGCATCTGTTACTGCGCTTTGGCACCGGGGTCGCCAGTGCCTGGGCGTTGGTGATGATTACCAGCCTGAGCCAGCCACTGGCGATTAAAGCGGGGCGTCCGCGCCTGGGGGCCTTGGTCTTTGCGGGGCCGGGATTGGGGATTTTGCTGACGGGGTTGCTGGCGTTGGGCTCAAACCTGCTGGGGCAAAACTCCGCCACGTTGTGGATGGTGTATGGCGTGGTGGCCTTGGTGATGTTGCTGGCTATCCTGCCGTTTCTGCCTAAGCCCAGCGTCACCGCCGCCGCCGAGACGCGTGCCGACAGCAATCAAAGCATCGCGCACCTTGGCTGGATCTATTTTCTGTACGGCTTGGGTTACATCATTCCGGCGACGTTTCTGTCGCAGATGGCCACTGCGCAGTTCAAGGGGGCCTGGCAGGCTGATCTGTTCTGGCCATGCTTCGGCCTGGCCGCTGCCTTGGGCGTGGTGGCGGCAAGCCTGCGTCGTAAAGATCCGAACACCACGCGCGACTGGTTGATCACCACGTTGTGGCTGCAAGCGATCGGGGTGTTCGCCTGCTTGCTAGGCAATGGCTGGGGCCTGGCGCTGGGGGTGTTGCTGTGTGGTGGGCCGTTCCTGGCGTGCATGCAGTTGGTAATGGCACGCCTGCGGGAAATCGCGCCCCACGGCTACCAGCGCGGCACCGGAATACTGACGGCCAGTTTTGCCATCGGCCAGTTGAGCGGGCCGTTGCTGGCGTCGATCAGCAGTCATCTAAGCGGTGGGCTGCACCCGGCGTTGGTGGTCGCCGGCAGCGGCTTGCTGCTGGCTGGCCTGGTAGTCAGCCGACACTCGGTCAGCGCTGAGCGCGCCTTGCGCATGCATAACCCACCGTGCAGCACGCCGCGGTAAGCACGGTGCCCCAGGCCATGTCCATCACGGCCAAACCGGCAGACCAACCCTGCAACGTGGCCCAATTGCTCAGGTCATAGGTGCCGTAGGCAACCAAGCCGAGCAAGGCGCCCAGCCGAGCGGCGCGTTGCCAAGTGCTGCTGGGCAACACGACAAACACCACGCAACCCAGAACGTACAGCAAGTAGAAGAGCACTGCGGGCAACAGGCGTGGCTGATCAAGCATCAGCGAGCCCAGCAGGGATTTGTAGGTCGGCCCCATGAGGACGCCGAGCCACAGGCCGTCCAGCACCAGGAAGGCGAGCAGGGTGCCGAGGTAGGCGAAGAGGTTTTTTTTTGACATCACGCGCCTCTGTAGGAAACGACTTATCGTGGCGAGGGAGCTTGCTCCCGCTGGGCTGCGTAGCGGCCCCACATTTTTGGGAGCGCTTCGCACTCCAGCGGGAGCAAGCTCCCTCACCACAACACGCCCGTTCCTACAGAGACGGAGGTCAATCAGCTTAGTTCAATGCGATCCGCGTGAATCACAATCTGGCCTTGCTTATAGAGGGCACCAATGGCCTTCTTGAAGTTGCCCTTGCTCACACCGAACAAGTTGCTGATCACCGCCGGGTCACTCTTGTCACTGACCGGCAAGGTGCCGTTGTTTTCACGCAACTTGGCGAGGATCTTCGAATTCAGGCTGGAGGCTGCTTCCTGGCCGACCGGTTGCAGGCTCAGGCTGATGTTGCCATCGGCACGAATCTCTTTGATAAAGCCTTTCTCTTGCTTCCCCGGACGCAGGAACTTGAACACTTCGTTCTTGTGGATCAGGCCCCAGTGCTTGTTATTGATGATCGCCTTGAAGCCCATGTCCGTGGCCTCGGCCACCAGCAGGTCGACTTCCTGGCCCACTTGGTAGTTGGCCGGCGTCTTGTCCAGGTAGCGGTCCAGACGTGCGGTCGCGGTGATGCGCTTGGTGTGCTTGTCGAGGTAGACGTGCACCACGCAGTATTCACCGGCCGTCATCTGACGCTTTTCTTCCGAATACGGCAGCAACAGATCTTTTGGCAAACCCCAATCGAGGAATACACCAATGCTGTTGACTTCCACGACTTTCAAACTGGCAAATTCGCCTACTTGAACTTTCGGCTTTTCGGTCGTGGCGATAAGTTTGTCATCACTGTCCAGGTAAATGAAAACGTTAAGCCAGTCTTCATCTTCACTGGGAATATCTTTGGGGATATACCGATTAGGCAAGAGGATCTCACCGTCTTGCGCACCGTCCAGGTACAAACCAAAGTTAGTGTGTTTAACCACTTGCAAGCTGTTGTAGCGCCCGACTAAAGCCATTTTCGATACCCTCGTTACGTGGGCGGCATTCTACCCGAGTTGCGCTGCCCACGCGCGCGCACCTGAAAAATCGCGGGGTTGCGTGGCGTTCCAGTGGCACCGCCCCGCTCGTCCGATCAATCGGCTGAATTTTGCGCCGACGCCAGCAGCCGTTTTCCCAGTGGTTACGAGTTAAAACAGTAAGTTAGGGGCTTATTTCAAAGATAAACTTCGGTTATTTTCAGGCCCCGCTTTTATTCTCAGGGGATATTTGCCAAGCAATTGTCAAGTATTTCCTGTACGATGCCTGGCCAAGTTAATTTTCTACAGGTTAGTGGCCGCCATGCGCGTAAAAGCATCCAACAGCAAAGCAAAGCCAGCTCCCGCCGTTGAAACCAGCGAATCGATCAACAGCCAGATTGCTGCATTCCTCAAGTCCGGCGGTGAAATCCAGCAAATTGCCAAGGGCGTCAGCGGCCAGACTTTCGGCCCGTCCAAGCAGATCAGCCTGGGTAAGAAGTAATACCGCGCAACACACCTGGTCCCTAAGCGCCTTGCCCTCAAGGCGCTAGGACTAGAGCCCGAAACACCCTCCCAACACATTCATCTTTGTGCCAATCGACGAACGGGCCTCATCTCCCGGCATTCGCCGGTATGCTTGCACACGTCTAGAACGGGCATCTGCCCGGTTTTCTCCGTCAGCACTCCTCGCTTTTCATGGAGTGAAGCATGTTCAAACCTTGCATTTTCCTGGTCACTGCCCTGGCAGCCAGCCCTCTCGCCGAAGCGCAAATCTTCCAGCGTGAATTGGGCGACTTTGACCTGAAATTGGGTACCACTCCGAGCCGTAGCATGGCTCAGGGACTGGTCAAGCCCACCTCTCCTGGCAGCGACTCGTTCCATGGCGGACTGGACTTGAGCCACGACAGCGGCCTGTACATCGGCCAATTCTCACCGAGCATGGGCCTTTCTCCAGACAGCACCCTTGAAGTCGATTCGTATATGGGCTTCAAACACCCCTTCGACCAGACCCTGGGCTACGAAGTGGGCCTGATCCACTACAGCTACCCCAAGCTCAGCCCTCTCGACAGCCAAGAGTTCTACGGCGGCCTGAACCTGCTGGGCAACCGCTTCGGTGCCTCGTTCAGCAACGACCCGGACCGCCAGGACAGCACCCTGTTCGCCGACCTCAGCGGCACCCAGCCCTTCGGTATCGGCGTGAGCATGAAGTACACCACTCATCAGTTAGGCACCCCGGTCTCGGTGGATGGAGGCTCCATCCGCACGTTCAGCGATTGGTCGGTGCAGTTCTCCCGACAGTGGATGGGCATCGACCTCGACCTGATCTACAGCGACTCCAGCCTCAGCGGCGGCGATTGCTCGGCCTACTCCGGACACAACTCGCAATGCGATGGCCTGTTGACCTTGAAGGCGGCGCGGTCGTTTTATTGATGGGCTGAACTGTCGCGTCCCGCGTGGGTTCACATGCATTAACCCCCTCAGTGCAAGGACTCGCCCATGCTGCGTCGGCTCAAACTACTGGTGGTATTGCTGACCGTGAGCCTGATGCTCGCCGGCTGCAATCGGGTCGGCCTGGCCTACCGCAACCTGGATGTGATCATCCCCTGGACCCTCAGTGACTACCTGGACATGCACGCCGGGCAGAAAAACTGGTTCAACGACAGACTCAAGGAGCACCTGGCCTGGCACTGCACCACCCAACTGCCTGGCTACCTCGACTGGCTGGATCGATTGCAGCAGATGGTCGACAACAACCAAGTCACCGACGCCGCCCTGCAGACCCGCACCGTCGAAGCCAAGCAGGCCATCGCCGAAACCGCCCGTACGATCACGCCGTCGGCCATTGAATTGCTGCAAGGCCTGGATGACCAGCAGGTCAAGGAAATGAACGACGCATTGGCCAAAGACCTGCGCAAGCGTCAGGAGGAATATCTCAAGCCGCCCCTCGAGCAACAGATCAAGGACCGCGCCGAACGCATGAGCAAGCGCCTGGATGGTTGGATCGGCCCGCTCAGTACCAGTCAACAGCAGCGCGTGATGGCGTGGTCCAGCGGGCTTGGAAATCAGAACGAGGCATGGATCGGCAACCGTGCACGCTGGCAGGCGCAATTTATCGAGGCGGTACAACAGCGCAAGCGCGCTGACTTCCCACAGAAAATCCAGCAGCTGCTGGTGGACCGGGAAAGTCTGTGGACGCCGGAATATCGCGCAGCCTACGCCCAGACGGAGGCCGCGGCACGCAGCCTGCTGGTGGATCTGATGGCAGAAAGCACGCCGCAACAGCGCCTGAAACTAACGCAGAAAATCGACAGCGTGCGCAGCGACTTCAAGGCACTCAAATGCCTGAAGGCCGCTTCGCTCTAGAATGTGGGAGAGGCCGTTGCCCAAGACTGCCTCTGTAGTGAGCGGGCTTGCCCCGCGCTGGGGGGCGAAGCCGCCCCAAATCCATCCACCTCGGTCTAACTGAAACACCGAGCTGCCTGGGTTTGGGCGGCTCCGCCCCCCAGCGCGGGGCAAGCCCGCTCACTACAAGGATTGCGTCGCCTTTTTGTTTCCTTAACTGACTGGCATTAGGGCAAATCTTCGGTCAGGCAATTTGTGCCTTGGAGGCCACCTCGGCAAATGTCGCCGGGTCAAGTGCGTCGACCTGTTCGTCCAACACTTGCCGCGGATGGTCATTGCCGGGAATCGAACTGTCGATCAGCGCCAGCAACTGCGCACCCAGCGGGGTAAGGATGAAATTCTCACCATTGCCGCCCTCCTCCTCCGGCCGCGACTCGATAAACCCACGCTTGAACAGCAACGCCTCATAATCTGCAGCGGTTTTTTTCAGTGCATCCAGATTCCCCGTCGTCTCACCCGCCGTAGCCTTCTCGGCAGCTTCCTGCTCGGCGTACTTGCGCGGGGCAAAGCTGCCTTCGCCGTTCTGCACTTCATGCAGCAGACGCTCAATCAGATCCCAGTTGTAAGTCGTCATCCTGATTCCTCCTGCGGGCGGGTGGAAAAGTGGCCCGTTAAACGGTGGACAGGCTGCACTGCGGGCCGTTCACTCCGGCTGACGAAGCCACAAAACCCGCAGGCATAAAAAAACCGGACCATCGTCCGGTTTTTTCATAACGCTAAAACCTTACTCAGCAGCCGGAGCCTCTGGCTTGCGGCGCTTGAGCGGGGCCATGCCGTCTTTGCTGACGAGCGACGGCGTGTCGGTCTTCGGACGGTTGGTGATCCGGCGTTTGGTCGGAGCCTTGGCGCCGGTTTTCTTCTTGTCGCCTTTGGCGTCGGTCTTTTTCTTCTTCACACCCACGGCTTTGCCCGAGGCCTTGACCTTTTTCGGCCCGGTGTAGGTGCCTTTGACTTCCTTGATGGTACGGCGCTCGAACGACTGCTTGAGGTAGCGCTCGATGCTCGACATCAGGTTCCAGTCGCCGTGGCAGATCAGCGAGATGGCCAGGCCATCGTTGCCCGCACGCCCGGTACGGCCGATACGGTGCACGTATTCGTCGCCGCTGCGGGGCATGTCGAAGTTGATCACCAAGTCCAGGCCATCCACGTCCAGGCCGCGGGCGGCGACGTCGGTGGCCACGAGGATCTTCACGCCACCGGCCTTGAGGCGGTCGATGGCCAGCTTGCGGTCCTTCTGGTCTTTTTCGCCGTGCAGCACGAACGCCTTGTATTCCTGGGCGACCAGACGACCGTAGATGCGGTCGGCGGCAGCGCGAGTGTTGGTGAACACAATGGCTTTCTGATAGGTCTCGTTGGCCAGCAGCCAGTTGAGGATCTGCTCTTTGTGCACGTTATGGTCAGCGGTAATGATCTGCTGACGGGTGGTCGAGTTCAGTTGGCTGACCGCGTTGACCTGCAAGTGCTCAGGGTTGTTCAGCACCTTGGCGACCATGTCGCGCAACGTGGAACCGCCGGTGGTGGCGGAGAACAGCATGGTCTGCTGGCGGTTGACGCATTCGCCTACAAGGCGTTGCACATCGTCGGCAAAGCCCATGTCGAGCATGCGGTCGGCTTCGTCCAGCACCAGTACTTCGACTTCCTTGAGGTCAAGGTTGCCAGCGTTGAGTTGCTCGATCATCCGGCCCGGGGTGCCGATCAGGATGTCCGGCACCTTGCGCAGCATGGCTGCCTGGACCTTGAAGTCTTCGCCGCCGGTGATGATGCCAGACTTGATGAAGGTGAATTGCGAAAAGCGTTCCACTTCCTTCAGGGTCTGCTGGGCCAGTTCGCGGGTCGGCAGCAGGATCAGGGTCTTGATGCTCACGCGGACCTTGGCCGGGCCGATCAGGCGGTTCAGCACAGGCAGGACAAAGGCGGCGGTCTTGCCGCTACCGGTTTGAGCTGTCACCCGCAGGTCACGCCCTTCGAGCGCGAGCGGGATGGCCGCTGCTTGCACAGGCGTAGGCTCGACAAATTTAAGCTCGGCCACGGCTTTGAGCAGGCGTTCGTGCAGGGCGAATTGGGAAAACACGGGTGCTACCTCGAAGAAATACAAAAAATCAGCTGCATAGGTTACCGGTTTCGGGCGTCCAAACCGAGTTTCTTTACGCGAACGGTGCCAATCGGCTGTTTTTTTGTCAGGGCATTTGTCCAGGACGCCAACTTTGTTGCACTTAAATGCTCTAATCGCCCCGTCTTGTCCCACAGAAGAATCGGTTTCACCCATGGATATCAAACAGCTCTGGCTCAACGCCCAGGACCTCTGGGGCGCCCTCGATGAACACCCGCTGCTGCATGCCAGCCTCGGCTTGCTGGTGTTGCTGGTGGTGGCGCTGTTGCTCGGACGAGTGGCGCGCTACCTCATCCTTCACACCGTCAAATTGCTCGGCCGGCAACCGGCCCTGCACTGGCTCAACGACCTACGGCACAACAAAGTCTTCCAGCGCCTGGCGCAGATGACGCCTTCGCTGGTGATCCAGTTTGGCCTGTACCTGGTGCCGGACCTGAGCAAGACCGCCATCCTGTTCATCGGCAATGTGGCCCTGGCGGTCACCATCCTGTTCCTGATGCTGGCCATGAGCGCCCTGCTCAACGCCCTGCTGGACATCTACGCCCGCACCGAACACGCCCGCACCCGCTCCATCAAGGGTTACGTACAGTTGGCCAAGATGGTCCTGTACGTGTTTGGCGCGATCATCATCGTCGCCACGCTGATCGACCGTTCACCACTGTTGCTGCTGTCGGGGCTGGGTGCGATGTCGGCGGTGATCCTGTTGGTCTACAAGGACACCCTGCTGTCGTTCGTTGCCAGCGTACAACTGACCAGCAACGACATGCTGCGGGTGGGCGATTGGATCGAGATGCCCCAGGTCGGTGCCGATGGCGATGTGGTGGACATCACCTTGCACACAGTCAAGGTGCAGAACTTCGACAAGACCATCGTCTCGATTCCCACGTGGCGACTGATGTCCGAGTCGTTCAAGAACTGGCGCGGCATGCAGGCCTCCGGCGGGCGCCGCATCAAGCGCAGCCTGTTTATCGACGCCAGCGGCGTGCGTTTCCTGCGCGACGATGAAGAAGTGCGCATGACCCAAGTGCACCTGCTGACCGACTACATCGGGCGCAAGCAGGCTGAACTCAAGGCCTGGAACGAAGCCCAGGGGCACAGCCCGCAACTGTCGGCCAACCGCCGCCGCATGACCAACCTCGGGACCTTCCGCGCTTATGCCCTGGCCTATCTGAAAAGCCACCCGGACATCCAGCCGAACATGACCTGCATGGTGCGCCAAATGCAAACCACCGCCCAGGGCGTACCGCTGGAAATCTACTGTTTCACACGCACCACCGTCTGGGCCGAATACGAGCGTATCCAGGGCGATATCTTCGATTACCTGCTGGCGGTGTTGCCGGAATTTGGCCTGAGCCTGTATCAGCAGCCGAGCGGCAATGACCTGCGCGCCGGGGTATTGCCCGCCGTGCTGGGCGCCAGCCATCTGCCCGCACCGGAAAGAGCCGCGATCTAGAGCGATTCAGCACAGCCATCCAATCGTTGTGCTGAACATTCGGCGACCCTTGGCCTCATTGAAAATCCTTTGAGGCTACGCCGATGCGCGCTCCAACCCTGCTGTCACTTATGCTGGCCGGCACCTGCAATAGCGTGCTGGCGGCAGGTGTTCTCGACGATTCAACCCTCGACGTGCTCAGCCGCAACTTCTATCTCGACAACAAAGAGCGCTCCCCTTCGAGCAAGCCGCACAAGGAGGAATGGGCGCAAGGGTTCATTGCCAACTTCGACTCCGGCTTCACGCCAGGCACGATTGGCTTCGGTTTCGACGCCCATGCCTTTGTCGGCCTGAAACTCGATGGCGGCAAAGGCCATTCCGGCACCGGTCTGCTGCCCGTGGACAGCGACGGGCGCAGTGAGCGCGACTACTCCAGCGCTGGAGGCGCACTCAAGTTGCGGGCCTCAAAGACCACCCTGTCGGTAGGTGAAATGACTGTCGAAACCCCGGTGTTCGACACCTCCGACAAACGCCTGCAACCTGAATATGCCAGCGGATTTCTGCTCGATAGCCGCGAAATGGAAGCCCTGCACTGGCAAGCCGGCCACTTCACCGCGTTCAAAAACCAGGACAGCTCCAACGGGCGCGGTGATTTCAGCGGCTACGGTGCAAGCACTCGTCACAACGCCATCGACTTTCTCGGCGGGCAATTCTTCGAAGGCCAGCCACTGGGCGGTGCGCTGTACACTTCGCAGTTGAGCGACACCTGGCGCCAGTACTACGCCAACCTGCATTGGTCCCCTGCCAACTGGATGCTGGACAGCAATATCTACCGCACCGAAGACCAGGGCCGCGCCGAGGCCGGCACCATCGCCAACACCGCTTACAGCCTGGCGGGCAAATACAGTTTTGCGGCGCAGTCCGTGACGCTGGCCTACCAGAAGATCAATGGCAACACACCGTTCGACTTCGTGGGTGGTGACTCGATCTACCTCGCCAACTCGATCAAATACGCCGACTTCAACGGCCCTGGCGAAAGCTCATGGCAAGTTCGCTACGATCTCAACCTCGCCAGCTTCGGCATTCCCGGCCTGAAATTCATGACCCGCTACGTCACGGGCCGTGGCATCGACGGCACGCACGCTCCCCAAGACGGCGCGTACACACTCCAACAAGGTCGTGGCGGCCGTCACTGGGAGCGGGATATCGACCTGCATTACGTGGTGCAATCCGGTCCGGCCAAGGACCTGTCGGTGCAGCTGTCCCATGTCAGCCACCGCGCCAACAGCGCCCAGGCCGGGGACGATATCGACCGGGTGTATGTGGTGGTCGAATATCCGTTGAAGTTGCGCTAACCCTGCAAGAAGTGACGAATCCCAATCGCCACCCCTTCCGTCTGATAACGCCGCGCCGCCGCTTCAATCTTCAACTCCGCGCGCGTCACCCGTTGGTGATGGCGCAAGTGGCCGATCCAGGATTCGTCGTAGAACACTTCACACCAGCGCCGTGGATGCTCGCTGTCTTGCACCAGGCTCCAGGAAAACGAGCCGTTGCGTTGGCGCATGCGGCGCACTGCGCTCATAGCCTGGGTGAAGTCCTGGAGGTGCTGCGGGTCGATGTCGTATTCCAGCGTCACCATCACCGGGCCACGCTCTTGATCCTGCCCTTCTGCCAGCAGCGGTTGCGGCCAGTGCAGCGAAGGTGCCAGGTCTTCAGCCTTGCGTTGTGGCAAGGCAACTCGCCAGGTCAGCAACACACCCAGCGCCAACACTGAACCTGCAACACTCAGCGCCAGGCTCATGGAGCTATGGCTGGCGACCCAACCCCAGAGCAATCCGCCGACGGCCATGGAGCCGAAGAACATCAGGATATACACCGCCAAGGCCCGTGCCCGCACCCAGGCGGGCACTGAGGTTTGCGCCGCCACCTGGAAGCTGGATAGCACCGCGATCCACGCTGCTCCGCTGATCAGCATCACCGGGATCAACACGTAGAACTCCCGCACCCAGGCCAGGGCAAACAGCACCAAGGCGTAGACCAGGCTGGCAAGCGCAACCAGTTTGTCCACCGACAACGCCTGACGCAGGCGTGGCAACAGCATCGCGCCGAGTACCGCACCGATTCCCACACTGCCCAGCAACACACCGAACTGCGCCGCGCTGCCATGTAATTCACCGCGCACAATCAGCGGCAGCAATGACATCCCGGCACTCGCACCAAAGAAGAACGCCAACGTGCGCACCAACACCCGCTGCAACGGCCGCGAACTGCGCGCGTAACGCCAGCCCACCCGTACCGCGCTGAACAACCGCTCGGCCGGCAACACGGCCACCTGGGTTTCGCGCCGCCACAGGCACAGCACCGAAATCACCGCAAAAAACGACAACGCATTCACCGCGAACGTAGCCCATGGCCCCACCAGGCTCACCAGCACACCGGCGATTGCCGGGCCAACGGCGCGGGCAAGGTTGGTGCCTACGCTGCTCAAGGCGATGGCCGACGGCACCTCGTCAGCCGGCACCAGTTCCGGTGTCAGCGACGACCACGCGGGCATCATCAATGCCGTGCCCACGCCCATGCCCAGGGTCAACAGCAACAACAACGGCACGGTCATCAAACCGCTCAGCGTCAACACCGCCAACAGCAATGCCACCGTGGCCATCCAGGCTTGCACCATCAGCAAATAGCGACGCTTGTCGACGATATCGGCGAGGGCTCCGGCGGGCAGCGCCAACAGGAACATCGGCGCCGCACTGGCCACTTGCACCAGGGCGACGGTCATCGGGTTGGCCGACAGCGAGGTCATCAACCAACCGGCGCCGACCTCGTGCATCCAGGTGCCGATATTCGAAGCGATGCTGGCGAGCCAGAGCCCGCGGAAGATTGAATGTTTCAACGGGCTCCACGGGGAGCGGGTGGTGGCGGTGGTCATGGCGCAAACCTGCTGGAAAAAAGCGCAAAAAAAAGCCACAGCCCTGCGGCTGTGGCCCGTGACGGCGTTACTTGACCTGACGCTGCGGCGCGCCGTGCACCATGGTGTAGGCGTAGTCCACGCCCATGCCGTACGCACCGCTGTGGTCGCGAACCAGGTCCATGACTTCGTCGTAGGTTTCTTTGTGCGCCCAGTCGCGCTGGTATTCGAGCAACACTTGCTGCCAGGTCACCGGGACTGCGCCGGCCTGGATCATGCGCTGGATCGACATGTCATGGGCTTCCTTGGTGGTGCCACCGGACGCGTCGGTGACGATGTACACCTCGTAGCCTTCGGCCAGGGCTTCCAGCGCCGGGAAGTTCAGGCAGACCTCGGTCCACAGTGCGGCCATGATCAGTTTTTTGCGGCCTGTGGCCTTCACGGCGGCGACCAGCGCCTTGTCTTCCCAGGAGTTCATCGAGGTGCGCTCGATCGGCTGTTGGTCGGGGAATACGCTGAGCAGCTCCGGCCAGATATAGCCGCTGAAGCTTTTGGTTTCGACCGAGGTAAAGATGGTCGGCACGTTGAAGATCTTGGCCGCTTTAGCCAGAGCCACGGTGTTGTTCTTCAGGGTTTGGCGGTCGATGGACTGCACGCCGAAGGACATCTGTGGCTGGTGATCGATCAGGATCAGGGTGGAGTTGGATGGGTTGAGCAATTCGCGAATGGACATGGTGACTTCCCTTTAATGAGTTGGTTTTTTAGTTGCTTCCAGCGTGGCTGGCGGCTTGGAAGTCACTTTACGGCCTAGCCAATATCGAGACAATTACCTAGAATATGGATTCATTGATTCTGAAAAAGGGACAATTATGGACCGCATCGAGTGCATGCGTGCGTTCGTCGTCACCGTCGGCGAAAACGGCTTCGCCGCCGCGGCCCGCGCCATGGACGTGCCACGTTCAAAAGTGAGCAAACAGATCCAGGCCCTGGAAGACGCCATCGGCGTGCAACTGTTGCAACGCACCACCCGCAGCCTGCACCTGACGGAGGCTGGCGCCGAGTATTTCGAAGCGGCACGGGAAGTGATCGCGGCACTCGACGAAGCCGAGCAACGGGCACGAGACGGAATTGGTGAACTGCGCGGTGTACTGCGGGTGAATGCACCGATGTCGTTCGGCTTGCATCGGCTCGGGCGGCTGATCCCGCTGTTCCACGAACAACACCCGAACATCGAGTTGCAACTGGTACTCAGCGACCAACAAGTGGACCCGGTACGCGGCGGTTTCGACGTGACCATCCGCATCGCCAGCCTGCCCGACTCCACCATGATCGCCCGTCAACTGGCGCCCGCGCCGCGCATCATGGTGGCCTCACCGGCTTATCTGGAACGTGCCGGCACACCGCAAACCCCACAGGACCTGCGTCAGCACCAATGCTTGAACTACGGCTACCTGCAAAGCGGCGTGAGCCTACAACTGAGCAACGGCAAGGACACTCAGCGCGTTAATGTCACAGGCCCGTTGCACGCCAATAACGGCGACCTGCTCGCCCAGGCCGCCGAAGCGGACATGGGCATTGCGTTGTTGCCGGATTTTATTGTCGAGGACGCCCTGGCGGCCGGGCGCCTGGTGCCCGTGTTGTGCGAGTGGCAGGCGCCGGCGATTACGGTAAATGCGGTGTATTCATCGGCACGGCGGGTGCCGCAGAAGACGCGGGCGTTTATTGAGTTTTTGGTGGAGCAGTTGGCTGTCAAGGCTTAACCGCTTTAAATGTGGGAGGGGGCTTGCTCCCGATAGCGGTGGATCAGTTAGAACATCCTTGACTGATACACTGCTATCGGGAGCAAGCCCCCTCCCACATTGCTTATACGGTGCCTTTTGAGTTACTTACAGCCCCCAACCGACTAATCCACACCGCCCCCAAAATCACCAACCCACCCAACGCCAACCGCCCCAGCGGCTCATGCTGGTTCCAGATCAGCAGGTTCAACAACAACCCCACCGGCACATGCAGGTTGTTCATTACCGCCAACGTACCGCCCTGCACCAGGCACGCGCCTTTGTTCCACCAGTACATGCCCAGCGCCGTGCTGACCAAACCGAGGAACACCAGCACGCCCCATTGCAGCGGGGCATCAGGCAGGTAGTTGGCCTTGCCGAACAGCAGGAACGCCGGCAACACCACCAGTAAAGCGCCCACGTAGAAGAAACCGAAACGTCGGTAGTGCGGCAGGTCACTCGGATAACGCTTCACCAGATGCTTGTACATCACTTGCCCGGCGGCATAGGTGAAGTTGGCCAATTGCAGCAGCAGGAAGCCACCGAGGAAATGCGGGGTGATCTGGTCGAAGCGAATCACCGCCGCGCCGGCCACGGCTACCAATGCCGCAATCAGCGCCCACGGGTTGAAACGACGGTTGAGCGCGTCTTCGATCAAGGTCACGTGCAGCGGCGTGAGGATGGTGAACAGCAGCACCTCCGGCACCGTAAGCACACGGAAGCTCAAGTACAGGCACACGTACGTCACGCCAAACTGCAATGCGCCGATCATCAGCATGCCGCGCATGAACGCCGGTTCCACCGAACGCCAGCGCGTCAGCGGGATGAAGACCAGACCGGCCAGCACCACGCGCACCAGCACCGCGAAGTAGCTGTCGACGTGACCGGCGAGGTATTCGCCGATCAAGCTGAAGGAAAATGCCTGAATCAGGGTGACAACCAGTAGATAGCCCATGCGCGCCTCGTTTCGAATGGGCGGGACATTAAAGGTTTTCGGCGGTTGAAGAAACTCGGGGCAAAAAAAACCCGACCTCGCTATAGCGGCAGTCGGGCAGGAGCACTCAGGAGCAAAAGTGCAAAGGGAGGTTCGTTACGCGTACTTGAAGGGTTTGCGTGGAGCGATATAAACATCGCGGGATTATCTGACGATTAAAGAATCCTCATGCGACCTGGGCGAGCAGCGCCTTGGCGTGGTTGATGCCTTTTTCCTGGAAATCACCGCTCAGGTTCACCCCTTCGGCGTGAATGAAGGTGACATCGTGGATGCCGATAAAGCCCATGACCTGACGCAGGTACGGTTCCTGGTGATCCGAAGTAGCGCCGGTGTGGATGCCGCCGCGAGCGGTCAGCACGATGGCGCGCTTGCCGGTCAGCAAACCTTGAGGGCCGGTGGCGGTGTATTTAAAGGTCACACCGGCACGCAATACGTGATCCAGCCAGGCTTTGAGAGTGCTGGGGATGGCGAAGTTGTACATCGGCGCGGCCATGACCAGTACGTCGGCGGCCAGCAGTTCGTCGGTCAATTCGTTGGAGCGATCCAGTGAAGCCTGTTCGTCGCCGCTGCGCTGATCCGCAGGCTTCATCCAGCCGCCGAGCAGGTTGGCGTCCAAGTGAGGAACCGGGTTGAGCGCCACGTCACGTACGGTGATCTGATCCGCCGGGTGGGCGGCCTGCCATTGGCTGATGAACTGCTGGGTCAGTTGGCGGGAGATCGAATCCTGCTGGCGGGCGCTGCTTTCGATGATCAGAACTTTTGACATGGCGTTGTAGGCTCCATCTGTAATTGCTGTAAGTCGATGGAGTGAAGATTAAACAGAGCCAATTCGATTAAAAAGCGCAAAAAACTGCTATAACCGATCTATAAATTTGTTTATAAGCGGAGTCATGCTCCGCTATTGGTTATTTCGGCGTGCAGGCCAAGGCAATGCGCATCTTGATAATGGCGCGGTTGAACTTGACGGTGGTGTTGGTGCTTTTACCGGCGGGTACGGTGACCGTACGCCGACGCGGCGACTCCGGGCCGTTGGTGAAGACTACCGAGCACACGGCATCGTGGATGCCGTAGTTATTGAGCTGGATCGAACTGATATCGCCGTCCACATCGGAGGCGGTGTAGTCGATGCTCACGCCATCGATCTTTTTGGTGACGTCGATCGGGTAGGCAAATGCACTCATCGGCAGCAACGCCAGCAACACACAACAGAATTTTCTCATTCGGTGGTCTCCAATAAGGACCGCCAGCTTAGGACAAGAGGAACCCATCTTGAAAGCGCCCCGCGTTACCCTCGATCAATGGCGCACGTTGCAGGCCGTGGTCGACCATGGCGGCTTCGCCCAGGCGGCCGAAGCGCTGCACCGTTCGCAGTCTTCGGTGAGCTACACCGTGGCCCGCATGCAAGACCAGCTCGGCGTGCCACTGCTGCGCATCGACGGGCGCAAAGCCGTGCTCACCGACGCTGGTGAAGTGCTGTTGCGCCGCTCCCGGCAACTGGTGAAGAACGCCAGCCAACTGGAAGACCTCGCCCACCATATGGAACAGGGCTGGGAAGCCGAAGTACGCCTGGTAGTGGACGCGGCGTACCCCAATGCGCGTCTTGTGCGTGCCCTCTCCGCCTTTATGCCCCAGAGTCGTGGTTGCCGCGTGCGCCTGCGCGAAGAAGTGTTGTCCGGCGTAGAAGAGCTGCTGATAGAAGGCGTGGCCGACCTGGCCATTTGCGGTTTCAGCATCCCCGGTTACCTGGGCACGGAAATGAGCGACGTGGAATTTGTCGCCGTGGCCCACCCCGAACACGCCCTGCACCGCATGAACCGCGAACTGAGTTTCCAGGACCTGGAAAGCCAGATGCAGGTGGTGATCCGCGACTCCGGTCGCCAGCAACCCCGTGATGTGGGCTGGCTCGGCGCCGAGCAACGCTGGACCGTCGGCAGCCTGGCCACCGCCGCCTCCTTCGTGGGCAGCGGCCTGGGCTTCGCCTGGCTGCCCCGCCACATGATCGAGCGCGAACTCGCCGAGGGCGTGCTCAAGCAGCTACCCTTGGAACAGGGCGGCAGCCGCCACCCCACGTTCTACCTGTACTCGAACAAAGACAAACCCTTGGGGCCGGCGACGCAGATCCTCGTCGAACTGCTGCGCACCTTTGACACCGCCCCCCTGGACGCGCCGTTCGCCGCCCCCCAGCAAGCCTGAAACGGAGTTCATGCATGGCCTGGTTCGACCACGAAGGATGCAGCCTGCACTATGAGGAATACGGACGCGGCACGCCGCTGATCCTGATCCACGGCCTGGGCTCCAGCAGCCAGGATTGGGAATTGCAAATCCCGGTATTGGCCAGGCATTACCGTCTGATCGTGGTGGACGTGCGCGGGCATGGACGCTCCGACAAACCTCGCGAGCGCTACAGCATCCAGGGCTTCACGTTCGACCTGCTTGCGTTGATCGAACACCTGGACCTGCCGCCCGCCCATGTGGTGGGCTTATCCATGGGCGGCATGATCGCGTTCCAGTTGGCGGTGGACGAACCGGCGCAGGTCAAGAGCCTGTGTATCGTCAACAGCGCGCCCGAGGTCAAGGTGCGCAGTGCCGATGATTATTGGCAGTGGACCAAGCGCTGGAGCCTGGCGCGCATGCTCAGCCTGGCCACCATCGGCAAGGCGTTGGGCGACCGATTATTTCCCAAACCTGAACAGGCCGACCTGCGCCGCAAGATGGTCGAACGCTGGGCAAAAAACGACAAACGTGCTTATCTCGCCAGCTTCGATGCGATTGTGGGCTGGGGTGTGCAGGAACGACTTTCGAGGATTGCCTGTCCAACCCTGGTCATCAGCGCCGACCACGACTACACCCCCGTGGCGCACAAAGAAAACTATGTAAAACTGCTGCCCGATGCGCGGCTGGTGGTGATCGAAGATTCCCGCCACGCCACGCCCTTGGACCAACCCGAAGTCTTTAACGCAACCCTGCTCGAATTTCTAAAGACAGTCGAAACCACTACCCAGGATCACTGACCCATGTTGAAAAAAATCGCCTTCTTTGCCGGTTCTGTTCTGTTCGCAGCCAACCTGATGGCGGCCCAGCCGGCAAAGGCACCGCACGTGCTGATCACCACCACCAACGGCGAGATTGAAATCGAACTGGACCCGGTCAAGGCGCCCATCAGCACCAAGAACTTCCTGGCCTATGTCGACAAAGGCTTCTACACCAACACGATTTTCCACCGTGTGATCCCGGGCTTTATGGTCCAGGGCGGCGGGTTCACCGCGCAGATGTCGCAAAAGCCGACCGAAGCGCCGATCAAGAACGAGGCCAGCAACGGCCTGCATAACGTACGCGGCACCCTGTCCATGGCCCGCACCAACGACCCGAATTCGGCCACCAGCCAATTCTTCATCAACGTTGCCGACAATGCCTTCCTCGACCCAGGTCGCGATGCCGGTTACGCGGTGTTCGCCAAAGTGGTCAAGGGCATGGACGTGGTCGACATCATCGTCAACTCCCAGACCACCACCAAACAGGGCATGCAGAACGTGCCAATCGATCCTGTTGTGATCAAGTCGGCCAAGCGCATCGACTGAGGTCAACAGGGCTTTACTCAGGTAGCCCCGCGCGGCGCTCACAAGGCACCGCGCGTATTTGAAAGGAGAGCCCGCACCGCGGGCGTCAGACTTAATGCTCTATCGTCGCTTTGAACAACTGATCGATATTTTCCGCGACGCGCCCAGCGCCGCCCCGCCCGACAAAGTCCTGCCCTTCTACCTCTACTACCTGCGCCAGGTATGGCCGCACTTCGCCGCCTTGCTGGTAGTCGGCCTGATCGGCGCGCTCATCGAAGTGGCACTGTTCAGCTACCTGAGCCGCATCATCGACCTGGCCCAGGGCACGCCGCCGGCGAACTTCTTCCAAATGCACAGCGCCGAGCTGATCTGGATGGCCGTGGTCGCGCTGCTGTTGCGCCCGATTTTCGGCGCGCTGCATGACCTGCTGGTGCACCAGACCATCAGCCCCGGCATGACCAGCCTGATTCGCTGGCAGAACCATAGCTACGTGCTCAAGCAGAGCCTGAACTTCTTCCAGAACGACTTCGCCGGGCGCATCGCCCAGCGCATCATGCAAACCGGCAACTCCCTGCGCGACTCCGCCGTGGCCGCCGTGGATGCGATCTGGCACGTGGCGATCTACGCCATCAGTTCCCTGGTGTTGTTTGCCGAGGCCGACTGGCGCCTGATGATCCCGCTGGTGACCTGGATCATCTGCTACAGCCTCGCCCTGCGCTACTTCGTGCCACGGGTGAAGGAGCGCTCGGTGATCTCCTCCGAAGCGCGCTCCAAATTGATGGGCCGTATCGTCGACGGCTACACCAACATCACCACCTTGAAACTGTTCGCTCATACCCAATACGAGCAGCAGTACGCCAAGGAAGCGATCATCGAGCAGACCGAAAAAACCCAGCTGGCCAGCCGTGTGGTGACCAGCATGGACATCGTGATCACCACCATGAACGGCCTGCTGATTGTCACCACCACTGGCCTGGCGTTGTGGCTGTGGACGCAGTCGATGATCTCGGTGGGTGCGATTGCCCTGGCGACTGGCTTGGTGATCCGTATCGTCAACATGTCCGGCTGGATCATGTGGGTGGTCAACGGCATTTTCGAGAACATCGGCATGGTGCAGGACGGCCTGAAAACCATCGCCCAACCCTTGGCCGTCGTCGACCGCGAGAACGCCCCGCGCCTGAATGTGCCCCGGGGTGAAGTACGTTTCGAGCAGGTGGATTTTCACTACGGCAAAAAGAGCGGGATCATTGGCGGGCTGAACCTTACGATCAACGCCGGGGAAAAGATCGGCCTGATCGGGCCGTCCGGTGCGGGCAAGTCCACGCTGGTCAACCTGCTGCTGCGCCTGTACGACCTGCAAGGCGGGCGCATCCTCATCGACGGCCAGAACATCGCCGACGTCGCCCAGGAAACCCTGCGCGAACAGATCGGCATGATCACCCAGGACACTTCCCTGCTGCACCGCTCGATCCGCGACAACCTGCTGTACGGCAAGCCGGACGCCACCGATGAAGAACTCTGGGCCGCCGTGCGCAAAGCCCGGGCCGATGAGTTCATTCCGCTGCTGTCGGACTCCGAAGGCCGTACCGGGCTCGACGCGCACGTCGGTGAGCGCGGGGTGAAACTATCCGGCGGGCAGCGCCAACGTATCGCCATCGCCCGCGTGCTGCTCAAGGACGCACCGATCCTGATCATGGACGAAGCCACCTCGGCGCTGGACTCGGAAGTGGAAGCGGCGATCCAGGAAAGCCTGGAAACCCTGATGCAAGGCAAGACGGTGATCGCGATTGCGCACCGGCTGTCGACCATTGCCCGGATGGATCGGTTGGTGGTGCTGGAGAAAGGCCAGATTGCCGAGAGTGGCAGCCATGCCGAGTTGCTGGCCCATGGTGGGTTGTATGCGCGGTTGTGGCAGCACCAGACCGGGGGATTTGTCGGTATCGACTGACGATTCCAAACCCTATGCAATTCAAACTGTGGGAGGGGGCTTGCCCCCGATAGCGGTAGATCAGTCAATGATGTATTGGCTGACACCCCGCAATCGGGGGCAAGCCCCCTCCCACATTTACCCGCATCAATTCAGGTTTTTGTGGAGGCCTGGATTTGTGCCACAACCATGCTGTACTCACAGCAGTGCCCAGACGGGCGCTGAAGTAAATCTGCAGGGAGCATCACTGATTTACTGTTTCGGTAGAGCGATCTATCAAGGACGTGTTCCATGTCTTTGTTCAAGCGTTCAGTCACGGAGGGGTTGGGTACGTTTTGGCTGGTGTTGGGCGGTTGCGGGAGTGCGGTGTTGGCCGCAGCGTTCCCCGCAGTCGGGATCGGGTTGTTGGGGGTGGCCCTGGCATTCGGGCTGACGGTGCTGACCATGGCCTTTGCCATCGGGCATATCAGCGGGTGTCACCTCAACCCGGCGGTATCGGTGGGGCTGGTCGTGGGCGGAAGATTTCCGGCCAGGGAGTTACCGGCGTACATCGTCTCCCAAGTCATCGGTGGCACCATCGCCGCTGCGTTGTTGTATTTCATTGCCAGCGGCAAACCAGGGTTTGAACTGGCGTCAGGCCTGGCGTCCAACGGCTATGGCGAGCATTCGCCCGGCGGTTATTCGATGGCGGCAGGGTTTGTGTGCGAACTGGTGATGACGGCGATGTTCGTGCTGATCATCCTCGGCGCCACCGACCATCGCGCCCCGAAGGGCCTCGCGCCCATCGCCATTGGCCTGGCGTTAACGTTGATCCACCTGATCTCCATCCCCGTCACCAACACCTCGGTCAACCCCGCTCGCAGTACCGGCCCGGCCTTGATCGTCGGCGGTTGGGCGATCCAGCAATTGTGGATGTTCTGGCTCGCGCCGATTCTGGGTGCGGTGGTGGGTGGATTTGTCTATCGATGGCTGGGCAAGGAGGAGCCGGCCTGAGGCAATGCCGAGCCAGCCCTACCGAACACTCGGCAGGGCTGCGCTCAATAAATAGCGGTTCAGCCTTGATGAGCCTTCATGTACTGGCGTAGCAACTGATTAATCCGCGTCTGGTAACCCGTTCCCTGCCCCTTGAACCATTCCAGTACATCAGCATCCAGCCGAATCGTCACCGCCTGCTTCACCGGAACACGCAATTCGGCACGTCGGAAAAACTCGGCGTCCAGCTCAGGAATATCACCGGTATCGATGTCTTGATCATTCATCTTGGCCAAGCGCTCCCAATCAGTCTTCGATGTTTGCGTCATAGTATTTGGCCTCCTTCTTGGTTGCTTTCCGGGCGGAGATGATACGAATCACATCACCACGCCGTTCGGTGTATACGACCACACCTATTAACAATTTGATCCAGCCAATGCCGATCCACCGTTCTTCGCCATAATCCACTCGATCATCGCGTAAGGCCAGCATTGGATGCCGGAAGATATCGGGGACGTCATTGAAATCGATGCCGTGCTTAGCAATATTGGCTTCATTCTTGGACTCATCCCATTCAAAAAGCATCGCACATCCTGTATTTACTTTTGTACATACAGGATAGTGATTTAATTCTTGATTGAAAGTCCCGCCAGACCGGAGGTTCAGTCTTGTCGATACGGCAGCGCCGCCCTCGCCTCCTGCGCATACGCCTCAATCCCCAGCCGCTCACGCGCCAGGAAATCCTCCACGGCACTCTTCAATCCCGGATGGCGCAAGTAGTGCCAGGACCGCGTAATCACCGGTTCGAACCCGCGAATCAGCTTGTGCTCGCCCTGTGCCCCGGCGTCGAAACGTTGCAGCCCGTGGGCAATGGCATAGTCCATGCCCTGGTAGAAACAGGTTTCGAAATGCAAACGGTCGAATTCCGCCAGGCAACCCCAGTAGCGGCCATAGAAGCTGTCACCCCCGATCAAGCTGAACGCCATGGCCACCGGGCGGGTGCCTTGTTTGGCCAGCACCACGCGAATGGCCTCGGGCATGCGCTCGGCCAGCAGGCTGAAAAACGCGCGGGTCAGGTAGGGCGCCTGGCGGCGCACCGCGTAGGTGTTGGCGTAGCAGGCGTAGACAAAATCCCACTGCGCTTCGCTCAGTTCATGGCCTTGCAGCCATTCGAAGTCGATGCCCTGCCCCGCCACTTGTTCGCGCTCTTTGCGCATCTGTTTGCGCTTGCGTGAGCTAAGTGCGTCGAGAAAATCCTGGAAGTCGCGATAGCCCCGGTTCTGCCAGTGAAATTGGCAGCCCAGGCGCTGCAACCAACCCGGCTGTTCGGCAAGGGCCGTGTCGGCCAACGGGTCGGTGAAGTTGATATGGGCGCTGGAAAGCCCTTCGATCTCCAGGTAGCCCGGCAGGCTTTTCAGCAGTTCGAAACCGTCCTCGGCACTCGCTGCCAGCACCCGCGGACCGCTCACCGGGCTGAACGGCACCGCCGTGAGTAACTTGGGGTAGTAATTGATACCCGCCCGCTCACAGGCATCGGCCCAGCCATGATCAAACACGTACTCGCCGTAGGAATGCCATTTGCGATAGCTGGGCAGCGCCGCCACCAGCCGCTCACCCTCCCAGTGCAACAAATGCTCCGGCTGCCAGCCTGACTGCGGGCCCAGGCTGGCGCTGTCTTCCAGCGCACTGAGGAACGCGTGCCGTACAAACGGCTGGGCCTGCGGCACCAGTGCATCCCAAGTCTGCGGGGCGATTTCGGACAGGCTGTCCAGGCGTTGCAGCGGCATCGGCATCCTCACGGGTTCGGGGTGTGAAAGCCTGGCGAGTATCGCCGATCAGCCGGTTTCGCACACCCTCAAATCGCGCGACAAGGCTCTAGCCCGATAGTTCCAACCTTAAATATTTTGTCATCCGAATGACATCACTTCGCCACTGCGCCGTCATAAACCATCGTGATAATGACGCCTGTTTTTAGAGCGCCTGGTTCTACCAAGCGGCTATTTTTCCGTCCGTCATCGGTCGGTTGTGCCCTGGATGGTTTGCCATCCCTCCTCACCTTCGGAGATTGATATGCGTCTTGCTTCCACTAAAACTGCGGCGATTCTGTGCGGCGGCCTGCTATTGGCCGTGAGCGTTCCGGCCAGCGCTGCAGTCGACGCTAAATTGCTCGACATGCTCAAGGCCAACGGCCAGATCACTGCCGCGCAGTACACCGAGTTGCAAACCGAACTGGCCAAGGATCAGAAAGAAAAGCAGATCGCCCAGCAGGCTCAGCAAGAGACCAATGAGCAGATCGCGGCCACCGCGAAGAAAACCGATGCGCTGAGCAGCTTCGACCAGAAATTGGCCTGGGCGGCCAAGACTCAGTTCAAGGGTGACGTACGCTTCCGTCAGGAAACCGTGAAAATCCAGGGCGAATCCAACAACGGCGGCCGCGACAAGGACCGTCAGCGCATCCGTGCCCGCCTGGGTGCCTACACCGAGATCAACTCGCAAGTCGACACAGGTATCCGCATCGCCACCGGCAGCAGCGATGACGCCCGTTCGACCAACCAGGATCAGGACAACTACTTCGACAAGAAGTCGATCTGGCTTGACCTCGGCTACATCGACTACCACCCGGACCAGATCAAGAACCTGCACGTGATTGGCGGCAAGATGCTGCAACCGTGGGTGAACATGGGTGATGTGATCTGGGATAGCGACATCAACCCGGAAGGCCTGGCCGTCACCTACAAATACCCATTGGGTAGCAGCGCCGAACTGTTCGGTAGCCTCGGTAACTACAACCTCAAGGACAACGTCGACGGCGACGGCGTGCAGTTCCGCCACGACCTGCGCCTGACCTCCGGCCAATTGGGGACGCGCTTCTCGGTCACTGACAACCTGAAAATGACCCTGGGCGGCAGCGTCTACGCCTACCAGAATGACAAGGACAGCCGCTGCACGACCACCACCACGCCTTGCGCACTGGCAGTCAACGGCAACTCCGCCGACAACCAATTCCGTCTGTATGAAGGTTTTGCCCAAGCCGACATCGGCGGCCTGGCAGTACCGCTGGCGTTCTACGGCCAATACGTGAAAAACAACGACGCCGTGACCGATCAGGACACCGCCTGGTTGCTCGGTGCCAAGTCCAAGGTGTTCGGTTTCAACCTGGACTACAACTACCGCGATATCCAACGTAACGCCGTGGTTGGCGCCTTCACCGACTCCGACTTCGCCAACGGCACCACCGGTTCGCGCGGCCACAAGTTGAAGGTCAGCTACGACATCGACAAGAACTTCGCCCTCGGTGCCACATACTTCCTGACCAAGGCCGACTACGCCAGCCGCACCCAGCGTGACGCCAACACCAATACCCTGCAGTTGGACGCAGAAGCCAAGTTCTAACCGTAAGTGTTCAAGCCTTGGGCCAGGACGGCCCGGGGTGGCTGCAACAGTCTTGCGTGGTTGGATCGATCCCCATCATCCGTTCGATTCCGCCACGCGAGCCTGCCTACTCCCCGCCTTTCTGATCCTTGCGCCGCTCGTCAGCCAACCGCTGGGCCAAGGCATCCACACCCTCCACCGGCTCCTCCGGCATTATCTTCAGCGTGGCCTGCATCAGGCGCATCTGGCGGATAAAGCGTCGGCAGTTCGGGCAAAACATCAAGTGATGACGCACCAGCAGGCGCTCTCGAAAGGTCAGTTGCCCATCGAGATAGTCACTGGAACGTGCCACTTGTTCTTTACAGGTCAACATTCACCCGTTTCCTCGAAATGCTCCACCGTGGCGAAGACTTTAAGCCGTGCCCGATGCAACAGCACACGCACATTGGAGAGCGAGAGGGTTAGAAGATTACAGATTTCTTCCAGCTCCAAGCCCTGGCGCTCGCGCAGCACCAGAACACTGCTTTGCAATTCCGACAGGCTCAGCAACGTATGCTCCAGGCAGTCGCGCAGTTCATCTTCGGTGAGCAAGGCTTCCGGGGTGTCCTGGTGCCAGGCATACGGCGCGACAGCCCAGTGACCATCGTCGGGGGTGAAGCGATCGTCACCGAGGGTGCCATGGGGTGAAGGCAGGTCATCGAGCAGCACTTCGCGGCGGTTCTGCTTGTAGCGGCCCTTGGCGGCATTGGCAGTGATGGTCAGCAGCCAGGTCTTGAGGCTGGAACGCCCTTCGAACTTGGCCAGGTTGCGCACCACCGACAGCCATGCGTCCTGGACAATTTCATCGGCGTGGCGCTGGCCGACAATCGCATAGGCCACGGCGCGCATGGCGCTCTGGTAGGTGGTGACCAATTCCTTGTAGGCCCGTTGCTCACCCTTGAGCAGGCGATCAAGCAGGTGCGCGTCGTCCGCTGCTGCCATTGTCTACCTCGATTTCACTTTGGAAATACGATCGTTGTGGGAGCTGGCTTGCCTGCGATGACGGTGGTGACTGACCCACCGCTATCGCAGGCAAGCCAGCTCCCACATTGACCGCACTCTGCCTGGATATCAGCGTTTACGCAGGATCACGCTGCCAATCGAATAGCCCGCACCGAACGAGCTGAGTACGGCCAGGGTGCCCTTGGGCAGATCGTCCTGGTACTTGTGGAACGCAATCACCGACCCCGCCGAGCTGGTGTTGGCGTAGGTATCGAGAATCACCGGAGCCTCTTCCACCGAAGCTTCGCGGCCCAGCAGTTTCTTCACGATCAGGTGGTTCATGCTCAGGTTGGCCTGGTGCAGCCAGAAACGCTTCACATCGGCCACGTCCAGCTGGTTTTCCGCCAGGTGCACGCCGATCAGCTCGGCCACCATCGGGCACACATCGCGGAAGACTTTGCGGCCTTCCTGCACGAACAGTTTGTCCGGCGCGCCGATGCCCTCTTCCGCTGCGCGGTTGAGGAAGCCGAAGTTGTTGCGAATGTTATTGGAGAACTTGGTCAGCAGCTTGGTGCTCACCACGTCGAACTGATGCTCGGAGGTCGCCAATTCAGCGCGCTCCAGGATCACCGCAGTGGCCGCATCGCCAAAGATGAAGTGGCTGTCGCGGTCACGGAAATTCAGGTGGCCGGTGCAGACTTCCGGGTTGACCATCAGGATCGCCCGCGCCTGGCCCAGCGCGATGCTGTTGGCAGCATTCTGGATGCCGAAGGTGGCCGAGGAACACGCCACGTTCATGTCAAAACCAAAACCCTGGATACCCAAGGCTTCCTGGACTTCGATGGCGATGGCCGGGTAGGCACGTTGCAGGTTGGAACAGGCGACGATCACGCCGTCGATGTCAGCAGCGGTCTTGCCAGCGCGTTGCAGGGCTTGTTCAGCGGCGCCGACCGCCATCTGGCAAAGCACCGACCATTCGTCGTTGCTGCGCTCCGGCAGGCGCGGGGCCATGCGCTGCGGGTCGAGAATGCCGTCCTTGTCCATCACGAAACGGCTCTTGATGCCCGAGGCTTTTTCGATAAAGGCTGCGCTGGATTCAGTCAGCGCCTCGACCTCACCGCGCTCGATGGCGGCGGCGTTGTCGGTATTGAACTGCTGGACGTAGGTATTGAAAGACTGCACCAGCTCTTCGTTGGAGATGCTGTTGGCCGGGGTATACAGGCCGGTGCCGCTGATGACGACGTTATGCACGGTCGTTCCTCTAAATCTGTCAGGCAGGGATATTGGCACCTTCGTACCAAACTGTAAGTAGTCCGATTCCGCCCGGCGGACATCAAACTGGCATCGCTTTATTCCATCGCGCCGTGGCTGAAGCAGCCAGCCTGAAACGACGATCCCGGCATTTATAGGCGCGAAGTTTGCCACAACCCTGGGAGTTTGGCGCTATATCCCGGATAAGTGCACTGTTCTCGCAAACACTGGGAGCAAAATGTGGGAGGGGGCTTGCCCCCGATTGGGGTGGGCCAGCCAGCCAATACTGTGACTGACACACTGCCATCGGGGGCAAACCCCCTCCCACATTGGAACTGCATTGATCACAAAATCGAGGTGATTCAGGCCTCTACCTGGCCCCATTGCTTGCTCAGGCGCTTATCGGAAATCGGCACCTTGGTGCCCAACTGCTGGGCAAACAACGACACGCGATATTCTTCCAGCCACCAGCGATACAGCTCCAGCTGAGGGTCGCGCTTGCCTTCCTGAGCATGCTTTTTCAGACGGTTTTCGTACTGCGTCCACAGGCCTGCCAGCTCACCACTCCACACCCGATCTTTTTGTACTTGGCTTGGCAGTTTTTCCAGACGCAATTCAATCGCCTTGAGGTAACGCGGCAACTCCTTGAACCACTGCGACGGGGTTTCCCGCACGAAACCTGGGTACACCAGGTTGCTCAGCTGTTGCTTGATATCGTTAAGCGCTACCGCTTGGGCCAGGTCGATCTTGCCCTTGAAGCGCTTTTGCAAACCGTGCCAGAGCTTGAGGATTTCCAGGGTCAAACGCGCCAAACGCTCGGCATGCTCGGTCCAACTGCCGCGCTTGCGCTCGGCCAAGGCGGCCAGACCGGCACCATCACGCGGCAGGTTGGCTTCACCTTCGAGCACGCAGGTGTCGAGGCTGGCCAGCAGGATGTCTTCCACCAGTGCGTCGATGCGCCCCAACTCGCGGTACATCAGCCCCAGCTCGGTCAGGCCCGGCAATTTGCCGCGCAGGAATTTTGCCGGTTCCGCCAGTTGCTGCATCAGCAGGCGTTGCAAGGCGCGGCGGTGCTGGAATTCAGCCTCGGCAGCAGTGGAAAAACGCCCTTCCTTGACCGTGCCGTTTTCTTCCACCAACGCCGGATACACCGTCATCGACAGGCCAGCAATCTTCTGTTGAGTCTTTTCAGCCACCGCCGCGAATACCTTGGCTTCCACCGGCTGCTGGCTTTTGGCGGTTTGCGGCACGGCCAAAGCTGCCTGGCTGGCTTCGGCAAACCGTGCGGTCAGCTCGGCCAGGTCGCGGCCTTCGCCGAGGAACTTGCCCTGGGCGTCGACCACTTCCAGGTTCATCTTCAAGTGGTTTTCCACCTGCTGCGCGGCTTCGGCCCAGGCTTCATCGCTGACCCGCGCACCGGTCATGCGCAGCAGTTCGCGGCCCAGGGCCTGGGGCAGCGAGCCCTGGCCAAATTCGATGCGTTGCAGGGCGGCCTTGACGAAATCCGGCACCGGCACGAAGTTTTTGCGCAGTGCCTTGGGCAAGTTGCGCACCAGGGCAATGCACTTGGCTTCGATCACGCCCGGCACCAGCCATTCCAGTCGCTCTGGCGGCAAGGCCGGCAACAGCGGTGCCGGCACGCGCAGGGTCACGCCATCGCGGGGATGGTTGGGTTCGAAGTGGTAACTCAAGGCCAGGGCCAGGTCGCCCAGGTGCAGGGTGTCCGGGTAATGCGCGGCGGTGACTTCACTGGCCTCGCGGGCCAGTACGTCTTCTTCGCGCATGATCAGCAGTTGTGGGTCTTTCTGGCTGTTGATCTTGTACCAGCTGTCGAACGTAGCCGTCTGGTGGATCTCCGCCGGCAGCCGCGCATCGTAGAAGGCGTACAGGGTTTCCTCATCGGCCAGAATGTCGCGGCGACGGGCCTTGGCCTCCAGTTCGTCGAGCTGTTCCAGCAACTGCTGGTTGGCCGTGAGGCACTTGGCCCGCGATTGAATCTCGCCACGCACCAGGCCCTCGCGGATAAACAGCTCGCGGGACACCACCGGGTCAATCGGCCCGTAGTGCACCGGACGGCGCCCGACCACGATCAGCCCGAACAACGTGATTTGCTCATAGGCCACCACTTGCCCGCGCTTTTTCTCCCAATGCGGTTCGAAGTGGTTTTTCTTGATCAGGTGCCCGGCCAGCGGCTCGATCCAGTCGGCATCGATCTTGGCGACCATGCGCGCATACAGCTTGGTGGTTTCCACCAGCTCGGCGGTCATCAGCCATTGCGGGCGCTTCTTGCCGATGCCCGACGACGGGTGAATCCAGAACCGCCGCTGACGCGCGCCGAGGTAGTCGCCGTCTTCGGTTTTCTGGCCGATCTGGCTCAGCAGGCCGGACAGCACCGCCTTGTGCAGTTTCGGGTAGTCCGCCGGGTCCTTGTTGATCGTCAACTGCATGTCGCGACAGATCAGGCTCAGTTGGCGATGGGAATCACGCCACTCGCGCAGGCGCAGGTAGTTGAGGAAATTCTTGCGGCACCAGTTGCGCAACGGGCTGGCGGTCAGTTCCTGACGCTGTTCTTCAAAGCCGCGCCACAGGTTGACCAACCCGGCGAAGTCCGAGTCCGGGTCTTTCCATTGCGCGTGGGCCTGGTCGGCGGCCTGCTGACGCTCCGGCGGACGCTCGCGGGGGTCTTGGATCGACATGGCGCTGGCCACGATCAGCACTTCCTGCAAGCTGCCAAGCTTGGCCGCTTCCAGCAGCATGCGGCCCATGCGCGGGTCCACCGGCAGGCGCGCCAGCTGACGGCCCAACGGTGTGAGCTGGCTGTTACGGTCCACCGCCGAGAGTTCTTGCAGCAGGTTGAAACCGTCGCTGATGGCCTTGCCATCCGGCGGTTCGATAAACGGGAAGTCGGTGATCTCGCCGAGGCGCAGGTGCAGCATCTGCAAGATCACGGCCGCGAGGTTGGTACGCAGGATCTCCGGGTCGGTGAATTCCGGACGGCCGATAAAATCCTCTTCGCTGTACAGGCGCACACAGATGCCCGGTTCCACACGGCCGCAACGGCCTTTACGCTGGTTGGCGCTGGCCTGGGAAATCGCCTCGATGGGCAAGCGCTGCACCTTGGCGCGGTAGCTGTAGCGGCTGATGCGGGCGGTGCCGCTGTCGATCACATAGCGAATGCCCGGCACCGTCAGCGAGGTTTCCGCGACGTTGGTCGCCAGCACTACGCGGCGGCCTGGGTGAGACTGGAAAATCCGCTGCTGCTCGGCCGGTGACAGGCGCGCATACAACGGCAGAATCTCGGTGTGCTTGAGTTGGGCTTTGCGCAGCATGTCGGCGGCGTCTCGAATCTCGCGCTCGCCGGGCAAGAACACCAGCACATCGCCGGGGCTGCGCCGCTCGCTGCGCTCGTAAGCAGCGATTTCATCGAGGGTGGCGAGGATCGCCTGGTCGACGGTGAGGTCGTCCTCGACGCGATTGCCCTCCTCGTCCTGCTCAAGCGTGAGCGGGCGATACCAGGTGTCCACCGGGAAGGTACGACCCGAGACTTCGACAATCGGCGCATCGTCAAAATGCTTGGAGAAACGCTCCAGGTCGATGGTCGCCGAGGTAATGATGACTTTCAGGTCCGGGCGACGCGGCAGCAGGGTTTTCAGGTAGCCCAGCAGGAAGTCGATGTTGAGGCTGCGTTCGTGGGCTTCGTCGACGATGATCGTGTCGTAGCGTTCCAGGTAGCGGTCGTTCTGGGTTTCCGCCAGCAGGATGCCGTCGGTCATCAGCTTGATCAGGGTGTTGGAATCGCTTTGGTCTTCAAACCGTACTTGATAACCGACCAACGCGCCCAAGGGTGTGGCCAGCTCTTCGGCGACCCGGCTGGCCACGCTGCGTGCAGCGATCCGGCGCGGCTGGGTGTGGCCGATCAGGCCGAACTGGCCGCGACCGATCTCCAGGCAGATCTTCGGCAACTGGGTGGTCTTACCCGACCCGGTCTCACCGGCAATGATCAACACCTGATGCTTGTTCAGCGCCGCTTTGATTTCATCGCGCTTGGCGGCAATCGGCAGACTGTCGTCGTAGCGGATCACCGGCAGGCTGGCGCGCCGCGCCGTGACCTGGGCGCAGGACGCCTGCATGCGCGCCACCCACTGCGCCAACTTGTCCTCATCGGGCTTCTTGCGCAGCTCCAGCAATTGCCGGCGCAAGCGGTGGCGGTCGGCGAGCATGGCGTGGTCGAGGGTTTTGAGCAGTTGGTCGATCGTGGGCGCTTGGTCGGTCATCGGGTACGCAAGGGTCGTCTATGTAGGCAGGGGGCGGATTGTCGCAGAAAACCGCCCACCCGCGCGCCCCTCATTCGTTATCGCGGTCCTTGCGCCGGTAGGGGAATACGTCGATGACCTTGCCTGCGCGAATCGCGTCCTGCAGGCCTTTCCAGTAGTCGGCGTTGTACAACTCGCCGTGCAACGCATCGAACAGCTTGCGCTGACTGGCATCGGCAAACAGGAACGGCGGAAACTCTTCGGGGAACACATCCAGTGGGCCAATGGAGTACCAGGGCTCGGAGGCCATTTCGTCCTCGGGGGTACGTGGCGCCGGGATATGACGGAAGTTGGCCTCGGTCAGAAAGCAGATTTCGTCGTAGTCGTAGAACACCACGCGACCGTGGCGGGTGACGCCGAAGTTTTTCAGCAGCATGTCGCCGGGGAAGATATTCGCCGCCGCCAACTGCTTGATGGCCAGGCCGTAGTCTTCCAGCGCTTCGCGCACCTGGGCGTCGTTGGCGTTGTCCAGGTAGAGGTTGAGCGGGGTCATGCGCCGTTCGGTCCAGCAGTGGCGGATCAGCACGGTGTCGCCTTCCACTTCGACGGTGCCGGCGGCCACTTCCAGCAGTTCGGCCAGGCACTCGGGCTCGAACTTGCTCAAGGGAAAACGGAAGTCGGCGAACTCCTGGGTATCGGCCATGCGCCCTACCCGATCGACACTTTTTACAAGGCGGTACTTCTCGATCACGGTGGCGCGGTTGACGTTTTTCGACGGCGAGAAGCGGTCCTTGATGATCTTGAACACCGTGTTGAAGCCCGGCAGCGTGAACACGCTCATGACCATGCCGCGCACGCCAGGGGCCATGATGAACTGATCATCCGTGGTGGCCAGGTGATTGATCAGCGCACGGTAGAACTCTGACTTGCCGTGCTTGTAGAAACCGATGGAGGTGTACAGCTCGGCGATGTGCTTGCCTGGAAGGATGCGCTTGAGAAAGCCGATAAATTCCGCCGGCACCGGCACATCGACCATGAAGTAGGAACGGGTGAAGGAGAAGATGATCGACACTTCGGCTTCGTCGGTGATCAACGCGTCGATCTGGATGCCCTGGCCTTCGCGGTGCAGCAGCGGAATCACCAGCGGCCATTGCTCGTCATGGGTGTAGAGACGGCCGACGAGGTACGCGCCTTTGTTGCGGTAAAGCACCGAGGAAAACAGCTCGACGGTGAGGTCCGGGTCCTTGCAGATCCAATCCGGCAGGTTCTCGCGCAGTTGGGTTTCGAGGCGAATCAAGTCGGCGTCGAGGTTGGCGTAGGGCTCGCTGAAACGGTAATCGGCAAAGATCTGCGCGAGCATCTGCGGGATCTTTCCTGCGGGCGTGTAGGTTCGGGTCTGCGCGGCACGTGCACGGCGCAGGCTGGGCCGGGTGGTGTGGATGAACATGCAGCCGTCGCTGATCAGGTCGTGGCTGAACAGGCCGCAGAAGATCGAGTTGTACCAGGTCTCGGACAGCTCATCGTCGAAGCGCAGGTCGATCAGGTCGATATAGGCGCTTTTTACCAGGGGCCACAGGTCGATATCCCGTAACGCCACGCCATCGAAACTGGCGCGCAGGCGCGCGGTGACTTCGCCGACCTTCTCTTCATACAGGTTGATCCGCGCCGCCGACGCCGCCTGACCCTGTTGCCACTGGGCCTTTTCGAAGCGCTCGCGGGCGCCATCGGTGATCTGGCGGAAGTGCTCACGGTAATCGTCAAAGCCATCGAGGATCATCCGGGCGATTGCGAGGGCGGGCTGCGACATGCGGGAAACCTCTACGGGTATCTGGAATGCCCTGAGCTTAGCCAGTGTGCAGAGGCAGGAGAAGGGTCATTTCTTGCGCCGTCTTGTACAACTTCGTTCATTTCGTACATTTATTTTCAATTTATTTATTTCGACCGACCAGTCAACAAAAGCACCCTGAAGTCACTCGCCGTTTTTTCTACGCGCCTACAACCGCGTGGCTTGCCCGTCTAATGAGGAGAAGGCCGACGTTAGCGCCGAAATCAATGAGCGCGTAGGGCTTTGGATCCAACTAAGGGAAACCCTTATTACAACAGTGATGGCACTTTGATATACAGCGCGCCCTTTCCCACCCTGACAAGGTCAGAAAAGACCGATCCGGGAACAGGTTTTAATCGCCTAAGGAGCATAAAGATGTCATTGAGGAATATAAGGATCGGTCTGCGCGCCAGCCTGAGTTTTGGCGTGTTGGCCGGCTTGCTGGTGATCGTGGGCATGTTTGGCTTGGGGCAGATGGCCAAGTTGCGGGAAAGTGCCCTGGTCATTGAAGAGACCTGGATGCCCAGCATCGAAAGCGCCCACGACAGTGCTGCCCTGGTGGCGAGCATTCGCCTGGAAGCGTTGCGCCTGGTGACCACTGATGAGTCGCGGGTGCGGGATAACAGCAACGACCTGATCAAGCGCCAACGCGGCGAACTGCAAACCTTGCTGGACAGCCACGAAACCCTGCTGAGCGATGATGCAGAACGCGAACTGCTCAAGCAGGTGAAAACCAATGTGGCCAGTTACCTTGCCATCGTCGGCCAGATGGTCGCGTTGGTGGACAAGGACCAACAGCAAGACGCCCTGGACCTGCTGGCCAACCGCTTGGCCCCACAAGGTGTGATCCTCACCCAGAGCCTGGAAAACCTGATTGTCTTCAACCAGAACGGTGCCCAAGCCGCCGCAGATGATGCCGCGCAGACCTATTCAAGCGCGCAGTGGGTCGTCGCCTTGATCATCATCACTGCACTGATTGCCACTTTGCTGCTGGCCTGGCTGCTGACCCGCAGTATCACCGCACCGCTTGGCCAGGCGTTGAGCGTGGCGCGCACCATCGCCAACGGCGACTTGAGCCAGTCGATTGCCGTCAGCGGCACAGACGAACCGGCCCAGTTGCTCACCGCCCTGGCCACCATGCAGACGCAATTGCAATCCACCCTCCGCGGTATCAGCGAGTCGGCGCAACAGTTGGCATCCGCCGCCGAAGAGATGAGTTCGGTGATGGAACAAAGCACCCGTGGCCTTCAGGCGCAGAACGATGAAATCGAACAGGCCGCCACCGCCGTCACCGAGATGAGTGCGGCCGTGGACGAAGTGGCGGGCAATGCAGTGTCGAGCGCCGAAGCCTCCAAGGCGTCTGACGAGGACAGCAAGCACGGCCACTACCAGATCAGCGAAACCATCAGCTCGATCCAGAATCTGGTGGACGAAGTGCTCGGCGCCTCGAACAAAGCCGAACACCTGTCCGTCCAGGCCCAGGACATCAGCAAGGTGCTGGAAGTGATCCGTGGCATTGCCGGGCAAACCAACTTGCTGGCCCTCAACGCGGCGATCGAAGCGGCGCGCGCAGGTGAAGCCGGGCGTGGCTTTGCCGTGGTGGCCGACGAGGTGCGCTCCCTGGCGCAACGTACCCAGGATTCCACCGAAGAAATCGAACAGATGATCACCGGTATCCAGCAAGGCACCCAAGGCACCGTCGACGCCTTGAACAGCAGCGCCGAACACGCCGGCCAGACGTTGCAGCGGGCCAACAGCGCCGGCCAGACGTTGCAGCGGGCCAACAGCGCCGGCAGCGCCCTGGAAAAAATCACCGCCGCCATTTCGCAGATCAGCCAGCGCAACCTGGTGATCGCCAGCGCCGCCGAGCAACAGGCACTGGTGGCGCGGGAAGTGGACCGCAGCCTGGTGAACATTCGCGACCTGTCGACCCAGACCGCCGCCGGTGCCACCCAGACCTCGGCGGCGAGCCAGGAGCTGTCACGCCTGGCGGTGGACTTGAATGGGTTGGTGACGCGGTTTGTCCTGTAATCCATCAGAGCGGCGTGCAACACTCGCGGCCTGATTGAGGTAGGAGCCTTCCGTGAGACCCGTCGACACCCTTTACCTGTTGGGATTGGCCGCCATCTGGGGCGCAAGTTTCCTGTTCATGCGCATCATCGCACCGGAAATCGGCACGGTGCCGACCGCGTTTTTCCGCGTGTCGATTGCCGCTGCGGGGCTGCTGGTGATCCTGGCGTTGATGCGGGTGAAGTGGGATTTCCAGGGCAAGTTCAAGACGGTATTGCTGTTGGGGGTGATCAACTCCGGGATCCCGGCGACTATGTACTCGGTGGCGGCCCAGGTATTGCCAGCGGGTTACTCGGCGATCTTCAACGCCACCACACCGTTGATGGGCGTGCTGATTGGCGGGCTGTTTTTCAGCGAGCGGCTCACGCCGTCAAAGGTTGCCGGGGTGTTCCTGGGCTTGCTGGGTGTCGGCGTGTTGACCCGTGCCGGGCCGGTGGCGTTTGACCTGGAATTGTTGATGGGCGCGCTGGCCTGCCTGTTGGCCACCACGTGCTATGGCTTTGCCGGTTTCCTCGCCAGGCGCTGGCTGGATCAACAGGGTGGGCTGGACAGCCGTCTCTCGGCACTGGGCAGCATGCTCGGCGCCACCCTGTTTTTGCTGCCGTTATTTGCCTGGAGCGCCATCAGCCACCCGCCGGCCAGTTGGGGTGGGTGGCCGGTGTGGATGTCGTTGCTGGGGTTGGGGCTGGTGTGCACGGCGTTTGCCTATGTGCTGTATTTCCGTTTGCTCTCGGCCATCGGGCCGGTGCGTTCGATGACCACCACCTTCCTGATCCCGCCGTTCGGCGTGTTATGGGGCGCGTTGCTGTTGGATGAGCCGCTGTCGATGGCCCATCTGTATGGCGGGGTGTTGATTGCGGGGGCGTTGTGGTTGGTGTTGCGGCCTAGAAGGCTGGCGAAGGTTTTGTAATAAGCAGGACTTGTTGTGGAGGAGGTTTCATCTGAGCAACGTGGGACTGGTCGCTATAATGCCGCCGAGTTTTTTCCAAGGATTCCCCATGATCGCTTTGCCCTGGCTGTACCTGGCGCTTCTTTCCATTGGTTATGTAATGGCCTTGACCTACGGGCAACTGGGCGCACTGGCGGCGGTGTCCGTCGCGCTGCTGCTGATCGCCGGTTACGCCGTGCGCCAGCAGCGCACGCCTTGGGCGCGTTACCTGGGTCACGGGCTGTTTATCGTGCTGGCGCTGAGCCTGGCGATGCATTGGCTGCCGGGTTTCTACAATGGGCGTGGCATTGCTTCGCAGCATTTCACCCCTGACGCCGTGCCCTTTTCGATGTACCTCAACCAGGACAAGCCGCTGATTGGCTTCTGGCTGCTGCTGGCCTGCCCGTGGATCGTGGCGCGCCGCTCGCTGCGGTTGACGATTTGCGTCACGGCGCTGGCGCTGACCCTCACCGCCATTGCCGCCCTGGGCGGTGCGACCTTGCTGGGGGTGATCAGTTGGGCACCGAAGTGGCCCGAGCAAGCCTGGTTGTGGGTGCTCAATAACCTGCTGCTGGTGACGCTGGTGGAGGAAGCGCTGTTTCGTGGCTATGTGCAAGGCGGCTTGAGCCAGCGCTTCAAGCATTTGCCCTACGGCGACAACCTCGCGCTGCTACTGGCCTCGCTGCTGTTCGGCCTGGTGCACATCGGCGCGGGTTGGCATTGGGTGCTGCTGGCAAGCATCGCCGGCGTCGGCTACGGCTTGGCCTATCGCTTCGGCGGCCTCGGTGCAGCTGTGGCCACGCACTTTGGCTTGAACCTGCTGCATTTCGGTTTGTTTACCTACCCAATGCTGGCCGGTTGATTGTTGCAAAAATAAGTTAAATAAACGTCTGTTCCTGCCGATACCTATCGAAAGCCTTGCGGATTGAACAATCATGCGTAATAACCAGCCCGTTACCCAGCGCGAACGTACCTTCCCCGCTCAGCAACGGTTGATTTCCACCACAGATGCCAAGGGTGTGATCACTTACTGCAACGACGCGTTTGTCGAGATCAGTGGGTTCACCCGCGAAGAGTTGCTGCGCGCGCCGCACAACCTGGTGCGTCACCCGGACGTGCCGCCGGCCGTGTTCGCGCATATGTGGTCCACGCTCAAACAAGGCTTGCCATGGATGGGCATCGTCAAGAACCGCTGCAAGACCGGTGATCACTACTGGGTTAACGCCTATGTCACGCCGGTCTTCGAAGGCAACCAGGTGGTCGGCTACGAGTCGGTGCGCATCAAGCCCACCGCCGAGCAGATCCGCCGCGCCGAAGCGCTCTACCAACGCATCAACCAGGGCAAGTCGGCGGTTCCCCAGCGCGACAAGTGGCTGCCGGTGTTGCAGGACTGGGTGCCGTTTATCCTGGTCAGCCAACTGAGCTTCATGATTGGCGCCACGCTCACGTCCCAGTGGGGCTTTGCCCTGGCCGCGGCGTTGTCGGTGCCGTTGGGTCTGCTGGGCCTGAGCTGGCAACAGCGTGGCCTCAAGCGCTTGCTGCGCCTGGCCGAGCAGACCACCTCCGACCCGCTGATCGCGCAGATGTACACCGACAGCCGGGGCGCACAGGCGCGGTTGGAGATGTCGATCCTCAGCCAGGAAGCGCGTCTGAAGACATGTCTTACGCGCTTGGAGGACACCGCCGAGCATCTGAACGACCAGGCCGCACAGTCCAACACCCTGGCGCACAACAGCTCCAGCGGCCTGGAACGCCAGCGCGTGGAAACCGAGCAAGTGGCCACCGCGGTCAACCAGATGGCGGCGACCACCCAGGAAGTCGCCAGCCACGTACAGCGCACCGCGGATGCCACCCAGGAAGCCAATCGCCTGACCGGTCGCGGTCGTGACATTGCCGGGGAAACCCGCGAGGCGATCCAGCGCCTGTCGGTAGCCGTGGGTGAGACCGGTGTGACCGTCACTCAGTTAGCCAAGGACAGCGACGAGATCGGCGGCGTGGTCGATGTGATCAAAGGCATTGCCGACCAGACCAACCTGCTGGCCCTCAACGCCGCCATCGAAGCGGCCCGCGCCGGTGAGATGGGCCGTGGCTTTGCGGTGGTGGCCGATGAAGTGCGCCAACTGGCACAGCGCACCGCCGAGTCGACCGGGCAGATCCACACCCTGATCGCCAAGCTGCAACAGACCGCCAGCGCCGCCGTGCAAACCATGGACGCCGGGCATCGCCAGGCCGAAGAAGGCGTGGCTCGGGTGATGGAGGCGGATCAGGCGTTGGTGGGGATCAGTGAAGCGGTGGCACATATCACCGACATGACCACGCAGATTGCTGCGGCGACCGAAGAGCAAAGCTCAGTGGCCGAGGAGATCAGCCGCAATATCAGCACGATTGCATTGTTGGCGGACCAGACGTCGGAGCAGGCGTTGAATTCGGCGCAGTTGAGTGAGGAGCTGACGCATACCGCGAATACCCAGTATTCGCTGGTGGAGCGGTTTAACCGGTAAACCGCTATCGGGGGCAAGCCCCCTCCCACACTTGAATGTATTCACAGATTTTGTTGTGTGAATGCATTCAAATGTGGGAGTTGGCTTGCCTGCGATGAGGTTCGAGCAGCCACTGCGTCATAAGAGGTCTGCCAAGCAGTGCGGATCCGTCTAAAAACCTGTGAGATCTGACAGTTCCCCCACTGAACTGGGCGCCATTACGCTTATGCCTCAACCTTTGAGCGAGCGCTCCTCATGACACTCTCACTTCCCAAACCGTATCAACGCAAACCCGGTCACCGGGATACACCGCTCGAGTTCCGCTGGAAAGAAGGCGCTCAAACCTTTAAATCCGATGACGGCGCTATGATTTGGTCTGATAGCCCATGGGGCGAGGGGTGGGTGCTTCACGGCGTTGCTGGCGAGCGCTACTTGACGGTGTATATTTTTTCCAACGATGAACAGCGGCCCATCATAGGAGAAACCTTTGAGACCGGGGATGACAAATCCGTGTTCAGCTACTTCGATCCCAATCTTGGTGATCACGAGGGCAATTACTCAATCACGCTGACGCTTATACCAAAGACTCTGAGCTGCACCGCCACCTTCAGCCACATAATCCCCACCATCGTTGAAATGACCGACGGCACCATCAATGTCATTTGATAGTGTGGGCACGGACCTTTCTGGCAAATAGATCCGTGCTCAGGCTTACAGTGTCGCTTTCGCCTTCAAAAAATCAGCAACGTGGACCGCCGCAGCTGCCAAATGCTGCTCATGACTAAACCCCGACGCCTTCAACGGCTTCAAATCATGATCCCCCGCCACCAGCCACATCACCTCGATGCTCGGCGACAAATCATACGCCTCCACCGCCGCCCGATTCCCCAGCGCATCGCGCTCGCCCTGCACAATCAACGTCGGCGTTTTCAATCCCGCCAAATGCTCGACCCGTGGTTTTTCCGGCTTGCCCACCGCATAGAACGGATACCCCAGGCACACCAGCCCATCCGCGCCTAACTCATCAGCCAACAAACTGGCCATACGCCCGCCCATGGACTTGCCGCCAATCGCCAGTTTCCCAGCGACATGACGTCGCACCTCGGCATGCACATCGCGCCAGGCTTCCAATAGTTTTGGCGCCGGATTCGGCGGGCGTTTGCCCCCGTCGACACGACGTTGGGCCATGTAGGGAAACTCGAAGCGCAGCACGTTGACGCCACGCCCGGCAAGGCGTGCAGCCATGTCGTTCATAAAGGCTGAATCCATCGGCGCACCGGCGCCGTGGGCCAGGATCAATGTCACAGGCGTAGGCCCTTCAGTGTTCGACGCGACATCCCACAACCACCCGCGTTCCCGCACACACTGCGCCCATTGATCCCCGTCAATACTGGCCTTGTGCTCTTTGCCCATGCTTGCCTCGCTATTTAGTCTGCCTATAACTCCAGCCCAAGTGCCGCATTTGCTTGGGTTGAACCGTGGATGGGGAACCATGAACACTACTTTAAGTACCGCCTATAACTACAAGGTGGTCCGCCAATTCGCCATTATGACGGTGGTGTGGGGCATCGTCGGCATGGGGCTCGGGGTTTTTCTCGCTGCCCAATTGGTCTGGCCTGCGCTCAACTTCGATTTACCCTGGACCAGCTTCGGCCGCCTGCGCCCGTTGCACACCAACGCGGTGATCTTCGCGTTCGGTGGCTGCGCGCTGTTTGCCAGCTCCTTCTACTCGGTGCAACGCACCTGCCAAACCCAGCTGTTCGCGCCGAAAATCGCCGCGTTCTGCTTCTGGGGCTGGCAGTTGGTCATCCTGTTGGCCGCGATCTCCTTGCCGCTGGGCTACACCAGCTCCAAGGAATACGCCGAGCTGGAATGGCCGATCGACATCCTCATCACCATCGTCTGGGTGGCCTACGCCATCGTGTTCTTCGGCACGGTGATGAAGCGCAACACCAAGCACATCTACGTCGGTAACTGGTTCTTCGGGGCGTTCATCATCACCGTGGCAATCCTGCATATCGTCAACAACCTGGAAATCCCGGTCAGCCTGACCAAGTCCTACTCCCTCTACGGTGGTGCGACGGATGCCATGGTGCAGTGGTGGTATGGGCACAACGCGGTAGGCTTTTTCCTCACCGCAGGCTTTTTGGGGATGATGTACTACTTCGTGCCGAAACAGGCTGAGCGTCCGGTGTATTCCTATCGCTTGTCCATCGTGCACTTCTGGGCACTGATCACCCTGTACATCTGGGCGGGCCCGCACCACTTGCACTACACCGCGCTGCCGGACTGGGCGCAGTCGCTGGGCATGGTGATGTCGCTGGTGCTGCTGGCGCCAAGTTGGGGCGGCATGATCAACGGCATGATGACCCTCTCGGGCGCCTGGCATAAGTTGCGCAGCGACCCGATCCTGCGCTTCCTCGTGGTTTCCCTGGCGTTCTACGGCATGTCGACGTTCGAAGGCCCGATGATGGCGATCAAGACCGTCAACGCCCTCTCCCACTACACCGACTGGACCATCGGCCACGTACACGCCGGCGCCCTGGGTTGGGTGGCGATGATCTCCATCGGCGCGCTGTACCACATGATCCCGAAAATCTTCGGTCGCGAGCAGATGTACAGCCTCGGCCTGATCAACGCGCACTTCTGGCTGGCCACCATCGGCACCGTGCTCTACATCGCTTCGATGTGGGTCAACGGCATCGCCCAGGGCCTGATGTGGCGTGCGGTCAACGAAGACGGCACCTTGACCTACTCCTTCGTCGAAACCCTGGTGGCCAGCCACCCTGGCTTCATCGTGCGGTTGGTGGGCGGTGCGGTGTTCCTCAGCGGCATGTTCCTGATGGCGTACAACACCTGGCGCACCGTGCGTTCCGCGCAGCCTGTCGAAGCCACCACCACTGCGCAGTTGGCCTGAGGAGTCTGTGATGAAACACGAAACGATTGAAAAAAACGTCGGCCTGCTGATGCTGCTGATGGTGCTGGCCGTGAGTATCGGCGGCCTGACCCAGATCGTCCCGCTGTTCTTCCAGGACGTGACCAACAAGCCGGTCGAAGGCATGAAGCCCTACACCGCGCTGCAACTGGAAGGCCGCGACATCTACATCCGCGAAGGCTGTGTGCAGTGCCACTCGCAGATGATCCGCCCGTTCCGCGCCGAGACCGAACGCTACGGCCACTACTCGGTGGCGGGCGAAAGCGTGTGGGACCACCCGTTCCTGTGGGGCTCCAAGCGCACCGGCCCGGACCTGGCCCGCGTCGGCGCGCGCTACTCTGACGACTGGCACCGCGCGCACCTGTACAACCCGCGCAACGTGGTGCCCGAGTCGAAAATGCCGGCCTACCCGTGGTTGGTCACGGCCCAGGTCGACAGCAGCCACACCGAGAAAAAGTTGCAAGTGATGCGCACCCTCGGCGTGCCGTACACCGACGACGACATCAGTGGTGCCGTGGCCAGCCTCAAGGGCAAGACCGAAATGGACGCGCTGGTTGCGTACCTGCAAGTGCTCGGCACTGCCATCAAGAGCAAGAGGTGAGCCATGGGATTTGAATTCGATGCAGGCACCATCCGCGGCCTCGGCACACTGGTGGTGGCCATCGCCTTTATCGGCCTGTCGCTGTGGGTGTTCAACAACCGACGCAATTCGGAGTTCGAGCAGGCGCGCCTGCTGCCTTTCGCCGATGAACCTTCCCCATCCGACGCTCAAGAAGAGCCTGCAACAAGGAGCAATCGGCCATGACCCTATTCTGGAGTACATGGATCTGCGTACTGACCCTCGGCAGCCTGATCGGCCTGACCTGGCTGTTGATCGGCACCCGCAAGGGCGAGACCAAGGGCAGCGTGGACCAGACCATGGGCCACGCCTTCGACGGGATCGAGGAATACGACAACCCGCTGCCCCAGTGGTGGTTCATGCTGTTCGCCGGCACCTTGGTGTTTGCCGTCGGCTACCTGATCCTCTATCCGGGCCTGGGCAACTGGAAAGGCGTGTTGCCGGGTTATGAAGACGGCTGGACCTCGGCCAAGGAGTGGGACAAGGAGATGACCCGTGCCGACACCAAGTTCGGGCCGATCTTCGCCAAATTCGCGGCGATGCCAGTGGAAGAAGTCGCCAAAGACCCGCAAGCGCTGAAAATGGGAGGACGCCTGTTCGCCTCCAACTGCGCGGTGTGCCATGGCTCGGATGCCAAGGGCGCATATGGCTTCCCGAACCTGGCGGATAACATCTGGCGCTGGGGCGGTTCGGCCGAGGCGATCAAGACCACCATCTTGAACGGTCGCCACGCGGCAATGCCGGCCTGGGGTGAAATACTCGGCGAAGACGGAGTTAAAAACGTCGCCGCCTATGTGCGTCACGACCTGGCCAAGTTGCCACTGCCCGCAGACAGCACCGCCGACCTGGCGGCCGGCCAAGCTGCGTTCAACACCACCTGCGTCGCCTGCCACGGCCCGCAAGGCCACGGCATGGAAGCCATGGGCGCGCCAAACCTGACCGAACCCGCCGGATTTATCTACGGCACCAGCCTGGCGCAGTTGCAGCAGACCATTCGCCATGGCCGCCAAGGCCAGATGCCGGCGCAGGATGTGATGCAGGGGAACGACAAGGTGCACTTGTTGGCGGCGTATGTTTACAGCCTGTCCCATAACGCTGATGGCGCAACGCCAGAAAGCCAGCCCGAGTAACCTTCGACCGCCGCCCCAATTGAGGGGCGGCCGCTGTACTGTGGCGAGGGAGCTTGCTCCCGCTGGGCTGCGAAGCGGCCCCAAAATCCTGGGAGCGCTTCGCACTCCAACGGGAGCAAGCTCCCTCGCCACATGTACATTGTTCACTCTCGACTAAGTCGTGTCCTCTATGCGACCAAGCGTCGCACCCTTCCAAAGCACAACTTTCCCCTCCTGACATTCGGGTCTACGCTTGCCCCACAGCGGACCGTTTTTAGCGTACGCAACAGCATTCGTTGCGACCCTAAAAAATTCTTGTCCACTCGATCAGCTTTTGATTTAGGATTTTGTCCTTACGCCAAACAGGGAAAGGGCGCAGAATCTGGCGTGGAACGCCTTGACGCAGGTCAGCGTTGCGTTGCATTGGCCTCTCGCTTTCTCCATACTTGCGGCCGATTTCTACCTATAAAAATACCTAAACCGTGGAACCTTAGAATGAGCACAGCAATCAGTCCGACTGCTTATAACTATAAGGTAGTCCGCCAGTTCGCCATCATGACGGTGGTCTGGGGGATCCTTGGCATGGGGCTCGGGGTGTTCATCGCCTCGCAACTGGTTTGGCCGGAATTGAATTTCGGTTTGCCATGGACGACCTTCGGTCGCCTGCGCCCGCTGCACACCAACCTGGTGATCTTCGCCTTCGGTGGATGTGCCTTGTTTGCCACCTCCTACTATGTCGTGCAGCGAACCTGCCAGACGCGACTGATCTCCGACGGCCTCGCCGCCTTCACCTTCTGGGGCTGGCAAGCAGTCATCGTCGGCGCAGTGGTCACCCTGCCACTGGGCTACACCACCACCAAGGAATACGCCGAGCTGGAATGGCCCATCGCCATTTTGCTCGCCATCGTGTGGGTGACCTATGCCGTGGTGTTCTTCGGCACCATCGTCAAGCGCAAGACCAAGCATATCTACGTCGGCAACTGGTTCTACGGTGCCTTTATCCTGGTGACGGCGATGCTGCACATCGTCAACCACGCCTCCCTGCCGGTCAGCCTGTTCAAGTCCTATTCGGCCTACGCCGGGGCGACGGATGCGATGATCCAGTGGTGGTACGGGCACAACGCGGTGGGGTTTTTCCTGACCACCGGTTTCCTGGGGATGATGTACTACTTCGTGCCGAAACAGGCCGAACGTCCTATTTACTCGTACCGCTTGTCCATCGTGCACTTCTGGGCGCTGATCACCCTGTATATCTGGGCGGGCCCACACCACTTGCACTACACCGCGCTGCCGGACTGGGCGCAGTCGCTGGGCATGGCGATGTCGATCATCCTGCTGGCTCCGAGCTGGGGCGGCATGATCAACGGCATGATGACCCTGTCGGGCGCCTGGCATAAATTGCGCACCGACCCGATCCTGCGCTTCCTCGTGGTGTCCCTGGCGTTCTACGGCATGTCGACCTTCGAAGGGCCGATGATGGCGATCAAGACCGTCAACTCGCTGTCCCACTACACCGACTGGACCATCGGCCACGTACACGCCGGCGCCCTCGGCTGGGTGGCGATGATTTCCATCGGCGCGCTGTACCACATGATCCCCAAACTGTACGGCCGCCCGCAGATGCACAGCGTCGGCCTGATCAACGCGCACTTCTGGCTGGCCACCATCGGCACCGTGCTCTACATCGCCTCGATGTGGGTCAACGGCATCACCCAAGGCCTGATGTGGCGTGCGATCAACGATGACGGCACCCTCACCTACTCCTTCGTCGAAGCGCTGCAAGCCAGCCACCCGGGTTACATCGTGCGCGCCCTGGGCGGTGCATTCTTTGCCTCCGGCATGTTCCTGATGGCCTACAACGTCTGGCGCACCGTGCACGCCGCCGACCCTGTGGAAGCCGAAGCCGCCGCCAAGATCGCCGTTGTGGGAGCCCACTGATGAAGCATGAAGTAGTCGAGAAGAATATCGGCCTGCTGGCCTTCTTCATGGTCATCGCCGTGAGCATCGGCGGCCTGACCCAAATCGTCCCGCTGTTCTTCCAGGACGTGACCAACAAGCCGGTGGAAGGCATGAAGCCGCGCACCGCCCTTGAACTGGAAGGCCGCGACGTCTACATCGCCAACGGTTGCGTGGGCTGCCACTCGCAGATGATCCGCCCGTTCCGCGCCGAAACCGAACGCTACGGCCACTACTCGGTGGCCGGCGAAAGCGTGTGGGACCACCCGTTCCTGTGGGGTTCCAAGCGCACCGGGCCGGACCTGGCCCGTGTCGGCGGGCGTTACTCCGATGACTGGCAACGTGCGCATTTGTACAACCCGCGCAACGTGGTGCCTGAGTCGAAAATGCCGGCGTACCCGTTCCTCGTGGAAAACAAGCTCGACGGCAAGGACACCGCGAAGAAGATGGAAGTCTTGCGCACCCTGGGCGTGCCCTACACCGACGAAGACATCGCCGGTGCAGCCGCCGCCGTGAAGGGCAAGACCGAAATGGACGCATTGGTGGCCTACCTGCAAGGCCTGGGCACCATCATCAAAAGCAAACGGTGACCTTCATGGATATCGGGATGATTCGAGGCCTGGGCACCGTTGTGGTGATGGTGGCCTTTGTCGGCCTGGCGCTGTGGGTGTTCAGCCCACGGCGCAAGTCGGAGTTTGACGACGCGACCATGCTGCCCTTTGCGGATGATCCCGAAGCCATCAAGCACGTCGAGCAAGCTTCTAGGAGTAACAAAGAATGACTACGTTCTGGAGTCTGTACGTCACAGTCCTCAGTCTGGGTACCATCTTCGCCCTGACCTGGCTGCTGCTGTCGACCCGCAAGGGCCAGCGCACCGAGCAAACCGACGAAACCGTCGGCCATTCGTTCGACGGCATCGAGGAATACGACAACCCGCTGCCCAAGTGGTGGTTCATGCTGTTTGTCGGCACCATCGTCTTCGCCCTTGGCTACCTGGTGCTTTACCCAGGGCTGGGCAACTGGAAAGGTGTGCTGCCGGGCTACAACTACCTCGACAACGACAAGCAAACCCCCTTCGCCAACGGCCAGACCGGCTGGACCGGCGTGCACGAATGGGAAAAGGAAATGGCCAGGTCGGACGCCAAGTTCGGGCCGATCTTCGCCAAATTCGCCGCGATGCCGATTGAAGACGTGGCCAAGGACCCGCAAGCCTTGAAGATGGGTGGCCGCCTGTTCGCCTCCAACTGCTCGGTGTGCCACGGCTCCGACGCCAAGGGCGCCTACGGCTTCCCCAACCTGACCGACGCCGACTGGCGCTGGGGCGGTGAACCGGCAACGATCAAGGAAACCATCATGAAGGGCCGTCATGCGGTGATGCCGGCCTGGGCTGAAGTCATCGGCGAACAAGGCGTGGCTGACGTGGCGGGCTTTGTGCTGACCAACCTCGATGGGCGCAAACTGCCGGAAGGCGCCAAGGCCGACGTGGCCAACGGCGAGAAACTGTTCGCCGCCAACTGCGTCGCCTGCCACGGTCCACAAGGTAAAGGCACTCCGGCGATGGGCGCGCCTGACCTGACGCATCCGGGTGCGTTCATCTACGGTTCGAGCTTTGCCCAGTTGCAGCAGACCATTCGTTACGGCCGCCAGGGCCAGATGCCGGCGCAGGAGCTGTTGCAGGGCAATGACAAGGTGCACTTGCTGGCGGCGTATGTTTACAGCTTGTCCCATGGGGATAAGAAGGCTGAGGAACAGTAAACACACCGCCAAACAATGTGGGAGGGGGCTTGCCCCCGATGGCGGTGGGTCAGTTACAAATGCACTGACTGACACACTGCTATCGGGGGCAAGCCCCCTCCCACATTGAATCTCCAGTGGTTTGAAGACCGGGTCAGCCAAAACCGACCATACTTGCCAGGTCAATTGATCCAGGTCACGAAGGTCGCCGCCTTTCAACGCCACCGCAGGCGTATCATTACGCCACTGCAACAGTCTATTTTTGACCCCGACTGGCACGTACTGGCCGAGGCAAATCTCCACCGCCGTGGGATGCAATGATGAGCAAGCAGATACCGGTACATGACGTTACCCCACCGAACAAAACCGTCGACCTCTACGCCTCGCGCGAGAAAATCTACACCCGCGCCTTCACCGGCCTGTTCCGCAATTTGCGTATGCTCGGCGGTGCCTGTTTGTTCCTCCTCTACTTCGGCACCGTATGGCTGAACTGGGGTGGCCACCAGGCGGTGTGGTGGAACCTGCCGGAGCGTAAATTCTTTATCTTTGGCGCAACCTTCTGGCCCCAGGACTTCATCCTGCTCTCGGGCATTCTGATTGTTGCGGCGTTTGGCCTGTTCTTTATCACCGTGTACGCCGGGCGCGTGTGGTGCGGCTATACCTGCCCGCAAAGCGTGTGGACATGGATCTTCATGTGGTGCGAAAAAGTCACCGAAGGCGACCGCAACCAGCGCATCAAGCTCGATAAAGCACCCATGGACGCCAACAAGTTCCTGCGCAAATTCAGCAAACACACCCTGTGGCTGCTGATTGGCCTGGTCACCGGCCTGACCTTTGTCGGCTACTTCTCGCCGATCCGCCAATTGGTGATCGACTTTTTCACCGGCCAGGCCGATGGCTGGTCGTATTTCTGGGTCGGTTTCTTCACCCTCGCCACCTACGGCAACGCCGGCTGGCTGCGCGAACAGGTGTGCATCTACATGTGCCCGTATGCGCGGTTCCAGAGTGTGATGTTCGATAAGGACACCCTGATCGTCTCCTACGACCCACGCCGCGGCGAACTGCGCGGCCCACGGAAAAAAGGCACCGACTACAAGGCCCAGGGCCTGGGCGATTGCATCGATTGCACAATGTGCGTGCAGGTGTGCCCCACCGGTATCGACATTCGCGACGGCCTGCAAATCGAATGCATCGGCTGCGCCGCCTGTATCGACGCCTGCGACAACATCATGGATAAGATGGAGTACCCACGCGGCCTGATCAGCTACACCACCGAGCACAACCTGTCCGGGCAGAAAACCCATAAGCTGCGCCCACGCCTGATCGGTTACGCGCTGGTGTTGCTGGCGATGATCAGCCTGTTGGTGGCGGCGTTCTTCATGCGTCCGCTGGTGGGGTTCGACGTGAGCAAGGACCGTGTGCTGTACCGCGAAAACGCCGAAGGCCGCATCGAAAACGTCTACAGCCTGAAGATCATGAACAAGGATCAGCGCGACCACACCTACGTGCTCGACGCCGCCGGCCTGCCGGACCTCAAGCTGCAAGGCCGACGTGAAATCAAAGTCGCTGCCGGCGATATCGTCAGCATGCCGGTGGAGCTGTCGAGCGCACCGGAACAATTGCCGTCGAGCACCAACGAGGTGAAATTCATCCTCACCGACGCCGATGACGCCAGCGTCCATATTGAAGCCAAGAGCCGATTTATCGGCCCCCAAGTTCGTTGAATACAGAGAGCCGAACCATGTCCGTAGCAACTGCCGCAAGCCCTTGGTACAAGCACCTCTGGCCCTGGATCATCATTGGCATCCTGGCCTGCTCGGTGACGTTGACCTTGTCCATGGTGACCATCGCGGTAAAGAACCCGGACAACCTGGTCAACGACAACTATTACGAGGCCGGCAAAGGCATCAACCGCTCCCTGGACCGCGAACTGCTGGCCCAAACCCTGCAACTGCGCGCCAAGGTGCACCTGGATGAACTGACCGGTGAAGTCGAGCTGCACCTCACGGGCTACAGCAACCCGAACACGCTGGAACTGAACCTGATCTCCCCGACCCAGCCGGAAAAAGACCGCAGGATCGCCCTGACCCGTAGCGACAGCGAACCCGGCCGCTACATCGGCCAGGTCACCGACAAGGTCGAAGGCCGCCGTTTCGTGGAATTGCTTGGCGTGGAAGGCGACCGGACCTGGCGTATGTTTGAAGAAGAACAGGTCAGCCATGCCAAGGACTTGCTGCTGGGGGATGAGCCGTTGCAAGGTGCCGAGGACCTGAAAAAATAGAAAAGCCTGCGCTTCGCGCATCGGGGGCAAGCCCCCTCCCACATTTGACAGGTTTCACCAATAGATATGTGTAAACCCATTCCAGTGTGGGAGGGGGCTTGCCCCCGATGAGGCCCTAACAGCCACTAAAGATCCCAACCCATGCCCACCCCCTGCTACCACTGCGCCCTCCCCGTCCCCTCCGGCAGCCGTTTCACCACGGTGATCCTCGGTGAGCGCCGTGAACTCTGCTGCCCCGGTTGCCAGGCCGTGGCCGAAGCCATCGTGGCCGGTGGCCTGGAAAGCTATTACCAGCACCGCAGCGAAGCCTCCGCCAACCCCGAGGCCCTGCCGGTGCAATTGGTGGACGAACTGGCGTTGTACGACCGCGCCGACGTGCAAAAACCTTTCGTACGCCACGCAGGCGACCTCGCCGAAACCACCCTGTTAATGGAAGGCATCAGCTGCGCCGCCTGTGGCTGGCTGATCGAAAAACACCTGCGCAGCCTGCCCGCCGTGGCCGAGGCGCGCCTGAACCTGTCCAACCATCGCCTGCACGTAAGTTGGGCCGACGGGCAGTTGCCCTTGAGCCAACTGCTCAGCGAGTTGCGCCACATCGGCTACGCCGCCCACCCCTATCAAGCCGACCGCGCCGCCGAACAACTGGCCAACGAAAACCGCCGGGCCTTGCGCCAGCTCGGCGTAGCGGGCCTGCTGTGGTTCCAGGCGATGATGGCAACCATGGCCACCTGGCCGGAATTCAATATCGACCTGAGCCCGGAGCTGCATGTGATCCTGCGCTGGGTCGCGATGTTTCTCACCACCCCCATCGTGTTCTACAGCTGCGCGCCGTTTTTCAAAGGCGCCCTGCGTGACCTGCGTACACGCCACCTGACCATGGACGTGTCGGTGTCCCTGGCCATCGGCGGGGCCTATCTGGCAGGCATCTGGACTGCAATCACCGGCGTCGGCGAGCTGTATTTCGACGCGGTGGGCATGTTCGCGCTGTTCCTGCTGGCTGGCCGCTACCTGGAGCGCCGCGCACGGGAACGCACAGCGGCGGCCACGGCGCAGTTGGTCAATTTGCTGCCCGCGTCGTGCCTGCGCTTGAAGCGCGATGGGCAAAGCGAGCGCATTCTGCTTAGCGAACTGGCCCTGGGCGACCGCGTGCTGGTGCATCCCGGCGCGGTATTGCCGGCGGACGGGGTGATTCTCGACGGCCAATCCAGCATCGATGAGTCCCTGCTCACCGGCGAGTACCTGCCGCAACCGCGTCGAGCGGGCGATGCCGTGACCGCAGGCACCCTGAATGTGGACGGCGCCCTGACTGTCGAAGTGCGCGCCCTCGGCCACGACACACGCCTGTCGGCCATCGTGCGCCTGCTGGAACGGGCCCAGGCCGAGAAGCCGCGCCTGGCCGAAATCGCCGACCGCGCCGCGCAATGGTTCCTGTTGTGCTCTCTGATCGCCGCTGCGGTGATCGGCCTGGTGTGGTGGGAGCTGGATCCATCGCGAGCATTCTGGATCGTGCTGGCAATGCTGGTGGCGACCTGCCCGTGCGCACTGTCCCTGGCCACACCCACCGCCCTCACCGCCGCCACCGGCACCTTGCACAAACTCGGTTTGCTGCTGACCCGTGGCCATGTACTGGAAGGCTTGAACCAGATCGACACGGTGATCTTCGACAAGACCGGCACCCTCACCGAAGGGCGCCTGGCCCTGCGGGCGATCCGCCCTCTGGGCACGCTGAACAGCGACCTCTGCCTGAGTCTGGCCGCCGCCCTGGAAAACCGCTCCGAACACCCGATTGCCCGCGCCTTTGGCCGCGCACCGTTGGCCGCCGATGAAGTACTCAACACCCCCGGCCTCGGCCTGGAAGGCCGGGTCGGCGAGCGACAGCTGCGCATCGGCCAACCGGGGTTTGTGTGCGAACTGAGTGGCTGCCCTGTCCCGCCTTCGCCGAATGAAGCCGGGCAGTGGCTGCTGCTGGGCGACCGCGACGGTGCGCTGGCCTGGTTTGTGCTGGACGACCGCCTGCGCAGCGATGCCCCGGCCCTGCTGGCGGCCTGCAAGGCGCGTGGCTGGCGGACATTGCTGCTGTCGGGGGACAGTTCGCCGATGGTGGCCAGCGTCGCTGCCGAACTGGGAATCGACGAAGCCCGTGGCGGCCTGCGTCCCGACGACAAGCTGCAAGTGCTGCAACAACTGCACCAGCAAGGCCGCAAAGTGCTGATGCTCGGCGATGGGGTCAACGATGTGCCGGTGCTGGCCGCCGCCGATATCAGCGTGGCCATGGGCTCGGCCACCGACCTGGCCAAGACCAGCGCCGATGCGGTACTGCTGTCCAACCGCCTGGACGCGCTGGTGCAAGCCTTTACCCTGGCGCGCCGCACCCGCCGGGTCATCATTGAAAACCTGTTGTGGGCCGGGCTGTACAATGGCCTGATGTTGCCGTTTGCCGCCCTGGGTTGGATCACGCCGATCTGGGCAGCGATCGGTATGTCCCTCAGTTCGTTGACCGTGGTGCTCAACGCCCTGCGCCTGACTCGCTTGCCGAGCGCGCCGGCCGCAAGCGCCCCCACCGTAACCCGCCCGCTGCCGGCCTGAGCCGCGTGGGCCTGGAGTACAGATGCCAGCTCTCTACGTGATGATCCCAGCGGCGCTGTTATTGGTGGGTGTCGCCATCTACATCTTCTTCTGGGCCGTGGACAGCGGCCAGTACGACGACCTCGACGGCCCGGCCCACAGCGTGCTGTTCGACGACCAGGACCCCAATCACCTGGCCGGTATCGAAGAAGCCAACCACCCCGAACAACCGCCCAAAGACCCGCCCCATGCTTGAACTGGCGCCGCTGCTGATCTCCGCGCTGATCCTCGGCCTGCTCGGTGGCGGCCATTGCCTGGGCATGTGCGGCGGCTTGATGGGCGCGCTGACCCTGGCGATTCCCCCGGAACAACGCAGCCGTCGCTTGCGTTTGCTGCTGGCGTACAACCTGGGGCGCATCCTCAGCTATGCCACCGCTGGCGTATTGATCGGCCTTGCCGGCTGGGCGGTGGCAAATAGCCCGGCGGCAATGTTTATGCGCGTGCTGGCCGGGTTGCTGCTGATCAGCATGGGCTTGTATCTGGCCGGTTGGTGGAGCGGCCTCACCCGTATCGAAGCACTCGGTCGCGGCCTGTGGCGGCATATCCAGCCGGTTGCGGGCCGTTTGCTGCCGGTGTCCAGCCTGCCCCGAGCCTTGCTGTTGGGCGCGCTGTGGGGCTGGTTGCCGTGCGGGTTGGTCTACAGCACCCTGCTGTGGGCGGCGAGCCAGGGCAACGCCTTCGACAGTGGCCTGCTGATGCTGGCATTCGGGCTGGGCACCTGGCCGGTACTATTGGCTACGGGCCTGGCGGCTGAGCGAATCACCGCCGTGCTGCGCAAACGCAGCGTGCGCATGGCCGGTGGCCTGCTGGTGATGCTGTTCGGCATCTGGACCTTGCCGGGCCCACACCAGCACTGGCTAATGGGCCACTAAAAGGCGATGTGGCATAGCGCCGCTCCCCGTTGATGCAAATCAACATGCACCCGCCGCCACGCCCCTAGACTCGGCTCACTAGCCTATCCCGGGGACCGCCCGCATGCTCGACGCCATTCGTTGGGACACCGATCTGATTCACCGCTATGACCTGGCGGGGCCGCGCTATACGTCCTACCCCACCGCCGTACAATTCGACAGCCAGGTCGGCACGTTCGACCTGCTCCACGCCCTGCGCGACAGCCGCAAGGCGGTGCGACCGCTGTCGCTGTATGTGCATGTGCCGTTCTGCGCGAACATTTGCTACTACTGCGCCTGTAACAAAGTGATCACCAAGGACCGTGGCCGCGCCCAGGCGTACCTGCAACGCCTGGAGCAGGAAATCCAGCTGATGGCCTGCCACCTCGACCCGAAACAGCCGGTGGAACAGTTGCACTTTGGCGGCGGCACCCCGACCTTTCTCAGCCACGATGAACTGCGCCAGGTCATGGGCTGCCTGCGCCAACATTTCAATTTGCTCGACGACGACTCCGGCGACTACGGCATCGAGATCGACCCTCGCGAAGCCGACTGGGCCACCATGGGCCTGCTGCGCGAGCTGGGTTTCAACCGTGTGAGCATCGGCCTGCAAGACCTCGACCCCGAGGTGCAGCGCGCGGTCAATCGCCTGCAAAGCCTGGAAGAAACCCGCGCCGTGATCGACGCGGCGCGCACCCTGCAATTTCGCTCGATCAACATCGACCTGATCTACGGCCTGCCCAAGCAGACCCCGCTGAACTTTGCGCGCACCGTTGAGGAAGTGATCCGCCTGCAACCGGATCGCCTGTCAGTGTTCAACTACGCACACCTGCCGGAGCGCTTCATGCCCCAGCGGCGTATCAACACCGAAGAGCTGCCCTCCCCGGCGGAAAAGCTGTTGATGCTGCAAACCACCATCGAGCAATTGACCCAGGCCGGTTACCGCTACATCGGCATGGACCACTTCGCCCTGCCGGATGACGAACTGGCCATTGCCCAGGAAGAAGGCACCCTGCAACGCAACTTCCAGGGCTACACCACCCACGGTCACTGCGACCTGATCGGCCTCGGGGTGTCGGCCATCAGCCAGATTGGCGATTTGTATTGCCAGAACAGCAGCGACCTCGCCGCGTATCAGAACACCTTGGCCAGCGCGCAACTGGCCACCAGCCGTGGCCTGGTGTGCACCACGGATGATCGGTTGCGTCGGGAAGTGATCCAGCAGCTGATCTGCAATTTCAGCCTGGCCTTCGACCTGATCGAACAGGCGTTCAACATTGATTTTCGCGGGTATTTCGACGAAATCTGGCCACAGCTTGAGGCCATGGCCGCCGACGGCTTGATCGCGCTGGATGCACAGGGCATTCAGGTGTTGCCGGCTGGGCGGTTGCTGGTGCGGTCGGTGTGCATGGTGTTCGACGCTTACCTTGAGCATCAGAACCGGCAGCGGTTTTCGCGGGTGATTTGAGTGCGGCTACTTCATCAGCAGACTGGTCACCTTCATCGCTTCCTCGGCGCCCATGTCTTTCATCGCCTTGGTCAAGGATGCCTGGGCCGTGGTCAAACTGGCCTGCAGTGCGCCTAGCGCCGACTGCAGAGCAGCAACCTTGGCCTGGGCCTGCTCGGGGCTCAGTGACTTGTCAGCCATCACCGCTGCCAGCTCGGCCTGCTTCTCGGCGATTTGCTTTTTGATTTCACGGATCATCTTCAGCAATTGCTGGACGGTATCCGACAGGCCGCTGTCTTCGATATCACTGTTGGAGGTTTTCTCGGCGGCTGCCGCTTTCATCGCAGCACCGGAAATCACCACCGACACCGCAGGCTTGGCCTCAGCAGTCGTCGGAGCATCGACAACCGCGCCTGCGCTGGCAGTCTTTTTGGTTTCAGGTGCTGTCGCAATCTGCGTGCGTAGCGCCAGATCAAGCGTCAAGGAAGGCATCTTGTGAACATCCGGGTTCGAGGGGTATTAACAGGCAATCGGCACACCCTGAAAAATCTTTATACCCCTGCCTGTTTTTTGTACAGGCTGGCCTCCTCGCCCCCCAGTGCGTTACCCTTACGTCTTATGTGTGTTTTCCCACAAGGATTTAAGAAATGTCCGAGCCAGTCAAACTGCGCGCTCACAGCCAGGCTCATTGCAAGGATTGCAGCCTGGCGCCCCTCTGCTTGCCACTTTCGCTGAATTTGGAAGACATGGATGCGCTGGACGACATCGTTAAACGCGGCCGCCCGCTGAAAAAAGGCGAGTTTCTGTTTCGCCAGGGCGACAAGTTCGATTCCGTTTATGCAGTACGTTCGGGTGCGTTGAAGACGTTCAGCCTGAGCGACAGCGGCGAAGAGCAGATCACCGGTTTCCACTTGCCCAGCGAGTTGGTGGGCTTGTCGGGCATGGACACCGAGATTCACCCGGTGTCGGCCCAGGCGCTGGAAACCACGTCGGTGTGCGAAATCCCCTTCGAGCGCCTCGACGAACTGGCCCTGCAACTGCCGCAATTGCGCCGTCAGTTGATGCGGGTGATGAGCCGCGAAATCCGCGACGACCAGCAAATGATGCTGCTGTTGTCGAAGAAAACCGCGGACGAGCGCATCGCCACGTTCCTGGTCAACCTGTCGGCCCGTTTCCGCGCCCGTGGGTTCTCGGCCAATCAGTTCCGCCTGAGCATGTCGCGCAACGAAATCGGCAACTACCTGGGCCTGGCGGTGGAAACCGTGTCCCGCGTGTTCACTCGCTTTCAGCAGAATGAGTTGATCGCTGCCGAAGGCAAGGAAGTGCACATTCTCGACCCGATCCAGCTGTGCGCGCTGGCCGGTGGTTCCCTGGAAGGTTGAGACAGCGGCTTGCGGCCGCGCCAATCGGCGAGGCCGCAGGTATACTTCGAGTCCGTTTCCAGCCCCAGGACTCTTCGACGATGACTTTCGATTCGTTCGACATCAAATCCCTGATCCGCCCCGTCATCGACTTCCCCAAGCCTGGGGTGATCTTTCGTGACATCACGCCGCTGTTCCAATCGCCCCGAGCCCTGCGCCTGGTGGCAGACAGCTTTGCCCATCGCTATGTCGAGGCCGATTTCACCCATATTGGCGCGATGGATGCGCGTGGGTTCCTGATCGGCTCGATCATCGCCTACCAGCTGAACAAACCGCTGATCCTGTTCCGCAAGCAAGGCAAACTGCCGGCTGATGTGCTGGCCGAGGGTTACCAGACCGAATACGGCGAGGCGTTCCTGGAAGTGCATGCCGACAGCCTGTGCGAGGGTGATTCGGTGCTGATGTTCGATGACTTGATCGCCACGGGCGGCACCTTGATCGCAGCGGCGAACCTGGTGCGACGCATGGGGGCGAGGATCTTTGAAGCGGCGGCGATTATTGATTTGCCGGAGCTGGGTGGGTCGCAGCGCCTGGAAGATATGGGGATTCCGACGTTTTGTTTGACTCAGTTTGGGTTGACTGAACAGTAATTTTTGTTGCCTGTACCGGCCCTATCGGGGGCAAGCCCCCTCCCACACTGACTGTGTTCACAATTCAAAATGTGTGAATGCAGTCAATGTGGGAGGGGCGGTGCGACGATTCGACTTGCCCCCGATAGGACCCTAAAAATCACCACAAGGCTAAAGCCCCATCTGCTTGCTGATGATCTCGTTCATCACCTCCCGCGTCCCCCCGCCAATCGACAGGATGCGGTTATCCCGATACAGCCGCTCCACCAGGCTGCCGCGCATATAGCCCTGCCCGCCCAGGATCTGCACCGCGTCGTACGTGACCCGGTCGGCCGTGTCGGTCGCCAGGTTCTTGGCCATGGAAATTTCCTTGATCACACTGTTGCCCGCCGCCATCTTCGCCGCCTGGCGGTAGGTGAACTCCCGCGACACTTCCACCGCCGTGGCCATTTCCGCCAGCCGGTGCTTGAGCACCTGGAACTTGCCGATGGGTTTGCCGAACGCTTCGCGCTGGGCCGCCCACTTGAGGCTTTCCTCCAGCGCCAGCTGCGCCGTCATGTTGGCCATCAATGCCAGGGCCAGGCGTTCACTTTGGAAGTTGCCCATGATGCAGGCAAAGCCCATGTTCTCGGCGCCGATCAGGTTGCCCACCGGCACCCGGCAGTCGTCGAAAAACAATTCAGCCGTGTCTGACGCCCACCAACCCATTTTTTTTAAAGGCTGGCCGGTGCTGAATCCAGGGGTGTCTTTTTCGATCAGCAGCAGGCTGATACCGCCGAAGCCTGGCCCACCCGTACGCACGGCGACGGTGTAGTAGTCGGCCTGGATGCCGCTGGTGATAAAGGTCTTGCTGCCGCTGACGCGGTAATGATCGCCCTCGCGTAGGGCGCGGGTTTGCAGGTTGGCCACATCGGAGCCGCCGCCGGGTTCGGTGACGGCCAGGGCGATGATCTTTTCGCCTGCCAGCACCTGCGGGACCACGCGGTCGCGCACGTCGGGTCGAGCCCATTTGATGACGGGCGGCAGGCCGATATCCAGTGAGCCGAGGCCCGCCACCACCCCGCCAGAACCACAACGCATCAGTTCTTCGCTGGCGGCAACCTTGGCGAACAGGTCGCCTTCATGGCTACCGCCCAGGCCTTCGGGATAGCCGATCCCCAGGATCCCCGCCGTGCCAGCCTTGAGGTACAGCTCACGGGGAAAGCTCTCGGCCTCCTCCCACTGCTCGATACCCGGCAGCAGCTCACGCTCGACAAAACGGCGCACGCTGTCGCGGACCAATTGGTGGCTGGGGTCGAAGTAATCCTGATAGGCAGACATCGGCAAACTCCACGCAGAGGTGGAGGGAAATTACCAAGCGCTTGCTTGGTTTTCAAGCGATCACAAATTTCACCTACAACACAAAGCTAATGTGGGAGGGGGCTTGCCCCCGATAGCGGTGGGTCAGCTACAAATGCTGTGACTGACACACTGCCATCGGGGGCAAGCCCCCTCCCACATTTTGTCCTGCAGTGTGCTTTAGAGCGCGATGGGTTTACGACCTGCAAACGAATGCGCCAGGGTGCCGCCATCCACCAATTCCAGCTCGCCGCCCAACGGCACACCGTGGGCAATCCGCGAGGTGATCAAGCCTTTGTTGGTCAGCAGTTGGGCGATGTAATGCGCCGTCGCCTCACCTTCCACGGTCGGGTTGGTGGCGAGGATCACTTCGGTGAACGTGCCCTGCTCTTCAATGCGCGCCACCAGTTGCGGAATGCCGATGGCTTCCGGCCCCAGGCCATCGAGCGGCGACAAGTGGCCCTTGAGTACGAAGTAGCGCCCGCGATAACCGGTCTGCTCCACGGCGTACACATCCATCGGCCCCTCAACGACACACAGCAGCGTGTCATCGCGGCGCGGGTCGGCGCACTGCGGACACAGTTCTTCTTCGGTCAGGGTGCGGCACTGGCGGCAATGGCCTACGCCCTCCATGGCCTGGCTCAGGGCCTGGGCCAACCGGGTGCCGCCGCTGCGGTCACGCTCCAGCAGTTGCAGCGCCATGCGCTGGGCGGTTTTCTGGCCGACGCCCGGCAACGTGCGCAGGGCGTCGATCAGTTGGCGAATCAGGGGGCTGAAGCTCATGGGGGAAGGGTCCGACAAAACAACGAGACGCGGTTTATACCCGCGCCCCGGATTAGCGTCAAATGCGTACGACCAACTTGCCGAAGTTGCGCCCTTCGAGCAAACCGATAAAGGCTTCGGGGGCTTGCTCCAGGCCCTCCACCACGTCTTCGCGGAATTTGACCTTGCCGTCGCGCACCCACGGCACCATGGCGCTGATGAATTCCGGCTGACGATCACCGTAGTCGTCAAACACGATAAAGCCCTGGATGCGCACGCGCTTGGTCAGCAGCACGCGTTGCAGCGCCGGCAAGCGATCGGGACCGCTGGGCGCTTCATGGGCGTTGTAGCCTGCGATCAGGCCGCACAGGGGAATGCGCGCCTTGGGGTTGAGCAGCGGCACCACCGCGTCAAACACCTTGCCGCCGACGTTTTCAAAATAGATGTCCACGCCCTTGAAGCAGGCCAGGGCCAGATCATTGGCGAAGGTCGCGCTCTTGTGGTCGATGCAGGCATCAAAGCCCAGTTCGTCCACCACATAGCGGCACTTGTCCGCACCGCCGGCGATACCTACCACACGCAAGCCCTTGAGCTTGGCCACCTGCCCCACCACCGAGCCCACTGCTCCGGATGCGGCCGCCACCACCAGGGTTTCCCCGGCTTTCGGCTGGCCGATATCCATCAAGCCCATGTAGGCGGTCATGCCCGGCATGCCCAACACGCCCAAGGCCATGGAGGGGCTGGCCAGGCCCTTGGGCACCGGGATCAGGTTGCTGCCATCGGAAATGCTGTGGCTTTGCCAGCCGGTGGAGCCGACCACCAGGTCGCCTACCTCAAACTTCGGATTACGTGACTGTTCGATACGGCTGACAGCGCCACCGGTCATGACCTCGTCGATTTCTACTGGTGCAGCGTAGGACGGCGCGTCACTCATGCGGCCACGCATGTAAGGATCGAGGGACAGATACAGGGTTTTGAGCAGTACCTGACCGTCTGCCAACTCTGGGAGGTTTACACGTTCCAGACGGAAGTTTTCCGGGGTTGGCGCGCCCTGTGGGCGTGAGACCAGGACAATGCGCTGGTTCAGAATCGGTTCTTGAGGCATCAGGGGCTCCTTTTACAAATCCATCGGTATAGGGTGCAGACCGTGCTTGTGGTGCCGGGGTTCGATCAGATTGGCACAAACAAAAATGCCAGGCACGGAGCCTGGCATTTGATTGTAGCTAACGCTCGCCGATCAGAACGGCAGCTTCATGCCCGGTGGCAGTTGCATGCCAGCGGTCACGCCGCCCATTTTTTCCTGGCTGTTGGCTTCGATCTTGCGCACGGCGTCGTTGACGGCCGCGGCAAACAGCGCTTCGAGCATTTCCAGGTCATCTTCGCCTACACCCGGCAATACGCTTGGGTCGATGCTGACGCGCTTGATGTCGTGACGACCGGTCATCACCACGCTGACCATATCGCCACCGGCTTTACCGGTGACTTCGGCGTTGGCCAGTTCTTCCTGCATCTTGGCCATCTTTTCCTGCATCTGCTGCGCCTGCTTCATCAGGCCGGCCATGCCACCTTTCATCATGGGAATCACCTCAAAGTACGTGGATCAAGTTAGTCGCCCGGTGTCAGGATGCCTGGGGCACCGGGGCTTCGACAGGTTCAATAGTATCGTGGCGGACCACCGCACCGAACTGTTGCATCATTTGTTGGATGAGCGGATCAGCGTGGATCGAGTCTTCGGCTTCGCGCTGGCGGTTGATACGTCGGCGTGTCGCGGCCTGGGCCGGGGTTTCCTGCTCAGGCTTGATCAACTCGATGGCGATGGTCAGCGTGCGCTCATGGTACTGGTTCAGGGCATCGTTGAGGCGACGTTGCTGGGTGGCGTTGAACAGGGCGCTATGGGCCGGGTCCAGGTGCAACAGCCAGTGGTCGCCTTCGATGGAGATCAGCGTGCAGTTGGCGGCGATGCTGCCGGTCATGCCGGAGATCGGCAGTTTCGGGAACAGCTCCAGCCATTGCAGGGCCAGGCCGGTGGCCGGCGCCGCAGCGGGCTCGGGTTCAGGCTCCGGGGCCGGCTCGGCGGTGTGTTCGCTGGCCAGGTCGTCCAGGTAGCTGTAGGCCGAATCCATGTCCGGCTCGATGTAGTCTTCGTCCAGCGGCGGCTCGTCGTCATCGATGCCGGGAACCGCTGCCTCCACTTGGGCAACGGTCGGCTCGGGCACCGGCGCAGACACCCACTCCGGCGCGTCCGGCACCACGCTGTCCGGGGTCGGCGTGGGCATCGGCGTGAGTTCGGGCTGCTCGCCGGTGGTCTCCAGCACGGGCTCCACCGCAGGCTGTTGCTCGACCTCAGGCTCGACCTCGGCGTCTACCGGGTCGTTCCAGGGCAAATCGACCACGGGTTCTGGCTCGGGCACGACAACCGGTTCCGGCTCAACCACAGGCGCCGCCACAACGGGCACGGGCTCTGGCACAGGCGCAGCAACCACTGGCGCAACCACCGCCGCGCCAGCCACTGGTTTGGCGGAATCAACTGTGGCCTGGCTGATCCCCACTGGCTTTAGCGGCTGTCTCGGCGCGTCTGCCGAGTCGGCGGGCCGGAAGGCCAGCATCCGCAGCATGACCATTTCAAAGCCACCGCGCGGCTCCGGCGCCAGGGGCAAGTCCCGGCGACCGATCAGGCCCATCTGGTAGTAAAACTGCACATCTTCGGCCGGCAGCGCCTGGGCCAGGGCCAGCACGCGGTCACGGTCGCCATGGCCGTTGTCGACACCTTCCGGCAGGGCCTGGGCGATGGCAACGCGGTGCAACACATTGAGGATTTCCGACAGTACGCCGTTCCAGTCCGGACCTTGCTCCGAGAGGTGGCGCACGGCTTCGAGCAACGCCTTGGCATCGCCTTCGATCAGCGCGTGCAACACGTCAAACACCTGGCCATGGTCGAGGGTGCCGAGCATGGCGCGCACGTCGGCGGCCATGACCTTGCCCTCACCAAAGGCGATGGCCTGGTCGGTAAGGCTCATGGCATCGCGCATCGAACCATCGGCGGCGCGGCCAAGCAGCCACAGCGCGTCGTCTTCGAAGGGTACGTTCTCGACGCCGAGCACGTGGGTCAAATGCTCGACCACCCGCTCAGGGGTCATGTTTTTCAGGGAGAACTGCAGGCACCGCGACAGAATAGTTGCAGGAAGTTTCTGCGGGTCGGTGGTGGCCAGGATGAACTTCACGTAGGGCGGCGGCTCTTCCAGGGTTTTCAACAAGGCGTTGAAGGAATGGCTGGAGAGCATGTGCACTTCGTCGATCAGGTAGACCTTGAAGCGGCCACGGCTGGGCGCGTACTGCACGTTGTCGAGCAGTTCACGGGTGTCCTCGACCTTGGTACGGCTCGCGGCGTCGATCTCGATCAGGTCGACAAAGCGCCCTTCGTCGATTTCCTTGCACACTGAACAGGTGCCGCACGGCGTGGAAGTGATACCGGTTTCACAGTTCAGGCATTTGGCGATGATGCGCGCAATGGTGGTCTTGCCCACCCCACGGGTGCCGGTGAACAGGTAGGCGTGGTGCAGCCGCTGGCTGTCCAAGGCATTGATCAGAGCCTTGAGCACATGGGTCTGGCCGACCATTTCGCGGAACGAGCGCGGACGCCATTTACGTGCAAGAACCTGATAACTCATCGAAAACCGTCGCAACTGGGAAACAGAAGCCGGTAATGCTAGCGGAGCAAGGGGGAAATTGCATCCGGCACGCTCGCCTAATCTGACTAAGCTCTGTGGGCTGGCCCCGAAAAGGCCTGAACCCGGAGAGTGTATGCGCGTAGTCCTGGGCGCTTTATGGATGATCACCACGGCGAGCCTCGCAGCCCCCGCACCGCTGCGCTTCTCGGTTTCCGACAGCTGGGCGATGCCCATGGTGCAGTTGGACAACGGCCAGCCCACCCAGGGCATCCTGTACGACCTGATGTCGAGCCTGGCCACTCAGGTCGGGCACCCAGCCGAATTCCATGTACTGGCCCGAGCGCGTATCTCTTCGGCCATGGAGCACGGCGACATTGATGTGCGTTGTTATGTGGCCCAGTCGTGGATTGAGAACATGTCCGGCGACTACACCTGGAGCGTACCGCTGCTGGTACAGCGCAACCTGCTGGTCGCCGCCCATGTCCCGGCGCAAACGGTGCAGGTAGATAAGCTGGCGCCGCAGCTGATCGGCACAGTGCTCAACTACCGCTACACCACCCTCGACCCGCTGTTTGCCAAAGGCCAGCTCATCCGCGACGACGCGCGCAGCGAAGAACAAGTGCTGCACAAGCTGGTCGCCGGGCGCTTCCAGTACGCGGTCACCAACGAATGGACTCTCGACCGCTTCAACCAAAGCCTGCCAACCGGTCGGCGCCTGCATAAAGTCGCGGTGATTGAGGAACAAAGCCTGGGCTGCACCGTACGTAACGACCCGAATGTGCCGGTGCAGCGCATTTTGCGTACCCTGCTGCGCATGAAGATGTCCGGCGAGATCGATGACATTATCCGGTTGTACACCGGGGAGACCGCCCCCAGCGCCCCTCCAGACTGATCGCCGCCACACTGGCCAACACGATCATCGCGCCCATCACCACTTGCAAGGCGATATGTTCGCCGAGCAAGGTCGCCGCCATCACCATCGCCACTGGCGGGATCACATACATCGCCACCGCTGCTCGACTGACCTCGACATGCTTCAACACATAGCCCCACGCCAGGTACGCCAAGGCACTCGGGAAAATACCCAGCACCAACACCGCCAGGTTCTCCGGCAACGGTGCCTGCATCACGGCGGCGGACAAGCCTGGCAGGTTGACCAGCAGCATCAAGGTGCCGGCCCACACCATGTAACACGTCATGGTCAGCGGGCTGTAGCGATGGGCATAGTGTTTCTGGAGGGCGAAATACACGCTCCACGATACCGCCGCCAGCAGGATCAGCAGGCCGCGCGGGTCGATATCACCCACGCCCTGATCGCCCCAGATCACCACCAATACGCCCAGCAACCCCAACAGCACACAGCCCCAACGCCAGGCGCTGACCCGTTCTTTCAAGGCAAAAAATGCGATCAACACACTGAACAACGGCGCCGATTGCGCCAATACGCTGGACGCGGCCGCCGTGACGAATTGCTGCCCGTAATTAAGGCTGCTGTGGTGCAGAAACACGCCGAAAAAACCCAATACCAGCAACCACAGCAAATCCCGCAAGCGCGGTCGCCCTATGCCCATCACCCACGCCACGCCGCCCATAAACACCGATGCAATCAGAAACCGCAGCAGCGCCAACTGGCCGGGACTGTAGCTATGCAGGCCCATATGCACGCCAATCGGCGAATAAGCCCAGCAGAGGATCACGCTGGCGGTGACTAGCGTAAGCTTCACGGGTGACGGGGTATTCATTGACGGTATCCAGAAACAGAGAAGGAATGCCGTCAGTCTTGGGCCGGGCAAGGCGTAGGACAATTAACCGTTTCTGACTTCTGAAATCATTGGAACTGAGCAATGGAACTGGCCCAACTGAAAATGGTGCGAGCCGTGGCGCAAACCGGCAGCGTGGCCCAGGCCGCCGTGCAGCTGCATTGCGTACCGTCCAACATCACCACGCGCATCAAGCAACTGGAAAGCGAATTGGGCACGCCGCTGTTTATCCGCGCCGGGCGTGGGCTGGCCATCAGTGCCGCCGGGGAGATCTTTCTGGAGTATTGCGAGCGCATCCTGGCGCTGGTGGACGAGTCCAAGCGCGCCGTGGACGCCACCGCCATTCCCCGTGGCACCCTGCGCATCGGCGCGGTGGAGTCCAGCGCCAGCGGCCGTCTGCCGCCGCTGTTGGCGGAATATCACCGGCGCTACCCGGACGTATCCCTGGAGTTGGTGACCGGCGCCTGGAGCCAATTGCTCGATGACCTGCAACACCACCGCCTGGATGTGGCGCTGGTGGCGTCCGGCGGCAAACGCGCCAAGCTCGAACACAGCGTGGTCTACCGCGAACGCCTGGTGCTGATCGCCAGCGCGTCCAGCGAACCGATCCACAACGCCGCCGACCTGGCCGGCCGCACGCTGTTGGTATGGCCGCCGGGCTGCCCGTACCGGGCGGCGCTGGAAAACTGGGTCAAGCCCCACGATTTCAAACCCAGCATCGCCAGCTATGCCAGTTGGGGCACGATCATCGGCTGCGTGAGCGCGGGCATCGGCGTGGCATTGGCGCCGGAGGGCATCCTGGCGCGTTATGAACAGGCCAACCAGTTGGCGTCGTACCGGTTCGAAGAGTTGCAGGCCGTGGACAACCTGCTGTTCTGGAACAAGGACACCCAACGGCATCTGGCGCGGGACGCGTTTGCGGGGTTACTGCGCGAAACCTTCGGCTGACCCAATGCCATAGGAATCAGCTTTTAGGTGCAACCAACCGGCGGAACTGATCCTGGCTGATCCAGCCGGTGAACGAACGCTCGTCGGCATTGATGAACTCGACCTGGGCCCAGCCATCCTTGAAGGCCAGCACGCCGACCACATCATCCTTGACGATATACGGGCGCTTGGTGGCTTTGACGCCAGGTTTTTTCAGCAGGTAAGCCTTGTCGGCGGACACCGTGACCAGGCCGATCCATTTCGTGTTGGCGGTCTGGCTGAGGTCCATGCCCGTCGCGATCTCCGGCATCAATACGTTGATGCAGCCGGGATGCTGGCGGCCTTGCGCCACGGTCAGGGTCACGCCGTCAGAGGAAGGCGTCACGCTGCCAGGGTAGGCGTCATCGAGCCAAGTGGTCAGCGCGCCCGGTTTGCCTTGCAGGTAGAACGCGCAACTGCGGGTGACGCCCTCGCCCATTTCTTCCGAGTAGAAACCCTCCACCTGACGGTCCGGCGTGACGGCCAGCATCAGCCCCTCGTACTTGCCCGAATGCAACGCGGTCGAACCCGCCATCGCCGGTACAGCGGCACACAACGACAACACACCCACTGCTAGAAAACGCATCATCTTATTTTTTCCCTTCCAGTTTTTCGTAGGCTTTTTGCATAAGGACGTCGTAGTTGCCGTAGTCCTCGCCGTTATAGTTACGGGCCATGCCGGTAAAGTCTTTAGCCTTCATGGCTTTCATCAACGCGGGGCTCTTGCTGCAAAAGCCGAGAAACGCCTTTAGTTGGTTGCCCGCATTCACTTTTAACGCCGCCGAGAACTCAAAGACGGTCTTGTAACCACAGGACGCAAAGTTAAAGCCCATGATCTGGAACATGCCCCAGGACGCCGACTTCAATGCCGCTTCCTGGTCCAGGGCAAATGCGGTTGCCATGGTTTCCCAAGCCTTGGTCTGGTCCTTGTTATTGGTTTGCCACTGCGGCCCGGCCTTTTTCTTGTAGGGGTACGACAGCAGCGGGTGTGCCTGGTCGTAAATGTGTTTGGTGTACTTGCGGAACAAGTGCCCTTCAAACGCGATCACCGGCAACTTGGCCGGCCCGAACCCCGAACGCCCGCCGGATTCCACGGTGGCGAAGGCCTTGATGATATTCACCGAAATACCACTGCCCAACTGCGTGGCGGCGCTCTGGAAGTCGGTCTCACTGAGGCTCGTGCCGCCGTCACACATGGGCTGCAACATCAACTGCCGGTTACGCCGCTCGGCCTCGATCATCGCGCGCATGCGGTCCAGATACACATTGACCGTGGCCTGCACCGCATCACCCTGGTGGGTCGCGAACACATTCAGAAAACTGGGAATACGCATGCCCGGAAAGGCCTTCACCGGCACTTTCACCGCCTCTTCGATCAGGCTGTTGAAGGTGCGACCGGTGGGGTCGATCACGCCATCGGGGTGTGCGTACTTGAGATGGCGGAACTGGTATTGGCTGATGCACTGCACCAACTGGCCGTCGCACTTGCCGTTTTCGACCAGTGGAAAACCCAGCTTGGGAATGATCAGGTTGAACAAATACTGGATGCACTGAACATCGGCAGGCAAGTTACGGGCTTTACCGGGAGCGCCTACCGAAGCGCGGATAAGACTGGGCAACCCTTGCAGGCTTTTCATCACAGACATCCTTGTTAGTTAAAGAAGTGATAGCACTTCAATATCAATCCTGCGCCACCGTCACATTCAGAAACAAGTGGCGGGCGCAAACTAACAAGGTGGTTTTTTCTTGTAAAGTGGCGAGGTTGAAAGTTGTGAAAGAACCCTCACGCACCTCTTCGAAAAAGCCAGCATTTTGATTTAAACGCAGTATTGGAGGACGCGTTGCGCTACTGTCAGTCGCGCAATTTTCCCGGTCCCCCACTTTCAAGGATTGAAATGAAAGCCCCACTGCTCGTTTTGTCTGCCCTGTTCCTTCTCTGCGGCTGCGCCACGCAGCTTGCCAACGTCTCCACCCCGTCAAGCCCTTCGATTGCCGAGACCAAATCGGTGGACTTCGGCGGCAAGACCTACGTCCTGAAATTCCAGAAACCGGGCCTCTGGGAGTACTTCCCCGCCGAAGAAAGCGTTGATGCCTGGACTGAAATGGTCGACTTCACCGTCGTCCCGCGCGAAATGAACCATCTCAAGCCCCTCGACATCGGCAAACGCGCGATCGCGCTTCATCAGAAGGAAAACCCGAACCTGCCGGCGATGTTACTGACAGACAACAAGACCGGGGTCGATTACGCGATGATGTTTTATCCCAACTCACTGCGCACAGACGGGCAATTCTCGGAGATCAGCTATTTCAAGTATTACAAGGACGGCGCCACTGGCCAGACCATCATCTTTCACTTCGCCAGGAATATTCCAAAACCGAAAAACCCCGCTGACGCCGCCATAGAGATAGGCCAGGAGATACCGCCACTGATCGAAGCTTTTCCGCTCTACCGGCCGTAATACCGTTAAGCGCACAGCAATAATCGATTCGCAGGCAATGATTGCCGGCAAAGCATCTTTAAGAAATGGGATTTTGGTGGGTGTTGCAGGAAGAGCGTTATGGAGGCAACCCCACCAGCCACACCCCGGCACACAATGTTCCCGCTGTGGCTGCTGCCTTCCGGCTCTGACCAGGTTCACGGGTAATCGTTGCGGGGGGACCGATGGGGTCACCATAACGACGCCTGCCTCTCGGCAAGCCGCGCCATTCAAATCAAAAGGACTCTCAAATTCGGTTCTTCACGTCACGCTGGCGGATGTGAATTTGGCGGCATTGTATGGTGAAGGTGGGGAGGCATGGCAAGCGATTTGTACCACCGGTTTGACTCCCTTTTGTACCACGTATGTCATTTTGACATTGTGCTGAAAGCGACCCTCAGCTAGTTTAGCTTTATCCATGCAAACGCCTGTATCCAGCATGAAGGCGTCTGTATATGAGCTAACTGATATGAGGAATGGATTCTATGATTGACTTTGGCAGTTTGGCTGGAAAAGCAAAGGAGACAACTGATTACGATCTCCTGAAGCTGTATTCATCTCTAGACGTGAAAAGCACTCACACTGAGCCCCGCACGTCTCAACGAGAAGCAATGCAAGAGCTTACATCTCGTCACGAGGAAAAAGACACAGTTTTAAAAATAAGCACAGGGGCGGGAAAAACCGGCGTAGGGCTTCTTTATTTGCTCGGCCACATGAGAAAAGAAAAGAGACCTGGAGTTTATCTCTGCCCTACAATTCAGCTAGTTGAACAAGTACTTCAAGAGGCATCTAAGCTTGGCATTCAGGCCCACCACTATCCCTCAGGAGAAAAGTACCCTCATGCCGCCTGCGTTCGGGGAGATGCCATATTAGTTTGCACATACGAAAAACTTTTCAACTCCAAGTCTACTTTCTTGCGTCAGGACGTTAATCTATTACCAACAGCCATAGTCTTAGACGACGCACATGCCGGCTCTGAAATCGTCAGAAAGCAGTTCACCCTTCAAGTACATGGGGATGCATTTGAGTCGCTAAAAAGACTTCTAGAGTCCCGCTGCAGAGCACATCACTCAACAAAGTGGACAGACGTCGAAACAAACGACCCTCTGGCCATCTTCGAAGTCCCTCATTGGATTTGGTCTGATCTTTCGGAGGAAATACGAACCAACCTACACGTCTACTCCGAGGATAAAAACTTTATATTTGTCTGGCCTTTCCTTGAGGACAACTTGAAGCTTTGCCGCTGCGTACTATCTGGAACTCATGCTGAAATCTCTCCAGAGATCATTCCTGCACACTTACTGAGACCCTACCATGGCGCAGACCATAAGTTATTTATGTCCGCAACACTCGCTGATGACTCTCTGCTCGTAAGGGAACTTGGGGTCGAACAATCTGCAGCGCTAACTCCAATTTGCCCGCCATCAGACCAGGGTCTGGGCGAGCGAATGATTTTAGCGCCAGCACTTATAAGTCCTGACCTAGACAGAGATTATTTAATGGAGCTCTGTCGAGCCCTTTCAAAAAAACATAATGTAGTTATTCTCACCTCAAGTGAGCCAGTAGGTAGAGAGTGGCAAAAAGTAGGAGCTAAATTTTTTTCAGGGGACGACTTTACCGACGCAGTTAAAAACCTTAAAGACCCCACCTCTGGTTTAAGTTTCGCTGTCTTCGCACAGAGATATGACGGAGTTGATCTAGCTGATGACGCGTGTAGAGTCCTAGTGATTGACAGCGTTCCATACGGGGAAAACCTAATAGATAAAAACGATGCGCAAATGGTTTTCAGTCCTGGAGGCATACGCAATAAAACTGTCTACCGTATTGAGCAAGGTATGGGTAGAGCAGTAAGATCGCATGCAGACTACGCATTGGTGCTATTGGTGGGACAAGACCTAGCCACATATATCGGGCGCACTGAAGTACTTGGAGCTCTGACTGACGAGACTCGCGCACAACTAGAGCTATCTGTAGAACTGGCCGAGCTGGTTAAATCTTCGACGGCGGATTACAAATCTTCTTTTGAGCAGGTTATAAATCAGTGTTTGACACGTGATCCCGGGTGGAAGAAATTCTACAATTCTCGCATACGTAGCGCTCCTAAAAACCCACACACCCCATCTAGCAAGAAAATACAGTTAGCAACTAGTGAGCGTGAAGCTCATTTACAGGCGGCTGCCAACAGAGCCGCTGAAGCGATACCAAACTTTCGGGCAGCATTGAACCTTGCAAAAGTTGAAGGCGAGGAACTTGGAATATATCTCCAAAGACTATCGCGAATCACCTATTACATAGACCCCTCTGAGTCGATGCAGATTCAGCAAGCAGCTCGTAGTTACTGCAGGTCCGTAGCGCTCCCGCCACTCGCGCCTAAAAAACCCATATCCCCAGGCGCGAAGACCGCAGCAGAAAAACTCTGCGCATGGTTTAGAGAGTTCTCGCCTGCCAATGCAGCTGTAATACAGGCATCCAAAATAGAGGGTTCACTAGGTTTCAATCAGAAGTTCCGCGCAGTTGAGAAATCAATAATGGAACTTGGACAGGCATTAGGTGCAGACTCGTCCAGGCCAGAAATAGACTTCTCTATAGGCCCCGACGTCATATGGTTTTGGGGAAATTATCTTTTCGTTATCGAAGTAAAAAACGAGAATCAAAAAACCTTGCACAAATCGGATAGTGGACAACTTCACGACAGCATCCAATGGGCAAAGGAAAGCTTCCCAATATACGCAGACAGAATAGTTCCGATAACAGCAGCAAAAGTTTTCATTTCTGACCGAGACGCACACTACCCACAGGGGACCCGAGTGTTGCTTGAGGCAGGTTGTATAGCACTAGCTCACGGCCTCCATTTAGCGTGCGTAAAACTTTCCCAGCAAGGTCCGGTTTTTGTCACACCAGAAAACGTGACAATCACAATGAACGAGTTCAAAATCTCCCCCGAACAGTTTCTCTCCCAGCACACTGTAAAGCTTGAAGAACTAAGATAAAATTTGTGCCCTCATACATTTCCAATGTGAATGCGGGCGCAATTTTAAATATTGGAAATAGCTAAAGCTCCCAAACACTATCGCGACAGCTATTTTTACCGGAAAAATCTGTATGTCATTTAGTGTGTAGCGTATGCATAAATCCCCCCCTCCCCCCCTAAAAGAACCTGACATTTCAACCACTGACAGCTTTATCACCAACGAGTATCCCCGAGACTCTTAGCATGAATCTAAAACTAATTGTAATAACTCTGCTGTTGAGCATTTTTCCGCACACAGCACAAGCCGGGGAAGGCCATGATGCCGGGTATCAATGGGCTGAAGACAATGAAATCGACGACACATCAAGCTGCAGCACCCCTTCGTCATCCTTCAATGCAGGCTGCGAAGAGTACGTTGAAGATAACGAGGCACCCTCCTCAGGCTCCAATGACGAAGATGAGGAAGATGAGGAAGATGAGTAGGTCCGACATTGCCTAGCTCAGTAAGTACACCTTATGAGCTAAGCCGGGAGGCGTTTGACGGTGATGAAGATTCGGCGTCTCCACGCTAGCTCAGATGTGTTGATTTTATGCGAGCCATGCCGTAGATTTGTGAGCTAATGTTCTGAACCAGGTAAAGCCGTCCATGTCCGCCACCATTGCCTATGCCCGCGTCAGCTCCGATGGTCAGTCCGTCGAGGCACAGCGCCACTCTATCAACCAGCGCTATAACGTCTCGGATGACGGCTGGTTCACCGACGAAGCCACAAGCGGCACAACGAAGGCTTTGCATCGGAAAGGCTTCTCAGCGCTGTTCAGCTACGCAAGGAAAGGCGACATCGTTGTGGTCTCCGCAATTGACCGACTGGGGCGGAGCACAATCGACGTTTTGGAGACGGTCGAAGCACTGAAGTCTAAAGGAATCACGGTTATATCCATGCGGGAAGGCTTCGATCTATCCAGCCCTACGGGGAAATTAATGCTGACCCTCCTGGCCGGCGTTGCCGAATTGGAGAGGGAGAACATCCGGGCCCGACAAATGGCCGGCATTGAGAAAGCCAAGGCCGACGGTCGAAAGCTGGGTGCTCCCAAGAAACACGACGACCTGGCTATTGCCGCATGGAGGAAGGAGACAGGCTCAAGCATTGCAGCTACTGCTGAGCACTGGAAAGTTTCGATAGCCACCGTTAAACGGGCTTGCAGAACTTCCCAAAGTGTCGATTGAGTGCGCTCATAAGTTCCGCTCAGAGGGACGACAGCTATCACGAACAAAGACGCTTCAGGTTTCACCGGATCAGTCATGGAAGCGGTCTTGAGCATGTTGTAATGCTGACTAGCTTCGCCGCTGACTGCCTAAACTGTCTTAAATCCAGTAGGAATAGACAATCCCGGAACCGGGATCGTGACGTCGACGCATAACTAAGGCCCGTAGCTAAATGGGTTACAGGTCACAGACTGAACATTATCACACTTCCTAAACAGACTGTTTCGAAGTCTGCAACGCTGCTAAAAATGGCTCTCCCAGAACCTGGGCGGGGCCCAAATGTCGAAGAAAACCGCCCAGCCAAATCCAATGGCGCAACGCTCAAGAACGTGAGGCGGGTTGTCAGCCGACGTGAAAATCTAGAGTGTGAAGGCCGAAGCTGGAGGTTTAGATGTGCATCCATTTCAACTGGTAATTGATGAGCTCAAAACTGCTGGGGTTAAAATCAGCGGTGGTGAGAGTGCTTACAGGCTTCTTCACAAGCTTTGCATCTATAAGGCTCTTCAAATGAATGGTTCTGCGCTCAGAGCAGCAAAGAACGGTGGACTGCCAAGAAAGAAGGTCATAACCCAGGCCAAGCACCTGCTTAAGGAATATCTCAAAACGGGCCTTATAGTTCTCCCGGCGCACATGAAGGCCCGTGGTTCAGAACACAAGTACAAGCATGACGGTGACGCTACTGCTAACCGTAATGTCTGGCGCGCCGGGTGGAGGGCGCCAGCCCCTCTGGACAACACTCATCACGGGCTCAACACCGTCAAAGGCTAGGCAGGCTACCAGGAGCTGCCGGACCGTCCATTTTTCTGTTTGTTAAGTTTGGCAGCTTTCCGCTCGGTGTTTCGCCCTTCATTGTAATGGCGAAATCCGTCACCGCACCCAGCTTTGGCGCAATCGTCCTTAGTGCAATCCATCCCCCAAGGCTGGCATGGCACCTGCATTTGCTATCACAGGATAAGACTCCTGTCTCGCGTCAACTTTTCCTTTCAAGCAAATGCGTGAAAAGGGCCAAATGCGCTCAGACAATTGGCAGACTCTCCACCTTCGCACAACACCCCGCCGAATCCTCTGTACCCCTGGTCCTGCTGGGTTTCAGCCACTAAAGCGGTAATTAGTGCCAGTCCTTGTATCAAGCACCCGTCACCTCCTAGAAACGACCTCTGGAGGAATTAGGGCCCTTCCTTGTGCAACCCACACCGGCGTCTCGTCCGGCGGCACCTCAACCCCACCTCCTACGACCCATCAACCCTGCCAGGACAACCACGGCGGGGCTTTGGCGTTCGCTATCACTGGACCTCAATCCCATGAAACAACCCATGCGCCTTGTGCGCCTCAATCTACACCTACGTGCGGACCACCTTGACCGCCTTACCCGTCTCGCCACTGCTATCAGCAGGCGTAAAGGGCGCGATACACGGCTTGCTGAAGCCCTGGAACTGGGCCTGGTCAGCGGCCTTACGTGGACCGACACCGACATGCTCGACCTTCTCAAATCTGACCTGGATGTGCCTTGCTGGCTTGCTCTGGGCCCAGTAGTGCGGCCAGGGAGGGACCTACCGTGACTATCACTGTCGAGCAGGAGCAAGAAATACGCCGGTTGCTAGCCGCCAATGCATCAGAGCGCGATATTCAAGACAGCGTGGGCGCTTCCCGTCGCCAGGTGCGAAACATCAAGAACTTAATGTCGAAAGAAGAAGACCATAATCCCCTTGCTTCTGATCTAGGACGGACAATGACTCGTGCCGCCGCTATCAAGGCCGTGGCCGCCCTAAGTACTCGCCCTGAGGGTGTTCGCCACTCGGAAATGTGGCCGACTCTTCGAGCGCTATTTGGCATGTGTAAAAACGATAAGACTGGGGTACTTAAACTTAGCATGACCGACGATCAACTTCGCTACTTGAAGAAACAGACCAGTGAAGCTGCGAAAGCCCAAGGTAAGGAAGCATTATTCATTCCTGAGTGGCTTCCACGACAAGCACCAGTGGCGGCAAATGACATGCTGGTCATGCTAGCTGGACACCTCCAAGACCGAGCCCAAGAATACGCTTCTGAGTTCATGTCTTGTTTCCCCGACACCTCCAGCAAACTGGTTTCTAATGAACTAGTCTGTTTGGCTTTCGCTAAAGCGACCCCTGAGCCAGTTGAGACTAGGTGTAGACGGAATGCAGCGACCGCCCAAGCGCTTCAACGGCGCCTCGGACACTGTGCCGGCTACCAAGTCATCAATGAACCATCCCTTTTCGTTCCTGAATTTGACCAGTTATGCATCTGACGCCGCCTTTCAAGGGCAGGCGTGAGCCAGACAGTGTCGAAGCGGAGCGCACGCGCTGTATGGATTCAGCGAGCCTGACCAACAATCCCGACAGCCGAAGGGGGATTAGGTTGTTTGTTTCCAATCAAAGTAAATAGTCAGTTTTACTTTTTATGAGATTGACTACGCACACGCACCTCTAAAACCCTTAAGAACATGTTACTTCTTGGTCGACCTCGCTGGGCAGCCGACAGCGCGTGCGCTTCGCTTCGACACTGCCATCTACCACGGCCGCCCTGACTCACCTCCCCCAACGACAACTTAGTCTTTCACCATAGCGGACCACCTATACCTATGTCGGGATTTGGTCCGGTGCGCTTCGGCCCTCAATGCAAAAACCCTAACTAAGTAGACACAGACCTATCTGGTCCGCCACTGCACACCCACTTTCAAAGGACATCAATCCATGACCACGTACATTGCTTACGTCGACGGCGCCTGCCCGAACAACGGTAAACCCAACGCCAAAGCAGGCTGGGGCGCCTACATCACTAACCCCGAAGGTAAGACATTGAAACTTGCCTCTCCGGTCCCCCGTGACCAGCCCCAGACCAACAACAGAGCCGAGCTGCTAGCAGCCGTGGAGGCGCTGAAGCGGTGCAACAAGCCAATGCCTATCACTCTCTACAGCGACTCTCAGCTTGTGGTCAAAGGGGCAAACGAATGGCTGCCCAACTGGAAGGCCAATGGTTGGAAGAAGAGTGACAAAAAGCCTGTCGAGCACCGCGACCTATGGGAGCAAATCGACCAGTTCATACAGCAACGGGAGGTGACGTTCATTTGGGTCGGAGGTCATACCGGCAACCCAGGGAACGAAGAAGCTGACACCCTGGCCTGCCTAGGGGCCAGCGGCGAGTGCTTTCATGAAATGACCGTGGCTAGCACTACAAGGTAAGAAACAGAAAAGGGGGATGGACACGCACGCCCATCCCCCTGTCGTTTTTCTCCTACCGGCCAACCGGTTGACCTAAAGCTTCACGGCCGACAGCGACTGAAGGAATTGGGCAATGTTCGCCTGTACCGATCTATTGAGCGATTCCTTGAGCCGAACCAGACCGGAAAACGCGTAGCCTGGCGGAACAGTCCCTTCCGTGTAGATTTCTTTTTCAAACAGGGTCTTCCCTGTACGGCGGCTCACAACGGTGTAGCGCGCACGCGCGGGCGTGACCATGGTGATGCCACCGGCTGGTGGATCTAGCTCCAGTACCTTTACGAAGATGTTGACCTTGTCCGGGGCGTCGTCGCTGAACACCCCAGCCTTGTCCATCGCCTCCACCAGCGACTTCTCCCATAGGATGGGGAAACCTTCACCGTAGGTTGGAATGTCGCCCTTAAGCTCGCTGGGGAGGCCATAGGAAACAGAAACAGCCTTGAGTTCTACTGCTTGCTGGCTGGTGGCCCGCTGGACGCCTGGAACGGAAAAATTAGTCGGCGGCGCGGTGACGCAACCAGTTAGTGTCGCACCCAATACGGCGAGTAGTGTGATTCTCTTAAGCATATCGAAGTCCCTTTCCTAGTTGCGCGGATGATACCGATACATTTCGGGCACGTTCTATATCAATGGACATGGCGCAGACGACATCGAGCGGGTTCGCATAAGCATTGACCTAGACCTCCCCGCTACCTCCTCCTTGGAGGTACTGATTTACATGCAGCAACGTATGCGCTGTCCAAGATGATCTCAATCAGTAGCCATGTGATTCGCGGAATCCCTGATAATTGTGATACTCAATCCATTCCACCACATCGTAAGGAACGTAAAGCTGCTGCTTTGCACGAGAGATTGCGATGTAAACGGCACAGATCCTCTGATCGAACTCATAAGCATCCTTGAACTTCACGTTGGTGAGCAACTCGGGCGTCAGCAGAACTCGATTGAACTCCATCCCCCCAGCCTCTTCTGCCATCATCAACATGCAGCGCTTACCAGAGCGGCCGACCATCCTGTTCAATCGGGTCAAATCAGCAACTTTAAAGCCTTTTTCCAGCTCGGCCTCCACCCATAGAAACGACTCATCGAACAGGTTGGCATCTCGCACCTGCTTCCAGTCGGGCATATCGCTGAAGTACGGGTGCGGCCCCGTTTCACTGTGCTCGGGATTGTAGAAATCCGGCTTGAACAATGCGATAGCAGTGCTCATGAAATGCCTAAGATCGTCTTGTGCCTTTTTGTCCGACAAACTGAATGCACAGTTGGAGTCGTGCAAATGAATGGCCCACTTTGCCGTATCCCAAGGGGACGCCGTCAGCACCACACAACCTTCAGGCGGCACGAAGCCTTCGGGGTACATTTCGATACCTACATCAGCATTACGAGCACCTTCGAAGGGGACCTTACTCTTCTGAGTATGTAGGAGTATCAAAGGATTGAGCAGCCGCTCGACATTGCGCCCTGAGCGCACCGAGTAGCTGACATTACTTTGCCGAACCTCACGCTTTCTTTGAACCTGCACACCGCCTGCTTGCTGGTATTCATCTCCCAGGGTTATCAGCACCTGACGCCCCCGTTCGATAATCTGCAATAGCGACTCGGGAACATCCTGACTTTCGTCAATGAGTACGTGTGTATAGCGAGCAGGCACCACGCAGCCCGCGAGGCTCGCCCGCTTTATCAATAGCAATGCCTCGAACCCGGTCTGGCTGCCCCAACCTGGGTTTGCCTCAAGGTAACCCCACAGCCGGCTCGAATACTCAAGAAGCACCTTGGCATCTAGGCTAGACAAGGGTTGCTTGAAATGAGGCAGATGCTTGGCCGACAGACTATGTCCCCTGGAGCGACAAAAGCGTTCTATCACCTTAAGGCAAACATCAACGGTCGCTTGCGAATCATGGCTATGAAAACCGAGGATATTCAGTTCCTGCGCCACCTTCTGCTTGCCGGGGATTCTGGCGGGCGTAGTTGCGGGTTGAGCCCTAGGAACATGCAGTAGCCTCTGCGCAAAGTTCCCGAACGTCCAACCTGCTTTCCTGTCACGCGTTCCTCCCATGCGCTCACAAAGGGCTTCTAGCTTTCCAGGCGTGTGCGCCAGTAATATCGTTTTTTCTGGCCGCAGATACTCCATCAAGGCACCGAGCATGTGACTCTTGCCTATCCCCGCGTACCCCTGAACATGCAGGTCTTCGTCCAAATTTGCGCGAAAAATCCTGACCAACTTGTCTTGCGCAGCGCTCAGCCAACGCTCACGGTGTATGGGTGTAACCACCTGCTCGCTGAATGGGTTGTTGCTTCTACGATGGCGAACCTTGTACGCGACATCCCACTTACCATCTGGCAGCAGGTAATCCTTCGCCGATACTTCATCTACTAGAAGAAAGCGCAGATTCAAGTCTTTGAGGGCGTTCAGACCGAAGTACAACTTCCGTGGATCGAACAACCGCTGCGCTTCTGATAACAACCCTGAAGACCCTGAATGTCGGGAGTCGACCGCCCATGCAATGAGTTTGGACAACACTGTCTCAGCCGCACCAGAATTGAGGTCTTTTTCTGCTGCCTGAGCCAGATTCTGGATGACCAACATCGCCGCCAGTTCCGGATCAGTCATGGCGTTAAGTGCACTTACACCCTGGATAGCCAACAAGCCAGCACAGGTTTCCTCCGTGATGGGCAAGAACACAGGGCCAGATAAATCAAAATGTTCCGGGAGCATAAAACCTCATAGACAAGAAAAAACAGGACGCATCACAAGATCAGTCCCGGTCATGGTCTTCGCTCATATCAGGGTCATCCTCTTCATCTTCATCTTCCTCATCGGAATCCAGGGCCCAAGGTGCAAGACTCTCAACTCCACGCCTGACATTATTCTGAATGGGCAAAGCACTGCGGATGTCTTTGAGCCAGCCCAACTCAACCAACCTAGAGCGCACCAAAGAAATAGGCGCACCGAGGCTGATACTTAAATCCACGAGTAATTGTTGCGCGATGCAGATGTTGTCATGCTGGTGGTCAATATAGATGATCCCATGCCCGCGCCACTTGACGTCATGGTGCTTAAGCAGCGGAACCAAATGGTCAGCTAAGTTTTCGGCCGCCATCCATTGCCATTGCTCACCCTTTTCTTCGCTTGCGTCGGCCATTACTGGGCCCTCCCTTGAAATCGAGCCGGATGCAATAAATAGCTATCCAGCGCGCCCGACACACCTACGAAGTCGACCCTATTCTCACCCATCAAAACAGCCCCCATTACATCGACCTGTCTTTGAAACCCGCTGGCTGTCATTTCGAACAGCCCATGCTCGTCCCATCAACACTATACGCCAAGTTCAAGGCCATCCCGATCGACGGAATGTTCAACAAAAGTTGTAATCCCGGGTCGGCGCTCTGGAAGCTAGCCGATGACAGCAAGGGCACCTGACATAACACACAAATGCATTTGCGCAGTAACCGACCCAAAGTGCTCTAGAACGACTCAAGGGTCACCAACTCAATTACAGGCGCCAATACGTCCGGCCTGAAGTCCTTCCCATAGCGACCAAATGTGATCCCGCCGGCCTGATGCCCCAACACGCCACCGACAAGTGCTTCAGCTATCCCTTTTTGTTTGAGGTGGTCAGCCAAGGTATGGCGGAAGCTGTGAAAGTCCTTCTTGGAAGAGTCATCGCGGAAGCCTAACTGCTCACGTACCCGAGTAAACCACTTCGACGGCGCGGCACTGTAACCGTGCTTCTTATGGCAAGTCAGCTCCGAGAACACACGCTCGTTGCCCGCCTCTTTCACCTTCGTCACGTACTCTAGGAAACCCAATGCCAAAAGCTTGGAATGGATCGGCACAAGTCGCTCGGATGACGGCGTCTTTAGCTTCTGGTCCGGCCTCGTAGCCCGTATGTGGATGCAGGCGATACCGTCGATAGTCACCACGTCGTCAGTGTAAAGCTGGCACAGTTCGTTGAGCCTGGCCCCCGTATAGAGCCCCAGGAGAGGGAGCCAGTATTGATTTGGTTTACCACCATGGGCCGGCGCATACGTGGCTGTATGAAACAAAGCCTTCAGGTCCTCGGCACTGAAAGCACTTCGTTCCTCGCTGACCTTGCGCCGAATACGCACACGCAGACCATCGAACGGATTGCGACTGCAATAGCCCTCCCTGACCGCGTACGAAAAGAAGGTCGTCAAGTTCTTCACGTAGTTGTTGAACGTCGTAACGCTGATGGTCGTGGTCGCCTCCGCAATCGACTGCTCAAGGGGTTGGTCCGGCAACTGGTACAAGCGCGGCGGAAGCTTCAGCGCCGTCTCTCGGAACAGGTGAGCGTCCTTTCGGGTTATCTGGTCGATGGGCATGTCACCGATGATTCGGGTCAGCAGCACGGCTACCGCACGCTTGTCGTCTAGCGACTTGACCGCGACGCCCTCCCGGCGCTGCTGGACCAGTTGTTCGTCGACCACCGCAAGGAAGCCAGGCGATTGCTGTGCAGACCCTTTTGCTATCACGGAAGACGGGGCTATGGATGCGTGTACGGCTACTGGGGGCGTTTCCCGTAAGGCTTCAGGCGAAGGCATAGCGACGCCAAGCAACTGCTGCTGACGCAGCCACGACGCCCAACAGGCAAGACGTTTGCCTCCTGCCTCCCAGGCTCCGCGCAGAAGCTCAACAGAGGGTCTACTCCCTTGGAACGCTTGCGTGAACAGGCCTTGGACCTGGGCCAGAATGTCACGCCCACGAATCAGCGCCTCCCGCTTGCAACGAGTTTGCAGGGAGCGACGAATTTCTCTTTGGGGGAATAACGGGCGAATGACATCCGGCACCACGATTCGGAAGTAGTAGACCGAGTGGCGGGACAGCAAAAGGTAGGACGGGACGGTCGACACGGATGTATCACTCCTTGTACCACCGCGTGGTAAAGGGTGAAAAACCGTTAAGAATCAATCACTTGGATGATTGGAGGCAACCCCACCAGCCACACCCCGGCACACAATGTTCCCGCTGTGGCTGCTGCCTTCCGGCTCTGACCAGGTTCACGGGTAATCGTTGCGGGGGGACCGATGGGGTCACCATAACGACGCCTGCCTCTCGGCAAGCCGCGCCATTGTACCGATCTAACCAGAAGTTACAACCGTTCGCGGCAGATTAAAAAATCAAAGGGGTTCAAGCACTTGCCAGTGCCCTGGTGATCATCACTAACCAATGTGGGAGGGGGCAAGCCCTAATGCCAG